>JAEWSC010000057.1 GCA_023398575.1 Bacillota bacterium | reverse complement strand
GTAAAAAGCAGCGGCCGCCTGAGAAAGTTCGCGGTTGGCAGACTTTCAGTGCGCCTTATAGGCGCTTGCTCGTACCATGCCCTTATAGGGCTTGTGCAAGCCACCGGCTAAGCCGGTGGTCATGACTGATATGTGTCTGCCGACGGGTCACATTGTAAATGTATCCCAGTCCATGCTATAATCGGAGAAAAGCAAGATCAGTGCTTTCGGCCTTCTACCCGGCATGGTTCTCTCTGTCACGAAGCCTGACGCATTGATGAATGGTTCATAGAGACATGCAATGAAAAGGAGAAGCAGCATGATACGGTCAAAAGCCTGGAATTGGGACGTGGTGACAAATCCCATTTGGCGTATTCCTTGCGAAGAAAGCTATTATTACGCCAGCCGATGGAAAGAAAAGGGATACTCGCGTTTGCTGGACCTGGGGTGTGGACTGGGCCGTCACACCGTTTTCTTTGCAAGGCAGGGCTTTAGCGTTTCGGCCATGGACCTATCGGCTGAGGCAGTTCATAGTACGCAGGACTGGCTGAAAGAAGAGGGCATTCTGGGTGATGTGAAAACAGGGGACATGCTGTCCTTGCCCTATCCGGATGCTGCCTTTGACTGTTTGTTTTCGTATCATGTCATTTCCCATACGGATACCCCTGGCGTAAAACAGATCATCAGCGAAATCCGGAGGGTGCTAGCCCCTGGCGGCGAGATGTTTTTGACGCTCTGCTCCAAGGATACGTGGTCCTATAAGGATGCTGGATTTCCTGTTATCGACGAAAATTCCGTTATGAAAACAGATGGCGCCGAAGTAAACGTACCGCACTTTTATGTGAATCTGGATGATCTGTTTGTACTGTTTAAAGGCTTTGAAATCATAAAAGTGCGCCATACAGATGACTGCTATCTTGATGGAAAGGTCACAAACAGCAAGCATTATTTTCTGCTGGCAAGACGCCTGTAAAGGAAGGGGAAGGATGAAGTTATGATCCGCTGTCCCTGGTGTGAATCCAATCCACTTTTGCAAGGTTATCATGATGAGGAGTGGGGAAAAAGGCCTTGCTCAGAGGAAAAGCACTTTGAATTTCTCATGCTGGAATGCGCTCAGGCGGGGCTTTCCTGGATGACGGTACTTAAGCGCCGTGAAGCATACCGGCTAGCCTTTGCGGGCTTTGACGCAAAGCTGGTTGCCGCGTTCGGTGATAGCGAGATGGAGGCTATGCTGCAAAACCCCTTGCTCATCCGTAACCGGCAAAAGCTGAGTGCTGCCTTGAAAAACGCTAAGGCGTTTAGTAGTGTGCAAAAGGCGTTTGGAAGCTTTGATGCCTATCTTTTATCCTTCTTTGGCGGGCGGCCGCTGGTCAACAATGTGGCAGATGACCACCTGGTACCGGCTTGGACGGAGGTATCCAAGGCGATTAGCGAGGATATGAAGGCACGGGGTTTTTACTTTATGGGAGCAACGGTGGTATACGCCCACCTTCAGGCGGCAGGCATTGTAGATGACCATGTGAACGGATGCTTTTGCAAGGCAATCGTGTCCCCCATACCGGTGGAAAGTCTCAAGCTAAAAACCCTTCAGAAAGTAGGCAGGGCACTGAAAGCATCCGGCGTGCGCTTTTGTGTCGGCGGTTCGGCCATGCTGTATCGCAACGGCCTTGTGGAGCAATTTAATGACATTGATCTGCTGGTGGAGTCTTCGGATGCATATAAAGCGGAAACGGTACTGCTAAGCATCGGCCAAAGTGAAGAAGCAAAATCTTCGACAGCTTTTGTCACCGATATATTCCGCTCTTTCTTGGTGGATGGCATAGGCGTGGATATGATGGCCGGCCTCAAAATACGAAGCGGCGGACAGGTGTACAGCCATCAGCTGACAGAGGGCTCCTATGCCGACCGTTGGCCCGTATGGGGAGAGGTACTGCCTTTTAGCGCGCTGGAAGAATGGTGCGTTTTGTATCACTTGATGCCGGGCAAGGCACACAAAGCGGAATTGATTAAGGCACATTTGAAAAGCAGCGGCCAATGCAACCTTGATTTTCTGGCCTCTGTCATGGGAAATGGTGTTCCGCCTGCTGCAAGCGAATGGTTGAATGACCTTATGAGTGCCAAGAGCAGGGAGATAAAATCATGATTGCGCCATTGAATAGCAGGAAGATTGCGCCACCAATGCAGGCGCTGCTTGCGCTGCTGGCGACATTGCTGTTGTTTACTGTGCAAACAGCTTTTGCTCAATTATCCATACGCATTGCAGATATGGCAAATTATCGGGCCATTGATCCACTGGGTGCATTCGCCTGGATTTCTGTTCATCATGTCGCGCAAGGTCTGCTCACTTTATTGGTGATGGCCGCGTTGCACCTTTTGTTTGGCCTTGATTTTAAACTGGGGCTGGGTGATAAGCGCTTGGGGCTTCGCCTTGTGCTGATCGTCACATTGGGCTTGATGGTGTATCAGCTTATCATTGCTGTTCTTTTCAATGCTCTTGGCGTGTATAAGGTATTTCCATATCCGATAAACGCAACGAATGTACTGGGAACGCTGGGGTTTCAATTACTCCTTTCCGGTACCAGCGAGGAGCTATTGTTTCGGGCGCTGCCTATTGTGATTTTGTCGCTTGCAACAGACAAGGCTTTTGTATTGTTCAGGGGCAAGATCGTACTTCCGGTGGCAGTGTTGATTTCCGCTGTGCTTTTTTCTGTGGCTCATATCAACTGGTCGCTGCATCCCTTTTTTATACGGCATATGGATGTACCGCAGCTTTTGTATACGCTGGCTTTGGGGATTCTGCAGGGCTGGGTGTATTTCAAAACAGGGAGTGTAGTCTATGCCATGATGATTCATGGCATCAGTAACGTGCTGGTAGTGGGATACTCTATTGTGCTTCCAATGCTATTTGGCTAAGGACAGGTCTTGTGAGCGTCAATTGACATATGAAGGGGGAGAAAATCATGCACCGCTGCGGTTGGGCAGGCACGGATGAGTTATATGTGAGGTATCACGATGAGGAATGGGGAAGGCCTGTTCATGATGACAGGACGTTGTTTGAGTTTTTGATTCTGGAAGGTGCGCAGGCAGGGCTATCATGGATTACGGTGCTGCGCAAGCGGGAAAACTACCGCAAGGCATACGACGGCTTCGACCCTGAAAAAGTGGCCGCCTATGGAGATGACAAAGTCGCAGAGCTGCTCAATGACCCCGGTATCATTCGCAACAGACTCAAGGTAGCGGCCTCCATCAAAAACGCAAAGCTGTTCTTGCAGATTCAAAAGGAGTTTGGCAGCTTTGACAAATTTCTTTGGGCCTATGTGGCTTATAAGCCCGTCGTTGGAGACTGGGCGGAATATACCCAGGCCCCTTGCCGCACAGAGCTTTCCGATCGCATCAGCCGCGACCTTCAAAAGCGGGGATTTTCGTTTGTGGGCAGCACCATCATCTATTCTTACCTGCAGGCTGTGGGGGTGGTGGATGACCATGAAAACGGATGTATTTGCAGGATGGGTGGAAAATAAATTATTCTAATAAAAGTGAAATCGGCTCGCACAGGGTTTCCCCTTCTGGAGGAAAGGCAATTTGTCCAAAGTCTCCAATTGAGTTTGCAAATCAGCGAATGTGCGGTGATTTGTGCGGGGCTTTCGCAGTAAGTTCTACCATGTCCGAGCAAACGACCGTAAAAGCACAAAGCGCGTTTGCAGTGCAGCAAGGGCAACACTCATAAAATTGACACAGCCGATTTTGCGATAGAGTATCGCAACACAGGTCAAGAATTTCTTTCTTCTAAAAAGTACAATACGAAAGGAGGTGGCAAACGAATGGAAAACGGACAGCAGGTGCTGGCGGTGCAAAGGATGCAGGATTACATTAAGACCCATCTGACCCAAGCCATTACACTCAAACAGCTTTCCTATCAAGCGGGATATTCCCCCTTTCACAGCGCGCGCATGTTCAAAGAGCTCACCGGCCGGAGCCCTTTTGAGTATATGCGGTTGCTTAGGCTCACTCAGGCGGCGCTTATGCTTCGGGATGAGCGTACAAGGGTGCTGGATGTGGCACTGGACTTTGTGTTTGACAGCCATGAGGGCTTTACCCGCGCTTTTTCCAAAGAATTCGGCATTACCCCAAGGCGCTATCAGCAAAGCCCCAAGCCCATTCGTTTGTTTTTGCCATCCTCCGTATACGACTATTACAATTATCTGAAAAGAGGAGAAAGAAAGATGGAAAATACGCAGAATTCCGGTTTTGTGTTTGTACAGGTGATTGACCGGCCTGCCCGCAAAGTGATTGTCAAACGGGGCAAACAAGCAGACAACTATTTTGCCTACTGTGATGAAGTGGGCTGTGACGTTTGGGGCATATTGTGCAGTGTGAAAGAAGCACTGTTTGAGCCCATTGGCATGTGGCTGCCCAGCCGCTTCCGCACTGAAGGCACGTCTGAATATGCCCAGGGGGTGGAGGTTCCCGCCGATTATAGCGGCGAGGTACCCGAGGGATTTGAATTGATGGATTTACCTCCTTGTAAGATGATGGTGTTTCAAGGTCCGCCATTTAGCGACGATGTATTCATGGATGCCATTGATGCACTCAGCGAGGCCATGGGCAACTATAAACCTGAACTGTATGGCTATACCTGGGCAGATGATGATGGTCCCAAGTTCCAGTTGGAGCCGCAGGGCTATCGCGGGTATATTGAAGCCCGGCCTGTGAGAAAGGTCTCTCTCCGCTGAAAATCGAAAAAAAGCAAAGCACCGTCTCGTTTGAGGCGGTGCTCAGAATGAAGATAACCTCCCGAGAGGCATTGGAGGGCCAAAGTGATCGAAAACCAGCGACATGCGCGGTGGTTTTCGCAGGTATTTCAAGGAAATTACTTCCATGCCCGAGCAAGCGGCCGCACAGAGGCATAGCCGAGGTGCAGTGCGGCGAGGGAAAAACTCAAAAGGTGGCATAGCCACTTTTTTGACACGCAAGGCACCGTCTCGTTTGAGGCGGTGCCTTTTCCTATGGATTTACTTTCAAGAGGGGTGTTTTTGTTCCGATTCCCAGCCGGGCGGGACTGGGTATCGAAAGTATCCCGGTCCAGGGGTCAGGTCATTGAACGCAGCCTCACGATCCAGCTCCGGCGGTCTGGCATTGCCATCCGAAGGAGCGGTATCTTCGCTGCTTTGTTCTTCCACGCCTTCCAGCGCATTCAAAAACGCCCCGAAATCGCCTTGGAAGAGAACTTTCAGGTTATCTTTGGGCGGTCCTTCAATTAACCGGCCATCCGCCTTGAACCTGCCGCCATGGGCAGGGCAATCCCAAGTTTTCTCCGCGGCGTTGAAGTTAAGCTCTGTGCCCATATGGGTACAGGTGATATCCACCACGGTTACATGGTCGTATTCATCCCGGTAAACACCGGCCCGCTGGCCACGGAAGCGAATAGACCTGCCTTCGCCTTTTTTTAGATCATCCGTATCATGGGTTCGTTCGAACTTGGATTTGATAAGTTCGCCGACAGATGCCAGCACTTCGCTGGCCGCCTTCCCCAGGGAGCTGGAGATATCTGGCCGGCTTCTTGAATACAGTGCCTCATACTTGCAGTGGCCTTCGTCAATCAATTCAGCCAGCATCATGCCTGCCAGTGTACCGCTGGATAACCCCCATTTTCGATAACCTGTAGCAACATATATGTTGGAGCCATCTGAAATTCGCCCGATATAGGGAATCTGGTCTGGTGTTTGGTAGTCTTGGGCAGACCATCTGGCCAGCACCCTCTCTACCCCAACAAGCTGGCTGGCATAGGCAATCAGGCGATCATGGGGCAAGCCTTCCGTCTCCTCCTGCCTGCCGGTGGCATGGGATTCGCCAACCAGGATCATGATCTTTTTGCCCTTTTCTATATGGGTGCGGATGGAGCGTACGGGCTCGCCAATATTGATAAAGCTGCCTTCCGGCCAATCACCTTTTGTTTCAACGGCAATAGCATGGTCACGTTTGGCGTACAGCCTGGTATAGAACACGTTCGGTCCGTCAAAGATGGGATATTGGGTAGCTTGAATCAGATGCCGGCAACGGACTCTGGCACCATTATCCAGTGTTACAATGATCCGGTCTCCCTCATCCACTCTTTCAGCCTTGGTGTGAGTGTAGATTTTTGCCCCGCCGTCCTGGGCAGCGCGGGCCAAACCCTGTACATAGCGCACTGGGTGGAGAACAGCCTGCCCGGTATAACCCAGCAGTGCCTTGCATTTGGGCGGGAATGTGGGCTTGGTGGCCCATTCGGCCAGGATGTCCATGCGCTTGGCTGCTTCATACTCCGAAAGCAGCATATCCTTTTCCTCTGGGGTCATGGCAAACATATAGGCGGTGCTGTCGGCCATTTGACATTGAATGTTGCGCTTTACTACTGTCTCTGCGGCAAACTTAAGCGCTTCCGTTTGGGAGCGTGCGAATTCTTTGGCCACATCAATGCCAAACTTTTCCATGAGATTGCTGTAGATAATGCCGTGCTGTACGGTCATCTTACCGGTGGTGTTGCCCGTGGTGCCGGAACATAGTGTCTGCGCTTCAATTAGAACAGGTTGTATTCCCCGCTGCGTCAGGCAATACGCCGCAGTGACGCCGCTAATGCCTCCACCGACAATAAGGACATCTGTTTCCGTATCTTTTTCCAGGTGTGAATATTCGACAGGCCTTTGTGTCAAATGCCAATAGGAAGATCGTTCCATGATGCCGCTCCTTTTAGTGCTTTCCTTCCTAGATTGTCCGTTTTTCGGTTGAATAAGACACAAAGTACTGCCAAATTGTCCGTCAGGTTCCATGATGAAGTGTTTGCTTTTCGGAGATTCTAGCAAAGATACAGCGCTCATTCAGGAGGCTATTCATGCTGCTTTTAACAGGTGGGGATGTTTATGCACCAGAACCCATGGGGCAAATAGACCTTTTGCTGTCCCCTGAGAAAATATTGATTGCTAGGGAGCATATCTCCGCCTTCCCTGAGTATGAAGTACAGGTCTTGGATTGCACTGGCTTATTGCTTTGCCCGGCTTTTGTGGATCAGCATGTGCACATTACCGGCGGCGGTGGGGAAGAAGGTCCCCAAAGCCGGGTGCCGGAGATGACGCTGATGGAGCTTATTCGGGCAGGGGTAGGAACGGTTGCGGGGCTGCTGGGCGCTGACGGCATCACTAGAAGCGTTGCATCCCTTTTAGCCAAGGCAAACGCATTGGAGATGGACGGACTAAGCTCTGTCATCTATACCGGCAGCTACGGCCTGCCCACCGATACGCTCACAGGCAAGGTGCTAAATGATATTGCCTTCATCGATAAGGTGATAGGGGCAGGAGAAGTTGCCATCTCCGATTATCGCTCCTCCCATCCCAGTTTGGAAATGCTTCGGGAGCTGGCCTGGGAGGTCAAATTAGGGGGGATGATTGGCGGAAAGGCCGGCATACTGCACTTGCATGTAGGTGATGGCAAGAAAGGGCTTGCGCCGCTTGTAAACCTGATTGAGGAAAGCAATTTTCCTATCAGCATGTTTGTGCCCACCCATCTTAACCGCAACAGACCCCTGTTTGAAGACGCGCTGCGCTATGGTCAAAAAGGTGGGTATCTTGATCTGACCGCCGGAGAAACCGATCAAACTGGGCATACCCTGCCGGAGGCTGCCAGGCTGCTCTTAGCTGCCGGTATAATGCCAGGACAGATCACCTTTTCCTCTGACGCCGGCGGCAGCAACCCGCAAAGCGCAGATGGCAGGGGCCATGCGGACAGTTTGTTTAAGGACTTTATCGCCTGTATTCGTGACAAGCATATTCCTGTGGAGACGGCACTGATGATGGTTACGAGAAACCCTGCAGAACGATTGAAGCTGTATCCTAGAAAAGGCGCCTTAAAGCCGGGCAGTGATGCGGATGTGCTAATGCTGAAAAAAAAGGACCTATCCATTGTTCATTTGATTGTAAAAGGGAAGATGGCTATGCAAAATGGCAAATGCCTGTTGAAGGGAAAATATGACGCATAACCGCCGGTATGATCGATGGGCGGCGGGAGAAAATATCAAAAAGGATCAGGGAGGTGATGCGGTGGACGGCAAGGTGAACGGAAACCTGATCATCATCGGCGGTGCGGAGGACAAACAAGGTGCCAAGGAAATTCTTCATGCCGCTGCAAATGCCTGCGGGGGCGAAAAAGGCCGCATGGTAATTATTGCTACTGCCAGTCAGTTGCCCAAGGAACTGGGCGAAAACTACCGATTGCTGTTCACCGGCCTTGGCGTTTCGTCTGTACAGGTTGCCGACATTCAAACACGGCAGGAGGCAGATGATCCGGCTTTCGCCAAGATGATTCGCGAAGCGACAGGCATTTTTTTTACCGGGGGAGATCAGCTTCGCATCACCAGTATCCTGGGCGGCACGCAAGCGGAAGAAGCATTGCATCAGGCCTTTGAAAACGGTGCGGTGGTAGCCGGAACCAGCGCCGGCGCATCGGTGGTTTGCAGCACCATGATAACCGATGGCCTAAGCAACGATGCCGCTCGTAAGTGCACATTGAAAATGGCGCCGGGCTTGGGGCTTTTGGAGCAAGTGATCGTCGATCAGCACTTTGCCCAGCGAG
Organism: Bacillota bacterium; assembly: GCA_023398575.1. Classification (GTDB taxonomy): domain Bacteria; phylum Bacillota; class Clostridia; order Christensenellales; family Aristaeellaceae; genus JAEWAH01. The sequence goes on along the minus strand of JAEWSC010000057.1, from coordinate 69,603 downwards.
GCCGGTTGGGCAGACTGCTGTGTGGTGTAGCTGAGAATCCTCATACGCTGGGTGTAGGTATTGATGAGGATACGGCTATACATGTCTATCCCGACAGCCATTTTCAGGTGCTGGGCACCAATGCCGTTACCGTCATTGACGGCAGAACCATCAGCCACGCCAATGTGTCCGAGCTAAAGCCGGATGAAATACTGGCCATTGCCGGCGTGACGATTCATGTTCTGCCCCGGGGCTATGGCTTTGATATGAAAAACCGTACCATCTTACCCCCAAATGTGAATTCATGATCAGCCGGGAGGCGCAAAAGCGTGGAGATTAAGGATGTCCGCATCTTTAGAGGCCGTAATATATACTGTATGCGACCTGTGATTAAGCTGACGGTGGAATTGAAGGAGGAGCAGCATGCCCCAACGAACAAGGCGAGGGGGTTCAATGACAAACTGCTTTCCATGTTTCCGGGTTTACAAGCCCACCGCTGCGGCATAGGGGAGGAAGGCGGATTTGTAAAGCGCCTCTCCGAAGGAACATACCCCTGCCATGTGGCGGAGCATGCGATTCTGGAATTGCAGAATATGCTGGGATATAATGTGGGCTTTGGCATCACCCGCCAGGAAGGGGATGCGCCTTGCTATCATATTGTATATCGCTATATAAACGAACAAGTGGCTGTGGCGTGCGGTAAGGCCATTGTCAACCTTTTTAACGCACTGTTTGAAGGGAAAACCCCCAGCCTGCAGCCGGTGCTAAAAGAGCTTACACAATTGGCTTCGCGCACGGATTTAGGACCCAGTACCAAGGCGCTGTACGATGAGGCGCAAAAACGGGGCATCCCGGTTACCAGGCTGGGCAACGACAGCCTTATACAATTTGGATATGGCAAGTTTGTACGCCGCATGGAGGCAGCCCTAACCGATAAGCCCAGCTGCATCGCAGTCAATATTGCCGGTGACAAGCATTTGACCAAGGAGCTTTTGCGCCGCCATGGCATACCTGTACCAACAGGTGAAATTGCTTATTCGGTAGGCAGCGCGTTGCGTTATGCCGGAGAAATCGGTTATCCAGTGGTCATTAAGCCCTATGACAGCAACCACGGTAATGGTGTGACGCTGAACATTCAGGGCCGTGAGGGCGTGCCGGAGGCTTTCAAGCTGGCCGTTTCCTTCAGCTCTGCCGCGGTGGTTGAAAAGCATATCACCGGGCAGGACTACAGGGTGCTGGTAGTGGGTGATAAGGTTTCTGCCGTAGCCCGGCGGCTGCCGCCGAAAGTGACCGGGGATGGGATGAGCACCATCCGCCAACTGGTGGACAAAGAAAATGAAAACCCGCTGCGGGGGGAGGACCATACCAAGCCGCTTACGCAAATAGAACTAGATGATATTGCCATCGCTGTATTGGGTGAAACTGGGCTTACGCCTGAGTCCATCCCAGAGAGCGGCACAGTCGTTTATTTACGCAAGAATGCAAATCTTAGCACCGGCGGCACCGCTGCTTCCTGTCCGGACAGCATTCATCCTGAAAATGCAAAGCTGGCGATCAGGGCTGCGAAGGCTTTGGGAATCGATATCGCGGGGGTAGACATCTGCTCTCCGGATATTTCTATACCCCTTTTTGAAAACGGAGGAGCAGTATTGGAGGTCAATGCCGGCCCAGGGCTCAGAATGCATTTGATGCCATCTGAAGGACCGCCGGCAACGGTGGCCAAGGACATTATGGATATGCTCTATCCACCCGGCATGCCCTATACTGTGCCCATCTGTGCCGTGACAGGCACCAACGGCAAGACCACTGTGACCAGACTGATTGCCCACACCATTGCACTATCTGGTATTAAGGTTGGTATGACTACCACCAGCGGCGTATACTTGGGAGAGGAATGCCTACTGCCTGGTGACAACACCGGGGCAGTCAGCGCCAGCATTGTACTTTCTCACCCGGATACAGAAGCCGCCGTGCTGGAAACAGCACGGGGCGGTATTGTGCGCCGCGGACTGGGATACGACCTGGCAGATGTAGGCGTGATCACCAACATTAGCGAAGATCATTTGGGCCAGGATGGCATTGAGACCATGGAAGACTTGGCACATGTAAAATCGTTGGTAGTGGAAGCGGTTAAACCCTGGGGATGTGCTGTTTTAAATGCCGATGATAAGATGACGCCTTATTTTTTGAAGCGGGTGCGCTGCAATGTGCTCATGTTTTCCAGGGATCAGGAGAGTGTCCTGTTGAAAGAGCACCTAATGCAGGGTGGAAACGCGGTCTGGGCGCACCAGGGCGGGCTGTATACGCAATACCTGGGCAAGACAACAATTCTCTGCCGGGTAGAGGATATTCCCATCACCTTAAAAGGAACGGCCTCCTGCAATGTGGAAAATGCGCTGGCAGCAGCTGCCGCGCTGCTGGGTCTTGGCATACCGGAAAGTCAAATACGCCAAGGACTTTCCTCCTTCCGGCCCGATGGCGAGAATAACCCGGGGCGATTTAACCTCTTCGAAATCGGACATGTCAAGGTCATGCTGGATTATGGGCATAACATTGCTGGCTACAGCCACGTGATTGATTTTTTGAAAAAGCAGAACGCCAAACGGTTGGTGGGCGTCATCGGCGTACCTGGCGACCGGCAAGACGAGTCCGTCAAAAAGGTTGGCGCATTGTGCGGACAGCACTTTCATAAGCTGATCATAAAAGAGGATGACGATCTTCGGGGGAGAAAACCTGGTGAAATTGCTGCAATTTTGCAAGATGCGGCAATGAAAAGCAAAAACCCCCAGTTGGAGTTGGAGGTTTGCCTAAAGGAAGAGGATGCCTTGGGCAAAGCAATTACGCAGGCACAGCCGGGAGATTTTATCGCCGTGTTCTACGAAAAGTTTGAACCGCTAAAGACCGTGATTACATCGCAGCATCACGGCCGGGCCGTAAAAATGTGATCTAGAAAAGAGAAAGCAGAGGCGGATCAATACCTGCCTCTGCTTTTTGGTATGGAATGCAATAATTAGATTCTAACCTCTACCGCTTGTCCGGTCCGTTCGCTTTCAAAGGTGGCTTCCATTACCTGCATTACCCGCAGGGCCTCTTCGGGTTTTACGAAAAGTGGTTCTGTTCCTTCCAAGGCGGCGACATAGTTATGATAGTACTGTATCCAGTCAGCGCTCACAACATTTAAAGGCAACTCCTCGCTGGTAAAGCTGGAGCGGGGGGCCATGGTCTTGGTAGGCCCGGCGGAGGTGTAGACAATCTCTTCCTCCCACTGGGTCTTCATGTCTTTTGCACGTACAATTTTTCCTTCGGCATCCCAATTATCCACTACCAGGGTGCCTTTGTTGCCGCGTACATGCCACCGGCCCTGACTGACAAAACAGGACGTGTCCACCTCCACCATGGCTACGGGCCCATTTTCAAAATGAAGTGCGACGGTAAACCCTTCATCCACTTCGGTAAAGGTCTCGTGCTGCATCCTGGCATAAACCTTGACGACAGGCTTTGCAATCATTTGCAAAAGTTGATCAATAAGGTGTACGCCCCAATCCAGCATCATGCCGCCGCCGGCCACCTTGTGGGTACGCCAGCCTTCGGGAATACCCCTGGAGCCCAATACGTACGATTTGATCAGGTACGGTGCACCGATCAGATCATCTTCAATGGCTTTGCGTACAGTCAGATAATCCTTGTCCCAGCGCCTGTTTTGATGCACAGAAAACTGTTTACCGGTTTCCTTGGCGACAGCCATTACCTGTAAAAGCTCCTGGGAGTTCATGGTCACAGGCTTTTCGCTGATGACATGCTTACCGGCACGCATGGCGGCGATAGAATACTCCGCATGAAAGTTGTTGGGCGTGGCCACCAGCACAATATCGATGGCGGGATCGTTTAAAAGCGCCTGGCTGCTCTCGTAGCCTTTCAGGCCCTTTTCTTCGCCAACTTTGATCCTTGCCGGATTGATATCGTAAACGCCATAGGGAATTACTTGCGGCGCACGGGTCAGGTTTTGATGGTGCCAGCCAGCCATTCCGCCAAAACCGATAAAGCCAAGGTTGTATTGCTTATTCATATGGTAATCCCTCCGAATATTGCGTACTGTGCGAAGATTATCACGTTGTCAGGTATCCGTCAAGGGAATTCTGTGTCAAAAAGCAGCTGTCTTTGTGTCAAAAATGGCTGTCTCTTTTTGCGAAACTGTGCTACAATGGCAAAAAAAGGCCAGAAAGGGGACAAAATTTGCCTTTCGCCTTATGGGAATAGGAGTGGTTTACGGTGGAAACGTTTGTATATTACTCGCCTACAGAGATATGCTTTGGCCGCGAAACGGAAAAGAAGGCTGGCGAGATGATTAAAAAGCATGGCGGAACCAGGGTGCTCGTAGTCTTTGGCGGTGGAAGCGTGCAGAAATCCGGTTTACTGGATGGTGTTTTGAGCCAACTGAAGGAGGAAGGAATCGCCTGTCTGCCCTTTGGCGGCGCGAAGCCGAATCCCCTTTTGTCTCATGCCAGGCTGGGTATTCAAGCTGCCTTAAAATTCAAGGCCGATTTTATATTGGCCATCGGTGGTGGCAGCGCCATTGATACCGCGAAAGCCATCGCTCACGGCGTGGCGAACCCTGAAATTGACATCTGGCACTTTTGGAAAAGGGAAGTCGAGCTCACAAAGACTCTTCCTGTAGGCGCAGTGCTCACCATCTCTGCCGCCGGCAGCGAACTGAGCAACAGCGCCGTGCTGACCAATGAGGCGACGGGCGAAAAGCGCGGCCTTTCCACCGATTTTAACCGGCCTCGATTTGCCATCATGAATCCGGAGCTTACCTATACCCTGCCGCCATATCAAGTCGCCTGCGGCATCGTGGATATACTGATGCATACTCTGGACCGGTACTTTTCACCAACACCAGGAAATGAATTGACCGATGAGCTGGCCGAGGCACTTTTGCGGGTGGCCATTCGTAACGGCACGCTGGCCATGCAGGATTCTACTGCGTATGGACCGGCCAGCGAGCTCATGTGGTGCGGCAGTCTGTCCCACAACGGGCTGACTGGGCTGGGGCGGCTTCTGGATTTTGGCGTACACCAATTGGGGCATGAGCTTAGCGGTCGGTTCGATGTGGCACATGGTGCAAGCTTATCCACCATGTGGGGGTCTTGGGCTACATATTGCCGCAAAACAGACGTGAAGCGTTTTGCACGGTATGCCAGGAACGTATGGGGCGTGCAGGATGCGGATGACGAAGCCGCGTCTCTGGCGGGCATCGAAAGCTCTGTTGCGTACTTTAAGTCACTAAACATGCCGACATGCTTTTCAGAGCTGGGCATTGGCATTCAAAGCGAAAAAGTGATCAGCGAGATGGCGCATGCCTGCACCTTCTTCGGAAAACGGCTGGTAGGGGTATTCAGGCAAATGGATCAAGCCGATATCGAAAACATATACCGGATGGCAAACCGGTAGGCAACATATAAAAAATAGGGCTGTCCGGGCAGTCATGCAACCGCTTGGACAGCCCTATTTTTTATTGCGGCTTCATTCCAACACTTTATCAAGCGCTACCGTTTCCCCGTAGGGGATCAGCAGAAGGTTATCCGGGGCAAATGCAGCGGGATCGGCGTCAAAGTAATGCATGGGCGTGTTATGTTTTGCGCCTACCAGCGCAGCACACGCCATGGCTTCTGCGCCATCCATGTTGTATTTGCCGTCGATGGGAAACAGGGCATAATCGATATCCAGCGCTATAAGGTCTGCCATCTGGTCAAGCTTTGACGTATCTCCTGAATGATATACCTTCAAGCCGTCAAAGGTTAGCACAAACCCGGTGGAGCTGTCTATTTTATGGTTTTTGTTAGCGGCAGGCACGGGCTGTACGGTAACGCCTGCGATATCAAAAATGTTATAGGTGCCATCCTTTTTGTTGATGGTGTCGCTTGCCCTAAGTACAATGCAGCCGGTTTTTTGTTTGCAAAGGTTGATCTTGTTGTGGTCACTATGCTCATGGCTGACGAGTATGATATCGGCCTCTTCGCTGTAATCGCCGGCATAGTACGGATCAATGTAGATGACGACGCCCTCTGCTGTCTTGATTTTTACGGAGGCGTGGCCGATAAGAGTAAGGGTAGGTTTATCTTGCACAGCAGTTTCCGCTGCACCCGCGATGGAGGGGAGCAGCAAAAGCAAAGCTGCGGTTAGCAGGCTGAAAAGGTGCAGGAATTTTTGTCTGTTCATCAAAATCCCTCCTTCAATCAATCCTGGATGGTTAGATGGGTTACGCTTCTATAATGTCTCCTATAGAGCTCAGGCGCAGTGTCTCCATGGGCTTGAGTAGAAACGCTTTTGCCCCTTGGGCCCTTGCGGCGGCGAGAATCTCCTCCGGGCTGCAGCCGTTGACAGCATACAGATCGTGGTGCATAGGGATGTAGGGGACATCCAGTTTGGCGGAGAGTTTGGCAGCTTCGACATGATCAATATTGCCGATGATGCCCCTTTCTGTACGTCCTTCATCCCGACCGTTTACAGGCAGCAGCAAAAGGTTGCAATTTGCGCTTTTCAATCGCTTTTCAAGCCCGTCATACAGGCTCATATCGCCGCCGAAGAAGATGCGCACACCTGCCTGCTCAATAAGATAGCTCAGCTCGTGAAAACGGCCGCATGCATCCAGATGCAGCTGCGTATGGGCGCAGGGGAGGGGGGTTATCTTTACATCACCTATAAAGAAGCTTTCCTCCGCCTTGGCATAAATCACGCGGGATGCGCCGATGCTCTCCAGCCTGCCGCATTCAGGGGCCGGAGCGGCTGTCAGGCATTCGTCATTTTCACAAAGATAAGGCTTGAGCGTCCAAGGGTCCATGTGATCTTCATGGCTATGGGAAATCAGTATACCCTCCGGCTTTAACACCTGCAAGGAGGCAGGTGGCGGATACAGCCGCTGCCACTTTACCGCCCCGTCAGAGCAGGTTTTGTCCACATAATCGCTCAGATACGGATCGGTGACGATTTTCGTACCGCCAAAGTCTAATAAAAAACCGCACTGGCCAAGATAGGTGATGGTGATTTCTTGCATAGACATCCTCCATTTCTAGACTAAATACCAGCGTTTTTGCGCATATCCTCCGCTTGAGCGGGGGATATGGGCTGACTACTATAGCGTGCTTGTTCATAAATGACGGATATTGTTTCTTTTTGCTCGAGGGTGAGCTTGAAGGCGTCGCTGCTCAGCATCTCACGGGCTGTCATGCTGTCCGGCAGCTCCGGCATGCGCCTTTTGAGCAGTGCATACGTGCGGCGCACCTTTTCCCGGGGTGGGAGTTTATCTATAGGCGGCAAGCGCTTGAGCCGGTTTGCCAAGGCGCTCCACCTTTGAAGCACCGCTTTGCTTGCCTGTCCCAAGTCAAATAGATTCTCCGTTTTGTCCACATACCCTTCCCCAATGGATTTTGAATAAGCCCGAAACCGCTCCAGAAGGGCTTTCAAGGCTCTTTTTAGCACTTTTTGAGCTTTATACAGCCCGAACACGATCAGAGCGAGGCCCAGAAGAATCCCCACCGCCATCAGTACTTTTTCCAGAATCATAGAAAGCAGACCAGGCTCCTGCTGTTCACCCATCATTCCCAAATCCATTCCCTGCCCACCGCCTGTGTTGTTGATGGGCGTCATGGCGGGAAAAAGCTGCATGATAAACAAAACGAGCGCGGCGATTCCCTTCAATAGCATATCCCACACAAAATTCACTGCATCCTTTAATGTCTTTAAGCTCGATGCAAGCAGCGCGATAGCGCTGATAATGATCACCAGCATGCGGTTCTGAGCCAGCAATTTCGCAGGCGGGGACTGCTTTTCGCCGGTACCATCCATCAGTGCGTAGCGGTTTAGCATGAACAGGCACAAGATCATATACAAGCAAAAGAATGCCGTCAGCAGACTGCCCATGGAAGCAAACTCCGGCATGCCTTTTACAAGCTGTCCGATGACATGGAGAATTGCACCCATGGAAAGCTGCTGCCCGGACCATTCCAAACCAGCGGTCCTTATCATGGCTGGCATGAATAAGATCATTGCACCAAGACAGGGTAGGAGTAAAACCAACGCCAGAGGTGAGCTGGGGAGTAAAAGCGCCATGCCTAGTACTGCCTGCAGGCAAAGGGCAAGTGCAAAAGCATGCTTGCGCCATTTCCTGGGAACCAGCCCAGCGAAGAAGGTAAGCGCAAGCGCCGCCGCCGGCAGGAATGCCACTGGGAGTAGTTCAAGCGAAAGATATGCGCCAGGCAGCAAAAATAAAGGGGACAGGCCAAGGTACAGCATCAGGGCTGCCATGGCTTTTGCCAGCAGCCGCTTTGGGGGAATGGAAAGAATAGCGCTTGTGTGTTTTGCTTTTTCTTTAGGGGTCGTGTTCATGCGCCTCCCTCCTGTCCAGGGCTGCGGGCTGATTGCTTGTCGATCAAACAAAACTGCACGCTGTTGCCGCGCTGGCGAATGGCATTTATCCGAAGCTCAATGAGCTCACTGTCGTACACGGAAAGGATCAGGATGTCCATGCCCGAATAGGCCGCCAGCTTATCCAGCAGCGACAAGAAGGTGTGGGTTTTCTGTACCGTCATGTGCGCCATGGCGGAAAGCAGCTCCTCTTCCCGCCCGGCATACCGCGCGGGAGGGAGAATGGCCGGTTCAGAACCTTTGTCAAGGGGAATGTTTGCGGCGAACCCGGCATCCAGGCCTTTTGCCAACGCATCCAGGCACAAGGTGGCAGCCATGGAGATCATATGCTCCACTGTTTGCTGCTCATACTCCATCAAGTCTGCCCACTGCAGCTCCGACATTTGGGCATTGATAACCACCAACAGCTTTGCATCAGACGAGGGATCGTGCACCTTGACCTGCAGCGCACCGATACGCGCGGTGGCCGGCCAATGGATATCCTGTAGGGGGTCTCCCGCCGCGTAGGGGCGGATGCCGCCGGTCCAGATTGGATCGGGCAATATCCAGCGTTTGACCAGCATGTCCCCAAACCATTTGGTGGCAGGTGAGGGAAGCTGACTGAGATCAAGCAACCGCGGGTATACCTCAATGGCCGCGCCTGTGTTCATGGTGAGCCCGGCGGAGGATGCGCCCCAAAGGTCACCCGCGGTTATAGAGACATTGCCAGCCTCATAATAGCCTCGATGCATAAGCGTTACCGTATGACGCCTGGTGATCTGGCAATAGGGCTTTAAGGAAAAGATGCTTTTATGATAGCGGTTTTCCGTAATGTGATCGCCTGTATCTGACTGGAACTTTAAATGGGGAGATATTCGAGATTCAGCCCTTAAAAAGGGGATGGGCAAAAGCTTTGGACTTTTGATGATCTCCACCATTTCAACCGCCTCGCCTTCATAGGCGTTACGGCGGGAAAAGCTTCTTTGATAGGCCAGTCTTTTCAATGCAAAATGCTTTACCATAAAGCCCTGAACAAGTGCCAATGCGGCAAGGACCAGCAACAGCATCAGGGCATTCATTACAGCCTTTCCTCCGTAGGTACCGGCACAGCCTTCATAGCATCCTGTATCAATGCCTGGGTTATGCCTGCTTTGCCATACATGCCTCTTACGATAACACGGTGTGCCAGCACTGGTATGGCAAGAGTCTTCACATCGTCGGGAATCACAAAATCCCGGCCTTCAAGCATCGCCAGCGCCTGAGCAGCCCGCATTAGTGCCAGCATGCCTCTTGGGCTAACGCCTAATTGTACCTGCTCAAATTTTCTGGTCTGTTCGCACAAGGCGGCAATGTATTCCATCACCGGCTGGGATACGGAAATGTGTGTAAGTGCCGCTTGTGCTGCCAGCAAATCTTCTTTTATAGATACCGGTGAAAGCTCTTTTAATGGATCGCCGGCATGGAAGCGGCTCAGCAGCAAGAAGGCCTCTTCTTTGGTGGGATACCCCATGGAAAGCCGCATGAGAAAGCGGTCCAGCTGCGCCTCCGGCAGGGGAAAGGTGCCCTGTATCTCCACCGGGTTCTGGGTGGCGATCACCAGAAAAGGTGCATCCAGTTTGCGGGTGACGCCACCTTCCGTCACCTGTCCCTCCTGCATGCATTCCAACAGCGCCGCTTGGGTTCTGGGTGTTGCCCTATTGATTTCATCTGCCAGCAGTATGTTGGTGAACACAGGGCCGGGCTTGAAAGTAAAATCGCCTGTGGCAGGCTGATAGACACTGATGCCGGTAATATCGGCAGGCATTAGATCGGGCGTGAATTGTACCCTGGCAAACCGGCAGTCGATGGATTTGGCCAGGCTTCTTGCCAGTACGGTCTTGCCAGTGCCAGGCACATCCTCCAGCAGCACGTGGCCGCTGGCAATCAGCGAGGCCAGCAGCAGCTTTGTGACCTCTCCCTTGCCGATCAATACCTTGGCAATGTTATCCTCAACGCGCCTGGCGAATGCCGCGGCTTCCTTATATTGCATGCCAATCACCTTTTCTTTCTCTATTGGGCTTTTTTGCTATTATACCACAGCACGCATTGTTTGCGGCATATATGGGAGAATGGATGTTGCAATAGATGGAACAATGGTTATATGCGGGGTATTGTGCTTGTCCAAGCTTGTAAGTTATGGTAGGATACAATCCAAGAGACAGCCTTCCATTTTGTGAAAGGGATCAGAATGAAAAACAGATATCTTGTCGGCGTTGATGTTGGCACATCCGGCGCAAAATGCATACTGGTAGACGATAAAGGCACAGTCCAGGCATCCTCCACACAAGAATACCCTTTGCATACCCCACGGCCTGGCTGGGCAGAGCAGAATCCCGACGACTGGTGGGCCGCTGTAAAGTGTGGGCTGCGCTCAGTACTTGAGCAGACGAGAGCCGCTGCAGATGATCTTGCAGGTATCAGCTTTTCTGGGCAGATGCATGGCCTGGTGGCACTGGATGGGCATGGGCAGGTCATTCGCCCGGCGTTTTTGTGGTGCGACCAACGCAGCCAGTCCCAGTGCGACTGGCTGATTGAAAAGGCTGGCGGCATAACACAAATGCTTAATTTTACCAATAACACCATGCTGTCCGGCTACACCGGCGGCAAGCTTTTGTGGCTGAAGGAGATGGAGCCGCAAAGCTTTGAGCGCATGCGAGATTTTCTTTGCCCTAAGGATTATATCCGCTATAAAATCTGCGGGGAAATTGGGATGGATGTGTCAGAAGCATCCGGTACTGGATTTTTTAGCACAAAGGACCGGGCATGGTCCAGGGAGCTAATCGGCATTGCCGGACTTTCCGTGGATATATTTCCCAAGGTTTACGAGTCCATTGATCTGGCCGGATTTGTTACCCGGGAAGCGGCGGAGGAGACGGGCCTTCCGGAAGGCTTGCGGGTGTACATGGGTGGAGGCGACGCGGTAATTCAGTCCACCGGCTCCGGTTTGCTTGCACCGGGCCGGGTTGGCGTGGTCATTGGCACCTCGGGCAATGTATCCATGGGGCTTGACCGGTTTTACCACAATCCCGAAGGCAGGCTGCAAATGTTCTGCAATAATGCGCCGGGGGTATACCATGCGTTTGGCTGCAACCTGACCGCCGGCGGTGCGTACCGCTGGTACCGCGATACGCTTTGCGGGCAGGATATTGCACTGGCCGAAAAATCCGGCCAAAATGTATATGACATTATGGGCGAATCGGCATCCCAGTCGCCGCCCGGCGCAAACGGGGTGATTTTTGTGCCCTATCTGTCCGGCGAACGCTGCCCATACCCCGATCCCAATGCCCGGGGCATGTTTTACGGCTTGACACTGGGCACACAAAAATGCGATATCACCCGTGCAGTGCTGGAGGGCGTTACATATGCCTTTAAGCAGGTGGCTGATATCATGTTCAGCTTCATGCCCGGCACTGAGGTGATCGTCTCCGGCGGAGGGTCGGCATCGCCTTTGTGGAGGCAAATTCTGGCCGATGTCTTTCAGATGCCGGTGTATACATTGTCCGCTGCTGGAGAAGGCGGTGCATATGGCGCGGCGTTGGCGGCAGGGGTGGGTGCTGGCATCTTTCGCGATTTTGTACAAGCAACCTCGGCACTGAAGATCGTTACGGAAACGCAGCCCATACCAGCCCATGCCGCCGCTTACCGGGATGGATTTTCCATGTATGGCCAGATGTATCATGCCATGAAACCGGTGTTTGACAAGGGTGCGTCTCTTGGTATGTAGCCCGCCATGCGCGTGGCTGGATAATTGAAAAGGGATGGAGAAAAGCGTGGAGATCATATCATTTGAAAAATACCATGTTCCTGCGGCGAGCGCGCTTGTATGGCAGGCATATCAAAGCGAGCGTAAAAAAGTACCCTGTCTGCCTTTGATCAGCGGTACGGATGCATTTTCAGATTTGGTTGCCGGCCTTGCAGGCAACGGCCTGGGGGTGGCGGCACTTGAAGATGGCAAATTGATCGGCTTTTTGACCGGTATGGCAGTCAGAGAGCTGTTTGGCTTAAGCCAAGGAATTTATACCCCCTTGTATGCCCATGGCGCGACGGGGCCGGATCGACGACAGCTTTATCAGCGAATGTATGCCGCAGCGGCGGAAAGCTGGGTGAAAAAGGGACATTTGTCTCATGTGATCACCCTGCATGCCCACGACAGCGCAGCGGTGGATGCCTGGTTCTGGCAGGATTTTGGGCTTCGGTGCGTTGATTCCATTCGACCGGTAACCGATGTGCTGCCGCAGGGGACAGCGGGTTATAGTATACGCCGCATCATGCCCGGCGAGGCAAGCACGATGCTGGAAGTGCATCAAGAGCATTGGAACTATTATCAAAACGCGCCTATGTTCATGCATGTACATGAAGACGTAAGTCTAAACGGTCTTGAGGATTGGCTGAATGAAAAGGATCATTACCTGTGGGCGGCATTTGAAAAAGAGATGCCTGTGGCGTACATGCAGCTTCGTCATGGCGGCGAAACCTTTGTGTCGGATGACGAGAAATCCATGAACATCTGCGGCGCGTATGTCAAACCTGGACAGCGCAAGTCAGGTTATGGAACGGCGCTTTTGCAGACCATTGTTTATTGGATGCGAGAAAGCGGCTTTGAGCGGCTGGGTGTGGATTTTGAATCCTTTAATATCGATGGCAGCCGGTTCTGGCAAAAACACTTTACGCCCTTCACCTATAGCCTGACCAGGCGCATTGATGAGCGGACATATTCGACTTTTGACAAATCATTCGGGAGGATTGTATGAACAACGGCTTGCTTTTGCCTACACCCTTGTATCGTGATCCGATTTATGATGGGCCGACCGATCCCACCGTGATCTGGAACCGGGAGGAAAACTGCTGGTGGATGCTGTATACCCAGCGCCGTTCCCAGGGGACCAATATTGGCGTATCCAGCGTGCACGGCACGAAAATAGGTGTGGCATCCAGTGTGGATGGAGCCCGTTGGCTGTACCGAGGTACGCTGCCCAATCTTGATTTTGAGCCTGGGCATAATACCTTCTGGGCGCCGGAGGTGATATATGCCAATGGTAAATACCATATGTATGTATCCTACATCACCGGTGTGCCCGAAGATTGGAACTGGCCCCGGCACATTGTGCACTACAGCGCAGATAATCTATGGCAGTGGCATTATGAAAGTGTTTTGCCCCTTTCCTCCGGGCGGGTCATCGACGCCTGTGTCTATGAAACAGCACCTGGAAACTTCAAAATGTGGTATAAGGATGAGGATCACAATAGCCACACGTACACGGCTTACAGCGATGACCTGTACCAGTGGACGGCCGGCGGGCCAGAGGTTTGCGACTGTGCCCATGAAGGGCCCAACGTGTTTGAATTGGGCGGCAAGAAGTGGATGATCACCGACTGCTGGGATGGGCTTGCAGTGTATGAAACAACAGACTTTTGTGTTTGGCACAGGCAGGAGGGCAATCTTTTGCAAGTGCCGGGAACAAGGCCGGAGGATGGGGCCATCGCCAATCATGCCGATGTTTTGGTTCTAGGGGAGAGGGCCTACATCTATTACTTTACCCACCCCGAGTTCTCCCTGGAAAAGCGAAGAGCAAAAGGCTTTGTTATGACGCCCAAGGAGGCCAGAACGGTCATTCAGGCAGCTGAACTGTATGTGCAGGACGGACGGCTTTGCTGTGACCGTAACAAGCCGTGTTTGTTTGTTGGCATGGGACAATAATGCGATGATATGCTTGCGGGAGGACAGGGTATGGACAAGAATCTGGCGGCCTTGACGCCGCCAATGGGCTGGAACAGTTGGGATTGCTATGCCGCCACTGTAAATGAAGAGCAGCTGCTGGGCAACGCAAGGTATATGGCAGAGCATTTGAAGGAATATGGCTGGGAGTACGTGGTGTGCGACATCCAATGGTCCGAGCCCAGTGCCGGAACCACAGAAAGTGAATACATCAATTTTGCGCCTCTGACTTTGGATGAACATGGACGCCAACAGCCGGCGCCTAACCGCTTTCCTTCGTCAATCGGCGGAAAAGGCTTTGGGCCCATCGCCGATATCATTCATGGCATGGGGCTAAAGTTTGGCATACATATCATGCGGGGTATCCCCCGGCAAGCAGTGCACGCCCGTTTGCCGGTCAAGGGTACCGAAATAACTGCGGATAAAATTGCACTGCCCCACTCCATTTGTAAGTGGAACAGCGACATGTATGGCTTAAACCCCATCCATCCGGCAGGGCAAAGCTACTATGATTCCATATTTGAGCTGTATGCCGCCTGGGGTGTGGACTATGTGAAGGTGGATGATATTTGCAACACCAACATGTATCCCCATGCTCCCTACTCGGCAGAAAAAGAGATCGAAATGATTGCCAGGGCCATTGCCCGCTGCGGGCGGAAAATGGTTTTGAGCCTATCCCCCGGTCCGGCGGTCATTGAAAAGGCCTGGCATTTGAGCACATACGCCAATATGTGGCGCATCACCGATGACTATTGGGATAGGTGGGATTTGCTCAAAAACATGTTTGAGCGCTGCGAGCTATGGCAAAAGCATGTCTCCCCCGGCTGCTGGCCCGATTGTGATATGCTGCCCTTGGGACGCATCGGCATGGGATGGCGGCGGGGTAGGCAAACGAACTTTACCAAGGATGAACAGGTCACCATGATGACGCTGTGGTGCATGTTCCGCTCACCGCTGATGATGGGCGGAGAGATGCGGGAAAATGACGCATGGACGCTTTCACTGCTGACCAACGGAGAAGTGCTGCGTTTAATCCGCCATTCCTATGGCGCGCGCCAGATCATGCGGGATGAAAACCATGCTGTGTGGATGAGTCGGGATGAGGATGGAAGCGTATATATCGCACTGTTCAACCTGTCCGATGACCGGCAAGAGGTCACCTGCGATGCTGCCGTTTGCACAGAAGGCTGTACAACCGTACGCGATCTATGGCTGCGGGAGGATGTTCAGATGCCGGGTCGAAAAATGGTGGCTATGCTGAACTCCCACGCCGCGGCACTATACAAGATCAGAAAATAAAAAGGGAGCCGGGAGCAAATCGTTGCTTCCGGCTTTGATGCTTAATTGACCACATTCTGCGGCTTTCCATCAAGGAACGACTGAAGATTTGCCACGGCGATATCCATCAGGCGCTGGCGGGCTTCTTTTGGCGCCCAGGCGATATGGGGGGTTATCATACAATTGTCAAGACCCAGCAGCGGGCTGTCTGCCCCAATGGGTTCTTCTGACGCCACATCCATGGCGGCGGCATACAGCTTGCCGCTTGTAAGTGCATTGCGCAAATCCGCTTCGTTGATCAGCGGCCCACGGGCCGTGTTGATTAATATCGCGCCGTCCTTCATTTTTGCAATGGTTTCCTGACGGATAATGTGCTTTGTCTTTTCAGTAAGCGGGCAATGCAGCGAGATCACATCGCTGTTTTTGAGAACCTCATCAAGGGTTGCATCAACAGGGCCTTTGCGGCTGGGGCTGTAGGCGAGCACCTTCATACCAAAGGCCCGTGCAATATACGCTGTGGCCTGACCAATACGTCCATAGCCGATAATGCCCATGGTTTTATCGGCAAGCTCAATGAGCGGCGTATCCCAGAAACAAAAATGCGGGGAGTTCGTCCATCGGCCTTCCTGCACGGCTTTGTTGTGATGGGCGACATGGTGGCATACTTCCAGCAAAAGAGCAAATACAAACTGCGCGACAGACGATGTGCTGTACGCCGGTACGTTGCAAACCGGAATGCTTCGTTCCCTTGCGGCTTGAAGATCCACTACGTTGTAGCCGGTGGCAAGCACGCCGATAAAAGCAAGGTTTGGCGCTTTTTCCATAATGTCTTTGGTAAGCAGCGTTTTATTTGTAAAAACCGCCTCCGCGTTGCCGATGCGGGACAGCGTATCCTCTGGCAGTGTTTTTTCATAAACGGTAAGGCTGCCCAGCTTTTTCAGTTCATCCCAAGCAAGATCGCCGGGATTTAATGTGTATCCATCCAAAACAACAATTTTCATTGTGTAACTCCTGCATGCTACGCTTTTTTTAGTAGGTTATATGCTACTGTGTATCCACATTGCCTATTCCAAGGACCTTTTCAATGAAAAGGTGCGCCAATTCAGGATCGAACTGTGTACCGGCTGCCTCAAGTATTTCCTTGATTGCCTGGGCATCGTTCAGCGCTTTCCGGTAGCTTCGGTCCTCCAGCATTGTATCATAAGCGTCAACCAGCGTCAGTATTCTGGCGAGCAGCGGTATGCCTTTTCCAGAAAGGCCATGTGGATAACCTGAACCGTCCCAGCGCTCATGATGGTAGAGAATCACTTCGGCAATAGCGTTCAGATGGGGAATGGATTGGGCGATCCGGTATCCTGTTTCCGGATGCTTTTTAATTTCCTCCCATTCCTCCTGGGTTAATGCACCGGCCTTTTTGAGAATATTCAAATCTACCCGCACCTCACCAATATCATGCAGCACGGACGCCAATTCCAGTGATTCTTTTTCTTCAGTGGAGAGGCCAATCACTGTTGCCAATGATCTTGCAAGATCAGCCATGCGCTCGCCGTGAGAGGGGGTTTCGTTGCTGATATCATACAGTGTTCTTCGGATGGATTGCAGTACGGATTGGTACAGCTGCTTATGGGCGATTAATTTGCGCCTGTACATGAAGCGTTCAGCGGTGTTGATTGCCAGGTCAAGGGATTCTTCACTGCTTTCCTTGGTAGCATAGCCTAAAGAAATACTAATTTCAAATAGCTCATGACCAGCTTGTGCTTTACGCGCTTGATAGGCATCACGTATTTCCTTGCACAATCTGGCCGCCGCTGCACTGTCTGTCTTTGGTAAAAAAATCAAAAATTCATCTCCGCCAATGCGCGCGATCACATCTTGCTCACGCAGGCAGTTCTTTAGTATTTTGGTGACTTCCTTCAGCAGGTAATCGCCCTCCTCATGACCGAAGGCGTCGTTCACCAGCTTCAAGCCGTTGACATCACCCAAGATGACCGATAATGGATAATTCTCCTTTGTATCAAGGCGAGGCCGCTCTTTCTCGATATAGGCCCTGTTGAACATGCCGGTTAGGGTGTCGTGATAGGTTAGCTGCAGCACCTCATCTTCGTTTTGCTTGTATTTTGTGATATCCTTCATTAGCCACATGCGGCACTTTGCACCTACATCCGGTACACGCAGCGGAGCCACAGTCAGGTGAATCCAGACCTTCACGCCATCCGGCCTTTGGAATTGCCTATCCATTTGAAAGGAGTTGGATTGACCGCTGATATACGCTTCATAGGCTCGTTTGCTTTCTGGCATCAGATCGTCATCGATTAGGATGGGCCATTCATTCTGCGATAGCGCTTCTGCCGGCTTGCCAAGAATCTGCGCCGCCATTTGATTGCCATGTATATGGCCGTGCTGGTCAATAAAAGCTACGCCGATAGGAGCTTGCTCGTACAGTGTGCGGAACCGGCTTTCACTCAGCGCAAGTTCTTCATCTCCGCGTATCTTAAGCAGGCACGACATAAGTACCAAGCAAATGAGCAGTGAAAAGGAGGGGTAGATGAAAAGGGTGGGCAAGCTTACTTTGGCCATAGCCGTGGGCATTGCCTCACCGGGCAGTGTGAGCAGGCAGGCCAGCATGACAAGATGGGTTACGAAACCGACCAGATAAAATTCCAGCGCAGAAAAGTGTTTGTTGATAAAGGTATCCCCATGGTTATCTTTTATACGCAGCTTCCGCCAGATCAGTCCGATGGCCGCTGTTGCTACCGTTACCAACACACCTGTAAACGCCCCGCCACCACCCATGATGATTCTTGCGGCTGCTATGAAACAAACGGCAATCAATGCCGGTATCCAGCCAAAAAACATACCGGTTGTGCTGACAAGAATGGATCTTGTATCAAATACGATGCCGGAATTGTAACGGACGGTGGTAAATAATACAAAAATACCGGCGATGCCGGCGATGATACCGATCCATATATTTGCCTTCAGCTTTTGTGTTTTGAAAACACCAAGTACATTTGTAAATAAGATGCTGGCAACCAACAGAACTGTACCATTGACTAACAAATCTCTGTAGAAACTGGCATCCATCTATACACCGCCCTAAGTTTTTCTGTGATAGGATATGCTGGCAGAATAGATACTGGATTCAGTATACCATGGCGCATAGGGGTTGTCATCGAAAAAAGCGCAAAAAGTAATATGTTTTGTCAGAAATTTGTCAGTAAGGCAGCCTTGTAACAAATCAATGAAAACGTATGACATAGCAAAAGCGCACGCTCCGATTTTATGGAGTCATGCGCTTTTGATTGTAATTTCCTTGGAGCTTGAATTATAGGTTCAATTTCATATCCCCGGGTTTGATAAATCCTCGTTTGCGCATGATTTCGCTGAACGCAAGCGACAAAGCAGCCGGAAGGATAATGTGAAGAACAAGAATTTTTAGAGCAACGGTTAGGGGCGTCTCCAGCTGCGCCATGGTGCGCCATGTACCAATTTGGCCTACAAAGCCGGATGTACCCATGCCGGCGAAAACGCCGCTGTTTTTCATTTGCAAAAGTGTTGTTGCCAACGGGCCGGTGATGGCAGAGGCCAGCGTGGGGGGGACGAGGATCAAGGGGTGCACAAGGATATTGGGGACTTGCAGCATAGAAGTGCCGATGCCTTGGGCGACGAGGCCGCCAATCTTGTTTTCCCGGTAGCTGGATACGGCAAAACCAACCATCTGCGCGCAGCAGCCGGCCGTGGCGGCACCGGCGGCCAACTGGAGCCCTAGGCCCAACTCTCCGCCATCCGGCACGGAAAAAATCATGGCGCACAGTGCGGCGGAGGAGATGGGAGCGGTAAGGACCAGGCCAACCACAACAGAGACGATAATACCCATAGGTATGGGCTGCATAAGCGTTGCGGTGTCAATAAAACCCCGCAACAGAGCCATGAGGAAGTTTACGCCGGGGCTGACTGCATAAGCCGCAAGTCCGCCGATCACAAGCGTGGCGGTGGGGATGAGAATGATATCCAGCTTTGTTTTGCCGGCGATAAAGTTACCCGCCTCTGCCCCAATAACCGCTGCCAGAAAGCAGCCCAACGGACCGCTTAAATTGTAGCCGATAGCACCCGAAACGGCTGAGGTGAATATGGCCAGCGGCTTTACCTTCATACCCCAGGCGACAGATACGCCAATGGCGGCACCGACAACATCGGGCCTTTTGGCGGTGGCGGCCATTTCACGAAGCAAGGATAGGGCGGGAATAAAAGTACCTATTTGATCCAAAATGGTGCCAATAATCAGCGTGGAAAACAGACCTAGCGCCATAGCGCTGAGCGCGTCCAAGCCGTAGCGCTTCATCAGCCGTGCCCCTAAGGACGGTTTCTTCCCCTCCTGCATGAGTTTGTCCCTCCTCCAATTTTGACACATTATAAGACAAATTTATCTGAGTGTAAAGGATTTATCGTTTCTGCGTATTGTGCTCTAATAAGGAATTCATGGATGAAGAAATGTGATATGCCTATAGAGTGCATGAGGAATTGGATGATCGATTGGTAATTATGGCATATTGGGTATATTTGCTCAAAATGATATATTGGTTATGTTGACACTTCTTGTCGATATGGCTACAATAACCTCATCGAATGTGATGAAGATAGCTAAAATGCAGGCTGCCAGTATGGCGCTTTATAATGAACCAGGAGGCATGCGATGAAAACCGGTGATACCCTTTATCAGCATATTTATGACAAGCTGATGGAGGACATAGCAAATGGTATATATGCCGATGGCCGTCAATTGCCCACCGAAATGGAACTGGCCAAGACGTTTTTTGTTAGCCGAATCACCAGCAAGAAGGCGATGAACAAGCTGGCAGAGGATGGTGTGATTATTCGCATCCCTGGCCGGGGCTCCTTTGTGAAAAAGGATTGCGCGATTCCTGGTGTGCAAAAAAGCAAAGAAGCGGCTGGACATATTATTGCACTTGTGATGGGCGGTTATGGATCATCCTTTGGTCTGGACATCGTAAACGGTGCGGTGGACAAAGCAGAAGAGCTGGGCATGCATTTGATACTCAAAAACGCTGGCAATGATCAAAGAACCGAGGCGAAGATTTTGAAATCCCTGATGGCAGCGGGCGTGGAAGGAATTATTGTACAGCCCGCCCATGGGGAATTGTATAACGAGGTGCTGCTCAACGCGGTCTATTCCAAGTATCCGGTGGTGATGATCGACAGGTCTATGACAGGCATTGACGCCCCCTTTGTCGGAGTCGATAATGTGCGGCTCGGCAGGCAGGCGGTCGAAAAGCTTATAGGCTGCGGCCACCGGAATATATCCCTTTTGGCGTTGGAAGACGACCAATCTTCGACCTTGAAGGAACGGATGCAGGGGTATTTGGAAGCATTTGCCGACAGCCGCCTGGCAGTCAGGCGTGATTTGTGGCTGGCCCGGTTAAGCGGC
Source organism: Bacillota bacterium (assembly GCA_023398575.1). Lineage (GTDB taxonomy): Bacteria > Bacillota > Clostridia > Christensenellales > Aristaeellaceae > JAEWAH01. Next base: position 48,742 of record JAEWSC010000057.1, on the reverse strand, counting down.
CTGGCCAAGGCCAAGGGCCAAGGCATGAGCGATCCGGCTGCGCATGAAACCTATGTGGAAGCCATCGCCTCGCATTTAAAGCGCCATCCCGATATCACGGCCATCTTTGGCACCGAGTACAGTGTGGCCAAGGCAGCCTGGGATGCGGTGCGCCGCATTGGTAAACGTGTGCCGGAGGATATTTCCATTGTCAGCTTCGATTTTGATTCCAGTTATCTGGGATTGCATATCCTATCCCATGTCAAGCAGCCGCAAAGATTGATGGGTTCCTGCGCTGTGAAAGTGATGGGGGATATATTGGGCGGGAAAACACCTCAAAGCCGCAGCTTTTTACTGGAGGGCGAATGGGTGGAAGGAAACACCATCGCACCGCCTAAAGAACTATTAAATGTGAACCATATCGCTATCTAAACAGTAGTTGGTTCCGTGTGGGCACGCCAACATGTGCTGCCCTGGTTTGTTGCTGCCTTTTTTATCGGACTGCGTACATTTCGGGAAAGGGGTCTTGCCTATGAACAGAAGCTCCAAATTCTCCGCGACCCAAAACAGAATGGGCTGGCTGTTTATCGCCCCGCCAGTCATCCTCTTTTTCCTGTTCACCTTTGTACCGCTTGTTATGGCAGTTGTATTCAGCTTCACCAGCTATGACATCATCAACCCGCCCAAGTGGGTTGCGTTCAAGAACTTTGAGCGTATCTTCCGGGATGAATTTTTCTGGATTTCCCTTCGCAATACCGCCACATACACGTTGTTTTATGTGCCGTCAGGATTGATCCTTTCTCTTTGTGTGGCGTTGTTCATCAACTCCAAACGCCGGTTCGTCGGTCTCTACCGCACAATGTATTATCTACCGGTGTTATCATCCTCTGTCGCAAACGCCACCCTGTGGTTTTGGATTTATAACCCCAAGATGGGGCTTTTGAATGGGCTATTGTCGTTATTTGGCATCATCGGCCCATCCTGGCTCAACGACACAAAGACCGCTATGATTGCCATTGTCATCATGAGCCTATGGGCAGGCTACGCGGGAAATATGATGATTTTTCTTTCAGCCTTAAAAGGGGTGCCGGATGTGTATTATGAGGCAGCCGTCATCGATGGGGCAAACCGCTGGCAGCGTTTTACGAAAATCACGGTACCATCCATACGTAAGACAACCTTCTTTGTATCGACCATGCTCATTATTGGTACGTTCCAGGTGTTTGATGCTGCCTATCTGTTAACCAGCGGCGGGCCAGGCAATGCCACCATTACGCTGGTGTACTATATTTACAACAAAGGGTTTAAAGACTTAAAAATGGGCTATGCCTCCGCCATGTCGCTGTGCCTGTTTGCCATTATCTTTGTGTTCAGCTTGATGAACATGCGCATCAATAAGGAAAAGGAATAAGGAAGGGGGCGATCTTTATGGTGGAACCCAAGAGCAAAAAAACGTTCAGGGCATATGTCTGGTATATTTCTGCGAGCCTGATTGCTGTGTGCACCATTTATCCCTTTTTGTGGATGATAGCGACCTCCTTCAAGCCCATGGTGGAGATTTACGCCAGCCCACTGAGCATTATGCCCCAAGCGGGAAATTTGCAAAATTACCAGGATGTACTGAACACTGTTCCTTTTTTCAAATATTTCAAGAACTCGCTTATCCTGGCCGTTTCAGGTGTTCTCACCAATGTGTTTCTCGGAGCACTGGCCGGCTATGCCTTTGCCAAGCTGAACATCAAGGGCAAGAACATCATGTTCACCATCCTGCTCTCATCCATGATGATTCCCGGTATTGTGACCATGGTACCCCAGTTTGTAGTGTTGCGCAAATTCCCACTGGTGGGCGGCAACGACCTGTTTGGCCAGGGCGGAAAGGGATTTATCAACACCTTCTGGGCCATTATCCTGACCGGCGCTGTAGGCGCGTACGCGGTGTTCTTTATGCGGCAGTTCTTTGCTTCGCTGCCGGATGACTTGGGTGAGGCAGCACGAATTGACGGCTGCGGGGAGTTCCGCATCTTTATGAATGTATACTTCCCCCTTGTCACGCCCGCTGCCATAACGCTGGGTATACTTACCTTTCAGTCCGGCTGGAACAGCTTTATGTGGCCGCTAATCGTGCTCAACGATGCCAACAAGCACACGATACAAATCGGGTTGTCACTATTTAAGAACAATTATTCCACCAACTACGGGGCCATGATGGCAGGCACGGTGTTTTCGACCATTCCGGTGCTTATTCTCTTTGCCTTTGCCCAGCGGTATTTCATTGAGGGTATTGCCTTTAGTGGCAGTAAATCATAACCCTATTTCTAAGGAGGAAAAAACCATGAAAAGAACCCTGGCACTTTTGGTTGCGGCCCTCTTGCTCCTGGCGGCGGTCCCGTTGACGGCGTCTGGTGAAGGCAGGACAGAGCTTGTTATGTGGGGCGGCTGGAGCGGCGATTCCATTGCCCAGTTCCAGGAAATGCTGGATTCCTACAACGCAGCCCAGGATAAGGTACACATCACCTATCAGTATGTAGATGGCACCGAGCAGAAGCTGCTCACCGCCATCGCCGGCGGCGAAACCTGCGACGTGGTTCTCTGGGATAGGTTCAACACCTCTTCCTACGCTCCCAAGGGTGCGCTGCTTGCGCTGGATGAAATGGTAGCGGCGGACAAGGTAGACCTTTCCAAGTTCTTTGCTCCTACTGTGGATGAGCTCACCTATGACGGCAAGCTCTATGGCCTGCCCACCATGGTGGATGCCCGCGTGCTGTTTTGCAACATCGATCTGCTCAAGGAAGCAGGCATTGATTACACAACCATCAAGACGTGGGATGATCTTCGCGCCGCGGCTGTGGCTACCACCAAGCGCGATGATACCGGCGCCCTGACCCAATCCGGCTATGTGATGAATGACGTAGGCCTCTTCAGTGCTTATCTGTGGCAGGCTGGCGGCAAGCTGATCAATGATGACACCACCCCTCCCACCGTCGCCTTTAATAATGAGGCTGGCCTGGCGGTTTTGAACTTCTGGGATCAGATGCTCAAGCAGGACAAGGTGTACGAGACGGGCTTTAATGAAGCGTACAATGGCCAGGCTTTCATCGCCGGCAAGGCTGCCATGATGGTTTCCGGCCCCTGGGATTTAAACAATGTCAAGAAGGCCGGTATCAACCTGGGCATCATCCCCTGCCCCGGCGCACCTGGGCAGAGCCCTGCCAGTGGCATGGGCGGCTTCGGCCTGGCCATCCCCGCATTGGCTGCCCATCCCCGCGAGGCCATGGACTTCATCGAGTGGTGGGCCTGCAGCGCGGAAAACAGCCTGCTCTTCACCAAGATCAATGGCTATCTGCCCGCCAACGTGGACGCTGCCGCTGATCCTTACATTGCAAATGATCCCCATCTGAGCGCACTGTTTGGCGCTTTCCAGTATGGCCACATCCGGCCCAAGACCCAGGGCTACTCCACTATGGAATCCTTGGCCATGATTCCCCAGTGGCAGCTGTTCTTAAGCGGTGAAGTCACCGCGCAGGAAGCGCTGGATAACGCTGAACGCCAGGGCAACACTGCACTGGAAGAGGCGGCACTGGACTATTGACTGGCAACAGGTACACATTTCCTTATGCCCGTCCCGCAGGATGCGGGACGGGCGGAGTTATACGAGCCTAAAACTTTATCAACCCGGAGGCAACTTATGAACAATGCAGCGGTCTTATCAGCCGCGGACCTCGCCCAAAAGGCGCTGACCGAACAATTCTGGGATGCGGGAGATGTGATCTTCCGCCACCGCTTGCCCCATGACCGAACCGAGCGCTTTTCTTATTGGTGGCAGGCCCACGCCATCGACGCGCTGCTGGATGGCTATCTGCGCACAAGGGACCAGGCCTATATGGACCTGATCCAAAAGGAGTTCAAAGGCACCATTGCCCATAACGGCGGCACCATATTGAACAATTGGTACGACGATATGGAGTGGATGGCTCTGGCGCTGTTAAGGATGTGGGATGAGACCCGGGAGGACAGCTACAAAAAGCGGGTGGATATCCTCTGGCAGGATATCAAAACTGCTTGGAACGACCATATGGGCGGCGGCATGGCCTGGCGCAAGGATCAATTGGATTATAAGAATACCCCTGCTAACGCGCCGGCGGCCATGTTGGCTTTCCGCCTGTACCAGCGTTTTGGCAACGAGGACGATCTTGCCTGGGGGAAAAAGATTTTCGAGTGGAACAGGGATAATCTGATGGATCCCGATACGTATTACGTGTGGGATGGCATGAACCGTACAGGCGATGGGACCATTGATTATGACTGGGCATTCACCTATAACCAGGGGGTCATGATCGGCGCGGCGGTGGAGTTTTACCGCATCACCGGTGACAGCCAGCATCTTCACCTGGCAAAGAAGATTGCCTACGAATCCAAACGGCGTTTTGGTGATGCCCACGGCGGTGTGTTCCCCTATGAGGGCAAGGATGATTGCGGCCTGTTCCGCGGTATCTTCTTCCGTTACCTTGTGGAGTTGCTGAAGGAAGCGCCTGAGGAAACGGCGCTTGAAAACATGCTGTATACAAACGCAGCGTCAGTTATTGAAAAAGGCATGTCATTATCCGGCATCATCGGCGGCTATTGGGATGTGCAGCCCGGGGAAACGGTGGACTTGGCCCAGCACTTAAGCGGTGTAATGCTGCTGGAAATGGCTGCGAAGCAATTGAAAAGCAGCGAGCCATAATGTTTAATGCGGCTTAATAGACAATATGCAGCCGGAGGAGGTAATCTCTCCGGCTGCATATCACAGATTGTCAATAAACCTACTGGGAGGCATTGGAGGGCCGGAGTCTTCCAATCTGGAATCGCAAATCAGCGACATGTGCGGTGATTTGCGCAGGAATTTCGAAGAAATTCCTTCCTTGCCCGAGCACACGACCGCAAAAACGCGTAGCGGTTTTGCGGTGTAGCGAGGGAAAAACTCAAAAAAGTGGTATGCCATTTTTTTGACACGCTGCATATTAAAGCAGCTATCAAATTTTTATTGCGAATGCTGCAAATGCGTTTCTGATCTTGCATATTCCTGCCCGTCGATTCTTGGATCGGCGCAAGCTCTTCCAATTAAGGGAGTTATATATGAAAAATATTCATCTCATCTGCAATGCCCATCTGGACCCTGTCTGGCTCTGGCGCTGGCAGGAAGGCTGCGCCGAGGCTATCGCCACCTTCCGCACGGCCAGCGAAATCATCAAGGAAAACCCAGGCTTCGTATTCTGTCATAACGAAGCGTTGTTATATGAGTGGATTCTCCAGCATGATCCGCTTCTGTTTGAGCAGATCAGGCAGCAAGTCAAGGAAGGCTCCTTTCGTATCATGGGCGGCTGGTACTTGCAGCCCGATTGCAATATGCCCAGCGGCGAATCCATCATCCGCAATATTCTGATGGGACGCACCTTCTTTGAAAAGGAGTTTGGCGTTTGCCCGACCACAGCCATCAACTTTGATTCCTTTGGCCATTCCCAGGGCCTGGTTCAAATACTGCACCAGGCGGGTTACGACAGCTATGTTGTCTGCCGGCCGGGTAAGGGTCATTATGATTTTGAAAGCCAGGATTTTATCTGGCAAGGTTTTCATAATAGCTCTGTGATTGTCCACCGTTCAGATGAAAATTACAACTCCGTCTATGGAAAGGTAGCCGAAGAGTTGACTGCCTTTGCGCAAGAGAAAAAAGACGAACCGGTCACGTTGTTTTTATGGGGTGTGGGCGATCACGGCGGCGGGCCGTCCCGCAAGGATATGCGGGATTTGGCAGCGTTGATGAAAGCGGGAGATACGCCTTATACACTTGTGCATTCCACACCGGAAGCTTATTTTCAGGAACTCCGGGAAAAGTGTATCACTTTGCCTACTGTAAATAAGGGCTTGAATCCTGTTGCCCCTGGCTGCTATACCTCCCAAATACGCATCAAGCAAAAGCACCGGCAGTTGGAAAATGAGTTGTATCTCACCGAAAAAATGTGCGTGGCAGCGGCTGTACAAAAGGGTATGTCCTATCCTGCGGCAGCGCTGAACGATGCCCAGCGCGACCTTGTCTTCAGTGAGTTTCACGACGCGCTGCCCGGTTCCGGCACCCAATTGGTGGAGGAGGATACACTGCAGGTAATCGACCACGGGCTGTATACCCTGGCGAAAGTGAAAATGAATGCCTTCACTGCGCTATCGCAAGGGGAAGAAAGTGTAGCTGATGGAACCTCTGTAGTGCTTGTATACAACCCCCATCCATTCCCGGTAACTGGCGCGTTTTCTTTTGAATGCGGCCTGCCTAAGCAGAATTGGGATTCCACCTTTTACGCGCCAAAGGCGTCATTGGATGGCCGGCCGGTACCTACCCAGAGCGAGATGGAGAGCAGCCATTTTTGCATTGACTGGCGCAAAAAGGTCACCGTGCAGGCAGAGCTAAAACCTTTCGCCATGAACCGGTTTGTCATTGCTTTTGAACCCCTGCAAAAGAGGCCTACCTTTGCGCCTATTGCCTCGCAAAAGCAGTTTGTGTTTGACAATGGACAGATGCGTGTTATCATCAATACGGCCACTGGACTTGTTGACAGCTACCGGGTGGGCGAAAAGGAATTCATGAAGCCCGGCGGTTTTGAATTGTGTGCTTTTGACGATACTTACAATTCCTGGGGTCTTGGCACAGGCGAAAGCCATGGTTCACGTCGTTTTGCGCTGCTTTCGCCCCATGAGGGAAGCGCCTTTTCGGGCCTTTGCGACCAAGTGGTCCCTTCCGTCCGAGTGATTGAGGATGGTCAGGTGCGTACGGTGGTGGAAGCCGTATTCGGTTTGCACCATTCCTTTGCTTATCAGCGTTACCTGCTGCCTAAGACGGGAACGGATTTTGAAGTAGAGACGGGCGTTTACTGGAATGAAAAGGATATGTACCTGAAGCTTATGCTGCCAACCACTCTGGAGGATGGAGCCTACCGCGGTCAGATCGCCTTCGCCTGGGAGGACTTGCGGCACGACGATGAGGTGGTGTCACAAAAGTGGTGCGGCGTATATGATGGCAGCCACCAACTGGCGGTTATCAACGATGGCGTACACGGCTCTTGCTTTAGCGCTGGGAACATAGGCATCACGCTATTGCGTTCTGCCGGCTATTCCGCCGCCGACGGCCATTTTGAGAAAACCTTGCATGAGGTGCGCCATACCGTGCGCATGGAGCAGGGAGAACGTGTTTTTAAGTTCCTTGTCACCGCGGGTGAAATGGAAAAAGTGGATGCATCACTTTCTCAAAAGGCACTGGCCTTTAACGAAGCGCCATATGCTCTGGCCATGAATCCGGCTGGCCGCGGGGAAAAATGCCCGCCGCTGTTTACCCTTGACCACCCGACGGTGATGGTTTCTGCCTTCAAACAGGCAGAGGATGGTGCAGGGTACATCCTTCGCTTATATGAAAGCATGGGAGAAAAAGCACAGGCGCGCATTCAAATTCCCAGGCTCAATATTGATGAAGTGGTATCTCTGTCTCCCTTTGAGATCCGTACGTTCCGCTTGATGCAGGGCAAAATTTCACCTTGCCCGTTGCTGGAAAAGGACTCTTGGATGAATTGTATTTAAAGGAGTTATCTATCAAATGGAAATTGCAAGCATTCAAAAGCGGTTACAGCCTGTCAAAGAGCAGTTGTCCGCCATCCCCGGCCTTGCGGAAATGTTCGAAAAGTGCTTTTTAAACACATTGCAGACAACGGTTCAGCATGTAGAAGATGGGCAAACCTTTGTCATTACCGGTGATATACCCGCCATGTGGCTGCGGGATTCCACTGCCCAGGTGCTGCATTATGTGCGCTTTGCTGAAGGGGATCAGCAAGTGCAAAGGCTCTTGGAAGGGTTGATTGCACGGCAGACAAAATATATCTTGCTGGACCCTTACGCCAATGCGTTCAACCTGACCGGAGATCAGCGCCTGGGACACAATGACCGGCCGCTGCCAATTCAATGGGTCTGGGAGCGCAAGTATGAAATTGATTCTCTTTGTCACCCTGTTTTGCTGGCGTGGCGCTATTATCAGCAGACAAAGACCACCCACTGGATGGATGAGCATTTCATCAAAGCGCTGCATGTGATTGTAGATGTATTTAAAATAGAGCAGTATCATGAAACGGACAGCCCTTATACCTTCGAGCGTGACCACTGCCCGCCCAGCGACACCCTAACTAGAGGAGGCTATGGATCGGAAACAGCCTATACCGGCATGACCTGGTCAGGCTTCCGGCCCAGTGATGATGCCTGCCAATACGGTTATCTGATTCCCGCCAACTTGTTCGCGGCGAAGGCTTTGGAATATATCGGAGAATTTGCACGCATCCAAAACGATGCATCGTTGGCTGAAAAGGCGGCTGCTGTTAAAGGGCAGATCGAACAAGGACTCTTGGAGCACGCTCATATAAGCCACCCCGTATATGGGGATATCCTGGCCTATGAAGCAGATGGGCTGGGTAACCACCTTTTGATGGATGATGCCAATGTACCCAGCTTACTTTCGCTGCCGTATCTTGGCATCTGTGAAAAGGATGATCCGCTATACCTGCGCACGAGGGCCTTTGTGCTAAGCCATGAGAATCCCTATTATCACCAGGGGCAATATGCCTGCGGCGTGGGCAGCCCCCATACGCCTGAAGGGTATGTCTGGCCTATCGCGCTTTGCGTACAGGCCATGACAAGTAGCGATATCAAAGAGATTGCCTCTCTTGTAAAGGCGCTGCTAAATACGCATGCGGGCACAGGCTTCATGCATGAAAGCTTTGATCCCAATGATCCCGCCCAGTTTACCCGATCATGGTTTGCTTGGGCCAATTCCATGTTTGGCGAATTAATGTACAGGCTGTATGAACAGGGTATGCTGGATGCTGTTTTGAAAATGGCTGTGGAATAATGCGACACTGTTTATCTGCAAAATAATAGGGTTTGAACGAACAATTTTCTGATTGAAAGAAAGAAGATGCTGGCGCATAAAAGGTTGTGCGCCGGCATTTCTTATTTAGAACCAGCCTGTATATTCCAATATGGAAGGATTCGCAATGGGCGATACAGAACGCCGGAACTGGTTTGGCGCACAGCCCATGTTCTGTATAAAGTGCCTGTTATAGCTGGAAACAGAGCCATAGCCCACCTGTTCTGAGATGGCGGCAATGCTTTCTTCGGTGCTGCGAAGCAGCGTACACGATTCCATAATCCGGGTGGCATGGATAAACTTTAGTGGGCTTTGCTGCATGATGGAATGAAAAATCCTTCGAAAGTGCGTTGGGCTGATGTGGCAAAGGTCCGCCAAATATTCCATCGGGAAATCGTACATATAATTGGCGTGGATATAGTCCAGCGCGGGGGCAATGGGCAGCGTATCCCCGCTCTTTTTTTCTTCCGGCTTTTTGGCTGTTTGCGCATAAATGCGCAAGAAGGCCATCAGCAGAGACAAGCAAAGACCGCGAACACTAATCTGATAATTCATAGGTTTTTCTTCTATCTCATGCTTGATCATCATGGCCAGTTGATAAATTTCCGGGTATTCGCTGGCGGACAAGATCATATTGCAGTCCTGCAGCATACCGGTATATAAGCCACCGGCGGGAAGCATGTCTTGAAAGTAGCTGCGCAATAGCTCCTGCGGGCTGAAGAACAGATATGTCCACAAACTGGCCTGGCCTGGGTTGGAGTAAGTTGTATGGGGGACATTGCGGGCAATACACGTCACATCACCTGCATAAAAGCTACGGGGTGAGCCGTAGAATTCCATAATGCCGCTGTCGGTATGGCATATGCCCACTTCCAGACAATTGTGAAAGTGGAGCCGTCCTGATTTTATATCAGAAATGTGCCACCTGTTTCCGGCCAGCATAAGAATGGGGAATTCTGGCTCCAACTCGTAGTTTCGATATTCAATTACGGTACGGCTGGGCTTTGCCATTTTTATGCCCTCCTAGCCTTTATACCTTTTCATTATACCCGTTGTTATACCCAAATTCAACCGCATACACATCAAATTGCTGCCCCACTCATATGAAAAACCAAGAAAACGGGAGATAATTTACCGAAATGACTATTTTTTCGCAATGAAGATGAAAAAAACATGGTCAAAACTGCATGGTTTTTCATCGTGAATGAATTGCGTGTGGCATATTGCTATGCTAGAATCCAAGTAACGAATGCGTAATTGAAAAGGGGGTGCCGGCATGGCACAGGGAATCCAGAGGCCTGTACAGGCGCCGGACCTGAGGATAAAAAGCAAAAGAAAGCTGATGTTTTTGAAACGCGACTGGCAGATGTATGTGCTTTTGCTGCTGCCCATAGCGTTTGTCATCCTTTTTAAGTACGCAGCTTACCCTGGGCTTCGCATCGCGTTCATGAATTTCAAGCCGGCCAAGGGGTTTGCCGGCAGCGAATGGGTAGGCTTTGATATTTTTCAAAAGATATTCCGTGATGCGGATTTCTTGCGGGCCTTGAAAAACTCCCTGGTATTCAATTTCCTGGACCTGGCAGTGGGCTTTCCTATACCGATTATTTTGGCGATTATGCTCAATGAGCTGCGCTTTAGCCGCTTTAAACGAGTTTCACAAACGGTGCTGTATCTGCCTCATTTTCTCAGTTGGGTCATCGTGGCTAGCGTTGCTTATACGTTATTCCGGCCAGAAACCGGCCTGGTGAATATCATTTTGATGAATATGGGCTGGATCGAAAAGGGCATTCCTTTCCTGACAGAAAAATGGCACTGGGCCACCACCTATCTTTTAGTGGCTGTCTGGCAAGGCATGGGGTGGGGGACCATAATCTACCTGGCCGCCATAACGGGCATTAACGGGGAGTTATATGAGGCGGCGACGATTGATGGTGCCAGCCGTATGCGCAAAATCTGGCACGTAACAATGCCAGGCATCAGGGCCACGACGGTGACGCTGCTGATTATGAACCTGGGCCGCATCATGGGTTCCAACTTTGAACGGCTGAGCGCCTTTGGCAATGTGCAGGTAAAGGATTTCCAATATCAGCTAGCCATCTATATCTATGAAAAAGGGTTGGCCAGCGGTAATTTTTCAAACGCTACGGCCGTTGGCTTATTCCAATCGCTGCTTGGTTTTTTACTGGTGCTTGCCGCTGACAGGGTGGCAAAGAGCCTTGGCGAGAACGGCTTGATTTGATAAAAAGGAGGAATGCACATGGCGGATATCCGTATTCAAAAGCCGGTAAAAACGTCATCCTTACACGGGCTGAACCGCGTTCGTTTTGCCGATTTCGTGATAGCGTTTATTATTTTGCTATTGTGTTTGACCTGCATCCTTCCTTTTTTGCATATTGCCGCCAAATCTGTTTCCAGTAACAGCGAGGTGCTGGCCAAGTCTGTTTTCCTTTTCCCCAAAGGCTTTACACTGGCAGCATATAACTCCATCTTTCGGGATGGGCAATTGACCCACGCATTACTATACAGCATTCAGATTACTGTGCTGTTTACCCTGATTGGTATGGTGCTAACGGTATGTGCGGCGTACCCGCTGTCCCGCAAGGGATTAAAGGGCCGGAACTTCTTTTCGCTGATGATTCTGTTTACGTTGTATTTCAGCGCTGGTCTCATACCTGAATACCTTTTGTACAAGAGCTTGAACCTGACCAATAAAATGTGGGTACTGATCCTGCCGCTGTCGTTTTCCCCTTACAATATGCTGATTATGAAAAGCTTTCTGCAAAGCACCATTCCCGACAGCTTGGAGGAAGCCGCTTTCCTGGATGGCGCATCTCATTTCCAAGTGCTGTTTAAAATTGTATTGCCGCTTTCCAAGCCCATATTGGCCACGCTGTCTTTGTTTTACGCCGTAGGCCGCTGGAATGCTTATGCCGATGCCAGGTACTTTATTACCACCAAGTCCCTGCAGCCGATACAGTATCTTTTATCCAACATGATTTTAAGCTCCGGCTCTGATGCTGTTAGTCTGTCTGAAAACGCTGCGGTTGTCTCCACGCCAGAGGTGATTCAGGCAGCGGCAGTAATGTTTGCCACCATCCCAATTATTCTAGTTTATCCCTTTATCCAAAAGCACTTTGTCAAGGGTGTCATGATCGGCGCCGTGAAAGGGTAAGGCTGCATCTGCTTTTAATAACAGCTTTCCAAGTTTGGGAGGCTCCCCTTTTCGTCTCTCCAATGAGAAAAATATAGATCGGGAGGAATGGAATCATGAAGAGAACCGCATCAATCCTGCTCGTTGTCACCTTGCTGCTATCCATGCTTGCGATAGCGCCAGCCGCCATGAGCGAGGCGGCAAAGCCGGAAGGGTATATGCAGCCCTTTGAAACAAGGGTCAGCATTACCGTGCCGGTGTACGATCGGTCCAAGGAAGGCTATCCCGCTGTGGATAACAACTACTGGACCCAGTGGGTGCAAAAGGAATTCGGTGACAAGTATAATGTGGACGTGAAATATGTTGCCATCCCCCGCGGCGACGTGATGACCAAGTACAGCCTGTTAATCGCCGGCGGCGAGACGCCCACGATCCTCATGGAGTATGATTATCCCAAGGTTGCCCAATGGGCCAACGATGGCGCAATGGCAGAAATCAACCTGGAAGAGTTCAAAAAAGTTGCCCCCACCTACTATCAGGCCATGGTAGACAACAATCAATTGGGTTACACAGACATCAGCGGGAAGACATACTTTGTTTTGTCCGAACGCCCCTATTACAATACTACGTATACCTATGCCAACTTCATCCGCAAGGACTGGCTGGATCAGCTGGGCCTTTCCCTGCCCAAGAGCTATGAAGAATATGTCAAAGCTGTCAAGGCAGTACAGGAAGCGGGCCTTGCCGAAAACCCCATTGGCCTTTCCCTGCCCAAGACGGCGTACGTGGCCAACTTTGCTTTCCGTGACTTTCCAGTCAAAGAAGAAGAATGGGCCATGCACTCCAGCCTGGGTACCCCCAGTCTCAGTTGGTATCCCACCTACAAGCTGCTGAAGCGGCAGAACGCCGAATACAACATGGGCTTTTTCTCCAAGGAATATGACCTGGATAACGCGGATGTGGCAGGCGGCGGTGCCAGCCAGTTCCAGACAGATTTCATCAATGGTAAGAAAATGATGTATGGCGGCTATATGTCTGCTAATGTAGACTGGCTGGTGGCCTTCTATCAGCAGAACCCCGAAGCCAAGCTGGCCGTGGTCAACGCCTATCAAGTAGTGGAACCCGGCGTAGCCGACTATCCGCAAATCCGCGCCGACAATCCCTTTGGCATGATCGTAGGCTTTAGCTCGCTGGCAACACCTGAACAGCTTAAAGCTGCCTGGATGTACATGGAATGGATGAGCCAGCCTGAAACACTGTTCACCATGGAAAATGGTGTGGAAGGTGTCACATATACCATTGGTGCTGATGGCCTGCCTTTAGTGGATGGCGCATACCGCGGCACGGAAATGCTCAACCATAACATGAATATCGACATGACATGCATCGTGCACGCGGCCAAGAAGGTCGGCACCATTGAGCAGACCATCGCAGCCATGACACCCAAGGGCATTCCCCAAGATTTCACCAAGGAGCTTACCGACAACTACTACACACTCAAGGAAATTGCCGATAAGGGCTGGGCATACTCTGATCCGGTGTTCTCTGTGCCGGTCAACAGCGAGAGCGAATTCTCGGCAACGCTTTTGAGCCTGTATCAGGAATACAGCGTGGCGCTGACCAAGTGCGCACCCGAAGAATTTGATGCCCTATACAAGGAACTGAGTCAGAAGTTCTTGGATGCTGGCTATCAGCAGATCATCGACGAGCGCCTGGCCGCGTATCAGGCCGGCAACACCACCAAGCTGCCCAAATAAGGACATTCAACACATGCATAACCGGGGATGCTCTCCAAGCAATTTGGAGGGCATCCCCGGATTTGAACAAAAGTTCGGGAGGCTACCAATATGAAGCTGGTGTATGACCGCGAGACGCTGCTGCGGGTTATGGATGCGGTAGTCCGCAAGACGATGGAAATGGATTTGCCCTGGGAGTGGCCCTGCGGCGTTGCCTACTACGGCGTATCAGAGGCATACAGGCTTACCGGAGATGAGGATTACCTTCGCCTGCTGCGTGAACGGGTGGATGAACATATATCCCTTACGCTGCCCGCTTTTACGGTGAACACTTGCGCCATGGGGCATTGCTTGCTGGTGCTGTATGAAGCCACCGGAGACAAGAAATACCTGGACATTGTGTTGGCCAAGGTGGATTATCTGCAAAACAAAGCGTTGCGCTTTGGTGAGAGTGTGCTGCAGCACACCGTTTCAATAAACAATGATTTTCCTGAGCAGGCATGGGCGGACACGCTGTTTATGGCGGCCATGTTTCTGCTTCGTTTCGGTATATTGCAAAAAGATCAAACAATGGTGGAAGATGCCCTGAACCAGTATTATTGGCACATCCAATATCTGCAGGATAAGTCTACGGGGCTTTGGTACCATGGCTATAACAACCTGAAAAAAGACCATATGTCCGGCTTTTTCTGGGCCAGGGCCAATGCTTGGGCAGCCTATACCATGTCTCAGGTAAAGGCGCGCTTGCCCAAACCCTATTTGTATCCGCAATTTATGGATGTGGATTGTTCCCTGCGCGATCAATTGACAGGCCTGAAAAAAGTGCAGACTGAAAACGGACTGTGGCGGACTGTGCTGAACGACACGGAAAGCTACGAGGAATTAAGCGCCAGCTGCGGCATTGCGGCGGCCATGATTGTCAACAATAACCCGCTGCATCAAAAATATGTGCAAAAAGCGTTGGATGGCATATTGCAGAATATCACAGAGGATGGCCGGGTGTGCAATGTCTCAGGAGGCACGGCGGTGATGAACGACTTGGAGGGATACCGGCGGATTTCCCGTGATTGGATGCAGGGGTGGGGCCAAGGGCTGGCGCTTGCGTTTTTGACGTCGGTATTATCGCAGGACAGGGGTTGAATGAGATGAATCATACGGGCGGTTTTACCTTGCCGGGTGAGGCGGGTTATGAAGAACTGACCTTAAAGCTGGCAAAAATGTGGGGTGCCGATGTGATCCGTGACAGCGACGGCACCAGGCTGTCTCCGGAGATTATGAATGCCGGCTATGAGATATACGCGACTTTATGTATTATCCGGGACCATAACGAATGGGCCGGCAGGCATCTGGAAACATTGCAGCAAGTGTTTTTGATTTCGAACCCAATAACCGCCCAAGGGAATACAGTCGTCATTCCTTTAATGGAGCGGTATTTTGGCGACCAGTTTACCGTAAACGCTTCTGTAGAGGCGCTTGCCTACTGGCAGGTGTATGACCGCACAACAGGAACGCTTGTTTCCAGCGACCGTTGGGCGTATTATCCCGATTCTCAATCCGTGCGGGTAAGAGGCGTTGAACCGTGGCACCGGTATACGGTGAGTTTTATGGCTTTTCGGGTGTGGGAAGAAATTAACATGTACAATCACACCACCAACCATTGGACCTCCGAGCATTTGATGCAATTGGATCCGCGGCATCCATCCGTGCAGAAATATCTTCTTGATTGGCTGGAAAACTGGCTAAAGGGACATGCGGCGGTGGATGTTGTCCGTTTTACATCCCTGTTCTATAACTTTGCTTTTATCTGGGGCTGTGACAGCCGCAACCGTTACTTGTTTTCTGACTGGGCCTCTTATGACAATACTGTCAGCCCGCTGGCACTGAAGCAGTTTGAAGAGAAGAAGGGTTACGCCCTTACCGCTGAGGATTTTGTCAACAAGGGCAATTTTCAGGTTACCCATTGGCCGCCGACGAATGCGAAGCGGGACTACATGGCATTTGTTCATGCGTTTGTGGTGGACTTTGGCAAAAAGCTGGTAAACCTCGTCCGCCGTTATGGGAAGAAGGCATATGTATTTTACGATGACAGCTGGGTGGGTATGGAGCCTTACGGCCCACATTTTGAGGAAATCGGGTTCGATGGGCTGATCAAATGTGTGTTTTCTGGTTACGAGGCAAGGCTTTGTGCCCAGGTGCCGGTTACTACGCACGAGCTGCGCCTGCACCCCTATCTATTCCCGGTGGGGTTAAGCGGTGCGCCCACTTTTGCGCCTGGCGGAAACCCGACGGCGGATGCAAAAAAATATTGGCTGCAGGTGCGAAGAGCACTTTTACGCGCGCCTATTGAACGCATTGGATTGGGCGGTTATCTGCATCTGACAGAGGGGTTCTCGGATTTTCAACGGTATATTGCGGAGCTGGCACAGGAATTCCGCACGATTCGCAGCCTCCATGAAAGTGGAGAACCTTATACGCTGCCAATGCATGTGGCAGTTTTGCATACGTGGGGCAAGCTGCGTTCCTGGTCGCTGTCAGGCCATTTTCATGAAACAGATAAGCATGATTTGATCCATATCAACGAAGCGTTATCCGGGCTGCCGGTTAAGGTCAGCTTTTTAAGCTTCGAAGATGTGAAAAATGGTGCGCTGGAAGATGTACAGGTGGTTATTAACGCCGGTGCTGCCGGCAGCGCCTGGAGCGGCGGGGAAGCCTGGGCTGACCCCGTGGCAGTGGCAGTGCTGACAAAATGGGTGTATGAGGGCGGGGCCTTTATCGGGGTCAACGAGCCTTCTGCCTGCTCTGGTACAGATACATTTCTTCGCATGGCCCATGTGTTGGGTGTGGATTTGGATATGGGAGAAAAGGTGTGCCACGGCCGCTGGAAATTTGATGTGCAGCCGGATGAAAGTATCATGATGGATAGTTCAGGCCTAAAGTTAAAAGAAAATTTGTACCTTACTGACGGTAAGGCGCGGGTGCTGGCGCAGGAAAAAGGTGTTCCAACCTTTACCGTGAACTGTTTCGGCAAGGGAAAGGGTATCTATTTCACGTCGTTTCAAACAAATCCGAAAAACAATCATTGGTTACTTAAGCTTATGCTATTTGCTGGGGGGTACGCGCCTGAGCAATCCTATCTTTCTGATAACCCGTATGTGGAGTGTGCTTATTATCCGGCATCTAACACCCTGGCGGCAGTCAGCGTGAGCGGGGAACCACAAATGGCAAACATTACGACAACGAATGGGAATGTACAGATTCATTTAGAGCCCCATGGTTTTATAACGAAAACTCTTTAATCATTCCCAATATAGAGACACGCCCTGCAAGCTGATTGCAAGGCGTGTCTTTCCCTATAAGAGAAAACCTTCTTACTTCATGGACAAGGCGGCTGCGTTAGCGCCGGCTTCTCTGCCGTAAGTCAAGGCCAGAGAAATGGAGGAGCCGGAGGCAGGGTACTGCTGATAGTAGAAGCCGCCGTTTGCAACTTCGCCGGCCGCGTACAAGCCGGTAATAGCGGTACCGTCAGCCTTGAGCACTTCTGCTTTTGTATTGATTTTCAGACCGCCCATAGACCCGATAGTGGCAGGCTTTACCACAACAGCATAATACGGGGCGGCAGCCAGGTTGGCTTGCGCAAAAGATTCTGTAAGCTTCTGCGCATCTGCGCCGCAGGCTGCGGCCAATTCCTCAATTGTATCAGCCTTAAAGCCAAAACCGGCTGCCACAGCGGGATCAGCGCTGGCTGCACCGTTCATATCGTACAGGCCATAGAACGAGTCAGCACCGGAAGCCTTGAGTGCTGCATAGGTGATGGGATAATCGGCGGTTAAGCTGATAAAGGTTCCATCGCCTGTGGTGTAGGCGTTGGCGCTCATGGCGGAACCGCTCATACCAGTGTTGGGCAGGCTGCCATCCACAACTTCAAATCCGATCACGCTGCCGTTAAACAGGGTATCTGCGCCGGCGGCCATGCCCATAACCAAGCCTTCGCCCACGTTGCCTTTGGAGGAAAGGGGGAAATCGCCTTTGGCGATGGGGGCATACTGTGCTTTCAGTTCTTCGCTGGCATCAAAGCCGCCGGTTGCGATGACTACAGAGTTTGCTTCAAAGGTGTAATTCGCCGTTTTTCCTTCGGCCTTCACACCCTTTACAGCGCCACTTTCATCCATCACCAGTTCGGTCGCTTTGGTGTTCAGGTACAGCTTGACGCCCAGCTTTTCTGCCTTTTCGGCCAATGGCAGGACCAAGCTCTGGCCGGTAATGTTCATGGCAAAATTCCCGCGGGCTTCCGGTGCGGTGCCGGTGGGGGCGGCAAACATCCACTGCACGCCAGCTTCGTTCAGCCAGGCAATGGTCTTCATGGAATTTTCGGCAAAATAGGTGAGTTGGTCTTTATCTGCTTTGCCTTCAGCGCGCGTCATGTAATAATCCACCATGGTGGGAATGTCCTCTTCGCTGAGCGCGGCATACACAATGCCTGCAGAGAGTACGGTGGAGCCGCCAACAACGCCTTGCTTTTCCAGCAGAATGACGTCTGCACCGGCCTCCCGTGCTGTAATGGCAGCGGCATAGCCGGCTGCGCCAGCACCAATAACTACCACCTGGGTGGAGACTGTTTCTTCAGCCTTTTCTTTGGCAGCAGGTGCGCTGAGCATGGCGGCAGGTGCGCTGGCGTTCTTTAAGGCATCTGTTACCGCGTTGCGGAAGGCGGCGCTGGTAAGGGTAGCACCAGATACACTATCCACCAGGCCGGTGTTGTTGGCGATCATTTCCGCCTTCATGATCTCCATGGCCTGGCCGCCAAGGGCAGGCGTTTCGGCATTTTCGCCTACCGCTATATCCTCAATGGCAGTATCTGACACAGTAACCGTTACATCAAAAGGCCCATAGAAGCCGGCTGCTTTCGCCGTGTAGGTGCCCTTTGCCAGTACGCCGTCTTCCATTTTTTCTCCCTTTGCCTGGGCGATACAGGCATCGGCGGCTTCCAATACGGCTTTGCTGGTAAGGGTTGCTCCTGCTACCACATCTACCTGAGCTGATTGGGCGGATAAAATAAGGTCAGGCAGTTGATCGATGGCCTTGCTGCCCACGCCCTCTGTTTCGTTTGCGCCAACCGCTTTTACAGCGGTTATGGTTAAGCCATCAAATGTCATGGTTACGCTTACGTCCCCGCCAAACCCCTGAGTTGTCGAGGTGTACTCGCCGGCTGTGTAGGTTTGTGCTGAGGCGGGAATAAGTGCGCTCAGCAGCAATAAAACAGATAAAATCATAGCCGTCGTTTTGTTCTTGCCGTTCATTAATGTGCTCTCCGTTCTTTTGTTATTATTTTGGCAACCGCTTTCATTATATCGTATAATTATTCATTTGAACAGAAGTTTGATAAAATTTTGCTTATAATAGCGTGAAAAAACTGGGCTTGGCGTTTGAACAGACGAAAAAAAAGCGCACCATGATGGACATGATGCGCTTGATGGAATGACGATGAAGATATTATTGGGGAATGTGCCTTAGTGGTATTCCGGCAGCCAGCCTTCATGGGCTTTGATCAGTTCATCGCACATAGCTATGATGTCATCCATGGAAAGCTCGCTCTGGCAGTGGGGATCCATCATGGCGGCGTGGTAGATGTATTCCTTCTTCAGGGTGCGGGCGGCCTCAATGGTTAACAGCTGCACATTGATGTTGGTGCGGTTCATGGCGGCACACTGTTCCGGCAGATCGCCCACATAGGTGGGAGTCACGCCGCTGGCATCCACCAGGCAGGAAACTTCCACGACGGCATTTTGAGGCAGGTTGGTAATCAGGCCGTTGTTCAGCACGTTGCCGCCGATTTTGTAGGGAACGTTGGTCTCCATGGCCTCCATGATATAGCTGGCATACTCGTGAGAACGCTCGTGTTTAAGTTCCTGGTTGTTTAGCAGCGCATCACGCTGGGCGCCCCACCTTTTGATCTGCTCTACGCAGCGGCGGGGGTATTCATCCAGAGGGATGTTGAAACGCTCAATCAGCTCGGGATATTTGTCCTTGATAAAGAAGGGCATATATTCCGCATTGTGCTCGCTGGACTCGGTAACATAGTAGCCAAAGCGCTTCATGATTTCATAGCGCACCATATCGCCGTGCTTTTCCGTGCGGGCTGCCGCGCGGCTCTTGACCTCGGGATACAGGTCTTTTCCATCCTGTGTCAGGGACAGCAGCCAAGCCTGGTGGTTGATGCCGGCGATGAGCCACTGCATTTTGGGGTCGTAGGTCATGCCAAGATTCTTGAGCAGATCAGGCACACAGCCCTGTACGCTGTGGCATAAACCGACGGTCTTGATGGGCGTTAAACGCAGCATGGCGCCGGTGAGCATGCACATGGGGTTGGTGTAATTCAAGAACCAGGCGTTGGGGCAAACCTCTTCCATGTCCCTGGCGAAATCCAGCATGACGGGGATGGTGCGCAGGCCGCGGAAGATGCCGCCGATGCCCAGTGTATCGCCGATGGTTTGCTTCAAACCAAATTTCTTGGGGATTTCAAAATCTGTGACCGTGCAGGGCTCGTATCCGCCCACTTGAATAGCATTGACGACATAATTAGCGCCGCGCAGCGCTTCTTTGCGGTTCTCAACGCCAAGATAGGCCTTGATGGTGGCTTTGCCGCCATGGTTGCGGTTGATGGTATCCAGCATGAGCTGTGATTCCTTTAGCCGTTCGGGATCGATGTCATATAGCGCGATCACCGCGTCGCTAAGTGCCGGCGTCAGCATGCTGTCGCCCAGCACGTTCTTGGCAAAAACGCTGGAACCCGCGCCCATGAACGTAATTTTGGCCATGGAAAAATCCTCCCCTTATGTTGCATGATGTATATAAGTATATTCATTATACCTATTGATTACAAGATTCATCTGTTGCATAATATGCTTGTTATGTTGCATTCAATAAATGAGGGGGATGGGCGAGTGGAATATCGAAATTTCCCTATACAAAAAGACAAAAGCCTGCATCTACGAGATTGCGGCCATGAAACCTGTGAGCCGGGCCACCGCTTTGGACCCGCAGTTCGAGACTACTACTTATTACATGTGGTGAGAAAAGGTCGCGGCGTAATTGAAAATCGATGCGGACGTTTTGATGTGCAGGCCGGCCAGGGGTTTATGATCTTTCCAGATGAGATTACGGTTTATACTGCGGATATGCAGGAACCATGGGAATATGATTGGGTTGGCTTTGCGGGCCAGGCCGCAGAGGAGTGGATGCAAAAGTTGCCGGTTACGCAGCATGCCCCTGTCATTGCCATGGGAGAATACGCAGGCAGGGTTACACGGGTCATTCGAGACATTTACGAGGATTCAGCCGTGCTGGATGAAAGAGATATGGCGGCAGCCGGAGGACTCTGCCGCCTGATTGCCTGGCTTGTGCAGGTTGCCCAGCCGCAAAGCGGAAAATGGCTGCTATCAGCAGGCGAGCGGTACTACCAGCGGGCGTATTGGTATATGGAAAGCAATTTCCAGCGGGATCTTCAAATTGCCGATGTGGCAGCCTATGTGGGGCTTAGCCGTTCGCAGCTTTTTCGTATCTTTGTGAAGCATGATGGCCGGTCGCCCCAACAGATTCTATTGAGCATGCGCCTTGCCCAGGCCCAGACGCTGCTGCATACAACTGAGCTACCGCTCAAGGCAGTGGCGCTGTCATCCGGGTTTTCCGGCGCGGCGCGTATGGGCGATGTGTTTCGTAACGAGCTGGGGATGACGCCCACCCAGTTCCGGGAAAGAAAATGAAAAGAAGGCGCACCTGCTTGTGAACTGCACCCCCAAAGTTAGACAGTATGGTATACTGTAAATAACTTCTGGGTTTTTTTATGCCAAAAGGGGTGCCGAACAAAAGGTATACGGCGGGGTTCAAGCAGCACGTGATAGGAACAAACGGGAAAAAGGGTTGAGTTACAGCGAGACAGCGCGAGAGTTTGAAGTGAATAGACTCTTCTACGGTTCGGCAAAAAGGCATTCTTCAATAAAGCTAGAAAAGTGCCCCATATGAGCTTCCTTTTTGCCATCCACGTTGCATAGTGTAATAACCATTGTCCCATCAGATAAATAGCGGGTCATTCTTGTACTGAAACCGACGATATCTCCACCAAGCCACACTTTATCTCTTTCAATAAACCAGCCATATCCGTATCCGCCAAGGTTTGGTTTGAGCATCTTCTCCAGACTGCCGGAAGAAAGCAATTTGCCATCAAAAAGCGCGGATCCAAATTTCGCAAGGTCGCTTGCTGTGGAAAACAGGCAGCCAGCCCCTAGCATATTGCCAAAGATGATCGTATTTTCCGGCTTAGCCGCTTCTTTGGGCATTGGGAGCAGCGTTTTATAACCTATGGCTACCCGGTCAAATTGGTGGTGGTCAGGGATTACCCCGGTGCGGTGCATGTGCAGCGGAGAAAGGATATTTTCCCTGAGAAATGCTTCATAGCTCATGCCTGTAATAGTTTCAATCAGTATAGCAAGGATAAGGTAATTTGAGTTGCAGTACTGGAACATTTCTCCCGGTTTTTCTGCAAGCTCAAAATCCATGATGAACCTGTAAATATCATTTGCATCGTTATAGTCAATGCTGGATATTCCCACCCGATTCCAGTAATCAGGGATGCCTGAGGTGTGGCTGAGAAGCTGCCCGATGGTAACGTTTGATGCCTTGTGATGTTGCGGCATATATTTACCAAAACAGTCGTCTGTGTTGAGCAGTCCCTGCATCTCAAGCATCAGGATGCTTACGGACGTAAACACCTTTGTCATTGAACCAATCAGGAATATTGTGTCTCGATCGAAATCTGCGCCTGTTGTACAGTCGGATACACCAAAGCCTTTGTGCAGTAGTTCTTCCTCGTCTTTTTGAATGAGAATATAGCCGTTAAAGCGCTTCATTTGATCATTATTCAAATAGAGATCGTCCATCTTTTGTTCAATCGTAAATTGTTTCATGTTGCGCCTTTTTTCTTATCACTTTTCTGTACTATAAGCTATGCAGCACATGCCGTTGAGGTTGTTCTGCATGGTCTGCCATAGGCACATTACTGATTTGCGGATCACGTATGCTTCTGTAAATCGATGCCTAGCTTGGTTTGTACCGCATGCTTGATGACTTCAGCACAATTATCCCAGCCGATGCTGGCGCTGTTCAAGCACAGATCATAATGGACGGCATCCTTCCAGTTTTCACCTGTATAGTACTTGTGATAGTCGGAGCGGTATTTGTCCGTACGGCGAACTGCCTGGGCAGCCTCCTTTTCCGTCATATTCGAGCGCTCCATGATCGTTTTGACGCAATAATCAAAGGGCGCCTGAATGTTTACACTCACAACATTGTCAAGGTCTCTAAGCACATAATTGGCGGCTTTGCCCATGACGATAAACGATTCTGTCTTGGCGAGCATCCTCAACATTTTCACCTGGTAATTGAACAGATTTATATCAGATACGAATTTATTGTTTTCAGGCGTCAGTACGTTACCGTAGTGCTCCCGGTCAGGCACCATCAATAACAGGCGTCGATTAAGCTTTTCATCTGCCAGAACAAATAATTCCTCATTGATTCCGCTTTCAATGGAAGCCAGCTGCAATAGTTCCTTGTCCATTAGCCGAATGTTTAGATCTCCGGCAATCTTTAAACCGATTTGCTTGCCCCCGCTGCCAAAGCCGCGGGCGATTGTGATGACAAAATTTTTCATGGCGCACACTCCTTTGACGTTTGGTGATGATTGCGCAGGTCAAAAATAGTTGTTATGCCATACTTTTCTTTGCGAATGCAGCATTTTCCTGCCGCCGAAAAAAATATTCAGTCCTTGCACTGACTTCTCGTTGCTTCTTTGCGAAAAATGCAGGATTTGGTCAATGAATCGTCAAAGACAAAAAAGCAAACTAGATACAAAATTCTGCTTATCCTATGCTTGACAAGCACAATGCTGCGGCGTATACTTGTGAAAACAAAGCGGCGAACGCCGATTTGCAGATATTATAAAGTTATCTTTCAAATTGTGGATACAGTATACGGCCCAAAGAACGGCGATGAAGCCGGAGCACCATTACTTTGGAAGCAAAGATGCTTCTCAACAGCCCCCATGGCGTTGAGGAGCTTTTTTGAAATTTCCACACTGGCCGGCTAGAACGGTGGTGAGGAAAATATATAAGGAGGCGTATCCCATGAAGAGAGTCATTCCCTTGCTCGTAGCATTGACCCTTGCGGTGACTATGGTTTCCGGCTGCATTCCCGCAATGGCTGGTGCCGCTTTGCCTGTCATCAAAATCGCCAGCGTCACACCGCTTTCTGGCAGCCAGTCGGCCATGGGCGAATCCATCAAAAATGGCATTGAATTGGCGCTGAGCCAGCGCGTAGAAGAATTCAAAGGCTTGGGGTTCGATTTACAGTTTTCGCCTCAGGATGACCAGGCCGACCCCAAGGTTGGCGTGAGTATTGCCCAGCGGTTGATTGAGGATAAGGATGTTCTTGCGATTGTTGGCCACTACAATTCCGGCGTGGCCATTCCTTCCTCTGAAGTATATCTCCAAGGCGGGCTGCCTATGGTTTCGCCCGCTAATACCGCTACGGACGTTACGGACCGCGGGCTGCCCATCGTCAACCGCATCTGTGCCCGTGATGATGCGCAAGGCCCTGCCGGCGCGGACTTCATTTTCGGCCAAGGGCTCAAGACCGTATTCATCCTCCAAGACAAAACTGCTTATGGGCAGGGCGTGGCGGATGAGTTTAAGAAGCGCTTTGAAGCTATCGGCGGCACTGTGCTGGGCTATGAGGGCATCACTGCTGGTGAAGCGGACTTCAGCGCTGTGGAGGAAATGATTCGCGCTAGCGGCGCGGAGGCGGTGTACTTTGGCGGTATCTACCCCGAAGGCGGCTTGCTTATCAAGCAGCTGGAGGAGAAGGGCATTGACGTTCTCTTCCTGGGACCGGACGGCATGGACTCTGCCGAACTGGTTAACATTGCCGGCGAGTCTGTCATCGATACCTATTACACCTCTGTGGCGGCTGATATTTCCACCACGGAAGCGGGTGCGGTGTTCGCCCAGAACTATGCAAAAAAATATGGCCGTCCGCCAGAAGCTTTCTCTGCTTACGGCTATGACGCCATGAATGTGGCGCTTGACGGTGTAAAGGCTGCGATCGCTTCAAATGGCAATGCACTGCCTACCCGGGAGCAGGTGGCCACAGCCATCCGTGCCACCAAGGGCTTCCAAGGGTTGGCCACCAACGTCACTTTCAATGAGATTGGTGACAACACCGAAGCTACCGTATACATCTTGGGCTTTAAACAGGCTGCCTATCCGCCGGAAGTGATCAACACTATATCTGTCACGGAGTATTTGAAAAAATAAAGCAGCCGACGCTGCCTGGGTAACAAACATATACGCCGCTTGCAGGAGAAGGGCCATACCCGCTCTATCCATTCTAATAAGGAATGGATAGACGGGCGAAGCTCTTTTCCTGCAACTGGCAGTAGGGGGTCGGTGGATCGTGGACCAATTGCAAATGCTGGTAAAGATTATCCCCCAGCTTTTGTCCGACGGGTTGGCACTGGGTTTTGTCTACGCTATTGTCGCGCTGGGATACACCATGGTGTATGGCATACTGGAGTTCATCAATTTTGCCCACAGCGAGCTGTTCATGTTTGGGGCATTTGTGGGTACGGAAGTGCTGCTACTTCTCAAGTCCCTTGGCATTCTCTCCACCATGTCCCCGACTTTGGCACTCTTGATCGCTATGCTGGTGGCAATGATTTTCAGCGGCTCGCTGGGTGTGGCGGTAGACCGGATTGCCTATAAGCCTGTGCGCGGCGCACCAAAGCTAGTGCCTTTCATTTCCGCTATTGGCGTATCCTTCATTCTGCAGGATACGGTGCGTATGGTGGAGGAGGCTAAGAACGGCAAGTACTATTTGAACGCACCCACGCTGTTTACCAACCGCATTCAGATCACCGAAACCATGGTGATCCCTGAAAAAACGTTGTATATTGTTGGGCTGTGCCTGATCATCATGATTGTTTTGCACCTGTTTGTCAGCAAAAACAAATGGGGCAAGGCCATGCGCGCCGTGGCCCAGGACCGGGAAACGGCGCGGTTGATGGGTATCAATGTTGACAAGGTCATCTCCCTGACCTTCTTGATTGGCGCCAGCATGGGCGGTGCGGCCGGCACGCTGTTTTCCATACAGTATGGCTCCATATCGCCATATTCAGGCTTTATATTGGGCATGAAGGCTTTTACCGCTGCGGTTTTCGGCGGCATCGGTAAGATTCCCGGTGCAATGCTGGGCGGCGTGCTCCTTGGCTTGATTGAAATTTTTGGTGCGGCCTTCCTTGGCGCGCTGACCGGCGGTGTGTTTGGGTCTGAATATAAGGATGTGCTGGCCTTTGCCATTCTGATTCTGATATTGATTTTCAAGCCCAGTGGTCTGCTTGGCAAGCCTGTGGGAGAGAAGGTGTAACATGGCTTTGACAGGATTGATTGGTAGCCTCAAGCCGGCTAAGGGTGATTTTCAGTTCGGCAGCCTTACGCCCAGAGAGCGTGTGGTTTTTGCCTTGCAGGCGTTGTTCATCCTTGCAGCGCCCATTTGGCTGCTGCTGCATACCGGCAACAGCATCGCGTTTATACTCTTTCTTGCCTCCCTGCTTCTTATACAAAAGATCAAGCTTCCCATTTGGCTAAGGATTTTTCTGGTGGCCATTGACCTGGTTGTTGTCATGCCCATCGTTGGCACCGCATCGGGTACGTTTTCCCGGGTGGCCACGATGATTGGCATCTATGCCATACTCTCTATGGGCCTGAACATCGTGGTTGGTTACACAGGGCTATTAAATTTGGGTTATGCCGCCTTTTATGCGGTAGGTGCTTATACGTACGCAATCTTTGCCTCCCGGCAGGCAGCCAATTTCATGCCCTTTGGCACATTTCCCATATCGGGCAACTGGTTCTGGTTGTTCCTACTGATTGCGCTGGTGGTAGCGGGATTTGTAGGCTTTTTGCTGGGGTTGCCGGTACTGCGTTTGAAAGGTGACTATCTGGCTGTGGTGACACTGGGCTTTGCGGAAATCATCCGACTTTTGTTCAACAACTTGTCCAAACCCATCAATATTACCAATGGCCCCATGGGCATAACGCCTATACAACCGCCCATGCTCTTTAGCATACCGCTGAACCGTCCCGTGCACTACTATGGCGTGGTGCTGGTGCTATTTGTTTTGACCGTGATTGTGGTCAAAAATATTCAAAACTCACGCATTGGCAGGGCGTGGGTCGCTATCCGGGAGGATGAACTGGTTGCCCGTACCATGGGCGTGCCGGTAGTGCGCATGAAGCTGTTGTCCTTTTCCATTGCTGCTGGCCTGGCCGGCATGATGGGTGTGGTGTTTGCGGCCATGCAAAGCTATGTAGACCCGACCAGCTTTACCTTTATGGAGTCCATTGTCATTCTGGCCATGGTCATACTTGGCGGAACAGGAAGCATGAAGGGCGTTATTATTGGCGCATTGGCTGTGATTGTGCTGCAATTGCAAATTCTCAAGGATGTGTCGGAATGGCTGACATCCTTGACGACGGCCGGGGTTTTAAACCTTCCGGCCTGGCTGAACCCTGCCAAGTACGAACGTCTGATCTTCGGTTTGATACTGGTGCTCATGTGCATATTCCGTCCCAATGGTCTGGTTCCTGAAAAACGCATGCTGAAAATCAAGGCCAAATTGGGTATAAAGGTCAGACCGGTCGACGAAAGCGGCGCTGCTTTCGTGCAGAAGGGAGGCCAATGAAATGCCTTTGCTGGAAGTAAAGGGCCTTACAAAGACCTTTGGCGGGCTGACAGCCATCAATCATGTGGATTTTTCCATGGAGGAGCACCAAATCGTAAGTGTTATCGGCCCCAATGGCGCGGGAAAAACCACGTTCTTCAACATGATCAGCGGTTATTATCCCGTAGACAGCGGCACCATCACATTCGATGGACATAGTCTTGTAAAGCTCACGCCGGAGAAGGTAGCCTCCTTCAAGATTGCAAGAACCTTTCAAAACATTCGCCTTTTTCAAAATATGCTGGTGGCAGAAAACATTTTGGTGGGCCGGTATCTGCAAATGAAAGCCAATATCGCCGACATCATCTTCCGCTTGCCCAAGATGCGCAGGGAAGAGCAGGAGGCGTATGACAAGGTCATTTCTCTTCTAGACTATGTGGGCCTATCCGGCAAGGAGGGGGAACTGGCCAAGAATCTCGCTTATGGACAGCAGAGGAGGCTGGAGATTGCAAGAGCGCTGGCTTTGGAGCCGAAGCTGCTCTTGCTGGATGAGCCGGCGGCAGGTTTAAATCCCAAAGAAACAGAAGAGATGAAGGAGTTCATTCTCCGCCTGCGTTCCGAGATGAATACCACCATTTTGCTGATTGAGCACGATATGAAGCTGGTTATGGGCCTTTCCGACAAGATCACAGTACTCAATTACGGCGAAAAAATTGCCGACGGCACGCCGGATGAGATTCGTAATAATGAAAAGGTCATTAAAGCCTATCTTGGTGTTGAGGACGAAGATGAGGATGAAGATGATCCTGTCATGGAGGTGCTGTCATGAGCGAAGCGCTTTTGTCACTTGAAAATGTGAATACCTATTATGGAAAGATTCATGCGCTGCATGGGATTTCATTCGAAGTGAAAAAAGGGGAAATCGTAACGCTTATCGGCAGCAACGGCGCGGGAAAATCCACCACGCTGCGCACCATCTCCTCACAGCTTTCACCTGCTGTTGGCCAGGTTACCTATGATGGAAAGGTGATCAGCAAAATTCCCGCCCATGAGGTAGTAGCCCTGGGTATCGCCCACGTACCGGAAGGGAGAAAAATTTTCCCAGCCCTGACAGTGGAAGAAAATCTGCAAATGGGCGCGTTTAGGATTAAGGATGCCAAGAAGAACGCTGCCAATTTTGAGCGGGTGTATACACTGTTTCCAAGGCTGCGGGAGCGTTATAAGCAGCGGGGCGGCACGCTTTCAGGCGGCGAACAGCAGATGCTTGCCATCGGCCGGGCGCTGATGAGCGAACCGAACATGCTGTTAATGGACGAACCCTCCATGGGGCTTGCGCCTATGCTGGTGGATGTGATCTTTGAATCCATTATCCAGCTTAACAAGACGGGCATTACCATATTGCTGGTGGAGCAAAACGCCAAAAAGGCACTGAAGGTATCTCACCGCGGGTATGTGCTTCAGACAGGTGCCATCACCTTGACGGGAACAGGTAAGGAATTGTTAAGAAACGATACGGTGCGTGAAGCCTATCTTGGATAAAAGCTGTATAATGAAAACAAGCCGGCATTGTCATAAGACCGGCTTGTTTTTACTATAGCGATGCTTACCTCATCAAAAAATCCAGTATGTTCATGCCATCTTCTGTCTGTGCTTTGTACAGTTCTGTGTAGCCGCACCGTGTGCAGGAAATGGTAATGAATTTCTTGTTCTGCACATCAAACAGCTTGGCAAAGTTGCCACCGGTTGCCTGAAACTGGTCTGATTCATATTGGCTGTTGCCACACTTTGTGCAGGTATAGTTGATTTGATGGTCCATAAAAAGCCTCCTTCGACCTTGATACTACGGTGGAATCATAACACCGGTTGAAAATGCATGCAATGGCATCTGTTTAAAATGTCATTAGAAGTGTCTGAGTATCAGCATTTAACATGCAGAACACCTTGTATATAAGCAGGAAAAATACCTTGCGTACTATCATTGGCTGTTGTACAATAAGCCCACATTGATATGAAATTATTGCGTAAGATGGCAGGGGATACAATGTTTCAGTATTTTTTTACATACGATGCGGATATTCCACAAGGGTACGCGCTGAAAAATTTCACCACAGGGCATCTTGCATGGCTGTTTGTTACGCTGCTTTTGATTGTGCTGGCTGTTGCAATATATCGCAAAAGGGATGCAGCTGCGAGAAGGAAAATGCTCCGGGCAACTGCATGGACGATCATATCTTTGGAACTGTTGCGCACGGTCTGGCTGCTGGCTGTTGGCCATTATGAATTGTCCAGGCACTTGCCGCTGCACCTGTGTGGTGTGATGATTTTAGTCGAGGCACTGGCTGTATTTACGGACAAGCGATTTTTCAAGGAGTTTGCGTATGCCGCGGGGATGCCCGGGGCGCTGATGGCGCTTGTGACGCCGGAACCAAGCGGCTATCCCTTTTTCAACATACAGTATCTGGAGAGCATTGCGATTCACGCGCTATTGGTGCTGGTGCCTCTTATGCTTGTTGCCGGCGAAGGTTTTCGGCCCAGCCTTCGCATGCTGCCGTTAAATCTTGCGGCGCTGCTTGGACTGACGGCGGTGTGCTTTCCGCTGAATCTTGTGCTTAACAGCAACTATATGTTTGTTCACTATGCCCCGCAGGATACGCCTATCGCTGTGTTCGACGCATGGGCGGGGTGGCCGGGATATATTGCGCTTCTATTAGGCACGGTGTTTGCTTTCTGGCTGCTGCTGTATATGCCTTGGGAGATGATTCGCCGTCGGAAATTAAAGTCCGCTGCAAAGGATACGGCAGTATCATCAATATGAAGATGAATGCAAACAAAAGGCCCAAGCGACTTTGATGAAGTGCTTGGGCCTTTTGAATATCATAATCAGTTGTCCCAGAACAAAAGATCAAAGGCGGGGTACTCTGTAATCCCGTTATCATCCTGCACCTGATACATGCCGGTGCATTGGCCATACATCTTCACCTGCGTATCTACCATGAGAGAAGGCTCATCTTTGGCGGTCACTACGATAATATCCCGATAGCCGGACTTGGTTTGCCGAAACGCCATAAACACGATCCATGCGTCGCCGGACTTTTGAATCTCTTTCACATAGGCGCTATAGCCCATAATGCGGCCGGTATAGCCCTTAATCTTGCTGGTCAAGGTGCTGTGGGCAGGCTTAATGGCTTCTTCCCGTATTTTTGCATGCTCCTCGCTGTCGCTGATGGTTCTCTGCGAGTTGAAAGAAACATGCTGGTCTTCAAGCCCCTTCTTGGTGAAGGTCAGATCAAAGGTATACGTCCCCTCTTTTGCGGTATTCACCGTGAAAGAAAACTCACCTTTGGCGTTAGATTTTTTCTTGTAGATATCCTCATTGACCTTTAGTTCAATCTGCACAGCGGAGTCGGTCACGCCGGAAAAGGTGAACTTGTTCTTTGTGATTTCCTCCGGGAATGTTTCATTAAAACGTATAGGCAGCAGTGACTTGTTGTATGTGATTTCCGGGAACACGGTTGAATCGATATCTTTACCGTTTACTGTTACCGTCACTGCCATGATGTAAACGCCCTCCTGAGGGAGATTCACATCCAGGGTAAACTTACCGGACTTACTGGCGGTGTCTGAGGCAACAATCGTTTTCATGGTTGCTGCGTGCAATACGGAAGCGGATATTTCTGCACCGGGCGTGGTAATGCCTTCGACTGTAAGGAAAGCATCGTTGGTTTCCTCTGGCGGCTTTTGCGTGTATTCGGTTGTTCCGCTTGTGCTGCCGACGGCAGTCTCGGTGCTTCCGGAATCATCATTGTCGCTTGAGGCATTTGACTTGGATAATACTTTTGTAAAGCGCCAGGTATCCATGACATCGTTAAGCGCGTTGTTATCCTTTGCCGTTATGCCGCGGCCAAATACCTGATAATCTACGGTTATGGTATAACCGTTGCGGATAGTCCGCCTGGCAAAGCCCCGGTGGTCGACTTTCCCGCCCAGGCGCTGCACGTACTTGAGCATCAAAAAGCGGCCATAGGCAGTTGTGTTCCGCCATTCGGCACTATCGTAGGAGATGCCCAGCAATTCGTAGGCCTCACCATCCAAATGCTCACGGCGGTACTTGGCACGGACGGTTGGGGTTTGTTGGTCGATGTCAAAATAGGTTTTCGCATCTACATCCTCCAGCGCGGTAATCTGCAGGCATGTATCGCCGCTTTTCCCGTATGCCTGCAACAAAATGCCTTCCGCCTCAAATGTCTGCAGCATCACATCAACTGTCATACCTTTGGCTTGCAGGAAAGCACTACTGGTTTCCATATTTTCAGGCGTGAGAATGGTATAGGAATCGGGTATTTCCACCGACGCAAATATCGTGTCGAGGCTGATGCCCTGGCACAATCCCGGAACGGAAACGACGAGCACCAAGCCAAGTACGATCAGGGCAAAAGCAAATTTGCGCATCCGAAACACCATCCTCTTTGGAGTGCTATTTTTGAGGCAAGAGCCAGTTCAATCGGGCTTCCGGCAATGTGGCAGGACCGCTTGGCAAGGATACCACCCGCATCGCGCCGGTGAGGGTGCATAGCATGTATACATCCTGATCAAGCTCAATCCCGCTCAAATTGTCACACAGAACGGCCACAAGGTTTTGACCGCTTTGCGTGTCGATGACAGCAAGCGGCTGACCGCCAAGGCCCGACAGGTACTTCACTTGTCCCTGGTATTGAACGGGGATATTCAAAAAGCTCTCCGATTTTTCCACAAGTTTTTCATAGGCGACTTTCTTAACGGCTTTTAGAAAGGCCTCCTGCTTGTCCACATCGCTGGGCAGGCGGATGATGGTCAGCTTCTCATCGTTGCGTAAATAACCATCCAAGGCTGCGCGAACGGTAAACTGATTATTGCCCATCTTCGGCAGTTCCACAAGGGAGGAGAAGCTCCCGTCTGATTTTACCGAAGCGTCATATGCTTTGTTGCGGTACAGCACCTGAACCGAAGCCCCCGGTTGAACGGTGCCTGTAACCATGGCTTGGTTGCCCTCAATGCCTTGCGTAAGCTGTGTTACTGCCATGGGTACTTTCGCTTTGTCAAGCAACACGGTAAACGCTACAACACCATATCCTTTATCGCCTATGGCGTAGATGGCAACCAGGTTTTTTCCATCCTTGGGCAGGTTTCTGATATCGACGGTAAACCGTCCATCAGCGCCGGCGGTGAACCGCTCGTAACCTTGGCCGTTGACATAATAACGCATGGGGGTATTAGGCTCAGTTTGCCCGGTTAATTGAAGGCTGGACAGGTTTGTAACAGAAGGTGCATAATCAAGCGTTAATGGAACTTCATCCCGCTGCACTTTGATTTCAGCCGGTACGGGTGTGCCCGCCGGACTGGGCTCCAGGGTAGCCTGAGAGAATGGTTCGGCAGTTGGTTGTGGAACAACTGGCGCGCCTAGAAACAACAGCGAAGATACGACGGTGCTCACGGAATCTTCATCTGCTTGCGTAGGCTCTCTGCCGATGATTTCTTGTGAGATGGTGAACAGCATGCCATATCGCACTGTGGTATAAGCAATGGTCTTGATAGATAAGGTTTGAATGGCTGTACTTCCGCGAAAAATGGCAAACTCAGGATTGCTATCGCTCCAGATGCCAGAGTCGAAGCCGCCAACTTGCACCATTTGTTGCAAAAATGCATCTCTTTGCCCTGGCGTCATGGCGAAGGCATCTACAGGTTGAATTCCAGTGGGTAAGGCGGCGCATTGTACTCGAATCTGCCCGCCGGTAGGAAGGAACGTCTCTAGCAGCGTACCGGTTTCGGCAAAATTTGCCGACAGTGCCTCTCTCGTCGTGCCCATCTTTTGAATTGTCGCTGACTGATCTTCAAGGTTCGCTGGTGTCAGAACTTCCCACTCGCTTGGCAGGTAGATTCTGACCCCTTTATCCGTAAAGCTGTAGGATGCCGTCTCCGCTTGTGCAGATACGCTTGCAACAATGCACAGCAGAAGAGAAAGCAGCCATAAAAGGCTTGTCCGACGCATGGGTGTGCCTCCATCCGGCTTGCAAAAATCGTTTGCATGCCTGATTTCATATGCATGCATTTTACCATAACAGGACACACCGTGCAAGGAAATGGCTGTAAACATTTATGTCATTAAATAAGGCCTTTTCGTGTGAAAGCATGTATTATTTTCCTGAGTATAGAGAATACTAGGCGCATCGCTTAAGAAACAGGAGGAAGAGAATGCTGCCGATAAGAGCTGTCCGGCCTGTCAGAAAACAACATACGTACCGTGCCATCCTGCTGGTGAGTGCCATATTTATTGCTGGTGCAATTTTTATGGCTATGTACAGGCATCCTCAGGCACAAATGGAGTCAAAGGCCGTGCAGGGATATAGCATATCTTATTCTGCAGCCGAAGAGAAATTTGTCGCACTTCCTGAGTCGGTTCAACTGGGTCTTCCGTCGGGGTGGTCACTGGAGTCTGTTACGCCAGCCGATAATGAACTTTGGGCAGGTAAGCTGCTATTGATTGATGAAGATCACTCTGTGCCGGATAAAATGCCAGCACCAAATACATTAAGCATAGCCACCATGGGGAAGGGCAGAATTGCAGTACGATCCATGAAGCCAAACGCCAACGAGGAAACAATTGATGCGCTCGCTGAGCTCTTCCGCTATGGAAAGGAAAACGGCGCTGCAGGCTGGCTTGTTTGGGAGGGCAGCCGTTCCAATGGCCAGCAGTTGGATATGCAATTGGAAACGCTAAAACAATACGCGCAAACCATGTCTCTTTTAGAGGCGGCAGAGCAAGCGGCGGCCAAGGTGCCGGGGCCGGGGCACAGCGAGCATCAGCTGCCATGGGTAATAGATATACGCTTGGCGAACGGGTGGAATGTTATGCCGGACACAGCTCCGCTTTCCGCCTCGCCCGATGGCAGGCTGCTGATTGATAACGCGTGGAAATTTGGCTTTGTTCACCGATATGGTACAAAAATGGCCCCGCCCTATGAGGACGAGGCATATCATTTTCGATATGTTGGGGTCGTGCACAGCACCCTGATGCATGTGCTGTCGCTGGATCTGCCTTCATATCTTGCCTTTTTGCATGAAAAGGAAACCATCACCTATTACGAAGGGGGAAAGCCACGCTTTGCGATACTATGTAAGGAGCTAAAGGAAGGACTATCCTTCCGGGTTCCAAAGGAATGTATATGGGA
This sequence comes from Bacillota bacterium, assembly GCA_023398575.1. Lineage (GTDB taxonomy): Bacteria > Bacillota > Clostridia > Christensenellales > Aristaeellaceae > JAEWAH01. The sequence continues at coordinate 13,968 of JAEWSC010000057.1, read as the reverse complement.
AGGGTCAATGGACAACACGGGCTATGCTGTGCTGGCAGTAACCTTTTCCCAAGACACTGAAGAATAAACGATTATGGGATGGCGCGTGCCGTGCTGAATGGGTAAAACACCAGCCTGACATGGCCGACGATTTGACTGCGGTGCAGCGCGCCTACGTAGCGGCTGTCGTTGCTGTTGTCCCGGTTGTCACCCATCACAAAATATTCATCGTCCTTTAGTGTCAAGGGAGCCATGGAATTGTCCATATCGTTGCGGCTTTTAGACAAGTACGGCTCATCCACCGCATCGCCATTCACATACACCGTATTGATATTCTTTTCGTTGTCAAATTTAATTTCAACTGTGTCGCCGGGCAGCGCGATCAACCGTTTTACAAAGTATTCCTTCCGGTTTGGATATTTGCAGATAATTACGTCCTGCCGGGAGGGAGAGCCCCAAATGTATTCCGGTTTGGTGACGAACATGAGCTCTCCGTTTTGCAGGGTATCGGTCATGCTCTCTCCATCCACGCGGATGGGTTCAAATAAATAAGTGCGGACAACCAGTGCAATAACGACTGCGGCCGCAATGGTCAAAAACCAGCTTAGAATTTCCTTGCGTGCGCTTTTTGGCTTTTGCTGTTTCGCTTGCGGTACATTGTTCAGGTTCAAATCCTGCTGGGGAAGAGTGCTCATATGCTCGGGCCTCCTTGCGTCATTTTTACTACCAGGCTAACCGGGATACGGCAGCATACGCCTCTTCCCCGGCGGATACCATGGGCAAAAGACATAGCGCCAGTGTGCACACCAGAGCGATCATCGGCCGAAGATAATTGCGGCTTTCAGGATTCGTGTACATCAGCAGTCCGGCGGCGTTTATGAGCCGGGACTTTTCATCAATCGATGCCCAAATGGCTCGCAGCTTTTCATTTTCCGCGTTCAATTCCAATCCTCCCTTGCTTTTTTCAGCTTTTTCCGTATTCTGTGAAGACCTACCTTCACCTGAGGTATGGTTTTTTGCAATTTGTCAGCGATCTGTTTGTAATCCATGCCATACAGCGCGAATAGAAGCAGCATATCCCGCTGTTCACTGCTCAAATCCAGCAGTGCGCTGTATAAGCCTGTGTAGATTTCGCGGCGGATGCAAAGACTCTCCGGGGTCTGTGCATCTGTATCTGCAGGCAGATCGATTGTTGGCAGCGGTACATGCTTTCTTCTGCGCAGCAAGTCAATGCTCTTGTGCCTGACAAGGGCGCTTAAGAATGTTGCAAATGAAAACTCCATCCTGTAAGCGCTCTTGTGTATATACAGGTCGGCAAAGCATTCCTGCACTACGTCTTCGGCAAGGAACGGGTCTCTCACAAGCAGCGCGGCTTGGTGGAGCGCGCCATCCCGATGGCGGAGGACCAGCGTTTCAAACGCCTGCTGATCACCATCCATCACGCGCTGCATGAGGGCGTTGTCATCCTGCAAACCGGTCCCTCCCTTTGCTGCGCCTGCATGTACATATATATACTCGCAGACAAAATCAAAAAGTTACACCATACCAAACATATTTTTTCTGGTAAAGAATGAACATGCCCCGCCCGAAATGGACGAGGCATCTTTTGCTTTACTCGAACCTTGAAGCTTTCCAGGCTATGGTCCGGCAGGAATGGTGCGCACCTTGTCCAGTGGGTAAATAACAAGCCGCACCCTGCCTAAAATGGCATCTCGCTTGATGGGGCCGATGACATGGCTGTCCGTGCTGTGGATGCGGTTATCACCCAGAACAAAGTACTCGTCTTCATTTAGGGTTAGCGGCCCGAAGAAGTAATCGGCGGGATACGTGATGTAATCTTCCACCAAAGCAGCACCGTTTACCAGCACCACTTCTTTTCTTACCTCCACTGTGTCTCCGGGGATGCCCACCACCCGTTTGACGTATGTTTCTTCACGGCCGGGATACTGGCAGATGACAACATCCAGCCGCTGTGGCTCCATGCTCCAGTAGTCAGCCTTGGAAACAAGTATGAACTCATTGTTCATCAATGTTTTGCTCATGCTTTGGCCGTCTACCCGCAACGGCTCCAAAACAAAAAACTGAATGAGCGCTGCGACGGTGATAGCGGCTGCAAAAACGGCCACCCAAGACAGTATTTCACGGATGGCCTTTTTTGTTTCCAGCTCAGGGTCAGTTTGTGTTTCCGGCAGGGGCAGCAGGGACAAAGGGGCGGAGCGCGTGAGCTTTTCGGCGTCTTTCTGCTTTTTCAACCCGCTTTCCCCCTTTGTATAAAGCGCAGCGGATGATCAATTACTTCACACTGCGGATGTTATTAAACGGGAAGAAAACAAACTGCACATGCCCAACAATCTGATCGCGGGAGATGGGGCCAATGCTCCGGCTGTCGTTACTGTCATCACGGTTATCACCCATGACGAAATACTCGTTTTCATCAAGGGTGGTCAGCGGGTAAACGTTGTTGCTGTTGTTGCGTTCGGGGGTCAGGAAGGGCTCGTCCACCACTTCGCCATTGACATACAGGGTGTTTGTGCCGGCGGCGGCGTCATACCTGATCTCTACCGTATCACCTGGCAGCGCGATCAACCGCTTGACGAAGTATTGATTGTGGCGGCCGGGGTATTTACAGATAATTACATCCAGCCGGGAGGGGGAGCCAATAAAATATTCGGGCTTGGTGACAAATACCAACTCTTTGTCATGAAGCGTATCGCTCATGCTGTTGCCATCCACCCGGATGGGCTCGAACAGGAATGTTCTGATCAAAAAGGCTGCCACAATGGCGGTGACAATGGTAAGTATCCAGCTGATAACTTCTTTTTTAGCGTCTTTCTTGGGCTTGTCCGCGGTCACAGATTCTTTTGTGGGCATTGTTTCTTTGTTGGGTTCGATGCTCATAAGGGAAAAGGCCTCCTTCATTTGCTGGGGGATAGAATGCATTGAATGATTTGCTATGGTGTATCCAAGAAAATGGCCTTCCTGACCTGGAAGGCAGTCTGTTATCCGCTGTGTTCGGGTGCCGTATGGATTTCGGGCCCTGGTACCAGCACCTTCTTGCGGCGTTTCAAAAATACGGCACGGTCCATCATGACGATGCGTCCGCAGCCGGCACATTTAATTTTTATGTCGGCACCTGTCCGAATGACCGTCCACTCGTTGCTGCCGCAAGGATGCGTTTTTCGCGTCTGTATGCGGTCACCCAGCCGGATATCCTCCATCCGTCAAACCTCCAGCCCATAATTGGAATTATTATAATCCATCAAACGGTAAGTTTCAACACCCATCCCTTGGCAAAATACGCACATTGTTCCTGCGAATGATTGCCAGAACATGAAAGCATAAGAAAAATGGCGTATTTGCGGTCGGCCAAAAGCAAGAAAATGTCTCCATCCCCCGTTTTTATGCTATACTGTATAGGAAAACCAATGGAAGGCGGCGGTGTCGTGCCTGCGGATAAGTATGAACTCGTAGCGTTGGTGGCGCGGTACTGGTTTGCCTTTTTGGGTGTCGTCATCGTTTGGCGCAGCTTTATGTGGCTGCGCAAGGATGCTAGGCGTAAGCGCAAACGCCTGAAGCAGCTGCCGGATGCGGGGCTTGTCGGTGAACTGGTGGTATTGGCGGGCAGTGAAACCCTTCCGCCAGGCGCTGTGATATCCCTGCCCAGAGAGGGAACCATAGGCAGCCTGCGCAGCTGTGATGTTTGCGTTTCCTGCCCTGGTGTGGCTTCACATCATGGCGATTTTCGTTTTGTTGATGGCGTAGGGTTAATTGTTACGCCTGCGGCCCAGCTTTCTGTCATGGTAGACGGCCAAGAACCCGGCTCTAACCAACGGGAATGGGTCATGCACCATGGATCACGCATTGCTATTGGCGATGCTGTTTTGCGTATGCGCCTATTTATGGGCCTGGAAACGGCCCGTTCTGCGGCATTCCAGCAGGATGCGCAGGATGATGGTATGCTGCCCGATATGGTGCTTGTCCGCGAGGAATGGCAAAATGCCGATGACCCGGACCCAGTATACGAGCCGGCCCCACCGGTTGTATTTCATCAGGGATTTGCGCCTGGCTGGGAGGACGATACAAGGCCCTACCGGCAGCAAATGCTGTCCTGGGGGGATACGTCACGATATGAACGGGACGAGCTATCGCAGACAAGGCGGTATCCGGTTCCCTTCACACAAGATCCATTTGATGACGGGTTGAACGAAATCGATGAAGCGGACGGGGAGGTCTGGCCTGATCCCTACGATGAGGAACAGCAGCAGGCAGTAGGCTGGCAGCAGCTTCAAGCGCCGGTGCCGCCACCCAGGCGCCGCTTGTTTCATAGAAGGAGGCGGTAGAAGATGCAGGGTGTTAAGCGTGATCCGGCCTGGATGCTGGTCAGCGTTGTCATGCTGTTCTTTTTCAGTGCCTTTTTGCTGATTTCATTTAAGGATGAACAGGTAAACTGGCAAGGTCTGCTCTTAAGCATCGCCGTGCCGGCGATGATATTTATTGGTACCATGGTTCTGCCCAAGCTCTTCCCGGCGGACAAGCTGCTGCTAACGCTCACCAATTTTTTATGCGCTGTGGGCGTGCTTTTACTATACCGCATCAAGCCCGAATACGGCCTGGATCAGGCGTTTCGCTATGGCGTAGGGCTTGTCCTGATGCTGATTTCGATCCTTGTGATACACAGGTTGAATAGCTGGCGGTGGCTCGCGTTTTCGGCCATCTTTCTGACCATGGGCTTTATGGCGGTACCCATCGTGATTGGTACAACCATTAACGGTGCCAAGAGCTGGATCAGCATTGCCGGCCAGTCGCTGCAGCCTAGTGAGCTGACCAAATTGTCTTTTTTGGTGGTGCTGGCTTATTATATGAGCCGGCACAGAATGCTGCCCTGGCTGTTTGCGGCCGTGGGGAGCCTGGGGATACTGATGCTTCAAAAAGACCTTGGCACAGCGCTGATGTATTATTTCACTACGTTGTTCCTATATTATGCGTCTACCAGCAATCTGCCGCTGACGATGCTCGGTGCTGCCGGCGGCGCGGGTGCCGCTGTAGCGGGATATGCGCTTTTTGATCACGTAAAGGTCAGAATTGCGGCCTGGCGCAACCCATGGGCGGACTATGCCCATACCGGCTTTCAAATCGTTCAGTCATTGATCGCCATTGCCAGCGGCGGGTTGTTTGGCGTAGGGCTTGGGCTGGGTACACCACGAGCCATACCGGAGTACAAGTCCGACTTTATTTTTGCGGTGTTGTGCGAGCAGTTTGGTATCATTTTCGGGCTGTGCGTGCTGCTTGTCTATGTGGTGCTGATCTTGCGCGGTGTCAGCATTGCCATCTCCTCCAGGGAAAGTTTTCACGCGCTGCTGGCCATGGGCTGCGTGCTGATGATTGGGGTGCAGACCTTTGTCATTATCGGCGGCGTGATTAAGTTGATCCCCCTTACCGGCGTGACCATGCCTTTTGTCAGTGAGGGTGGGACCTCCCTGGTTTCATGCCTTTGCCTGATCGGCATGCTTCAAGGGGTTGCCAGCCGCAATGAGGATCAGTTGAAAGAGGACGAACGCCTGGCCAGTCTTGGCGTTTATTCGGAATGACATATAATCGGAGGTGCTGCAGTGAAGCAACAACGTATGAATTTCAGGCTTTTGGCGCTTATGCTCATTGGCCTGTTTGCATTGCTGGCGGCATATGGCGGATTCAGTGTAACGATGTATGGAAACCGCTGGGTATCTCACCGCAGCAATGTGCGGACGCAGCAGGCAATCAATGATGTTGTTCGCGGGGATGTATTGGACCGCGAAGGTGTCGTGCTGGCCACCACCAGCGAGGGAAACCGAGTTTACCAGCAGGACGAGGACAGCCGCCGGGCGGTGGTGCATCTTTTAGGAGATGAAACCAAGTACGTGTCCAACGGTGTGGAATCTTTTATGGCCAGCTATTTGCTGGGGCTTGACACCTCCATTACAGAACGGCTGGCGCAGACGCTCAACGGCTCAGAACGCAGGGGCGACAGCTTGACATTAACGGTGGACAGCAAGCTTTGCACAGCAATCGCGAAGGCGTTTCCAACTGGCAAATCCGGCGCGGCTTTTGTGATGAACTACAAAACCGGTGAGGTGCTGGCACTTGTCAGCCTGCCAACCTTTGATCCGTATAAGGCAAGCAAGGTGTCGGACAGCGACCCCGAAAAACCTTTTTGGAACAGGGTGACGCAAGCAAAGTATCCCCCTGGCAGCACGTTTAAAATCATTACCACGGCCAGTGCGCTGGAAAATCTTCCGGACATATCATCACGGAGTATGCTTTGTACAGGCCAGATGCCGGTGGGCCATCTGGTTATAAGAGATTTTGGAAATCAGGTGCACAACGAGCTGAAGCTGACGCAGGCGTTTGCGGTAAGCTGCAATAATGTCTTTGCATCCCTGGCGCTGGAGTTAGGTGATGATCGGCTTCGTAAAACGGCGGAGTCCTTTGGACTGAATGATAATTTTTTGTTCCGCGATCTGGTAGTGGAAAACAGTGTTTATCCCACCTCCGGGCGAGATCAGCCGCAGATTGCCTGGTCGGGTCCAGGGCAGGGAAACATAGAGGTAACACCCTTGCATATGGGCATGGTAGCCGCGTCTGTCGCCAACAATGGCGTAATGATGGAGCCGCGGCTGATCAAATCGGTCACCAACGACAGCGGCGCTGTGAGCAATGAATATACGCCCAAGGTGTACAAAAAAGTCATGCCGGAGGATGTCGCACAGTTTGTCAAATCAGCCATGCGGGTTGTAACCACGTCCGGCACCGGCGTAAACGCCAATGTGAACGGATTGACCGTATACGGAAAAACCGGCTCGGCGGAGACCGAAGTCAATAAAGTATATACGGTTCATGGGTGGTATGTCGGCTTTTTAGGCGACCCCGACCTGCCATACGCTGTCAGTGTGCTGGTGGAAGATGTGGATAGCGGCGGTACGGCAGCAGCGCCGATTGCCAGGAAGATATTCGAATACATGAAAAGCAACTACAGGTAAACATTCAGCCGCCGGAAAATCATCCGGCGGCTGAATGTTTGGAAATGATTACGCCTCGTTTCTGGGATCGCGGCTTTTTTGTTTAGGGGCAAGAGGATTGATGTATTCGATCTCCAGTTGATCAAAGGGGATTGATTCTATAAAATGCTCCTGGGTAAAGCGGGTCTGGCCAAACTCCTCCCATTCCCGCTGGTTTTTTGATAGCCATAAGGGACGGGAAAGGTCAAGCTCCTTCAGCGCTTCCTGCAGCGCCTCCATCGGATCGTCCCTTAAGCATGGGGCGGTTGCTTGCTTTATAATGCGGTGGCCCTTGATCATGCGGACCCACAGACTGGATGTATGCAATGAGGTATCCTCCTTGGATTGATACATTCATTATGGGGCAATTGGCCCCAAAACACAAGATGCTGTATTGCTATCCCGGAAAAACCGCGATATAATGAAAGATAGATTTGTTTTTGAAGGGAGGATGCCGGATGGAAATGACCTTCTGTCCCTTGTTTAGCGGGTCCAGCGGCAACGCGCTGTATGTGGCCTCCGAGCGCACGCGGATTTTGATTGATGCTGGTTTGCCAGGAAAAGCGGTGGTGGATGCGCTGACACAAATCGGCGTCAACCCTGCTAGCCTGTCGGCCATTTTGATCACTCATGAGCACAGCGACCATGTGCGGGGTGCGGGAATTTTGAGCCGGAAGTTCGATCTCCCCATTTATGCAACGCCGGGCACCTGGTACGCGATGGAGCGGGCCATCGGTCCCGTCAGCCAGCGCAACCGCCGGGAGTTTTATCCTGACACTGACTTTTATGTGGATGAGATCGGCGTTACACCGTTTTTGATCCCCCATGACGCGACGGAGCCTGTGGGCTACCGCCTCAGCCATTCAACCTTCAGTGTCGCAACGGCCACGGATATGGGCATTGTGCGCAAAAATGTGCTGGAACAGCTGGCGGGGGTTGATCTCTTATTGCTGGAAAGCAACCATGACCCGGAAATGCTCAGGCATAACCCGCATTATTCCCAAACGCTGAAAAAGCGTATACTGGGAAACAAAGGCCACTTAAGCAACGAAGCCTGCGCCGAGGCGGTACTGGCACTTTGCAATACGGGCGTCCGCCATGTGGTGCTGGGTCATCTGAGTGCAGAAAACAACCTGCCGGAGTTGGCGTACAGCACCACTTGCCGTGCGCTCAGTGATGCCGGGCTAGTCTGCGGACAGGACGTGACTGTGGACATGGCCTGGCGTGACAGGGTTGGGAATATATATGTCATTCGAGATGGGCGGATGGAAAAGGCGCAGCGTTGCGTTTGACGCGGCAGCCATACCGCCATTTCAGGCTTTGACAAGGGGGAAACAGGTTGTCCAGACTCGGAAAGACCGTAGGTGCCCGCAGCGTGCTCCTGCTGCTATTAATCACAGTGCTGCTCCGGTTCGGCTTTGACATTGGGTTCCATGCATTGATTAGCGAAGATGCGCTCAAAAAACCAGAAATATATTACGCGGTAACCCTGCTGCAGGGAATATTGGTCATTGGCCTCCCTGTATTTTTGTTTATTTACTTTCTGCGCCCGCGATATACGCCGGTGCTGAAGGCCAGGCTGAGCTACCCGCCATTCCCGGTGGCTGCAAGGGTGGTGCTTGCGGGTATTATTGGTACCTTTTTGCTGGACATATATTCAAACCTGTGGGCGATACTGCTGGAATGGATCGGCGTTCCTTTATGGATACCGGATGTGCTTTTACCAAGCAACGGCGCGCAAATTATACTGGCAGTCGCGGCGTTGGCTATTTTCCCTGCGATATTGGAAGAGCTGCTGTTCCGTGGCGTACTGCTGGAAGGCCTTCGCCGGGAGATGTCCTTAAAATGGGCAGTCTGGTTAACGGCAATTTTGTTTGCATTTATGCATGGATCTATCGTGGGGTTGCCTACCCATTTGATATTGGGCTTGGTTATTACACTGCTTGCGGTAAAGCAAAACAATTTGCAGCTGCCTATGCTGTATCACTTTGTACATAACGCGGTGGCTCTAATTTTATCACTATACTTCCGTAATGTATGGGAAAGCGTTGAATACAGCGCACAGGCTACCCAGGAGATTCAAGCCCAGGGCCTTGCTGCCGCCATCATGAGCCTTTTTTCCATGGCAGCGCTGCTGACCTACCTATACTGGCGCCTGTTAAGGCCGTTGATCTTTGTGAGCAAGCTCTCTAACGTAGAAGCCCCCGCCAATGATATGCCAGTGACTGGGCGAGGCAAGATCATAACGATCGCTCTAATTTGTGCTCTGTTGTTGTTATTGCTGCCGTTGTATGTGCGCAGCGCACTGCCAGCTTGACTCTCGATGCAGGTACAATCGATGATATAGGGAAACTTATTCCCGGAAAGGCTTAACAATGCAGCTTGCTGTTCTTTGTCTGGGTAAGCTTAGGGAAAGGCATTGGCGCGAGGCCGCAGACGAGTATATCAAGCGCCTGTCCCGATATGGCCGGGTAGAGGAAATTGAACTGCCGGATGAACCAGAACCTGCGGACGAAAGCGACGCGCTTTGCCAGAAGGTGATGGATCGGGAGGCGGAACGGCTGCTTTCCAGGATAAAGCCCGGCGATTATGTGATAGCGATGTGCATAGACGGGCGGCAGTGGGACAGTGCGGAATATGCCAGGCATATTTATGAGCTTCCGCAAAAGGGGTTTCAGCGGGCAGTATTTGTCATCGGTGGTTCGCTGGGGCTGGGTAGGGCCGTTATAAGCCGGGCCGATGAAAAACTGTCACTGTCGAAAATGACCTTTCCACATCAAATGGCCCGGGTGCTTTTGCTGGAGCAAATGTATAGATTTGCCAAAATAAACGCCGGAGAACGATACCATAAATAATCGAACATAAGGGCGGGAAAGTTATCTCTCGCCCTCAAACTATCAAAAAACCTATGGGAGGGCTTGGAGGGCCAAAGCCCTCCAAGCTTAGATCGCAAATTGGCGACATGTGGGGCAATTTGCGTTGGAATTTCGAAGAAATTCCTTCCTTGCCCGAGCAAAAGACCGCACAGAGGCGTAGCCGATGGAAAGTAGCCGCGAGGGTAAAACTCAACAAAGTGGCATCGCCACTTTGTTGATGGTCTGAGGGCGGGAAAGTTATCTCCCGCCCTTTTCGTATTGAAAAGTAGAGCTGTTGCCATTTCAAGCGGTTTCATATGCCCAAAGATCATGTTATATATATATCAGCGCATGCTAAAGGGTTTGGTATGCGGACACTATACAAAAGAATATTGTGTAAAGACACAATCTGCAAAAGAGCGGCTGTAAGGCCGTACTATCGCATTGGAGGGAAGAGCTTGTATAATTTATTGATTGGCGGCGCGGCCGGACAGGGAATTGACACCACGGCTGCCATTTTGGAAAAGCTACTGAAGCGTTCGGGGTACAATGTATTTACTATACGTGATTTCATGTCCCGCATCAGAGGTGGGCATAACTTCTGTATCATTCGCTTTGGGGCAGAGCCTGTCCATTCCCATTCCAGCCGGCTGGACGGAATCATTGCCCTGAACAAAGAAACAGTGGATGTTCATAAAGATGAACTCAGTGAAAACGGATTCATTCTCTGCGATAAAAAGCTGGGTGTAGATGATCCTCGCGCGATCATACTGGATATGGATGATAAAGCGAAGGCGCTGGGTAGTTCCCGCGCGTCCGGCAGCATTGCCGTGGGGGCTGCTTTAAAGCTTTTTGGTGAGAACCTTGACCTTGTGGAATCGGTGTACCGTGAATCGGTGCACCCTGTTTTTTTTGAAATCAACATAAAAGCAGTGAATGAAGGCTATTCATTGGTGGAAAAGCGCTTTGAGCATTTACAGGGTGATTATTCCGATTGGCTGCTGCTTAGCGGCAATAAGGCTTTGGCATTGGGGGCGCTGGCGGCAGGGCTGAAATTTTATACCGCATATCCCATGTCACCTTCTACCTCGATTATGGAATACCTGGCCGGAAAGAGCAAGGCGGCGGGCATCGTTGTAGAACAGGCAGAGGATGAAATCGCCGCTATGAACATGGCTATTGGCGCATCCTTTGCCGGGGCCAGAGCCATGACCGGCACCTCCGGCGGCGGCTTTTCTTTAAAGGTGGAAGCGCTGGGCTTATCCGGCATGGCGGAAATTCCCTTGGTGGTAGTGGATGTGCAGCGGCCAGGGCCGGTAACGGGGCTGCCTACCCGCACGGAACAAAGCGATTTGAAGTTTGTGATTTCCGCCTCCCAGGGCGAGTTTCCGCGTATGGTTATTGCCCTTCGGGATCAGGAGGATGCCTTTTACCAGACGGCCAGGGCTTTTGACATCGCGGAGCGTTATCAAATTCCTGTGATTCTCCTGAGCGATCAGTATTTGGGCGATGCTACCGCGACGGTTAAGCCTTTTGATCTTGATAAAGTAAAAGTGGCCGAGCCGGCCCGCGAATGGGCGGGCGAGGGAGAATACCTGCGCTACAAGTATACGGATAATGGCATTTCCCCAAGGCTGATTCCAGGCAAGGCGAAAGCATTTGTGGCCGCCGACAGCGATGAGCACGATGAGGCGGGACATATTATTGAGGATTCGGAAACTCGCAACAAGATGATGCAAAAGCGTATGGGCAAAATCGAAATGCTCAAGGCGGAGCTTCAGGAGCCGGAGTTTGTTGGCGAAGAGAGCTTTGCTACCCTGCTGGTGGGCTGGGGCTCGCTCAAAGGCCCACTTGATGAAGCTGTGGCCATACTCAACCGGGATTCCAAGGAAAAGTACGCGGCGCTGGTGTTTGGGGATGTGTATCCCCTGCCGGAGAAGTCAATACGCGAAAAGGCGGCGAAAGCACAGCGCATTATTAATGTTGAGCAGAATTATACTGGACAATTAGGGCAGTTGATTCGCGAAGCGACTGGCATTGCCTGTACAGACGCTGTACTAAAATATGACGGCCGTCAATTGTCCGGCGAGGAAATCGCGGACCTGATCAAAGGAGGCGAAAGTAAATGAGCGATAAAAAGTTTGCAACCCATGAAACAGCATGGTGCCCTGGATGCGGCAATTTCAGCATCTTGAGTTGTTTAAAAACCGCTTTGGAAGAACTGGGAAAAGACCCACATGAAGTGCTGATGGTGGCGGGCATCGGCCAGGCGGCCAAGACGCCCCAATATATTACTGCCAACTCCTTCTGCGGCCTGCATGGCCGGTCGCTGCCGGCGGCCGTGGCGGCTAAGATTGCCAACGAATCGCTGACGGTGATCGTAAACACCGGCGATGGCGATTCGTACGGCGAGGGCGGAAATCATTTTTTGCACAATATGCGCCGCAATGTTGACATAACTCATTTTGTGCATGATAATCAAATCTATGGCTTGACCAAGGGCCAGGCGTCTCCCACCACCCAAGAAGGAATGGTTACGGGCGTGCAGGCGGATGGCAGCATGAACACGCCTTTAAACCCCCTTCTCCTGGCTATTGCCGCCGGTGCCGGCTTTGTGGGCCGCGGCTTCAGCGGCCAGCCTAAGCATCTTACAGAGCTGATGAAGCAGGCCATTGAATATCCCGGCTACGCGCTGGTGGATATCTTTCAACCCTGCGTAAGCTTTAACAAGCTGAACACCTTCGCCTGGTACCAGCAGCGAACCTATATCCTGGATGAGAATTATGACCCCACAGATAAACTGCATGCTATGGAAAAGGCCATGGAGTTCTATGACAAGATCCCCCTTGGTGTGATTTTCAGGGAGGATCGGCCTACCTTCCACCGCAAGCATCCGGTGCTCAAAGATGGGGTTCCTCTGCTGGATATCCCTGCGGACCGGTCTGCCTTGGAAAAGTTGATTCTAGAGTCAGCCTGATGCGTTATTTCGATGGGAGACGCAGATCAGTCTGCGCCTCCCTTTTTTGTGCAATAAAAGAGAGGACACATTTTTGCCCATCAGTTAGGATATGGCGGAAGGGAGGTGATGTGATGGAATGGCTGCAAAGATTAAATGAATCATTGAACTATCTGGAAGAGCATATAGCGGATACCATAGCATATGAAGAGGCAGCGAGAATCGCCTGCTGCTCCACGTTTCATTACCAACGCATGTTTACCTATATTGCCGGTATGCCGCTTTCGGAGTATGTAAGGCGCCGGCGCATGACCGCGGCGGCATTTGACCTGCAATCCGGCGGTATGAAGGTCATCGATGTGGCGATGAAATATGGGTATGATTCGCCAACGGCATTTAACCGTGCTTTTCAAAGTGTGCATGGCATACCCCCTTCTGCCGCCAGGGAAGAGGGCGTTAGTCTGAAAGCATATCCGCGCATCAGCTTCGCTATTTCCATTAAAGGAGAGGCAGAAATGAATTACAAGATCGAGAAGCGGGATGCTATCAGGATTGTCGGCGTAAAGGAGCACATGGACCTGAACGTGGAAGAAAACTTTGCAAATGTGCCGCTGTTCTGGCAAAAAACCATTCAGTCGGGCATTGTGCCCACAATCGTCGGTGCCATGGACAATGAACCATACGGGTTGCTGGGTGTTAGTACCTGTATGAATGGCAAGGATTTTGACTACTACATTGCCGCTGCCAGCGGCAAGCCGCTGCCGCAAGGACTAGAGGAATATTTGATTCCAGCTGGAACCTGGGCGATTTTTGACTGTGTTGGCCCTATGCCGCATGCCGTGCAGGATTTGCAAAAGCGGATTGTGACTGAGTGGCTGCCCGTGTCAGGATATGAGTATGCGGATGCGCCTGATATTGAAGTATATCCGGAGGGAGATCAATCCGCGAAAGATTACCGTTGCCAGATATGGTTGCCAGTCGTGAAAAAGGGATAAGCGAAAGCGCCGAGTGTCACAATTGAAGTGACCCCCAAAAGTTAGACGAAATTTGAATTAGGCGGCGGAGAGGGCTTGAAGTCTGTGAACAGCAGGCGGCAAGCCCTCAAGTTTTGCCTTTCTGCGTCGAGTGTTGTAATAGTCCAGAT
>JAEWSC010000061.1 GCA_023398575.1 Bacillota bacterium | reverse complement strand
CCCATAGAGGTATAGGAAATACCCATAACGCCGTTCAGAGCCTTGGTTTTGGCTTCGGTGTCCTTGGTAGCAAACACGTCCTGGTCGATCAGGCCGGCTGCCCACCACTCATTGAGCTTGAGCATGTAATTCAACCAGTTTTCCTGAGCCATGTCGAACTGAACCTTGCCGTTGTCATCAATATAATAGCGGTAGGCACTGCCGGCCTGACCAGCCATGCCATGGGCGCCGAAAGCACCGGCGATGCCGCTGTCACGGAAGCGGGGATCCCAAGCAAAGGAGAAAGTCGCGCCATACTTGTCGTGGAAAACCTTGATTACGTTATCCCAATCCGAGATGGTTTTGGGCGCTTCCAGACCGCATTCATCCAACCAATCCTGACGGATGACTGGACCTTCATACGTGTCGTTCCAGCCGCCGTCTTCGCGGAAGAAGCCAAAGCCGTAATACTGGCCTGCGTCCGTCTTCATCGCTTTGTCATAAGCCGGATTGCTCTTTAAGAACGCATAATAGTTCGGAGCCCACTTTTCCATGTAAGGAGTCAGATCAAGGATCGTACCCTCCTCAATATGGCGAGCTGCGTCGGTCATCAAATTGCCAAAGATAATGTCAGGCAGCGTTGCGCTGGCAAGCACCAGATTCAACGCCTCACCAGCATTCGTGCCGGCGGTGGGAACTGACCATTCAATGTTTACGCCAGTCATTTCGCTCAGACCCTTGTGGAAGGGCGAATCCATGGGGCTGGCATATGCATCATTAATACCGCCGAAACCTTCAGAGGCATACCAGGTCAAAGTGACGCTGCCATCCATGGGATAGGTAAAACCTTCAGCAGATGCGGCTGCAATAGGAATGAGCATTACCAGCGAGAGAAGCAAGCAAAGTAGCTTTTTCATGTTTTGTTACAACTCCTTATCTTCTTTTCTTTCGGGCCATATTCTGTGTTCCTAACTTCTAATACCCTGAAATGATATGCTCCTCCTTTCTCTGGGAACGATGCCTAGCTAGTGGAGAAAAAACCGAATCTGCTAACGCCAATTTGAGCGGGCACTACACGACCCTTTTGCTTTTTGGCAACAGCAAACACAATCCCACAGAGTAAAATTTCTGCGGTCCTATCGACAGCGCCGATTAGGCGCTTGTCATGCTCCGTAAGTACCTTTCACATCGGCGTAAACGCTCTCGCCTGTTTTCAAACGGGAAGTCGCACGGCGCTTGTTTAATTCGCTCAGGAAAACTTCTTCGTCAAGAGGAAACTCGACAGTCTTATGCAGCCACCCCGAAAGGTGCATCGCGTTGGAAAGTGCCAAACCATTAATACCTTCCCGGCCATCTGCTACCAAAGGAGTGCCGTGTAAAATATTAGACGCAAAGGCATTCAAAATGCCTGCATGCTGCGGGTTACTTCCATCAATTACAACAGGAACTTTGCGGCACGGCGGCTTTGCAAAACCTTCCTTGCAGGTCTCACACCACTCGCGTTCATCCACTTCCAACTGTACAAAGGTCAATTCATTGTCTTCGCAGACCAATTTTCCCAGGGTACCTGTGATCTCCAGACGGTTGGTGCCTGGGGCGTCAGCGGTGGTGGTAACAAAAACGCCTGTCGCGCCGTTTTCATATTCCAGATAAGCCGTCACATCGTCTTCAACCTCGATGTCATGCCACTTTCCCTCATGTACAAAAGCCGTCACCTTTTGCGGCATGCCGCAAAGCCATTGCAGAAGGTCTAGTTGGTGGGGGCATTGATTCAGCAGTACGCCGCCGCCTTCACCTTCCCACGTAGCGCGCCAAGCACCAGAATCATAATAAAACTGGGTTCTGTACCAGTCGGTAATCAACCAGGATACGCGTTTTAACTGCCCGATCTCACCACTTTGAATCATCTCGTGCATCTTTCGATACAAGCAGTTGGTACGCTGGTTAAACATCATGCCAAAAGAAAGGTCAGGGTGTTTTTCGGCTTCCGCCATCATTTCCTTTACCTGCAGGGTATATACGCCCGCAGGCTTTTCAACCATCACATGCAGATTTTGCGCAAAAGCTTCAATGGCTAGCGCCGGATGCTGGTAATGGGGCGTTGCAACAACAACCGCATCGCACGTGCCGCTTTTGATAAGATCGCTGCCTTCAACGAATACAGCAACACTCTCCGGCAGATTAGCCTTTGCCCACTCTCTGCGCGCGCTGCTCCTGTCCGCTACGGCGGCAAGCGTAATTTCCGTCGTTTCTCCGTTCATAATACGGGAGCAGTGCGCAGAGCCGATATTGCCGATGCCGATAATGCCAAGCCTTATCTTTTCCATGATTAACATCCCAGCCCTTTCAAATAATCATAGCTGCGCTTTAAACACGCAAAGGGGCTGTCGCCATAGCAATTGTCTTGTTCAACCAAAATATGCTCTGTTGTGCCGAACTTTGTGAGTTGCTTCAATATCTTTTGAAAATCGATATTGCCCTCACCGACCACAGCCATGCGCTGCTCAAACCCTTTGATCGCCATGTCCTTAAAATGAACACAGGGTATACGGTCTTGCAGCTTATCAATCCAAGTGCAGATATCTGCGCCGGCTGCCTGTACCCAGTAGGTATCAAGGGTTACGCCCATCAAATCTGCAGGCATAGTATCTAAAAGAGTGTCCATCATGATTTTTCCGGATGGCAGCCTCTCCCACTCGAAATTGTGGTTGTGGTACATAAGCAGTTTGCCAGCATCGCGCATGGCCTTGGCCGGCTCATAATAATCAGCGGCAAAACGGTCGATCCAATCGGCGTTACGGTACCTGTCCGGCATAGAGCCAATGCCGATATATTTACAGCCCAAAATTTCATGCTCGCGGATCACGGCATCCACATCATTCAAAATTCTTTCAGGATTGGTATGCGTAAGTACAATAGCAAGACCATTTTCATCACAGATGCTGCGAATCACTTTTGGATCAATAGGGCCAATTGCCGATAGTTGAACAGCAGTATAGCCAATATCCGCAATACGCTGCATTGCAATCCGGAAATCCCTCTCCGTTTGAGTGAAAGCACGAACGGTATAACACTGCGCGCCAATAATCATATATAAATCTCCTCATTGTTTTAATCAAAGTTTACGATGTTTTTCGTGCAATGTACATTGCATTTTTCATTGTTCATATTGCATTGCGCACCATTCCAAGGTAGAATAGATATAGTTAAGTAAGGGAAGTGATTTAATGTTGCAGCAGTTTTTCTTGGATCATGTCAATGCAACACACAGCGCGTCCTACGATGTGTCTGCATCCTACAAGCTGCATTGCCATCCAATTTATGAGCTGTATTATTTCATCAGCGGCACGGTAGATTATCTTGTAAACGGCGTGCTTTATCAGCCCAAGCCCAATAGCATCCTGTTAATGGCCCCAGGTACGTTTCACGAATGCCGTGTCAAAACAGCAGAAAAGTACGAGCGCTTTACCCTGCATTTTGACGCGGGCTTGGTACCCGAAAAAATCCGATCACAGTTAATGCGCCCATTTCACGCCTCCGTCATCTATTATGAGAATGTAGACTCCATCTATTATGAGTTAAACGCTCTGCAAGCATGCTATGAATACCCCGAGGAGCTTTCTGCAATATCTGTCAACGCCAGACTTGTGGCCATGTTGTGCCAAATCTTAAATACATTCAACGCATACCGTCCTCCTGAGGAGGCGGCAGTTGACCTAACTCTTCCCCAAAAAATTATTGAGCACATTAATACAAACTTTGCAAATAAAATAACGCTGGATATGCTTTCACAGCAATTTTTCATGAGCAAGAATCAAATCAACCGCATCTTTACCAAAGCTACAGGCAGGTCTGTCATGGAATATGTACGGCAAAAGCGCATCGTCTATGCAGAGCACTTGCGTGCCATGGGCACGCCTGCGGCAGAAGCTGCCTACAAGGCCGGTTTTGATAACTATTCGACCTATTTTAGATTAAAGCAAAAGTGGAAAGATTAACGAATGCAGGAGGAATGACCATGGAAAACAGTCAAGCTTCCCCCAAAAACATCGATGAATACATCGCCCAGTTTTCGCCCGAGATTCAAGCTATCATGCAGACGGTGCGTAAGGCGATACACGAGGCAGCACCATTGGCAACAGAGAAAATAAGCTGGCAGATGCCCACGTTCTATCATTACGGAAATCTCATACACTTTGCCGGCAACAAGAGTCATTTAGGCATCTATCCCGGCGCCAGCGGTGTGGAGCATTTTGCTGCAGAGCTTACGGAGTACAAGACATCCAAAGGCGCAATCCAATTCCCCTATGCAAAGCCCTTGCCTATCGAACTGATACAAACGATCACAAAATACCGTATGGCGGAAAATGAAGCATGGGCTGCTGAAAAAGCAAATAAATAAGGCCAACTGATACGTTACGTTAGTCGAAGCACATAGTGTTACATTGAAAAAGCGTGGGCTGAATATACCACGCTTTTTCAATGCTTTCGCTTACTATATTTCAAGCATGTTGGATTCTTTACATTGTTAAGCTGAGGCTGCTTTTTTCTCCATTTCCAACTGCCTTACCTGTACAGCACTGTTTACAGCATCAGCGTCTTGATACGATGGAATCAGCTCATGCAGGCATGCGCGCATATCCCCATGGGTATCCAGGCATATTTGAAGCCTGTCCAGCATCTGCTGAACCATTTCCCAGGAAAACTCTTCAGGCCGTGCGATAAATATCTTCTCTCTGCCGGTTCTGGATACGTTCTCATCATCCCGCAATAGCTCCTCATACAGCTTCTCGCCGGGCCGAAGACCCACATAGCGAATCTCCACCGGTGGGCCTAACGGGTCTGCATATAGTTGAATCATACGCTCGGCCAACTCACGGATTTTCATAGGCTCCCCCATGTCCAAAACAAACAGTTCTCCGCCCTTAGCCATAGATGCCGCTTGCAAAACCAGACTGGCCGCCTCAGGTATGGTCATGAAGTAGCGAATGATATCAGGGTGCGTCAGTGTCACAGGGCCGCCGGCGCGAATCTGCCGTTCAAACAACGGAACAACGCTGCCATGTGATCCAAGTACATTGCCAAACCGTACGGCGATGAATTCCGTTTTGCCGAGGCATTGCAGTGATTCGATCACCATTTCCGCAGCACGCTTCGTGGCGCCCATGACATTGGTGGGATTCACCGCCTTATCAGTGGATATTAACACAAACCGTTGAGCCCCGTGAGATATGGATACCTGCGCCGTATTCAACGTACCAAATACATTGTTTTTCACAGCCTGTTCCGGACAGTCCTCCATCAGTGGCACATGCTTATGCGCCGCCGCGTGTACCACGATTTCAGGCTTGTACGCTTGAAAGACACTGTCAAGGCGGCTTTTGTCCTGTACGGAACCTACACAAAGCTCCACCGTGTTTTTCGTAAGAGGCCCATAGATTTCCTGAAGCTCGTAATAAAGATCGTGCATGTAGTTTTCACCGATATCGTATATCACCAGCTTTTTGGGAGAAAAACACATAATCTGCCGGCAGAGTTCAGACCCGATGGACCCGCCGCCGCCGGTCACCAGTACACATTTGCCCTCAAAATACGTGTTGACCTCGGTCATATCCAAATGCTGTTCGCTGCGGCCCAAAAGGTCTGCAATGTTCACATCACGAACGGGAGACAAAACATCCCTGCCACTTCGCACGTCCTGCAGAGCGGTTACCATTTTCAGCTTGCATTTGGTGGCCAAGCAACGCTCAATTAGAGGGCGCATCTGCCCCATCGGCGTGGCAATGGCAATAATGATCTCATCAATCTCAAATTGCTTGGCAAACATTTCTACATTATCGGTCCCCTGATATACCGGAACGCTATTGATTCGCGTGCCCTTTTTGGCTGGATCGTCATCTACAGCCAGTACCGCACGGCTAAATCCAAAACGTCCAGACTGCAGTTCCCGTATTACCGACGCTCCAGCCCAACCTGCTCCGATCACCATCACCCGGGAATCGACTGTGCGTCGGTTATGAAAAAAAGGCAAGCCTGTCCTGCCCCATTGCATGGCCAGGCGCATGCTCAGGCGCGAAGCACCAACCAGGATAAGCAGCAGCAGCCATTGGATCAAATATACGGTGCGCGGCATTAAAAACAGGTTCGGCGCAGGAGATATGGTATAAGAAACAAGCGATACCAGATATGTCGTACCTAAGCCCAGCAGTGTGCCCAATACAATCTGCAAAAGGCCATCAACACTTGCGTACTGCCATAAGCTTTTATATAGGCGCACTGCAAAAAAGCTGCCGATGGTCAAGCCGGTCATAATCGGCGCAATGTTCCAAAACTTATGAATATGATCCCAAACCTCATCCTGCATTTCAAAACGCAACTGCAGTGCCATGATCATGGATGCGTTGATCAATACCACGTCCAGCAGCACCAAAAGAAGCGTTCTGAATGTATTTCCGTGCCTTCCGTTAAATAACTGCATGATCTATGCCATCCTGAATCGTTATCCTGTATGAGTAATTTATTATACCATACCAGCGTCCAAAAATCCAGCCGACTTCAGACATGCGAAAAAGGATTACGCGCTATCTTATGCGAATTATAGAATGTTGACCCTTTCAAAGGAGGATACAGCATGAAATGCCCCAGTTGCGGACATTGGAATAAAGCCTCCCTGCCGCGCTGCTTTCAGTGTGGACAACCCCTGCCCATGCAGCCCGATTATGAACGGGCTCAAGGGCCAGCGTGGCAGCAGGAATTAATGGAATCTGCCCCCAAGGTATATATTCGCGCGGATGAACATGGTCATGAAGAATCCCTTGCCGATAACCGGGAAGAATTGGCAAAAGAAATGGTAGAACTTAGAGCTCGCAAGGCACGGGGTGAAAAGCAGCAGCGCCAATTGCGTGAAGAAGCAAGCCGCCGAGGCCTGGCGCCTTCCAGCATGACAGTGCGCACCAACACCACCAGACAGACGATCTTTCGCATCAGTGATGACCCCGAAACCGCACTTCGGCCTATGCCGGCAGAGCTAATAGAAGGCGGCGAGGTGGAAGAAACCGCCAAGCATGTGTATACGACTAAAATAACCCGAACCATTGCCAGACCTAAGAATGAAGACTATTTTACGGGTGAACAGCCCACCAGTCAGTGGTTACCGCCATCCGGGAAAGCAGTTTCCTCCCAACCGGTATATGATGGTTTCAACGATTCAACAGCGTACGAACCGCTATGGGGAAATGCATCAGCCGGTGATGCATCGCAGTTAAATCCATATACTGTCCGCAAGTATCCCTCCAAACGCAGCCGCCGGCGCGGTTTTTCTAGATTTATTTTAGCTGTTACACTTTCGTTCGTGCTTATCCTGGCAGTTTTTATCGGTGTATCGACCTGGCGCAAATTGCAGGAAGCTGAAAAATTGAAGGCTAAGCCTACCGTCGTTGCCTCCATCGTTGATGATCAGGCCGCCCACACCATTACCATACCAGGCAAGGACGGCACACAGATCTATGTGCGGGAACTAAGCAACACCTATGTCATTTCCGGTGGCGTTGCGGTTGTGGAAATACCTGACTATATCTGGTACAACAATTATGAAGAATATCTGTCGGATACCATGGATGTAACGCTGACCCCTTTTGTCCGCACAAATTCTGGCCAGCATCAGCCTATGGACCCCATCTCCTATCAGGTGCAGGTTCCCCTGTCACCCATTGAACTGGTAACCCCCGACAGTACCTATGTGGAAGTTTCTACCGCCATGTACCCCATGAAATTCCGTGTTCGCGAAGGCAGCACCGTCACCATTAACGGCAGCGATTATTCTGATCTTGTCAATCAGGTGGCCGGCGATATAACCTACAACGCCACCGTACAGCCTATTGGTGAAAATACGGTTACCATTAGGGTGCGCAGTCAGTATTGCCGCGAGAATGTGGTGGTCGTCACGCTTTACCGCGCCAAGCAGGATGTGCCGCTTGACCTTGTATCTGACCAGACCTATACCAGTTCCAAGAAAAGCATGAAAATTACCGCCACCACCATCCCCGGTGCGGAGGTGGAGGTCTTGACACCCCATACAGATTTGAACATTACCAATATCGCCACAGATGGCACCTTTTCCTTCTATGCGTTGTTTAATCAAATTGGTAATAACGATGTTACCATACAGGCAACCATTCCCAACCGCCAGCCATCTGTACTAAGTTTTCAGGTATACTACGTACCGCCGCAAGATGAATATACCAAAAAGGCCTGGGGTCTTGACCCTGCCACAGACGCCGGCCGTTTTAACTACGCTGATCTTTTATCCAATAACGCGATGCGGGTGAAGGCCACGCAGATATATCTGTGCGTCGGCACCATAACTGAAATCCGCAGCAACAAACCGCAATTGGCCATCATAAACATTGGCACCGAGGATAAGCCACAATATGTCATGCTGGAAAATTCCACACGCACTACGTGGGAAGTGGGCAGTTCGTATAAAATTTTTGCCGACGCATTCGGCATGTATGATGCCATGCCGCGATTGGTGGCCAGATATACCTACAAAAAATAGCCCCGCTTCCTCCTCGACAACCAATATTTTTATTGAAAGTCAGTGAACAAAAGATGATGTTTGACTTTACCTTGGTGCAATGGGTGTGGATCGTTGCGGCGTCCTTCTTAACCGGATTTGCCAAGATGGGACTTAGCGGAGTCATGACCATCATTATCCCTATTTTGGCTTCCATCTTCGGCGGGAAGGAGTCTACGGGGATCATGCTGCCCATTCTGCTGGTCGGCGATATTTTCGCTGTAGCATATTATAGGCAGCATGCCCAATGGAGTGCAATAAAGAGACTTCTCATCTGGGCCAGCATCGGGCTTCTCATCGGCGCAGTTGTCGGCAACTATATCAATGATAAGCAATTCAAGACTATCATTGCCGTGCTGGTAATGATTTGCGTTGGGCTATTGATTTGGATCGAAACCAAAGGTGGCAGCTATGCTGTTCCCCAAAAGGCCTGGTTCTATGCTCTCGCGGGCATTGCCAGCGGCTTTGCCACCATGATTGGCAACGCGGCCGGCCCTATCATGAGCATTTACCTGGTGGCAATGGGCTACCGCAAAAATAGCTTTTTAGGCACGTACGCCTGGTTCTTTTTGATCATCAATGCCATGAAGGTACCTATTCAGGTACTGCTATGGCATAACATCACATTGAACAATGCGGCCCTAGCCGGAATCATGATACCCGCCGTAGCATTGGGTGCTGTGCTAGGTGCCATTATCGTCAAAAGAATTAATGAAAAGCCATTCCGGTACATTGTGATCGGCATGACTGCCATCGCGGCGGTGCGGCTGTTCTTTTGAGTGAATGAGGATTCAGATGACGGTGGGGGATAACATGAAGCAGAACCGGGATAGGTTTGAAGCCTATTATTCCAAAGAGAATGATGAAAGCTTGAGAGGTCACCGCGACAAGCAGGGGATCATCGAATTTTTGACCACCGAGCGTTACATGAAGAAAGTCATACCACCAGGTTCAAAAATACTGGATGCCTGTTCCGGTTGCGGTGTTTATTCGTTTTTTCTGGCCTCGCTTGGTCATATGGTTACAGCAGGCGACTTTGTCGGGCACAATGTAAACGAGATTCAAAAGAGGCAAAAGGAAACCCCCGTCTTACACCAAGTATACCATGGCAGCGTAACAGACCTAAGCCGCTTTGATGACGCATCCTTTGATGTCGTCTTGAACATGGGCGCATTTTATCATATCACTGACGAGGAAGAGCGGGGAAAAAGCATTACAGAATGCCTGCGGGTACTTAAGCCAAATGGTCTGTTCTTTCTTGCTTATCTAAACAAATTCAGCAATATTGTTAAATACCATGAGATATGGAAAGATGATTTTACCGCCGTAGAAAGGATACTTGAACGCGGTTTTGCTGATGACGACAGCTTATTCTATCAATCCACTCCAGAAGAAATTGAAGCACTGATGATGGATCATCATCTTACAGTCTTGCACAATGTTGCAGCAGATGGGTTCAAAGGAACGATTACCCATACGCTAAACAGTATGGATGATATACTTTTTGAAAGATATTTGAATTACCATTTCCAAACATGCGAAATAAAGAGTATTTTGGGCTATAGCGAGCATGCGCTTATGATATGCAAAAAATAAGCGCATGCCCCTTTAAAGTTATACAAAAAAAGCGCTCTTCACGGGCGCTTTTCTCATATCTCATTTTCACAACGGCGCGTCTTCATCCAAATCCCTGTGGGTAAAGGTTGTCTTTCCGGCCTGCACATCACTTAAGGTCTGGCCGCTGCCAAATAGCAAAAATTTATAGGAGCACAAGCCTTCCAACCCCATCGGTCCCCTGGCGTGTATCTTGCCGGTAGCAATGCCCACCTCTGCGCCAAAGCCGTAGCAAAAACCATCGGCAAAGCGTGTGGAGCAGTTATGGTATACTCCTGCGCTATCCACCAGTGCCATAAAGGTCTTTACTGCCTGCATGTCTGTAGCGATAATGGTATCGGTATGACCGGAACCATAGCTGTTGATATGCTTAACAGCCCCCTGAAGGCTATCTACAATTTTGATAGACAAAATATAGTCCAAGTATTCCGTACCCCAGTCTTCGTCTGCTGCCGGTTCGCAGGGGATAATGGCCTGAGTTCTTTCACATCCTTTTATAATTACATTCTTTTCAGTCAGTGCTTTATGTGCGGCAGGCAAAAATGCATTCGCGATATCCTTATGCACCAGCAGCGTTTCCGCTGCATTGCAAACAGCCACATATTGTGTTTTGGAATCGATAAGCACTTTGACCCCAAGGTCAATATCCGCCGAAGCATCCACATACACGTGGCATATACCATCCGCATGACCAAGAACCGGGATGCGACTGTTATCCATGATATAGCGTACAAATTCATTGCTGCCCCTGGGAATAATCAAATCGATGCAGTCATCCATCTTCAACATATCACGTACTTCTTCCCGGGTTTCCAAAAGTGCCGCCCAGCCTTCCGGCATACCGGTCTCGCGGGCTGCTTCCGCCAGAGCGTCCATCAGCGCCCGATTGGTACGCACAGCCTCCCTGCCGCCTTTGAGTAAAACCGCATTCCCGCTCTTTAAGCAAAGAGAAGCGATCTGTACCAGTGCGTCAGGCCGGCTTTCAAAAATCACTCCCACCACGCCAATGGGGCAAGAAACACGATACATATGAAGGCCTGGCATAAGTTCTCTGGCCAGTTGGGTATGGTTTAACGGGTCAGGCAGCTTGGAAAGAGAAATCAAACCAGCCTGAACCGCTTGAAGCTTATTTTCGTCAAACAATAGGCGCTTTGTAAGAGGCGGCGCCAACCCGTCTGCCGAAGCCTGCTCGATATCCGCCCGGTTTGCAGCATAAATGGCTTCGCTGTGTTTTGTAAGGGATTCTGCCATAATAATCAACGCACTGTTTCTATCATCAATGGACGATGCCGAAAGCGTTATGGCTGCCTCCCTGGCCGCAAGCGCCAAAGACCGTGTATCCTGCATGGAGTGCACCTCCCCTATCCCCTATGTGTGCATTCCATTATAATCAAAAAAGCGTCTCATTGCAATCACGTGGCAATCGTGGTATAATACATTGCTACCGGCGGATACGAAGGAGGGGTTTGAATGCCGCATGCAAAGGGCATCAAGCCCGTTGCCCAAAACAGGCGCGCTTATCACGATTACTTTGTTGAAGAATCATACGAGTGCGGTCTTTGTTTGCAGGGCACCGAAGTGAAGAGCATCCGCCAGGGCAGGGTCAACCTCAAGGAGAGCTTTGCTATGGCGCGAAGCGGTGAAATCTTTGTGGAAGGGATGCATATCAGTCCCTACGAGCAGGGCAGCATCTTTAACCATGATCCGCTGCGGCCCAAAAAGCTACTCATGCATAAAAGTGAGATACGTAAGCTTTCTGGTCAGGTACAGCGTCAGGGGTATGCCCTTGTTCCCCTTCAAATTTATTTGAAGGATGGCCGTATGAAGCTGGAACTGGGCCTTTGCAAAGGCAAGCACACGCACGATAAGCGCGATGACGCAGCGGAAAAAGACGCCAAGCGCGATATACACCGCGCCATACGTAACCAACAAAGAGGCGAATAGTCAGTTAACAACATGGGGGTGTACAGGTTTCGACGGGGGTTGTCGAGGGTAGAATAAGCGAGCCGTGGACCCTGGCCACGTTAAAACGGGGAAAAACAATAACTGACAATAACGAATTCGCTTTCGCGGCTTAATGCCGCGACGTCGGCCTACATCTCCCGTGAGTGTAGATCCCGGCGTCATTATCGCGGGGCACGGGCTCGTTCAAGCTTTGTAACGAAGCCGGCATTGATGAAGCTACCGAAACCGTAAGCCCGCCTAAGGGCGTACGGCAGGGGGAATCCTAAAACTTAGGCTGCGCTCGGAGAAGGTTCTATCAGCGAGCTTTCGGACAGGGGTTCGATTCCCCTCACCTCCACCAAGCAAAAAGCCAGCAGATTCAAGTATCTGCGGCTTTTTTTTATTGTACAACAAAAAAGCATCGATGAAGGTCAATGCTCAGACTAAAAAGCAATCTCCGATAAATATCAGATGTGCGAACTCTCCGACTGTAAATCCGAAGCTTACGAAATAAATGGTAAAATTTAATTAGTATAAAAAGAGGGCATGCCATCGGCACACCCCCATAGTTACATTCGCTATACTCAGACGGATAAAAAAATCAATTGATGGACGTGATGGATGCGGCAATCTGAAGCGCTAAAGGTCCGTAATCTGCGTCAGATGCGGGATAGAATACGAACTGATACATTCCGATGCCGGAACCACCAAGCGTAACGATACCCGTCACATCATTCTCAGCCATTTCATAGCTGATGAAAGGGATGTCGTTGATGGTAATC
>JAEWSC010000044.1 GCA_023398575.1 Bacillota bacterium | reverse complement strand
ATCTGGACTATTACAACACTCGACGCAGAAAGGCAAAACTTGAGGGCTTGCCGCCTGCTGTTCACAGACTTCAAGCCCTCTCCGCCGCCTAATTCAAATTTCGTCTAACTTTTGGGGGTCACTTCATAAAACCGATGACGGTGCTTTGCGTTTGTTCAGTTTCTGTGTATGAGGTCGTACATCATGATTCCGGCGGCGACCGCCGCGTTTAATGATTCTGCGCCGCCCCCCATGGGCAAGGTCAGGCGGTGGGTGCACACATTGCTCACTTCCTTGCAGACGCCGTTTCCTTCACTGCCGATCACCAAGCATAGTTGGTTGCCCAGGGCTTCCCGACTGTAAAAGGGTGTGCCGTTTAGCTCGCCGGATATCACGTGGAATCCTTTGTTTTTTAGTCTATCCAGGCTTTGGGCAAGGTTTGCACAGACCAATGCTTTCATGCGGAAGATGCTGCCCATGGTAGCCCGCAGGCATTTGGGTGAATACAAATCGGCGCATTCTTCTGATAAAAGCGCGCCTGTAAAGCCGGCGGCATCGGCTGTGCGCAGTATGGTACCCACGTTGCCGGGGTCCTGCACGCCATCCAGCGCGACGATCAGCGGCCCCAATACGTCAAGTGTTGGCAGATCCGGCAGGTTCACAAGCGCGACAATACCCTGGGGTGTTTTGGTGTCGCAAATCGCCGCCAGAATATGCGGCGATACAGAATAGGCTTCGCAAGCAGCCTGGGCAGTCACGGATCCAAATGCGGTAATTCGCTCCATATCGACGAGCAGCGTCTGAACAAGCCCCATCCGCATGGCTTCTTCCACCATTTTGACGCCTTCCACCAGGTATAGCCCGGCGGCCTGCCTGGCTGCCCGGTTTTTTAGCCCCCGCCAAAGGGCCACCTTAGGGTTATGCATGCTGGTAATGGTCTGCATCATATCCATTTACTTTCCGATCACGCCTTTTGTTAAAATGACATTGGCATACAGGGCGCTTTCTCCGGTTTGAATGGTGGCAAATGCCTTTTTGCTGCGTTCGTAAAAAGCAAAGCGCTCTTCAAAGCCGATCTTTGTGCCGGGAGCATGCATATCAATTATTTGCTTAAACTCCGCCCATATGGGCGGATCGCCAGCAAGGGCGCCGGACACTACCTGCATCAGGGTAACGGGAGCTTGCACAAACGTATCCAGGGGAAACAATTGCAGTATGGCATCCAGTAGGGCGGGAACGGTATGTCCGTCGCAACGGATACAGCGTTTGCCCATGGTGGCGGCGGGGAAATTGCCGTCTCCAATGACGATTTCATCCCCATGGCCCATTTCGGCCAGGGTTTTGAGCAGCTCGGGGGATATAAGGGGTGATATGCCCTTTAGCATGATTTAAGCTCCTCTCTGTTCGAGAAAATCCCGTATGAGCTAAGTATAACAAAGCAGGTGATTGTTGAAAAGCTGTTTAGGCTTACTTTTATCATTCACATAAATATTCTTGAAAAGGGAGAAGGAGATCAAGCCTTGCCCTTGGAACTTGTATAGCAATGCGGAATGTGTCGTGAAAGGAAGATAATATATGTGTCAGTCTTTGTTTCCACGCACCATGGTGGGCGGTATTTCCCTTCCCCGAATGCTGATTGGCACCAACTGGATTCTAGGTTATAGCCATACCAGTGCGGCAGCCGATAAACAAATCAAGGCACGTTATGATAATGCACAAGCAGTGGCTGCCTTGCTTAGCGCTTATCTTGAATATGGAATAGATGCTGTTATGTGCCCCATGGATGGGAACCAGGCATTTATCGATGGTGTGAACCTGGCCCAGGAACGTGCCGGCAAAAAGCTGATCATCATTGATACGCCCATTTTGAATGTGGATGATAATATCGCTGCCCGGCAGGAAGCCAGGCAGACCATTGAAAAGTCACGAAAACAAGGCGCAACCTTCTGCATGCCCCACCATTCCAGCGCAGAGCAGCTGGTATGCAAAAACCGGCGCACCATCGACCGGCTGCCGGATTATCTATCTATGGTGCGAGAGGCGGGCATGATCCCGGGTCTGTCGGCTCACATGCCGGAGTTGATTGTCTACTCCGACTTAAATGAGTACGACGTACAAACCTATGTGCAGATATACAACTGCGCCGGTTTTTTGATGCAGGTGGAGATTGAATATATTCACAAGATCATCTGGCAGGCAAAAAAGCCGGTGATGTCCATCAAAGCCATGGCGGCGGGGCGTGTATCTCCCTTTGTGGGGCTGACTTTCTCATATGCGACGCTCCGGCCTTGCGACATGGTAACCGTGGGCTGCCATACAACAGAAGAGGTATACGAGGATATTGAAATCGCCCTGGCGGCCATTGAGCGCAGGCAGCCGGATTTGGAAGGTCGGTCAAGCCCGAAAAAGAGCGATGTCATGCCGGAAGGCTGATGAATGGTGAAATGCAAATTCTGTTCGGATGGGATGCAGATCTTGCGGGTACATTCATCAAAACCTGCGTGTAAACGCGATATCTGTAAGGTTTATGCAAGATTCTGCGCAAATACATTTAAAAAACAATGCTTTACTTGACAAAGCATTACGCTCTGTGTTACCGTTATAAAAACTTTTTCCACTAGGAGTTATTTATGAACCAACTGTCTCTGGTCCTTGGCATTCTACTTCTCGTTGTCGTCCTTGTACGAATTAACGTACTAGCCGCCAGCGAGCTTTTGTGTATGCCAAGGGATGGGATAAGGGTTTTCGCATAATCGTAAAAGAATGTGCAGCACCCCCTGAACCGTGGATACACGGGACAGGGGGATTTTTTATAAGGAGGGGCAGCAATGAGGCTCAATGGCGCACAAATCCTGATGGAGGTATTCAAGGAGCTTGAGGTCGATACGGTGTTTGGGTATCCGGGCGGCGCAGTCCTGAATATTTATGATGAGCTATACAAAAACGCCGATTGGCTGCACCACGTGATCACCTGCCATGAGCAGGGTGCTTCTCATGCTGCCGATGGATATGCCAGGGCCACAGGCAAAACCGGTGTGGTTATCGCCACCTCCGGCCCCGGTGCCACTAACCTGGTAACCGGCATTGCCACGGCCTACTTGGATTCTACGCCCATGGTGGCCATCACCGGCAACGTGGCCTGCCCGCTGATTGGCCGCGACAGCTTTCAGGAAGTCGATATCAAAGGCATCACCATGCCCATCACCAAACACAATTTTATGGTGAAGGATGTGACCCGCCTGGCACAAACGCTGCGGGAAGCATTTGCTATTGCGGCGTCCGGCCGGCCTGGCCCCGTGCTGGTGGATATCCCCAAGGATGTGCAGGCGGCAGAGTGTGAATATGAAAAAGGGCCCAAGTGGGAAGCAACACAGGCAAAAAAGCCTGACAGTGAATCTGTCAAAAAGGCAGCTGAACTGATTGCTTCCTCCCAAAGGCCCTTTATCTATGCCGGAGGAGGTGTGGTGCTGGCGGGAGCTGGGAAGGAATTAATCCAATTAGCGGAAACCATCGGCGCGCCGATTGGCTCCAGCATGATGGGCTTGTCTGCCATCGATCACAACCACCCCTTGTTCTTGGGCATGACGGGCATGCACGGCCGGTATGCCGCCTCCAAGGCCATTGACCGGTCTGATCTGATTATTGCCGTCGGCGTGCGCTTTTCCGACCGTGCCACTGGTAACAAGGTGGAGTTTGCCAAAGGCCGCCATATATTGCACATTGACATCGACCCGGCGGAGATCGGCAAGAACATACCGACTTATGTGGCCATGGTAGCGGATGTGAAGGAAGCGCTCATAGCCCTCAATGCCTGCGGGCTTCAAGAAAAGGACCCGGAGTGGTTGCAGGAGGTGGAGAAGCTGAATGCCGCCCCTGACAATCACTTGAATATGAACGAAAACCGTTTAAATCCCCAAATGCTACTAAAGGCCTTGAACGAGCGCATGGCCGCCGATAACCCCGTTGCTACCGACGTAGGACAGCATCAGATGTGGACGGCCCAGTATTACGGCTTCCGCAAGCCCCGCACCTTTATCACCTCCGGTGGTCTCGGCACCATGGGCTTTGGCATGGGCGCAGCCATCGGTGCGTGCATGGGCACGAAGTTAAAGAAAACGCTGATGATTACCAGCGATGGCAGCTTCCACATGAACATGAACGAATTGGCAACGGCTGTCGCCAATCAGCTGCCGATTATCGTCGTGGTACTCAACAACAGCGTGCTGGGCATGGTTAGGCAATGGCAAACCATGTTTTACAGCAAGCGCTATTCCAACACCACCATGAACAGGGCTACCGATTATTGCTTGCTGGCTCAGGCCTTTGGCGCTAAGGGGCTGCGCCTGGAGACCAAGGATAAGCTGGATGCGGTACTGGATAAAGCATTTGCGCTTAAAGGCCCTGTAGTCATCGATGTGCGCATCCATCGGGATGAAAAGGTGCTGCCAATGATCCCACCCGGGGGAACCGTGCGCGACATGATCGTAAGGGGGTAAGAAAATGGAAAACGGACGATTCATCCTCTCCATGCTGGTGAGCAACGAATCCGGTGTCCTGACCCGTATTTCCGGCTTGTTTGCCCGCCGCGGCTTTAACATTGACAGCCTTTCTGTTGGGGAAACGCAGGATTCGCATATCTCCCGGGTGACGATCACAGCCACTGGGGATGGGTACGTGCGGGAGCAGATCGTCAAGCAACTGGAAAAGCTGCACGACGCAAAGGTGGTAGAACTGATGGACCTGCATCGAACCGTAGCCAGAGAGCTGCTGCTCATCAAGGTTCAGGCATCCCCTGGCACACGCAGCCAGGTATTGGAGGCGGTGACTGTGTTCAGGGCCAAGGTCATCGATTTAACCCCCATTACCATGACCATGGAACTCACCGGTGAGAAAGATAAGCTGGATGCCTTTATCGCTTTTATGGAGCCACTTGGAATCATTGAGCTATGCCGCACAGGCGTTACGGCCATCGGCCGCGGCGGATATGTGTTGACAGATATTAAGGAGGATTGATTTTTATGGCGAAGATGTACTACGGACCGGATTGCGACGCAAGCTTTCTCAAGGGCAAAAAGGTGGCAGTTATTGGCTATGGCAGCCAGGGCCACGCTCACGCGCTGAACCTGCATGACAGCGGATTTGACGTTGTGGTCGGATTGTACAGGGGCTCAAAATCAGCGGCTGCGGCCAGGGAAGCAGGTTTGGAGGTCATGTTGACCGCTGATGCCGTGGCGGCTGCCGATGTGATTATGATCCTTGTCAACGATGAAAAGCAGGCGGCCTTGTACAAAAACGACATCGCTCCTTACTTGAAGGCAGGAAAAACCTTGGCCTTTGCCCATGGCTTTAACATTCACTTCGGCCAG
Source organism: Bacillota bacterium (assembly GCA_023398575.1). GTDB lineage: Bacteria > Bacillota > Clostridia > Christensenellales > Aristaeellaceae > JAEWAH01. Next base: position 51,035 of record JAEWSC010000044.1, on the reverse strand, counting down.
ATCGTTGTGCCGCAGGATGTGGCCGTGATCATGATCGCACCCAAAGGCCCCGGCCACACCGTGCGCAGCCAGTATCAGGAAGGCAAAGGCGTACCCTGCCTGATCGCCGTACACCAAGACCCCGATGGTACCGCCAAGGGCATTGCGCTTTCGTATGCGGCGGGCATCGGCGGTGCCAGGGCCGGCATTCTGGAAACCACTTTCCGGGAAGAGACCGAAACGGACCTTTTTGGTGAGCAAGCGGTTCTTTGCGGCGGTGTAACGGCCCTGATGAAGGCCGGCTTTGATACCTTAGTGGAAGCTGGCTACCAGCCGGAAAGCGCATACTTTGAGTGCGTGCACGAAATGAAGCTGATTATAGACTTGGTGGTGGCCGGCGGCATGAACTTCATGCGCTATTCCATTTCTGATACGGCGGAGTACGGCGACTACGTTACCGGCCCCCGTATCATCACCGATGAAACCAAGAAAGAAATGAAGAAAGTGCTCTCTGAAATTCAGAACGGCACCTTTGCCCGCAACTGGATTTTGGAAAATCAGGTGAATAGGCCGGCATTCAATGCCATGCGCCAGGCAGCGCAAACAAGCCTGGTGGAAAAGACAGGGGCAGAACTCAGAGCAAAAATGAGCTGGCAGAAACCGAAGGAGGAAAAATAATGAGCCGATCCGACGCCGTAAAAAAAGGACCGGAGCGCACGCCTCACCGTTCGCTACTCAAGGCCTGCGGATATTCTGATGCGCAGCTCAAAAAGCCTTTTATCGGCATCGTCAATTCCTTTACTGAGGTCGTACCCGGCCATACCCATTTGCAGCAAATTGCAAGAGCTGTCAAGGATGGGGTGTTAATGGCCGGGGGCACGCCCTTTGAGTTCAATACCATTGCCGTGTGCGATGGCATTGCTATGGGGCACGAGGGGATGCGCTATTCCCTGTGCACAAGGGAGCTGATTGCCGACACCATCGAGTGTATGGCCAGGGCCCATGCCTTTGACGCTTTGGTATTCATACCCAACTGTGACAAGGTAGTGCCAGGAATGCTGATGGCTGCCGCCCGGCTGAACCTGCCCACCATCTTTGTATCTGGTGGGCCGATGCTTTCCTTAAATGGGAAAGACTTGAACAGCTCCTTCGAGGCGGTAGGGGCTTTCAAGGCCGGGACTATCACTGAGGATGAATTGGCATGTATTGAAAACGAGGTCTGCCCCGGCTGCGGCTCCTGCTCGGGCATGTTTACCGCCAACTCCATGAACTGCCTTACCGAAGTGATCGGTCTTGGCCTGCCTGGCAACGGTACGATTCCGGCGGTGTATGCGGCCCGCACGCGCCTGGCCAAGGAAGCAGGCATGAAGATCATGGAGCTGTTGGAAGAAAACATTTGCGCCCGTGATATTCTCAATGAAAAATCCATTGAAAACGCTTTGGTGGTGGATATGGCCCTGGGCTGTTCCACCAATACGGCACTGCATCTGAAGGCCATTGCTTTGGAAGCCGGTACGCCGTTCCCGTTGGCTAAGATCAACGAAGTCAGCCAAAAGACGCCCAACCTATGCAAGCTGGCCCCCGCCGGTAAGCATCATGTGCAGGACTTGCATCAGGCCGGCGGCATCCCCGCGGTGATGGGGGAGCTTCATAAGATGGGGCTGCTCAATGGCACCTGCATGACCGTTACCGGGAAGACCGTGGATGAAAACCTGGTTGGCGTCAAGGTGCTGGACCCGCAGGTGATTAGGCCCTGGGAAACGCCCTACTCCCCGGCAGGCGGTCTGGCTGTGCTCTTTGGCAACCTTTGCCCTGGCGGCGCGGTAGTCAAGCAAAGTGCCGTAGCCCCGGAAATGCTGCGCCATACCGGCCCCGCCCGTGTGTTTGACAACGAAGACCAGGCCATCATCGCTATCTATGATGGCAAAATCAAGGAAGGCGATGTGGTGGTCATTCGCTACGAAGGCCCCGCCGGCGGCCCCGGCATGCGGGAAATGCTAGGCCCTACCTCCGCCATTGCCGGCATGGGGTTGGATACATCTGTAGCACTTATCACCGACGGACGTTTCTCCGGGGCGACCCGCGGCGCGGCCATCGGACACATTTCTCCCGAGGCCGCTGCGGGCGGGCTTATCGCCCTTATTCAAGAGGGGGACCAGATCGAAATCGACATACCAGGCAAACGACTTAGCCTTCGTCTGCCCGAGGCGGAAATCGCTTCCAGGCGGGCTTCTTATGAGGCCCCGAAGCGTGCTCCGCTGTCGGGCTACCTGAAGCGTTATGCGGCTTTGGTATCATCGGCAGATCAGGGCGCCGTATTGAAAGAAGGAGCAGATGAGTATGAAGCAGGTAAAAATATTTGATACCACGTTAAGGGATGGAGAGCAGGCTCCCGGCTGCAGCATGGACCTGGCGGAAAAGATTGAGATCGCCCAAGCACTGGAACGTATGAAGGTAGACGTGATTGAAGCAGGCTTTGCTATCGCCTCCCAGGGGGATTTTGAGTCGGTGCAGACCATTGCGCGCACCCTCAAAAACTGCACCGTTGCCAGTCTCTCCCGCGCCACAAAAAAGGACATCGACGCGGCCTGGAACGCGGTGAAGGAGGCCAAATCGCCCCTTATCCATACCTTCCTGGCTACTTCGCCTACGCACATGCAATATAAGCTGAAAATGAGCGAGGTTGAAGTGCTGGACACCATCACCTCCATGGTAAGCTATGCCCGCAATCTCTGCCCCCAGGTGGAGTTTTCGGCGGAAGATGCTATGCGCTCCGACCCGGCCTTTTTAGCCAGGGCGGTGGATGCAGCCATCCGTGCCGGGGCCGGTGTAATCAACATTCCAGATACCGTAGGTTATGCTACGCCTGCTGAGATGGCGGCCATGCTGCAATACCTCAAGCAGCACGTAGAGAACATTGATACAATCACGCTTTCTGTTCATTGCCATAATGATTTAGGGCTGGCGGTAGCCAACTCCCTTTCCGCTGTCATGGCTGGCGCCGGTCAGGTGGAATGCACCATCAACGGCATTGGTGAGCGGGCAGGCAACGCGGCTCTGGAAGAAATTGTGATGGCTATGCATACAAGGCCTGATCTGTATCCCATGGCTTGCGGCGTGGATTCAACCCGCATTTCGCCTGTTAGCCGCTTGGTGTACAGCATACTGGGTGTCAACGCGCCCATGAACAAAGCGGTGGTGGGGCAGAACGCTTTCGCGCACGAAGCCGGCATTCACCAGCACGGAGTAATGGCTAACCGGTCCACTTATGAAATTATGACGCCTGAATCCATTGGCCTCATGCAAAACCGCATGGTGCTGGGCAAGCACAGCGGCCGCCACGCTGTGGAAGAGCGCTTGAGCGCCTTGGGCTATGTGCTGCAAAAGGAAGAGCTGGATCAGTTGTTTGCCCGCTTTAAAGACTTGTGCGACCGCAAAAAGACCGTTACCGATTTTGACCTGGAAGCCTTGGCGGTGAACCGGCTGTCAGAAGCTCAAGATCACACCGGTTACAAGCTGGAGCGCTTTACCGTGAACAGCGGCAACTATGTCACCTCCAACGCTGTGGTCAGCATGCTGCATGACGGGGAGCGCACCGAGGAAGTAGCGCTGGGCGATGGTCCCATCGACGCTGCCTTCAACGCTGTGGATAAGCTGATCCCCGCACCGCCCCATTCCCTGGAGGACTACTCCATTCAAACCATTTCCGAAGGCAAGGATGCCCAGGGTGAAGCCATCGTCAAAATCCGCTGCGGTGAGCGGGTGGTCACAGGCCGCGGACTATCCACCGATATCGTGGAAGCCAGTATCTTGGCCTACATCAACGGCATGAACAAGCTGTAACTGCCAGGGAGGCAGCGCCTCCCTGGACCCTCCGCCAAAGGGACAAAGTCCCTTTGGAATTCCCATTTTGGTGAATGGGTATTTATCACACATGACGTCCGAAGGTCCAGGGCGATCGGAAAGCCCTGGTCGCACCCGCAGGTGCGAAACGTTGCCCCACTGATACATTGAGGTGACACATGACGAAACTCGAAATCTTCGACAGCACACTCCGCGACGGTGCCCAAGGTGAAGGCATCTCCTTCTCTGTCAGCGACAAGCTGAGCATCGTCAAAGCCCTGGATGAGTTCGGGGTAGATTATATCGAGGCTGGCAACCCCGGTTCCAACCCCAAGGACATCGAATTTTTCCAGAGGGTGAATGAGCTGTCCCTGAAAAATGCCCGCTTGTGCGCCTTTGGCTCCACCTGCCGGAAAGAGACACGGCCGGAGGAGGACAAAAATGTCCTTTCCCTTTTAAGTGCCGATACGCCTTCCGTCGCCATCTTCGGAAAAAGCTGGGACCTGCACGTGACGCATGTACTGAATACCACTTTGGAGGAAAACCTCCGCCTGGTGCATGACACCCTTCGCTTTTTCAAAGACCATGGCAAGGAAGTCATCTTTGATGCGGAGCACTTTTTTGACGGGCATAAGAATAACCCAGTTTATGCCATGCAGGTGCTTTCTGCAGCAGTAAAGACTGGATCCGATGTGCTTTGCCTATGTGACACCAACGGCGGCATGCTGCCCGATGAGATTCAAGCGGTTGTTGAAAAGGTATGTGCCGCTTTTCCCGGAACGCGGGTAGGCATTCACTGCCACAACGATTCCGGCTGTGCGGTGGCTTCCTCGCTGCTTTCCGTAAAGGCCGGCGCCGTACAGGTGCAAGGCACCTTCACCGGCATTGGCGAGCGATGCGGAAACGCAGATTTGAGCACCATCATCCCCGGATTAAAGCTCAAGATGGGGTTGGATTGCAAAGGTGATCTGGCAAATTTAAAGCATACCGCGATCCTCATTTCGGAATTGTGCAACATGTCTTTGTATTCGGGCAAGCCCTATGTAGGGGCCAGCGCCTTTGCGCACAAAGGCGGCATGCACATCGACGGGGTCAGCAAACTCAGCCGGTCTTTTGAGCATATCGCGCCGGAAGCGGTTGGCAATGAGCGCAGGTTCCTAATGAGCGAGGTTTCCGGCCGTACCACGGTGCTGGCCAAGCTTTCCACCGTCGCGCCGAACCTTCACAAGGATTCGCCCGAGGTGGCCGAGATCGTGTCCAAAGTAAAGGAGTTGGAGCATGAGGGCTTTCAGTTTGAGGCGGCGGACGCCAGCTTTGAACTGATGATCACCAGAACGCTTCAGCGGTTTGTGCCTCACTTTGCGCTGGGTATGTACCGCATCAGCGGTGAATACCCTTCACCCGATGGGGACAAAAGTGCTTCGGCCATGCTGTCCATCGCAGTGGATGGACAGCAGGAAACAACCGCCGCTATGGGAAACGGCCCCGTTCACGCTTTGGATACGGCCTTGCGAAAAGCGCTGTCCGTGTTTTATCCGGAGCTCAATAAAGTCCGCTTGATCGATTACAAGGTTCGCGTGCTTACCGGCCGGGCGGCCACTGCTTCTAGGGTTAGGGTTCTCATTGAATCCAGCGATGGGGAATCTACCTGGACCACCGTTGGCGTATCCACCGACATTATCGCCGCCAGCTGGCAGGCACTGTCGGATTCCATTGAATATGTGCTGCACAAGAAGGAGGCTGCCGAGCTATGTCCATGACCATGACCCAAAAGATACTGGCTGCCCACTGCGGGAAAACAGAATTACAGGCAGGGGAGATGATTTTGGCCGATACCGATTTGGTATTGGGCAATGACATTACTGCACCGGTTGCCATCAACGAGTTTCAAAAGGCGGGCTGTGATTGCGTGTTTGACTGCGGGAAGATCGCCCTGGTCATGGACCATTTCACACCCAACAAGGATATCAAAGCCGCGGAGCAGACAAAAAAGGTTCGGGAATTCGCCAACGCAAAGTCCATTGTCAACTATTTTGACGTGGGCGAGATGGGCGTCGAGCATGCCCTGCTGCCGGAGAGGGGCATGGTCACGGCAGGGGATTTGGTGATTGGCGCTGACAGTCACACCTGCACCTATGGTGCGTTGGGCGCTTTCTCTTCCGGGGTTGGTTCCACCGACATGGCGGCGGCCATGGCCTATGGCAAGGTTTGGCTCCGGGTGCCGGAGGCAATTAAGGTGGTGCTCACCGGCAAAATGCGCAAGTTTGTTTCCGGCAAGGATGTGGTGCTCTATTTAATCCGAGAAATCGGGGTGGATGGCGCACTGTACGAATCGCTGGAGTTTACAGGTGAGGGCGTGCAAAACCTTACGATTGATGACCGGCTGTGCATTTGCAACATGGCTATCGAGGCCGGTGCCAAGAACGGAATCTTCCCGGTGGATGAAGTGACATTAGCGTATTTGAAGGATAGGGGCGCAAAAGAACCCAAGGTTTATGCTGCCGATTCGGATGCTACTTACTCCCGCACCATACATATCGATCTTGACAAGTTGACCTCGGTGGTGGCCTTCCCGCACCTGCCGGAAAACGGCAAGACCTTTGACGAGATTGGGGATGTGTCCATCGACCAGATCGTGGTAGGCTCTTGCACCAACGGCCGCCTGTCCGATTTGCGGGAAGCAGCACAGATATTAAAAGGCCGGAAAGTCGCCAAGGGTGTGCGCGCGCTGATCATCCCCGCCACCCAGAAAATTTGGCTGGATGCCATGAAGGAAGGCTTGATGGAGATTTTCATTGATGCCGGCTGCGCTGTCTCTACACCCACCTGCGGGCCTTGCCTGGGCGGCCACATGGGTATTCTGGCCAAGGGGGAACGCTGCGTGGCCACCACCAACCGCAACTTTGTGGGCCGCATGGGCGACCCGCAAAGCGAGGTCTACCTGGCCAGCCCGGCAGTAGCAGCGGCGTCGGCGATCACAGGAAAATTAACGTCGCCGGATGATTTGCTGTGATGATTGACGGATCCGAAGGTTTCCAAAGGGCGAGCGAAAAGCCCTTTGGGCTCACCCGCAGACGCAAGATTTCTTTCCGAATTGGTAAAATGGAAGGAGCAGCACGATGAAGTTAAACGGTAATGCTTTATGTTACGGTGACAACGTCGACACAGATGTAATCATACCCGCCAGATACCTGAACACTTCCAATCCCCAAGAACTGGCGGCCCACTGCATGGAGGATATTGATCCTGACTTTTTGAAAAAGGTGAAGCCGGGTGATATCATCGCCGCCGGCCGCAACTTTGGCTGCGGCTCCTCCCGGGAGCACGCGCCATTGGCGATTAAAACTGCCGGGATTTCTTGTGTAATCGCCAAGAGCTTTGCCCGTATCTTTTACCGCAACGCCATTAACATTGGCCTGCCTATTATCGTCTGTGACGGTGATTTTTCCTTTGGCGATGAGGTGGAAGTGGACTTGACTGATGGCAAAATACTGAACAGGACCACTGGCGCGCAATATTCCTTCCCGCCCTTTCCCACTTTTTTGCAAAAGATCATTGAGGCAGGTGGGCTGATGAATGCCATGGCGGGAGGAGAGATCGCGTGACGTATAACATTGTCTTGGTGCCGGGCGACGGCATCGGGCCAGAGATCGTAGACGGAGCGGTAGCGGTGTTGAATGCGGTGGGCGCAAAGTTTGGTCACACCTTTCATTATGAAACTGTTCTGGCCGGGGGTTGCGCGATTGACACATATGGTGTACCACTGCCCGATGAAACGCTGGAAAAATGTCTGAAGAGCGACAGTGTGCTCTTGGGGGCTGTAGGAGGACCCAAGTGGGATACGCTGCCGGGGCATCTGCGCCCTGAGCGGGCCTTGTTGGGAATTCGTAAAGGGCTGAACCTGTTCGCTAACCTTAGGCCAGCCAAGCTGCAAAAAGAGCTGGCGGCGGCCTCCCCCCTTCGGGCGGACATTGCGGCAAAAGGGGTTGACCTTTTGATCGTGCGGGAGTTGACTGGCGGCATGTACTTCGGGCCTCGGGGCCGCGGCCAAGGGGAAATGGGTGAAAACGCCTACGACACTGAAATCTATAGCCGGGGCGAGATTTTGCGCATCGGCCGGGTAGCCTTTGAGGCGGCCCGCAAGCGAACCCGTAAGATATGCAGCATCGACAAGGCCAATGTATTGGAAAGCTCCCGGCTCTGGCGGGAGACCATGCATGAGTTGAAAGAGGAATATCCTGATGTGGCATATTCCGATATGCTGGTAGACAATGCAGCCATGCAATTGATTCAAAATCCTTCCCAGTTTGACGTGATTGTCACCAGCAACCTGTTTGGCGACATCCTCTCCGACGAAGCATCCCAACTAACCGGTTCTATCGGTCTGCTGGCCTCAGCCTCGCTAAGCGATGGCACCCGCGGCATGTATGAGCCTATACACGGTTCGGCTCCTGATATCGCCGGACAGGGGATTGCCAACCCTATTGCAACCATCCTATCGGCTGCCATGATGCTAAATCTGTCTTTTGGACTTTCCAATGAGGCCAAGGCTGTGGAGGATGCAGTGGAAAGGGTGCTGGCTCAGGGCATACGTACCAGGGATATCGCCGCAGGCGGGCCATATATTCAAGGTTCGGAAATGACAAAAAAGATCGTTGCGGCAATCTAGATTCCTGTAAAATGGAGCGGCAAGCGTTTGCCGCTCCCTTCGGTATGAATGGTTGATAGGTATTGTCAGCATCAAACCGTTTGAGCTTGGGTTGCTATTCTGTAGTTGTGGAGCGCACCTGTCCAGGCTATCATTATGCCGCCGTATCTGTAAACAATGGATTGGATAGAAAAAAAGAAAAAACATGTCCATTTTTATGATTTTCCCTCTTTACAACGTATCCGCAATATGATATTATAGTGTTCGTTCGCGGGGCATTAGCGCAGTTGGTAGCGCACGACACTGGCAGTGTCGGGGTCAGGAGTTCGAGTCTCCTATGCTCCACCAGCGAAGGTAAAGCCCGGAAACCTTGATGCATAAAGGTTTCCGGGCTTTTTTGTGCTTGTGTGGCTATAGTGATGTAATGGTTTATTACCTTGCTCCCCCAACTGGGATTTGTTAAGTGCGATGTATGCCCCCAGATGGCTGTATCTTCAATGTCTGAACAGCAAGTTTTGTAGAATATAATGTGTTAATGATCGGTGTTATTTCTGTTTTTTGCATGTATTGAGTGCAAATGTGTAGATAATGATAAAAAGTGAGTTATACGAATAAATTCTTGCACCAAACGCTTTACATTAGCATATTTATGTCGTATTGTTATCTGGTAATGCTATTTATTATGGAGGTATGCATATGTGGTGGGCGATCGGTTTTGTTGCTTGGATCGCTATCGTCATTTTCATTGTACGCTTTATTCATGTCGCAACAAGAAATGATTCGCAATGATTTCTCACTGCGAAACTCTATGACTATATTCTATACGATCTTCTGCTTAGAACAAGCGCTCATAACACGCATGGCGGCGCGCTTGGTTTCCATTTCGGAATGTACATATTGCTGCATAGAAAAGGCAACATTGGCATGGCCCAGGATGTCTGATAGGCTGCGCAAATCCTTGCCTGTACGTACCCAATTCGTGGTAAAGGTGTGCTGTAGAGCTTGCGCCTCTATGCTTAAGCTCCGCCTTATCAAGCGCGGCGCGAAGGGCTCTGCCCAAGTTGTTTCTATCCATAGGCGTTCCAACTGCGAACGCAAATACATATGTTTTGCGTTGTCCTGGCATACCGCCGGTCCACATTTCGCCAGCCCCCATGCGCTTCTCCTTTTGTAACTTGCGTAGAACATCCAGCAAGATCATCATGAAGAGCAGCAGGGGAATGGTAAGTTGGCCGGCTTTTGTTTTGGGATTGTTGGTTTCCAGCCTATATTCCTGACTCTCAATATCCTTTACAGAGGATACAACTTGCTTTACAGTGAACTCATCCCAACCTCTTGCCGTGATTTCCCTGTGTCTCTCATCGCTTCGACCTCTGTTTCCTCTGTTGATACGTTTGTCCATGTTCGCTTCATAGAAAATGCCCCCTATCGTAGTTACCTGCCTACGACAGGGGGTATCTTGGCAATGTCTGTTTTTATTGGTTCAGTACATGATGGCGGGGCTATAATTAACCCTTGCTGCTAGTCAATACTCAAGAATTGAATCTTGTGCAGCACTTGCTTTGGTATTCTGACAAAACTAACCGGATTGTGCAAATTCTTTAACTTGCTGTTGTTTGTATCAGAGCAGATTTTAGTATGCGATCTCCATCGCATGTTTGCTTCTATCGCAGGAAAGCGTTTGAATAATACGCAACTGGGAAAACCAAAGCGGAAGCTTGTATAGTGCCTTGCGCCGACATTTATATAGTACATGTTACTTGCTTGTATATCCGCCGGCACTATTCCTCCCCAAGATGGAAATACACATAATGCGGCGTTATCATTCAGTTTGCAACGGAATCATGCCGGGATACCATATAGTTGATAAATTTTCGTCGGACATTCGTATAGGCGCGTTTGGATATCGGAATCTTTTCGCCATTTATCATCTCAAACTCTTTTGTAGTTATCAACTGAACAAAGTCCATATTCACAACGAATGAAGCATGGGGCTTAATAAATCTCGGGTCCTGAAGGTGCATATCTATATAGTTGCTAAATGATTCGCGCATGACCATTGTTATAAAGGACTTACCGGTTGCCAAATGAAAAGTCATCGCATGATTGATATACTCAATGTACATGATTTGATGATAACGCACATAAGCGATGCCTCCTTTCACTCGTAGCATGACATTTGTATCCATGGTCTGGGTTATTTTTGAGCATGCTCTTTCCAATACAGGATAGAGCTTTTGGCTTTCAATGGGCTTTAGCAAATATTGAAAAAGTGATACAGATAAAGCGTCCATCACATAATCCGTGCTGGATGTCATAAAGATGATTAAAGCTTGTTCATCATATTTGCGGATATATTTGCCTACATCGATTCCGTTGATGAGCGGCATAATGATATCCAAGACATATATTTGGTAACTGCGTTCACCTTTTTCAATGCTTTCCACCAAGTCATATACCGAGTTGAACTTGTTTACTATCAAGCCAAGCTGAGGGTTCATATCAGCGTATTTTGTTACCAGCTGTCCGACACTGTCCAAGGTTTGTTTGTCGTCATCGCATATTGCCAAATGAATCAAAGGGATTCCCTCCTCAAGAGTGTGTATAGTGGTGTAAAAAGGCTAAAAATGAATGCAGTATACTGGATGCGCTTACCATATAGCACGAATTAGAGCATATGCACCAAAAAGCACCAATTGTTTCAATATTGCGCTTAATGTTACACACACAATGGCACATCATGTGGTAAAATGGCAATAATCACTGATTAAGTGATATGGGCACAACAGCAAGCATTAATCATTAATTTTCTTTTGAAACTTCGGCACTCGACCTTCGTGTATATGTGTTACATAAAGGCGATGCGTGCAGCCCATAGCGGCAGAGAGTTGAAAGGGTGAATGAAATGAGTACAATGCTACCATACGTGATCAGCGTATTCGCTGTCATAACAAGCACGATTGTAATGCTCATTATTTTCGAACGAAAGCACTCATTGTTCACGACATTTCTTTGCAATGCAATATTCTCTTCTATTCTATATGGGTTTCACTGTTTGCCAGAATCATGGATATTGCATCACGACTTTATTCCCTACAGCTTCCTTCTTTTTCTCATTCCTCAGTGCTTGATCTTCAAGGGACAGTTGTTCCAGAAGATATTTGTGTTTTCAGGAATATTTTGTGTTATTAGCATCTGCGTGAGCTTAGCAAGCTTTCTTGCCCGTCAATTATGGCCAAGCGAGTATGAAACGCAGGTATGGGCGTTTATCATTATTTACCTGGCCATATTGACCCTTGGCTTGAATGTGCTATTGATTGTTGGCAAAGGTGTCCATCAGAGACTGCTTCAGAGTGTTGCGGGCATAAGATGGTTTCACTATGCCTTTGGGCCATTCAATGGGTTTTTACTCATGAGAATCGCTTATCTCTCCATTCAGCCATGTGGACAGGTTGTGATCACCAATCCGTATTTTTACCCTTTGTTTCTGATTCAGGTTATTTGGTGCTTCTCGATTATGTACCATGCGGTGGTCACCGTTCAGGAGAAGGCACAGGCATCGATTGAACTGAAGATAATTCAAAGAGGGCTTGACGCCGAAAAGGCATACTATGAAAGATTGGTAACAATGCTCGATGAAGTAAGGGCGATGCGGCACGATTTGAAGTATCACATCAGTGCCACACGTAGTTTGATCAAACAAAACAAAGTGGAAGAGGCAGAAAGGTACATTACACAGATTGAAGATACAGTTCGCATTTGCAATGTGCCTATTTTCACTACCAACCAGATTGTAAATGCGCTGCTGATAGATTATCACCGAAGATGCGGTGATAACCATATATACTTCACTGCAGGTGTTAGTCTTCCGGGTACACTATGCTCAGTAAGCGACATCGACTTGTGCATTATCATTGGCAACTTGTTTGAAAATGCGCTGGAGGCTGCCCAGAAGATACCTGAGAACCAGCGTAAGGTTGAGCTAAAGGCGTTCTGCAAAGGCCAAAACCTTATCATTTCGATGACAAACAGCTTCGATGGCTTGGTGCTGGGCAACAATGGCCAACTAATTAGTCGCAAGGTCAATGAAGGAGGTGTTGGATGCCAAAGCATTCGTGCCATTGCATGCAAGTATCATGGTGAATATCTGACCCAATGGAGCGAAACAGAATTCATGTCCTCTGTTATCTTGCAGCTAAACAAAGAGGATGTGGCGCAAATCTCTATTCCTACACGAGCAACTACCGAGTCTATGGATGCTGGTATTTATGCGCAGTAAAAATGCTATAGTTGCAGGGGGTAAGTACCACGCGTATGCAATTGCTGTAGTTGCTGACATACAAATGGCTTGTCCAACTGGTAGGTTACGCCAAACCATGTGGCGGCGCTATCCAGAACGGTTACCTGCAATTTGCTTTCCTTAATAAGCTTATCAATCATAAGGGGCAGCGGATACTCTGATTTCATGTCGTCAGAGGCTAAGGCAGATAGAAACTGGTTAAACGCGGCTTGTCCGGCGTCAAATATCCATGGTGTGAACCCCCAAAAATTCATAGAAACAAGCGCGTTTGGATTCAAAACGCGGCTCGTTTGTATATCAACAATCGTTCCGTCTTCTTTAGGAATGATCCAATATGTCTCTTCTATTTCCTGTAAGCGGCCACTATCATCCAGCTTACAGATACCGCGTGTTACATGACCACACTCTGAAACAGTGTTGCGCAGATAGTATCCAACCATAGAAGCCTCGCCGGTATTTTGAAGGGTATTCAGCGAATCAAACATGGCACAAAAGGCCTCTCGGCTGTAAAAGTCATCAGCGTTGATGACAGCAAAAGGGCTGTGAATGTGTTCTTTAGCCGCCATCAGAGCATGCACTGTTCCGTAGGGCTTCATCCTGGCCGAGGGTGGTGTAAATGTTTCTGGCAGTGAATCATATTCCTGATAGGCGTATACAACTTTGGCTTTGCCATTTAGCTTATCACCAAACTTATACACAAACTTGTGTTCCATATGTTTACGGATGACAAACACTATTTTGTTAAACCCAGCCTGCAGGGCATCGTAGATGGAGTAATCAACCAGAAGTTCACCGTTTGGACCAAACCCATCAGTTTGCTTACTTCCACCATATCTGGAGCCCATGCCGGCCGCCATGATAAGAAGGGTCATCTCCATTTTTATCGCTCCTCTTTATGCTTCTCTCTCAATTCACTTCGCTATTTTGCCTGTTGCATGTTTGGCAATTGATCGATTATCTCGGTGATATATTTTCTGCGAACGTATTCTTTAGATATACGCAACGATGAATGGTTCTTACTGACGCCTACATTCACAGAGGGCAGCTGCTTCATGAGTGTACGTGCTGTGCTGTAGCCGATACCCAAAAAGTCAGCCAAATCACGGATAGTCATCATAGGGGGATACTGTACGAGCGGATCATTCATTTTTCCTTATTTCCTTTCTCTGGAGTATGCCACAATGTCAAGCGTATATTGATACGATGATTAAATCATTAATTCAATAGAACTATAATGTTTTTTGCGATGAATGTCTCCTTTCGCACAAAAAGATCGGAATATTATGCATTATACAGGAAATACTTCCAATGTCTTATGCAACTTGCATTGAGTTACATAAAGAACAGAAAAAGTACCATTTTCTCGTGTTAAAGCACATTATGACTCGCAGATATTCCAATGCAGATCATGCCGCTTTCTCTTCATACTCATTTTGGTTTATTTATTATTGCTGCCTTGTATCACTGACGGTCGAATTATACACTTGTTCTTCTTGCTTTTTTAGATAATCGCAAAATGTATCTTCAGTTACACATATTGTTGATTAATATCAATCATTTGTGTTTATTGAGAAAAGGATACGATGTATTGATTAGATTAGGGTGTATTTATTTGTATAAGCGATTTTCTATAAACATTTGGATTGAAACGTTAAAATTGAGTTAAGGATTAGTGAAATGTCTGTAATATTTGTAGAACAGTCACCTTAAATTTACAGGATATTTTTGGCGTTGCTTCTTGGATATTATAAAGCATATCTTATCATTATACACGAAGTGTCTGTATTTAGTACATCATCACTCAATGTTGATTTCTTTACACCGGAAGTGTATTGGAAACTCCGCTGGGTAATTCTAAAATGCAGGAAGACAATATAAAAATTGCATAATCGACGTATTCTGAGTTGGTTCGGGGGGCGAAAAGCTATGCTATTGACTATGGCGTTGCAATTTGCTAGAATGGCAACGTTTTAAAAAAAGTCATTTGCCATGTCACTTAATATGCAGGTTGGTACAAGCAGCGCTTGCATTTTTCGTAAGTCCATGAAGGTCATCAGTACAAATGCCTTGGAAGGTGCGCGTTGAGTTTCAGCCGTACTGGAGATGGCAATCACATTTTCAGCGAAGATACCGTGTAAGCGGAGGGCGAAGCTATGTCTGAGCGTATGTATATCAAAAATCCATATATAGCAGGATCTGATTGGCATGATGATTTGGCTGCAGACTTGGCATACGGCTGTGTTTTCTGCAAGACTGGGCTGGAGAGCCTTGTTGCTAATGCACTGAATCAAAAATATAATGTACTTCGGGCCTTAGCTGTCTCCCAGCTGAAGCATAAGAGCACGAATGGAGTAAAGACGGTGTATGAGCAGGTTTTGCTTCCCGGCTATGTTCTGTTTAGAGCTTATGAGGAGAATCTCCCTCTATATGACTTTCAGAATGTGCAAGGAGTCATACAGGTTATGCGTAATACCAGTGGAGACTGGAGGCTTGGACAAAATGACAGGGGTTTCGCTGATTGGGTATTTTGCCAAGGTGGTTTGATCGGCATGTCTTCCGCATACGATGTGGGGGACAAGGTGCGCATATACAGCGGGCCACTGAAAGACTACGAGGGATGTATAATCAAAATTGACCGTAGAAGCCGAAACGGGCTAGTTGAAATTGAATTTGGCAGTAAAACTTGGCGGCTCTGGTTGGCCTTTGAAATGTTAGATGTTTGCCAGGTTTCCTGACTCGTGTGGGAAAGGGGGAGCTTTCATAGACAATGAATAAGAATTTTCGGATGCATGTAAATAGTATAAATTCTAGAAGAGTATTATTGTATTCTCTGGCCGTCGCTGTTCTTGTTTTTTGTTTGATTGCTTTTATCTATTGGGCGGTTCGCGGCATTGAGCTGCAGACTATCAAACAGGGAGAAGTACGTGGCAACTTGGATGGAAGATTTACGGAATTGCGGACAGTAAACTATAACGGCTCCACCTACCAGTATCGCAATGGCCTTACCACCATTTTGCTCATGGGTATCGACAAAGATGATTCATTTAGCGCCAATCCAACCGGCATGCGTAATGGCGGTCAAGCTGATTTTTTGATGCTACTTGTAATTGATGCAAATAGAAAGACTATCACACCTATTCAAATCGACCGTGACACGATGTCGCAGATAACTATATTAGGGGTATTGGGAAATGAGGCGGGAACGCGCACAGCCCAAATATGCCTATCTCATGGTTTTGGAGATGGCAAGGATCAAAGCTGTAAGCTTACCCAGGATGCTGTAAGCAAGCTTTTACTGGGGGCGGAGATTGATTTTTATGTAGCTGTAAATATGAACGCCATATCTGCAATCAACGATTTGTTGGGTGGGGTAACCGTAACGCTTCAGGATGACTTTACAACACTGGATCCGACTATGACCAAGGGTCGAACGCTTACACTGATGGGTGAACAAGCAGAGTACTATGTCAGACAGCGTCTCGGAATTGGCATTGGCACCAACGAAGCACGCATGGCAAGGCAAAGGGAGTATGTGCAAAGCGTGCTGGATAAAATGGAAGCAAAGATTGTTGATGACAAAATATTTATGGATAACCTGTTGGATAATCTTGGCGAAAGTCTCCTTACGAACATGAAGCGCGGACGTATGATCAATGAGTTCTACGGCAGCAAAGACTACATAAAATGTGATATTATAACGCCAAATGGGAACCATATGGTAGGAAAGGATGGCTTTATGGAATTCCATGCAGACGAAAAAACGCTGGAGACGCTGGTTATCACTACTTTTTTTGCACAACAGCCGGCAACATAACGCATTGGTGCTGTGTTGCGGATGCTTTTACATAAACATAGAGGTGCCTTCATCAAAAGAAGGTGCTATCTGAAAGGAAGGATTTTCATGAAAAAGAGATTGAGCATTCTGTTGGCAGTTGTGCTTGTGCTGAGTATGTCGTCCGTTGCGCTTGCTACCGTTCCCAGCAAAACGACGGCCGATTTGGTAAAGGTGATTGGTGTTGCATCACCGACTGGTGCCACGCTGCCTGTGAAAGTTACCATACCAACTTCTGAGAAGTCAACCGTAGCAAATGATGAACTTATGGCAATTGTTACGTATACGAAGCAATCCGGTACATCATTGGTATCATATTTTGGTCAGGTTGTGCAGGATGAAATCAAGGCACTTATGCCAGAGGGGATTGGCCTCGACAAGCTGACAATGAATGAGTTCCTGCCACTTACCTTGGTGGACTATAAGCCTGAATATAGTGATTTGGTTTGTTCTTTTATGTTTGCTACGGTGTATACGGATGGTCAACCAATTGTCGCAATGATTGGCATCAAGAACGAATCTACTGTAACCTGGTTTGTGCAAAAGGCTGAAATTGTCAATGGCATGGTAAGTGTTAGCTTCACTCAGGATGTTTTGACGAAGATTCAGGATGCCAAAGGGGATTTTGTACTGGCAATCCTCAGTGAAGCGTCCCTGTAAAAGCCGGCAATCATTATCCAACCGACAACGGTTGTTTCTCGAGACCGTCTGCCTTGCGGCACTGCTTTGCCGAGGCAGACGGTATATTTTATCCTTGGTTATGGAGGATGGACATGGTACGACCTGAAACGGAGCAGAGAAGGCGGCTGGCCGGCACCTCGACGCAGATGGATAGAAATGATGGCGAGACAGAAATTGATCTTGTTGAATTGTTTTACCGGCTGTTGGAAAATGTAAAGTACATTATTCTCGCTACAGTTCTGTGTGGCATTGCTGCTGGCATCTATACCTTTGGTTTTCAAACGCCTCAATATCAAGCCACAGCAAAGCTGTATGTAACAAATCAAAAAGACTCGGCCATCAATCTTTCTGACCTTCAGATTGGCTCTTACCTGACCAGTGATTATCAGGAAGTGTTTAAAACCTGGGAAGTACATGAAATGGTCATCCAAAATCTAGCTCTCCCGTATACTTACACTCAAATGCAATCCATGCTAACGGTTACCAATCCAAAGGATACCCGAATTTTGCATATTACGGTGACATCAGATAGTCCAAATGAGGCTAAAGAAATAGCCGACGAGTACGCATTGGCTGCACAGAAGTATATTCCTGATGTAATGGATACAGAGGAACCTAATTCATTGTCTAAGGCATTATTGCCAACGGTACCGGTCAGCCCAAACAAAACGCGAACGGTATTACTTGGTTTAATACTAGGCGCATTTTTATCTATGGGAATCATTACTGTGCAGTTTTTAATGGATGACAAGATCAAAACGGCTGATGACATTGCAAAGTATGCAGGGCTGGCAACCCTTGCAATTGTTCCAACTATGAAAGAAGCTACAACCGTAAAGAAAAAGGACAAGCCGTCAAATGCGGCCAAGAAAAGGTAGTGTCGATATGAAAAGCTTGGCTATTACCAAATTTGATCCACTGGACTACGCATGCAATGAGGCGCTGAATACCTTGTGTACGAATCTTACCTTTGCTGGTAGCAGTGTGAAAAAAATCATGATAACCAGCTGCATAGCAGCCGAGGGCAAATCATTTTTAGCTTTCAACATGATGCGATCCTTTGCTGCACTTGGAAAAAAGGTGGTATATGTCAGCGGAGATTTGCGACGCTTTGCTATTATGGAAAGGCATGGAATCCGAATTCAGGATGGTCCGGGTCAAGGAATAACGCATTATTTGGCTGGTATGTGTGAGCTTGGTGAGGTGCTGTATTCTACCAACGTCCCTGGCGCTTATATGGTGCCGGTTGGACGGGAGGTATCCAATTCTTTGGCATTGCTTTCCACCCCCCGCTTTTCCGAACTGCTGGATGATTTGGCTGGCATGTTCGACGTGGTGCTTGTGGATGCTCCGCCGGTTGGCGTCATTATCGATGCGGCTGAGATTGCGAAGTCGTGTGATGGCACGCTGCTTGTAGTCAACTACAACACGGTCAGACGCCGCGATTTGAATGAGGCCAAACAACAGATCGAGCTAACCGGATGCATGGTGTTAGGCGCAGTGCTTAACAATGTATCCTTTGATAGCTACACCAGCAAACGTTACTACAATAAGTCTTATTACACTAACTACTATGTCTCAGAACCTTATAAATCCAGGAAACAGATTAACGGTTAATGAAGGGAACCAACCATGCATATTAGTGATCTGCAAACAGAAGGCTTTGTAGATATTCATCATCATTTGATTTATGGCATGGATGCTGACGGGCCGCAAAGCTTTGAAGAGACATGCGCCATGCTCAAGGCGGCCCATGCCGACGGGATTGCAAAGATTATTGCGACACCACATGCGATTCCGGGCATTCAGGCCTTTCCCCTGGATGTGTATCTTACGAGAATGGAGGAGGCGCGGGCATACTGCCGGCAAGAGGATATTCAAATTGAAATACTGACCGGCGCGGAGATTCTTTATACACAGATGACTACCAGGTATCTGCAGGACAAAAAGATTCCTACAATGGCAGATACATCGTATGTGCTCGTTGAGTTTCCAGTTGGCGTCGCATATGGGGCGTTGGTTCATGCAATGAAGGAGTTGCTTCAAAGTGGTTACAAACCGATCTTGGCCCATGTTGAGCGTTACAAATGCCTATTGCTTCGGCCAAGGCGAGCGATTTCGCTTCATGAAGACTTGGGTGTAGCGCTGCAGATGAATTGTGCTGCGCTTCAAAAAAGGAACTTTTTTGTACATCGTTTTTCCCGTCGGCTCTTTAAGAAAGGTGCAGTGGATTGGGTGGCCACAGATGCGCATAACACGACTACCCGGTCTGCGTGCATGAAGGCCACTTTTGAACTGCTGGATAAGCGTTATGGGAAAGAATGTGTGGGTGATCTTGTGGGAAGTGATGCTAACTTATTTTTGACCTGGTGATGGTGTTATGTTGTGGGTAAAAATGGGAAGAATATTTTTGCCAGGTTAGGACTTCTCCAAAGAGGCACATGTAAAAGCGGAACGATATAAAGCAAATGCTTGGGAGAATGAGCTGGATGCCGATAGCATTTACACACCGAAGTGTGCTTCAATGATACCATGCGCAGGCGTAAACTTTATATGACAAGAGGTTTATAGTGCACAAATGGTAAGGTAATATGCAAGAAATGCTTTTGCTATCATAAATGCCTTCTTCGTATCGCTGTTGCGATGCTTTCGATATCACACATTCAAGACTGCGTGAATGGAGAGATAAACATTATGGCTCAAGAAAGATTACCACGCTACGACGAGCAGATATCTTCCGGACTAACAGAGCATGCGTATGAATATACGAAAGCAAAGCCATTTATACATCACCGTAAGCAAATAGGGCATGAGGGCTTGCAAGAGGCTGAATACTCTCCACTTCAAAGAGCCGTCATCATGCGCGGTACAAAGCTTCTCAATGTTATCATTACTGTTTTATTGTTTGCTGTCCTTTTTAGGGTCTTTTATACAAAGAATACCGATAGACCCGTAATAGAACTCCTCAATGTTGATTTCGCTGTCACACTTGAGGCATTGGCTTGGCTACTATATGCCCTGCTTATAGTAAGTCTTGGCCGTATATACAATGCCTACGAAGCTGGTATATTAAGAATTTCGGAAATTGTCTATTCGCAATCATTGGCCAATCTATTTAGCTCATCAATCATCTATGTACTTGCATGCCTGACAAAACAGTATATTTTAAACCCTTTGCCGGTACTTGCAATGGTTTTAGTGCAAGGAATATGGAGTGTTGCCTGGAGCATTGCTGCAAATAAGCTGTACTTCCGCCTATATCCGCCCCAGAAGACGGTTATTATCTACAAGCAAGAGAGCGATCTAACAAAAATAGAGCAAATAGCGCATTTCCCAAGCCGCTTTGATGTGCGTAAACGTATTCTGAATCCAGAAGATATCGATACGATTGCGCGTGAGCTGGATGGAAGCACCGTAGCGTTTATTGTGGGCATTGAGACGGGCTTAAGAGATAAAATTGTGAATCACTGTATTGAAAATGGAATACAAAGTTATGTTGCGCCACAAATCGGAGATGTTGTTATGGCTGGTGCGGAGCATATGCAAATGTTTAGCACCCCAATCATGCGCGTTCACCAGGCGTCTCCCACTCCGGAATATCTTTTCATAAAGAGAGTATTCGATATCGTCTGCTCCCTGATCAGCATTATCATCGTCAGTCCATTGATGCTGCTTACAGCATTGGCAATAAAGGCCTATGATGGCGGACCGGTACTGTATAAGCAGATTAGATTGACACAGCGGCGGCGAGAGTTTTCTATATGGAAATTTCGAAGCATGTGCGTTGACGCTGAGAAGGATGGCGTTGCCCGTTTAGCAAGTGCATGCGATGATCGTATTACGCCCATCGGAAAAATCATCCGTGCTACTCGTTTTGATGAACTCCCGCAGCTGTTTAACATTTTGTTCGGTGATATGACAATTGTCGGCCCAAGGCCTGAAAGGCCAGAGATTGCCAAGCAATATGAGCAAACCATTCCGGAATTTGCGCTAAGGCTGCAAGTGAAGGCGGGCTTGACCGGTTATGCGCAAATCTATGGAAAATATAACACGGCACCTGAGGAAAAACTCCAGATGGATTTGATGTATATCAATAACATGTCAATTGCGGAAGATATGCGGCTGATTTTAGCAACCGTAAAGATTTTATTCATGAAGGAAAGCACCCATGGTGTGCGCGATGGGCAGACGACGGCGATGGGGGCAGAAACTGAAGAAAAACAAGCTGGATCGGCATGAAATGAAGCATGAAGCCTGTTTTAAGGATGATTTCAGCTCGATAAAGGCGAAAAATGAGATTTGGGAGATGGACATTCCTGGAAGCTGATGAGCACTCTCCTTCAATAACATACAATAAATATCGGTGAGTCATTTTCAGAAGATTTATTCGTACTATCAGAGTGCGATTTTTACAGGAGACATAAATATGAAGCGAGTTATTACATATGGAACCTTCGATCTTTTACACTATGGTCATATCAACCTTCTTCGCCGTGCAAAGGCACTTGGGGATTACTTGGTGGTAGTTCTTTCGAGTGATGAGTTTAATTGGAATGAAAAACAAAAAAAGTGCTACTTTACATATGAGCAGAGAAAGGCATTGCTGGAATCCATCCGCTTCGTAGATTTGGTCATACCGGAAACAAATTGGGAACAAAAACGCAACGATGTCCACGAATATCACATTGATACGTTTGTTATGGGAAATGATTGGGAGGGTAAGTTTGATTTCTTGAAGGAGGAAGGTGTTGAAGTTGTTTATCTTTCTCGTACTCCCGAAATCAGCACAACTCAGATCAAGAATGATTTACATACATAATTCGGAACGGAATGATAGTAAGGGATCGGAGCTCAATTGATATACTCACAGTAGGTACAAAAGGCATTCCTCGAAATAGCATAGCTGATGGCGTGGAGTACCGGCGATATGCAGACTAAGAATGGACGAAGAGATATAAAGGATGGCTTGAAATATGAAACAGAAGCTAGTATATATCTTGAAGCATAATATGGCAATTCAAGCCGGTTATAGGATCTGTATGAGCTTTGCGTTCAAAATCCTAGGTATATTTGTTCCGGTGGATGATAACTTGGTGCTCATCCTCTCCTTTATGGGGAGCAAATATAATGATAGCCCTAAAGTGATCTATGAGTATATGCAGGAGCATCCAAGATATAAGAAATACAACTGTGTATGGGCATTTGAGCATCCTGAGCAGTATCCTGAATTGAACACCGTAAAGATAGATACGCTTGCATATTTTAGGCTTGCACTGAAAGCAAAGTATTGGGTGACCAACACGAATATTGAGCGAGGCCTTCGCTTCAAGAAAAAGAATCAGGTCTATTTGAACACTTGGCATGGTATTGCGCTCAAGAACATCGGTAATGACTGTCCTGGACGTAAGGATTATAACTTTGACACATTGGATTATCTTTGCGTGTCTGGTGAACATGATGAGCGTGTGTTCAAGTCTGCATTCAATGCGCAAGCTAGCAGTTATGTGCGATGTGGTATGCCCCGTAACGATCAGCTTTGGAAGGCAACAAGTGAAGATAGAATTGCCATGCGCAAAAAGTTGAATATCCCTGATGGAAAAAAAGTAATAATGTATGCGCCTACTTGGCGAGATAGCGTGGACAGCGGCAAGACCTATTTGATAAAGCCTCCCATTGATTTCGCCAAATGGGAAAAAGTGTTTGGTGAAAAATATATTATCCTCTTCCGGGCTCATCATTTGACCACGAAAGTTTTGAACGTTCAGTTTAATGAGTTTATTCGTGATGTCTCTGATTATCCAGAGGTCAATGAACTGATGATTGCATCGGATATGATGATTACGGACTATTCCGCGATTGCGTTTGATTATAGTATTCTGTGTCGTCCTCTGTTCTGCTATGCGTATGACTACGAGACGTATTTGGCAGAGCGTGGAACTTATTTTGATATTGATGAATGCTACCCTGAAAAGGCCTGTAGGACGGAAGGTGAGTTGCTCGATAGTATTATAAATGTAAATGTAGTTGAAGCAGGAGAAAGAACGAAGAAGTTTCGCAACGTGTTTGTAAAGCATGGAGAGAAGGCGACGGAACAATGTGTGGAGTTACTGTTTGGAGGCATGAAAAGTGAAAGTCTGCGTACTGTCTAGCGCCAGCTTTGAAAAAAACTATTCATCATTTCATTTGATTCGCGACTTGATTCTACATTTGCTAGATACAGGGTATGAGGTTTCGTTGATCCAAAAATACTACGAAGAGAAAAAAAAACTGCCGAAAGAATTCAATGGCAAAGTTGGATTTACAGTACATGAATTGGAATTTCCACAGATATCAAAAGGGAGTATGATTCATCGCATATTTGCAGACATAAGATACTTTATTCGAACGATGAAGTACATCCGTGCAGAGAAAAACTGTGATGTCTTTTTTCTTCAGTCAACAAATGTCTCCTGGCTTCCTATATGGATTATTCATCATATTGCCAGAAAACCAGTAGTCTACAATGTGCAAGATGTATATCCGCAGAATGCGGTTTTTGCTGGGATGATCAGTGAAAAGGGCATCGTCAATAGAGTATTGATGGTGCTTCAACGTTGGTCACTTAAGCGTGCAGATGCTGTGATCACAATCTCTGAGGATATGAAAAAAACACTTGTTGATGCCGGTGCAAACGCTGACAAAGTGACAGTAGCATACAACTGGGAGAATGAAATCCACGGAGAAGGCATAGAACGTGTGGAGGACGGTAAGATCCATGTTGTATATGCGGGCAATATCGGTGTTATGCAGAATGTTGAGATCGTGGTAGAAGCAGCAAGGCGTTTAATAGGCTATTCGGAGATTCAATTTGATATATATGGCAATGGGGCGCGACGTAAGAAATGCGAAGAAATGGCAGAAGGATTGAGCAACATCAAGTTTTTCGATCCTGTACCAGCAGATCAGGCTTATTCGCTCTATTGCAATGCAGATGTTAATGTTGTGCCTTTGGCGAAAAGGATTGTCAAGACAGCTTTGCCGAGCAAAACGGCAGCTTGTTTGCAATGTGGTAAGCCGGTGATATTCTGCGTTGATAGAGATTCTGATTGGGCGGCAAGCATTGAGAATGTTGGTGCTGCCGTCGTGTCCCCTGATTCAGCAGAAGATTTGTCAAAGCACATTGTAACTATGATTTATCAAGGCAATTGGCATGGTATTCCTTTGGATATTCTACTTAAGTTTGATAAGAACAATGCGCTTTATTCTTATTCTAAGGTAATGGCTAATGTCGCAATGTAAGAAAGGGGGAAAGTGATGTGAAAGTATTAATGGCCGCACCTTTCAACCCTCAAGGAAGATATGCAGGTGGAATATGCACAATCGTGAATGGCATAATCAAAGAAACCAGCTATCTGGATAAGTTGGGTCTTCATATTGTACCATTTGAAACGTGTCGTGTCAGTCGTCAGAATGTAGAGCGTGCGCGATTGAACTTTGGGAATGTGAAGAACACGCTAAAAATGTGGACGGCTATCAGTAAAGAGATTAATGCAAATAGCGCGGAGGTTTTATACTTTCATACTTCCAGGCGCTTTGCACTTTTGAAAGATCTGATAACAGTTGCGATTGCCAAACATAAGACATCTATTCAAACGATTCTCCATATTCATTTTGCAGGGATCAAGAATATTCTAACTGATTATAAGTGGGCTGATCGTTTGATGATGCACTTGATGAATAAGTATGTAGACGAGATGGTGTTTTTATCAAAACAGACAAAACAAGAATTTATGGAATATGGATTAGAAACTAAAACACGAGTTATTTATAACTATGGTCAATTGACTAAATGTGATATAGACAATAAGGTTCAAAGCAACAAAGAGCAATTTGAGATGTTGTTTGTTGGATCGATTGATGAGCGAAAAGGAATTCTGGATCTGCTTGAAGCGATGACAAGGTTGCCGCTGCCGATAAGGCTTCGCGTTTGTGGTGGTGGTGCATCGGTTAAGATTCAAGATGCATTTTCTCAGTACCAAAGTAGATTGGGTAATAGATTAGTCTTTCATGGTTATGTATCCGGTGAAGAAAAACAGCGCATTTTCAACAATGCTGATGCTTTGGTATTGCCGTCGTATGGTGAAGGATTGCCTCTTGTTATTTTTGAAGCATACCAGGCTGGTTGCGCTGTGATCACGACAGAAGTTGGAGCGATACGTGAGGTTGTTAAGGAAGACAATGGATTTTTCATTGTCCCAGGAGATATTGATGGGATAGTTCAAGCGACTGAGCGGTTAATCAATGATCGAGAATTATTAAAACAAATGCAGTTGGCGAATTGGATAGCTGCTGATCAATACACAATCTATGTCTTTATTGATGGGGTATACAAAGCCTCAACGGAGGTAGTATCTTGAAAAGACAAATTAAGTATGTATTTCAAATAGTGATATCAATGTTTAGACAACCAATGTGGTATGTACTTAACTGTGGCAGAGTTCGAATGGATCCGATACAGATTCTTTCAATCGGGTGCCACATTAGAACTGAACACGGTGGTTCTGTTAAGTTGGTTGGCAGGAATCATCTTGAATGTGGGGTTTTATTACAATCAACAAAAGGAAAAATCACATTGAATGGGTGTTTTCTTAATAGAAATTGTAATTTGGTAGCCATGGATGAGATATATATTGGTAAAGGAACAACAATTGGTCCAAACGTGTGCATATATGATCATGATCATTTGCGAAACTCTAGTGGAAATTCTGATTTTATTGCAAGACCTGTCTTGATCGATGAGAATGTCTGGATTGGAGCGAATGCTATCATTTTGAAAGGAACACAGATTGGGAATGGAGCTATTATAGCAGCAGGTTCGGTGGTTACGAAAGACGTGCCAGGATATGCTGTTGTTGGTGGTGTTCCAGCAAAATTAATTAAAAGTGAGCTTGATGGAATATGAAAAAGATTGTTTTGTACATTGACTCTATGCAACGTGGCGGTGCTCAACGAGTTATGAGTGTTTTGGCATCGCATTTTGTGGAGTGCGGTATTGAGACGATTCTTGTTAATGATATAGTACCTGTCGAAGGCATCTCTGAATACACGGTATCGGATCAGTTAAAAAGGATATTCTTAGATGAGTACATCACTATAAAAGGCAAAACATTGAACAGGATTTTGCGTTTGCGCAAGATCATTAATGAGTATAAACCAGACTGTGTGCTGTCATTCTTGGGCCCTCCTAACATTCGAATGTTGATCGCGACAATTGGATGCAAATGTAAAAAGGCAGTATCTGTTAGAAATGATCCTTCAAAAGAGTATGGCGTTGGCGTTCGGAGATTGTGTGCAAAAGCAATATTTAATTTGGCAGATAAATGTATATTCCAAACGAAGGATGCTGCCTTATATTTTTCTAAGAGAGTACGCAGAAGAAGTAGGGTGATTTTTAACCCTGTAGATAACATGTTTTACAAACAAAAGTGGCGCGGTAAAGGGGACGACTTATTTATGGTGGGACGTCTTCAACCGCAAAAGAATCACATGCTAGCAATTGCTGCCTTTGGCAAAATCGCGTATTTATTCCCACAAACAAGATTGGTGATTTGTGGGGAAGGCGTTCTTAGAGAAAAGCTAGAAGATGAAGTGCAGGGGCTTGGATTGCAGGATCGGGTGGTTTTCCGCGGACTAGTGACAGATGTCGCATCTGAGTTGATCAATGCCAAATGCTTTGTGATGTCTTCAGATTATGAAGGAATGCCAAATGCGCTTATGGAGGCGATGGCAATAGGAGTTCCATCTATTTCAACAGATTGTCCATGTGGTGGTCCACATAGTCTTTTTAGTTTCGATAAAAAACTGGCAGGAATTTTGGTTCCTTGTAGAGATAAAGAGAAGCTAATTGATGCGATGAAGTGCGTTATCTGTGATAATGATTTGCGCGACAGCCTGCATTTGTTGGCAAAACAAAGAGCCGAAGAGTTTAGGACAGATACCATTCTTAAAGTATGGGATGATTATCTTGGTCTAATTTGAAAGGAGTACCAATAGTAGATAATATGAATAATGGTAGAAGTCTAAATGAACTATGTGATACTATCATTTGGTGCATGACGGTAGCGTTGATGGTATCCTTTTCAATTTTTGAAACTAACGATATGGGAAAATATGTATACTTAACGTTAGTGCTAGGAATATTTGCGCTTGATGTATTTAAGAACAGAATGAAGGTATCATTTAGATTGAACCATTATCATTTAATTACGATGAGTTTCGCAATTTTTGTTTTTCTTTCGAGTATATGGGCGATAGACAGAACATACACGATGCGTCGGTGGTCCACAACGATTGAAACTACATTGTGTATGTATATTGTTTATATGCATTATCAAAAAGCTGGAACAGAAGATAGATTAATCAATGTGCTTAAGTGGAGTGGTTATATATTAGCCTTATACTCAATAGCATTTTATGGTTTCAATAATATACGCAACGCAATTGCGCTCGGTGATCGTGTTGGTAATGAATTCGCAAATATTAATGGTATCGGCATGCTTGCATCTGTCTCGATTGTGCTAACGTATTCTCAAATACAGGCAAAGAAAATTTCATTTAGTATGGTATTTGTGATACCTGCTATATTGATGGTTGTTGTATCAGGTAGTAAAAAAGCATTTCTTGAATTAGCGGGAGGGGTTATATTATTATCGATGCATAGAATAGTTTTTTTAAGTAAGAATCCTATAAAAGCGGTTGTAAAATTGGTTGCTACAGTTGTCATGTTTGTAGTTGCTATTTTAATTATAGCTCAGCTTCCATTTATGAAATCGGTTATGGGCAGAATGGATACATTTCTAAACTTATTCACGGGAAGCGGAAGTGTAGATGAATCAACAATTAGGCGTGTAAGGTTTATCCAGATAGGTTTAGAGCAGTTTATTAAAACGCCTATAGGCGGAATTGGTATTGGTAATTCTCCGTTCATTATCGGTCGAGATACATATCTGCATAATAACTATATTGAATTATTGGCATGTGGCGGATTAATTGGAACTTTGGTGTTTTATGTCCCTTACATATGGTTAATGTGGAAAATGATAACGAAGACAGAAAAGAATGAGACAGATTTCATTTGCCTTACATTATTGATTCTGCAACTCATAATGGACTTTGCGCAGGTATCATATTTCTCGAAGGATACTTTTTTCTTTATGGTTTTATATTCTTTAAATGTGCAAAGAAGAAGACCTAGAATGGTGATATCGACATGATAAAATCAAGAATCTGAGGACAACATAGTGGTAGATGATGTAAGAGCAAAAATATCTTCAGCGACAAAGTGGTCTACCTTTGCAGAGATTTGTGCAAAACTCGCGGCTCCGATAGTTAATATGATATTAGTACGTTTGCTAAAACCGGAAGCGTTTGGAATCGTTGCATCAATCACGATTATTACCAGCTTTGCAGATATTTTCACAGATGCAGGATTTCAAAAATATATTATACAACACGAATACGAAACGTCTGAAGAGCTGGATAAAGGAACGGCTATTGCGTTTACATCCAATTTCGTTCTCTCGGTTATTATTTTCGGCATCATATTATTGCTTCGTAATAAACTATCATCTGCGATAGGCTGTCCAGATGCTGCAGTTGGCGTAGTGGTTGCAAGTCTTTCTGTGATGTGTACAGCCTTTTCAGGTACATTGATAGCACGTTTTAAGAGAGAATTGGATTTTCAACCGATTTTTATGATCCGAGTAACAAGTGCACTTGTACCATTGATAGTTACTGTGCCGATAGCAATATGGTTGAAAAGTTATTGGGCGATTGTAGTCGGTTCTGTATTGCAGCAATTCTATATTGCTATTATGTCGACATGCCTCTCGAAATGGAAACCAAGATTCTATCTTCGCATTGAGCTGTTTAAGGACATGCTGTTTTACTCAATATGGAACTTGTGCGAGAGTGTATCGATTTGGTTCACTAGCCAAGCCAGCGTTTTTATTGTTGCAAATGTGCTCGACGAGTATTATTTGGGCTTATATAAAACCGGAATCACAGCCATTAACTCGTACTTGGCAATTATTACTGCTTCCTTAACACCAGTATTATTCTCGGTACTATCTCGCTATCAGAATCAAAATAGTAGATTTATTGCAACAGTTAATAAATTTCAAATACTTCTCGC
Source organism: Bacillota bacterium (assembly GCA_023398575.1). GTDB lineage: Bacteria > Bacillota > Clostridia > Christensenellales > Aristaeellaceae > JAEWAH01. The sequence continues at coordinate 21,580 of JAEWSC010000044.1, read as the reverse complement.
GTTGCTTGTTTTGCCGCTGGGTGCAGGGATTTTCATGTACCGTAAACTTGCGGTTTTGATTTTGTTGGGCGAAAGATGGTTTGAGGTTACTACACTGCTGGGATTGTGGGCTCTTATTAGTACCATAACTATTACATTCAGCAACACTGCATGTGAAGTGTATCGTAGCAAAGGTAAAATCCGGATTTCACTTATTTTGCAGTGTATATTCTTGGCATATTATGTTCCCGCAGTCTATTTCAGCGCAAAGAGCGGATTCCAACAATTGTGCTATGTGGGATGCTTCATTCGTCTCGTACCAGTGTTGTTTGACATAATTGTATTAAAGGCTATCATTGGTCTTGATGTGCGTCAAGTAATCCGAAATGTGAAAATTCCAGTTCTGGCTACGATCATTATGTGCATTTTCGCAATGCTGCTTCAGATGATGTCTGATGCCATATGGTGGCAACTTGTGTCGATTGCACTCTGCGCAGGTGTATATGTAGCCGTGATTCTTTCGTTTACATCAACGAGAAAGATCATTCAATACATACCCATGGCTCATCGCGTTTTAGAGAAATTCGGAATAAAATGATGGAAGTGTTAGTATGAACAAGATACAGCAATTCATGCATATATTATCGAAGGGAATCTGTTATCCGCAGTTGCCGTTGATTCGCCTGGTCAAGAGTCATGCTAAGTGGTTCAGCGATGAGCAATACCTGAAAACCCTGTATTGGCTCACCTTTCACAGGCGTCTTAATATGTCAAATCCAGAGGGATTCAACGCTAAGCTTCAATGGATGAAAATCTATGACAGACGTCCTCAGTATGTAACAATGGTGGACAAATATGCGGTTCGTGCATATGTAAGGCAGAAAATTGGCGATGAATATTTGATTCCACTTATAGGTGTATGGGATGACCCGGAAGAAATTAATTTCGATGTACTTCCGCAAAAATTTGTCTTGAAGTGTAATCATAATTCTGGCATTGGCATGACGATCTGTCGTGATAAATCAGAGCTGAATGTAGATGCTACAAAAAAAAAACTTGTTCGTGGATTACAGGATGACTACTTTGTCCTTTCCAAGGAGTGGCCCTACTCGCAAGTGAAGCGCAGAATTATTGCTGAGGAACTACTGGAATACAAGGACTCTCAGCGTTCATTGGAAGACTATAAGTTTCAGTGTTTTAACGGCGTTGTGGATAATGTGTTTATCTGCGAAGGGCGTTTCTCAAAACGTGGAGTGAGGTACCACTATTTTGACCGCGAATGGAACTATCTTCCATATTGTCCATATCCGGATGTGGATTCTCATACATTCACTTGGCCCAAGCCGGAGCATTTCGAAGAGATGCTTCGTATTGCAGAGAACTTGTCCGCGGGTTTTCCGGAGGTGCGCGTCGATTTGTATAACGTTGACGGAAAGATATACTTTGGAGAGCTTACTTTATTCTCACAGAGCGGGCTGGATACTGATATAACCCGTGAAGCAGACATGAATATGGGTAAGAAGTTACACTTGCAGAATGAAGTAACAGGAGGAGAATAATAATCAACAGATGGTTCGAGTGAGATTATATGGGAGATGGTTGTCCCACATTACCCAGAAGGCATTAATCAATTTCTTGATAAAACAGTGCCCAAATATAAGTGAATGTCTCTAGATGTGCAATTTTGGTGTGTACATCATATAGAGAGGTTATGAGCTCTATTAAAAAATCGTATAAAAGACTTGCTGATACACTAGGATGTCCAATATCGGTGTTGATGCATTTGGATAGGATAAAAAAGATAACGGATAAGCAGTAAAGGATAGTTGTGATATTCTCTGGTTGGTATTATCATACTATCCGTTTTCTCAGATTATTTGCAAGCAAACAATGGAGGAGTAGTTGTGGACAATACCTGTTATCCGAATACTTCTGTATTTTCAGATGCCACCCTGATGATCACCGGCGGCACCGGTTCTTTCGGTTCCACCGTGCTTAAGCATTTCCTGAATTCCGACCTTCGCGAAATTCGCATCTTCTCCCGCGATGAAAAGAAGCAGGACGATATGCGCCATGAGCTGCAGGCAAAGCATCCGCAGCATGCCAAAAAGGTTAAGTTTCATATAGGAGATGTGCGCAACCCACGCTCCGTTCAGGATGCCATGTGGGGGGTGGATTATATCTTCCATGCCGCGGCGCTCAAGCAGGTGCCAAGCTGCGAGTTCTTTCCCATGGAAGCCGTGCGTACTAATGTGGAAGGCACCGACAATGTGCTGCATGCCGCCATTGATGCCGGCGTCAAGCGCGTTGTATGCCTATCCACCGATAAGGCGGCATATCCTATCAACGCCATGGGCATTTCCAAGGCCATGATGGAGCATGTCATATACACCAACGCCCGCGTGGCGGCCGAGCGCGGCAGCACCACCATATGCTGCACCCGCTATGGCAACGTCATGTGCAGCCGTGGCAGCGTGATCCCGTTGTTCATCGAGCAGATCAAAAATAGCAGCCCTATCACCATCACCAACCCCGATATGACCCGCTTCCTAATGAATTTAGACGAGGCGGTCAGCCTGGTCATGTTCGCCTTCCAGCACGCCAATCCCGGCGACTTGTTCATCCAGAAGGCGGATGCTTCCACCATCGGTGATCTGGCAAGGGCGGTGCAGAAGCTGTTTGGCGATACCGGCACAAACATCATCGGCACCCGCCACGGCGAAAAGCTGTATGAAACCCTCATGACCCGGGAGGAAAGGTTCCGCAGTGAGGACATGGGTAACTACTACCGCGTTGCTGCCGATAACCGCGACCTAAACTACGACAAGTTCGTGGTCAAGGGCAATGTGCAGACCCAGGCGGATGAGTGCTACACCAGCCACAATACCACCCGACTGGATGTAGAGGGCACAGTGCAGAAGGTACTCACCACCGACTATGTGCAAAAAGCGCTGAAGGCAATGGAGGCGGGCAAGCAATGAACATTCTCGTCACCGGCGCAAAAGGGTTTGTTGGAAAGAACCTTTGTGCCACACTGCAGACGCTGGCGGATGGCCGCAACAGGACCCGTCCGGCGCTGGTTATTGGCAAAATCTACGAGTACGACATCGACACGGATCCGGCGTTGTTGGATGAATATTGCACGAAAGCGGACTTCGTGTTCAATCTGGCGGGTGTAAACCGGCCGCAAAACAACGATGAATTCATGGCCGGCAACTTCGGCTTTGCGTCCACCCTGCTGGACACGCTGAAGAAGCACGGCAGCAAGGCCCCTGTAATGCTCTCGTCCTCTATCCAGGCTACGCTCATCGGCCGTTACGGGCAGTCCGATTATGGCAAGAGCAAGCTGGCGGGCGAAGAGCTTTTTTTTAGTTATGAGCAAGATACGGGTGCTAAGGTGCTTGTATATCGTTTTCCGAACCTGTTCGGCAAGTGGTGCCGGCCCAATTACAATAGTGCCGTGGCTACCTTTTGCCACAACATCGCCAACGATCTGCCGATACAGGTCAACGACCGCAGTACCGAGCTGGAGCTGCTCTACATCGATGACCTGGTGGAAGAAATGCTGGACGCGCTGGAGGGGAAAGCGCATCAATGCACTTACGATGGGTTGATCCCTATTGCTTCAAAAATGGGCCGTTACTGCAGTGTTCCCACCACTCACAAGGTCAATCTGGGCCAAATTGCCGATCTGCTAGCGTCCTTCAAGGCACAACCACAGACGCTGGTCATGCCTGAAATTCCGCATAACAGCTTTGCCAAGAAGCTGTACTCCACGTATATTTCCTACCTGCCCAAGGACAAGGCCATCTTCCCGCTAAGGATGAACGTGGATGCCCGCGGCAGCTTCACCGAGCTGCTCAAGACAGAAAAATGCGGCCAATTCTCTGTAAATATCTCCAAGCCCGGCATCACCAAGGGCGAGCACTGGCACCACACCAAATGGGAGTTCTTTATCGTGGTTAGCGGCAAGGGTCTTATTCAGCAGCGTAAAATTGGTACGGATGAAGTGTTGAATTTCGATGTCAGCGGCGAGCGGATCGAAGCGGTACACATGCTGCCCGGATACACCCACAATATCATCAACCTTGATGATGCGCAGGACCTGGTAACGGTAATGTGGGCGAATGAGCCGTTTAACCCGAATCATCCCGACACATTCTTTGAGAAGGTGGAGAAGTGAGACTCGTCATTCTCGGCGCGGGCGGTTATGGCAAGACTGTGGCCGATATTGCATGGCAGAGCGGGGCATATGCACAGATTCAATTCCTCGATGACAATTCTCCGAAGGCTGTTGGTAAGTGTGCAGATTTTGTGCGGCTGGTTGATGATGAAACGGTATTCTACCCTGCATTTGGCAACAACGATGGCCGCGTGAACTGGCTGAAAAGGCTGACAGACGCGGGTTGCAAAATTCCGATCCTCATTCATTCCACGGCCTACGTCAGCCCAACCGCTGTGCTGCACCCTGGTACAGTGGTATTGCCGATGGCGGTGGTGAGCACGGACTGTATCATCCATGAAGGTTGTATCATCAACTGTGGCGCGATGGTCGATCACGGATGCATGCTGGAGGCGGGCGTTCATGTATGCCTGAATGCCGTTGTTAAAGCCGAAAACCGCATCCCTCGATGCACGAAGATTGAGGCGGGTCAGATTGTCGAAAACCGAACCTATCTGCTGTAAAGACAATTCCTGATATAAGGAGAACATGCAATGGCTTCTTTCAAAAACAATGGCAAATTGAAATTGCTGATCATCGTAGGTACACGGCCGGAGATTATTAGGCTGTCGGCAGTGATCAAGAAGTGCCGCCAGTATTTTGATACTGTTCTGGCACACACAGGTCAGAACTATGACTATAACCTAAATGGCGTGTTCTTCCACGATCTGGAATTGGCTGATCCCGATGCGTATATGGATGCCGTGGGCGATAGTCTGGGCCAGACGATTGGGAATATTATTGCCAAGTCCTATGATCTGATGGTGGAAATCAAGCCCGACGCCGTACTGGTGCTGGGAGATACCAATTCATGCTTGTCGGTTATCGGCGCAAAACGGCTGCATATCCCAATCTTCCACATGGAAGCCGGTAATCGCTGCAAGGATGAGTGCCTGCCTGAGGAGACCAACCGCCGCATTGTGGATATCATCAGCGATGTGAATTTATGCTATTCCGAGCATGCCCGTCGTTATCTGGCCGATAATGGCCTGCCCAAGGAGCGCACCTATGTGGTTGGCAGCCCGATGGCGGAGGTGTTGCACAATAACCTTGCCAAGATCGAGGCCAGTGACATTCATACTCGTCTGGGTCTTGAAAAGAACAAGTATATCTTGCTGTCCGCTCACCGTGAGGAAAATATTGACACGGAGAAGAACTTCATCAGCCTGTTTACCACGATTAACCAAATGGCGGAGAGGTACAACATACCCATTCTGTACTCCTGCCATCCCCGCAGCCGCAAGCGTTTGGAGCAGAGCGGCTTTCAATTGGACAAACGCGTGATCCTGCATGAGCCGCTGGGATTTCACGATTACAACTGCCTGCAGATGAACGCCTTCGCGGTGGTGTCTGATTCAGGTACGCTGCCCGAAGAGAGCAGCTTCTTCACAAGCGTTGGCCACTCCTTTCCGGCAGTGTGCATTCGCACCTCTACCGAGCGCCCCGAATCTCTTGATAAAGGCGGCTTTATATTGGCAGGAATCGACATGGTGAGCCTCCTGCAGGCTGTGGATGCCGCTGTTGAGATGAACAAAAGCGGCGATCATGGCAACCCTGTGCCGGACTATTTAGACGAGAATGTCTCTACAAAGGTCGTCAAGATTATTCAGAGCTATACGGGTGTGGTCAACAAGATGGTTTGGCGGAAGAGTTGATTGCCATACTGGGAGCGTGCTGAGATGAAACCGATCAATGTTGAACTCATGAATAAGACCATTTTCGTCACCGGCGCTGCGGGCTTTATCGGCAGCAATCTGGTGATGGAGCTTTTGAAAACTGTGGCTCCCGTGCATATCGTGGGCGTCGACAACTGCAACGACTATTACGACGTGTCCCTGAAAGATTATCGTCTAACGGAAATCGAAAAACTTGCTGCTGCCTTGCCTGAAAGCAAATGGGAATTCATCAAGGGCAGCATTGCGGATAAGCCGCTGATGGAGGAGCTCTTCACTACCTACAAACCGCAGATTGTGGTGAATCTGGCGGCGCAGGCGGGTGTGCGCTACTCCATCGACCATCCGGACGTGTACATCGAGGCCAATCTCATCGGCTTCTATAACATTCTGGAGTGCTGCCGCCATCATCCCGTGGAGCATCTGGTATATGCATCTTCTTCCTCGGTCTACGGTTCCAACAAAAAGGTGCCCTATTCTACCGAGGACAAGGTGGACAACCCCGTGTCCCTCTATGCCGCCACCAAGAAGTCCAACGAACTGCTGGCACACGCGTATTCAAAGCTGTACAGCATACCATCCACCGGACTGCGCTTTTTCACCGTGTATGGACCTGCCGGCCGTCCGGATATGGCTTATTTCGGCTTTACAAACAAGCTGCTCAAAGGCGACATCATTCAGATATTCAATTACGGCAATTGTAAGCGGGATTTTACCTATGTAGACGACATCATCGAGGGCGTAATGCGGGTGGTAATGCATGCCCCCGAAAAGGCGTTGGGTGAGGATGGTCTGCCACTACCGCCCTATGCGGTGTACAATATCGGCAACTCAAACCCGGAGAACCTGATGGATTTTGTGCGGATTTTGTCGGAAGAGTTGGTGTCTGCTGGTGTGCTGCCTGCGGACTATGACTTTGAAGCTCATAAACAATTGCTGCCTATGCAGCTAGGCGACGTGCCGGTGACCTTTGCGGACACCGCTGCGTTGGAGGCAGACATGGGCTTTAAGCCTAACACCTCCCTGCGTGAGGGCTTGCGGAGGTTTGCGCAGTGGTACAAAGAGTTCTATCGGGTGTAAGAATAGCTTATGGCTGCGTATCGCTATAAGCCGAGACGTAAGGGTGTGAAGTGTTAGCTTCGGCCGCAAGAGGCAAGGTCGAGAGGGATATCCAATCGCAACGGACAGGCTTCTGATTGTGTATGCTGCCGCAGAGATGCCCGGCTGCGACTAACAATCGTGCAAAGCAAGCTATTAAAATACGGAGGATACGGCTATGAAAATTGCTGTTGCCGGTACGGGCTATGTGGGGCTTTCCATTGCGGTTCTTCTGTCCCAGCAGCACGAGGTGCTGGCAGTGGACATCATTCCTGAAAAGGTGGAGATGATTAACAACCGTAAGAGTCCTGTTCAGGACGAGTATATCGAAAAATATCTTGCGGGGGATGTCTCGGGCGAACGTAAGCTAACCTTAACTGCTACGCTGGACGCAGAAGCTGCCTATAAGGATGCAGCCTTCGTGATCATCGCTGCGCCGACCAACTATGATAACAAGAAGAACTTTTTCGACACCTCTGCTGTAGAGGAAGTCATCAAGCTAATTATTCGATATAACCCGGACGCGATCATGGTGATTAAGTCCACGATTCCCGTGGGCTTTACAGCATCTGTGCGTGAGAAGTACCACTGCGACAACATTCTATTCAGCCCCGAGTTCTTGCGTGAGAGCAAAGCATTGTACGATAATCTCTATCCGTCCCGCATCATTGTAGGAACGGACGTGAAGAATGCTCGGCTGGTGAAGGCTGCCAATACCTTCGCAAGCCTATTGCGGGAGGGTGCGATCAAAGGAAAGATGGCAGCCGAGGTGCCTTCTGGCTATCTGGTGGACGAAACACTCATCGACACCCTCATCATGGGCTTTACCGAGGCAGAGGCTGTCAAGCTGTTTGCAAATACTTATCTTGCGCTGCGAGTTTCCTATTTCAATGAGCTGGACACCTATGCTGAGATGAAGGGACTCAACACCCGACAGATTATTGACGGCGTATGTCTGGATCCGCGGATTGGTAACCACTACAATAACCCTTCCTTCGGCTATGGTGGCTACTGCCTGCCTAAGGACACCAAGCAGCTGCTGGCAAACTATCAGGATGTGCCGGAAAAGCTGATCCAGGCCATCGTGGAGAGTAATAGCACACGTAAGGACTTCATAGCCGACCGCGTGCTGGAGATTGCTGGCGCATACGAAGCTAGCGCAAGCTATGACCCAGCCAAGGAAAAGGTAGTGACCGTAGGCGTGTACAGGCTTACCATGAAAGCAAACAGCGACAATTTCCGCCAGTCATCCATTCAAGGTGTGATGAAGCGGATCAAGGCGAAGGGTGCAACAGTCATCGTATATGAGCCTTCACTGGAAGACGGCAGCACGTTCTTTGGCAGCATGGTGGTCAACGAGCTTGCGAAGTTTAAGGAGATGAGCGGTGCCATCATCGCAAATCGGTATGACAGCGCTTTGGACGATGTGGAGGAGAAGGTCTATACACGGGATCTTTTCCGGAGAGATTGATACCGTAAGCTGTTTTACAATTGCAGGAGCTTCAAATTATGAGATTCTTCGCATTGGTTTGCCCTCATCGAGCCAACAGCCTTTGTATGGCGGATGATGGACAGAGAGAAGAACCCTGGTAGTTGGTTGGCGCATTTCGGAGGTAATCAGTGATTCCATTGTTTCCCTACCGCGGGATGGTTCGACCCATCATCATGGCGGCAGTCATTTGCTTGACATTCCTCATTCTGCGCAGGAGGCAAGGCGAACCGTACTATTGGTGGCTACTGTTGCCGGCTTGCATAGGGTATGGGTTCTTTTTAATCTACTCAACCTTTTTGTCGCGCACAGCATCGGAAGCTTATGCTTATCGCCTGGAACTAATGGGGAGCGCAAGAAGTGCTTTTACCGTGGTTGGCGGTCTATGGTCGTTGACTCATGGCGACTTTGCCAGCATCCGCATTGATAATCCACGCAGTCTGGAAGGTATCTTGATCAACATTCTGCTGATGGTCCCGTTTGGGTACTTGCTGCCGCAGGTGCTTCATCTATGCGGTAGAAAGACGCATGCATGGATGGTAATCCTCTGCGGCTCGCTGTGTAGCGCGCTGATTGAGGTAATCCAACTGTTCACACGTCTGGGAATGCTGGATGTGGACGACTGGCTGATGAACACCATTGGCACGGGGATTGGCTGCTTCCTGCTCTGGTTATTTTCAAGGAAATGTTGGAATGGGCAATGACAGACAATGATATCCCGCACGATAAATGATAGTGCAATATTCAGGATGCTTTTGCCGACCGTAGCAATATGATCATCCTCATGGCGGATGTTCTTTAATATGGTAGAGTAGACAATATGCCCCAGAGCGTATATTGCCTTTTATGTGCCGTCAATGGTTAAACGGTAAAGATGCTAAAGCAAATGCGAATATGCTAGTACGTACTGCTTTAAAATGCTGGTACGTGATGCTTGAGGAATCTGCGATTGGCGTTACCAACAATGCAGATTACCTGAAAATGGGAGGCATTTTAGCAGTGTGCAGAATACTTTGGAGAAGTGTATAGTGTCAAAGACATAATCTAAAGAAAATGGCTGTTAAACATAGCCCTTCACCCCCGGTATGCATAGCCTTACCGGGGGTACTTCATTTTTGGGAAAAATAATCTGTTTGCTTTAATAAACAGAGCGTTTCTGCGGTAGTTTGCCACGCTGCCCCTTTTCCTCTACGACTTGAGGATAATGGGACGTAGAGAGAAAAACTATCCCCGCGTCGAGACGGTCGAACAGCATGGAGAGGCTTGAAAGAAGACCGAGGCTTTTTCTTAAAGGAATATGACAAATTGTCGGATAGCGCTTGTTGAGCGCAGAGAGGGGCAATCCCGACTTTGTATAGAATCAATTACCCTTTCTGAATAGGGCATGACCAATGCTTGTGATCGCGATAATTGCATCATTGCCTATGGGAATGATGTAAGAATATTCACCTGGCGGCTGTATACGCCTACGGGATTTTCCAATGGAACGTGTGGCGGGTCAAAGGGAAAGGTTTAATTGATGATCGTATATTGAATCTGCCCATACCCTTTCATTTCCCGGCAGGAAGGCGCCTCAATCTGATCTGTAAGCTTGGCCAAGTTGACTTCGTCAGGGGAGGCGAAGTGTCCAAAACGCCATGTTCCTTTAAGGGAGACATAGCTCGCGTTGCCCATTGCGTTCTTTGAGATTGCTCCTTCCATGGTGTTGTGGGTCAGATAGTAGGAGCGCTGCGGCAAGCGGTTTGCCCCGGTCTGTTTTGGATTCATCCAATTGGGTAGAGCAAACGTCGAACTTCATCCTTCCCTGGCGTACATGGCTGTGTCAAGTGGGAATGGTGTTTGGCACATAGCAAGCCGCGATGCTGTTCCCTAAATCGTTTTGTACATATAGGGAAGGATGGAAAGTATGGCGACAGGGCCATTCTGTTCTTCTATAGTGAGATAGATGCGCTTTGCGCGGACCGTTGGAAAGATGCAGATGGCTTTATGCCCAATGGTCATGCCTTGATACAGACAAATGGGCTGCGGCGAATATAACATGGGATCAAAATGCAATTGATAGCGCAGCACGGATTCACCTTTGAAAAGTTCCTCTTGAATGACTACCCGGTTTACGAGCTCGCCGTTTTCGGAATTCGACTCAATCATATACCGGCCATCGGCCAGTTTTGCGAGTGTGAAACCCGGCACCGGGGTGCCATAGCGTTCGCGTAGCGCAGCGCCAAACGCCAAAAGCCGTTTGGTATCTGTCTCGGGCAGGCAGCCCTTTGCCGTTGGTCCTATGTTAAGCAGAAAGTTGGCTCCACGCCCGACAGACATTTCATAAATACCCAGCAGTTCCTCCACACTCTTTACGGTATCCTCGTTGTCCATGCAGTCGAACCAGGTACGGTCCCGCATCATAAAATCACATTCGGCCGGCAAAAAGCGGTGCGATGGGAAAACGCCACCGGGAAGGAACTGCCTGGTATGATCCGTCCCCGCAACGGTGTTGCGGTTGGGCATATGAGCATATCCAGCCTCGTTTTCATTCCAACGCGTATCGGGGTCCCACATTTCAAAAATGCAAATTTCCGGCTGCATGGCGCGCACGGCGCCTGTAATGCGCGCGGCGTCAAAGGTGTGTCCATTGGAGCCGCAGCCGTCAAACCAGATATAGTCTATTTTTCCATACCCGGTTAACAGTTCAGTCAATTGGTTGATGAAATAATCGTCGTATGCCTGTTCGTCTGCAAAGTCCGCGCCGCCGCTCCACTGGGCGGGAGAACAGTACAAGCCCACACGCATATCATATTTCCGGCATGCTGAAACAAACTCGGCGACCACATCGCCTTTTCCATCTTTCCACGGGGAATTTTTCACCGAATACTCGGTGTATACGGACGGCCAGTTGCAAAATCCATCATGATGCTTAGCTGTCAAAATTGCGTAGCGTGCCCCAGCGGCCTTGCTGTCCCTGATCCATTGTTCGCAATCGAGATGCTCTGGGATAAATGCGCTTGCCGGCATGGGTTTTTTATCCCAGTCGCTGTGCCCTTTAAAAAAACTGCGGATACCAAAATGAAAAAACATGCCGAACTCCCAGTCCATATAGGCCAGCTGCCTTTGGGAGGGGAGGATGCGCTCCGTCATTGCAAATGCTCCTTTGCTCATCGACATATTAGTTACTGGAAGGTTATGATTGAGCAAAACCCACATCAGGTGTTATCATCCATTTCACATTGGGCAATGAAGGATGAGAACGCAGTTTGAAGTGCAGCAAGCCGCGCCTTTGCATCCGCTTTGCTGCCGCCCTGAACGCAGCAATATACTTTTAGCTTGGGTTCTGTTCCGGAGGGTCTTACGGTCACAAGACTTTCGTCCTGATAGCGCAGCTGCAGCACATCGCTGGGCGGCAGTACCGGAAGGTCTGGCCCTTGTGCGCCGCCTACGGAATAATCCATGACCGATTTTAACTCAAACGCTGCAGCAGCATGCGGGTTTTCGCGAAGCGAATGCATGAAACGCTGCATACGCCTGCTGCCGCTAGCACCTGAAAAGGTGAAGCTGTCGAGGCTGCTCAGGTGATAGCCAAATTGCTCATACAATTCTTCCAGTACCATAGGCAGTGTCTTGTGTTGGCTTTTGTGGTAGGCTGCCATGTCGCAAACCATTAAAACCGCACTGACCGCATCTTTGTCACGCACATAGGTGCCGGTCAAATAACCGCAGCTTTCCTCAAAGCCAAATAGATACCGTTCAAGGCAATGCTGCTTTTCCATGAGACCGATCTGCTCGCCGATGAACTTAAATCCAGTCAGTACATTCCATACAGATACGCCAAACGACTTGGCGATAGCTGCGGCCATTTCGCTGGTTACAATCGTCTTGATGATTACCGGATTCTCAGGCATGTCTGACCGTACCGCCCGGATGGTACAAATGTAATGCAGCAAAAGGATACCCAGCTCATTGCCATTCAGCCTCACATACCGGCCGTTATCGTATGCTGCGACGCCGACACGGTCGCAGTCTGGGTCTGTGGCCAGCACGAGATCTGCGTTTCTTTGCCGGGCAAGTTGTAAACTGAGCTCCAGAGCGCTGTCTTCCTCGGGGTTGGGTGAAGGACAAGTGCGAAAGTATCCATCCGGCATTTCCTGTTCGGGTACGATGTGCACATCCTTATAGCCGCCGGTTCGCAAAATGCGCTTTACGCATTCCTGCCCGGCGCCATGGAGCGGCGAATACACGATCTTGAGTGGCTCCTGACTGCCGGATAAGAGCCGCTGGTTCATGATCTCCTTAAGGTAGGCTTCAACCACCACTTCGTCTATATAGCGGATGTAGGGATTTACGTGCGGATCAAAAGGGCATATCTGAACATCCGCAAACGCATCAACGCGGGCGATTTCCGCTGATATGGCTTCGGCGGCCTCGGTCGTAATTTGGCAGCCATCACTTGCGTAAACCTTATACCCGTTATACTGCGGTGGGTTATGGCTTGCTGTGATGCAGATGCCGGCATCGCATTGCAGGTGCCGAACGGTGAAGGATAGGGCAGGTGTCGGCATCAGGCGGGGGTAGATATATGCAGTGATGCGGTTGGCGGCCATTACACAGGCTGCTTGCTCGGCAAACAGGCGAGACTTGATACGGCTGTCATATGCAATGGCAATGCTTACTGATTTTCTCGTTTTCAAAAGATGATTGGCAAGCCCCTGTGTTGCCTGCCGTACTGTATATGTGTTCATTCGGTTCGTGCCTGCGCCAAGAACGCCGCGTAAACCGCCTGTGCCAAAGGCCAGGCGGCCACAAAATCGGTCATCAGCAGGCAGGCTGCCTGACATAAGCGCCTGCAGCTCCGCTGCCACATCTGGATCCTCGGTGGCAAGTTCGTGCCATTGTTGAATTTCGCCGTGAGTTTTGATAAAAAGTCACCCCTTGCAGTATTGTTGCTTTTCGCATGACAGACCCTTCTTAGAGAACCCATTCATCCTGCCAGATCGGCTTTCCACCGTCGCATAGCCGCAGCATAAATCTGCCGCGCTGCAGTTCCAGGCGCATGTGCTGATTCCATACGGCCAGATCCTTTGCATACAGGTAAAGCGTAATGGCTTTGCTTTCCCCGGCGGGGATCATTGTTTTTTCAAAGGCTTTTAGCTCTTTTACGCGGCGAGTTACATCGGATTCCAAATCTGTGACAAAAAGCATCGGCACGGCGCTTTCGTTATAGCCGCCGGTGTTTGACGCCAGCATGCTTAATTCTGCAAGCGGTGTTTCATCTGCAAACAAGTCCCCTGCAGGGCATGGCAGTTGCTTCAAAACAATGTTTGAATAGGTGATCTTTGAATAGCCACATCCGTCTCCGAAGGAAAAGAGCGGCGCTATAAGCTCGGCCCCATCGCAATAAGTGAGGGGTGTGATGCCACTTTTGGGATTGTAATAGGCGGGAATCTGGCCGGCATGAATGGGAAAAGAAACCGGCAGCCGGCCGCTGGGAGAGAACATGCCGAAGATCGCCTGTGCGATAGCCAGGCCGCCCCAGGGCCCTGGATAGAAGCTGCAAAGAAGCGCGTCAGAACCGCCTGCGATATCCGCCACTGCATAGGGCCTTCCCAGTATCAGGACAGTAACCAACTGCCGGGACGTGCTCCGTATTGCCGCAAACAGCTCGTGCTGCCCTTGCGGCAATTGCAATCGTGCGCAGTCTACGCCCTCGCCGCAGTCCATTGGTGCGGCGGATTTTAGCGCCGCTCCATTTTTGTCATATTGAACATCACAAAATCTGCTGGAGGAACCGCCCAGCGCTAATATGGTTACATCACAGCGGGCAGCCAGCGCTGCCGCTTGTTCAGGATCACTTCCGTCGTCATAGAAAACCTTGACAGGTGAACCGCTCTTTTCTATTAAATTTCGTACGCCATCCAGCAGCGTAAAGCAATCCTTGTTGTGAACAGGTGGCGTGTAATCTCCCAGTTGCCTGTATAGGTCATCGGCGGCCGGGCCGATGATCGCCACGTTCTTTTTATCGTGCAATGCCAAAGGGAGAATGCCGCTGTTGCCAAGCAATACAATGCTCTCCTTGGTGATTGCAAAGGCTTGGGGATGTGTGGTGTAAGTAAACACGGTGGGTTCGGCATCTTCTGTAAGATAGGGGTGCTCAAACAGGCCTTGTTCAAATTTCAGCTTTAAGACGCGGATCACTGCCTGATCCACAATTTCTTCCAGAACAAGGCCCTGCTCCACTGCTTCCTGAAGCGTGGTAAAGCCTGTATCCCACAGACTGATATCAATACCCGCATTTAGCGCCAGCGCGCCGGAGCGTATATTGTTGCCCGTTAACATATCCAAGCGGTCAATGGCACAGCCATCCGCCATGATGATGCCGTCAAAACCGTATTCCTTGCGTAAGATTTCGGTCAGAAGCGCGGCGTTCATATGACAGGGGACACCGTCTATCTCGTTGTAGGCGGCCATCATGCCCTTGACACCTGCTTCACAAGCCGCCTTTGCCGCCGGAAGGTGAATTTCCCGCAGTTCACGCATGCCAATGCGTGCGGCACTGGCGTTGATACCGCCCGTTGTTTCCCCTTGTGCGCAAAAGTGTTTTGCCACCACCGCCACGCCCTGGCTTTGTATTCCCTGAATGATAGCTTTGGCAAACTGTGACGCGTGGAACGGGTCCTCGCCGTAGCATTCCTCGCTGCGCCCCCAGCGCGGATCGCGAAGAATGTCCAGTGTGGAGACAAGCGCAAGATTCACGCCCTGCTCACGCAGTTGCTGTCCGCACACCTTGCCGGCCTCATACAAAAGAGCTGGATGAAAGGTTGCGCCAGCGGCCAGATTGACCGGCAGCAGATAGCCGCCCAGCGCCTGGTGGCCGTGGGGGCATTCGCTGCTTATAAGCATGGGAATTTGAAGACGTGAGTGTTTTAGCACATAGTCCTGCAAAAGATTGTATGCTTTGATAGCCATCCTCCCGCTAAGGCCTGTTTCGAAGGTTCGCTTTGACCACGGGTCGGCACGGTACAGACCATATAGCGTACCTAGCCCACCAAAGCGAAGAACCTCCTGAATGAAATCCTCACTTGGCGCAAGCTCATTGTCCCTGCGGACATAGCTGTCAAACCCATACAGCCGCTGGTTCAGCTGGCCGACCTTTTCCCCCAACGTTAAGCGTTGGCAAAGGTCACGAGCGCGGTCTATGGGTGGGCGCGTTTGATCCTGATAGGGTTTCATAAAGCCTCCTCGCGGCAGCAGGCCGCCGGTCAGGTGGCAGAAAGCCCGCCCTTGTATAAAATATTGGTCGCCACATAGGTAACTTCATAGGGTGCGGTTGGATAGTCGGCGTGGAACATCAGTTTTCGGGCCAAGCTCTTGCCCAAGGCTGAAGTTTCCACATTTACCGTAGTGATCTGCCCGGCCACATTGGTGTATTCGGGGTTGTTATCAAACCCTGTCAAAACAAAGCTTTCCGGGTGTTTGCGGCCCGTTTCTATAAGGTAGCGCCTGATAAAGTGTGCGATAAAATCACTGGGGCAAACAAAACCATCCGGCCATACTTTCAGCCCGGACAAAAACTCCGCGATTTCTTCATAATGGCTGCGCAGGCCGATAGAGCCTGTCATACACAATGCGGGATCCACTGGGATATCCATCGTCCGGTGAGCATCCAAAAATCCTTGATAACGGTCATGGTTTGTTTGTGCGTAATTGACATCCCCGATAAAGCCGAGCCGACGCCTTCCTAATGACAGCAGTTTTGTGGTGATTTCGCATACGCGGGTTCGGCCCTCCAATATCACAAGATCTCCGTTGAGGGCTTGCGGAGCGATGGAAGGAACGGTATCCAAAAACACTTTTGGCAGCGGTTGTGCTGTCAAAAGCCGAAGAAGGTTCTCATCATATACGTTTAGCACGATAAATCCGTCTATGGATTCTGCATCCAGGGACGAAGGAAGAACGTAGCCCGCCTTATAGCTGGTGGGCATATACGTATACATCAGGTTGATGTCGTGAATAGCAAGCTCCTTGGCAATATGATGGATGATATGCATCCAGAAGGAGGAAGATTCGGGACGAGAAACCACAATGGAAAAGGTACGGTCTGCCGTCGCCTTCACAGGGACGGGGGTGGAAGTAAGATATCCTATGTCCATAGCTGTTTGCTGAATTTGCCGGCGCATCTCTTCGGATACCCCTGGGCGTTTGTTGAGCGCTTTCCATATGGTGATCCGGGATACACCGACTGCGTCGGCCAGTTCCTGTATTGTGACCTTTCCCATATCATAACCTCACATGGTTTGAATAGGGGAATCATACAGTATATGATAGCAAAAGTCAATATATGAATTAACAATGTTAACTAACATGTAAGTAAAAAGTTTAGAACACAATGCTGGAATATAAGTGGAATTATGCAGTAAAATAAAAAGTGTCGCTAAAATCTATTGCAACATCCATGACTGTGTGCTACAATTTGGAGCAACAGAGAGTGATGATTGTTAACGCAAAATTTTTTAGCGCTGAAAACCAAGGTGCATGATTAACGTTTGTTAACCACGGGAGGGAGGGCCACATGCTAGGAAAAAAGCAGGAAGGGGCTATTGCGGTGTCCGCTCGCCCTTGCAAGGCTAGGCCGAAGTGGACGCGGGAGGATATTGAACTGGGCTTGCTGGGGCTGCCTACATTCATTTGGTATTTTCTATTTAGTTATCTGCCCATGTTCGGTCTGTTGATTGCTTTTAAGGATTACCGGATTTTTCCCAAGCAAAGCTTTCTGTATAATCTGCTGAACAGCGATTGGGCAGGCTTTGGCAACTTCACATACTTTATCAAAAACAACGCTTTTGGCATGCTGATTCGAAATACGATTTTGTACAATATCGTGTTTATTTTTCTTGGTACATTGATCCCCGTCACCTTGGCGATTATGATTAACGAGCTTTACTCCAGGCGAAAATCAAAGGTTTATCAGACGCTGATGTTCTTTCCTCACTTTTTATCCTGGGTAGTTGTCAGCTATTTTGTCTTCGCCTTTTTGAATCAGGATCGTGGACTGCTCAATTCCGTTGTTCGCATGTTTGGCGGAGAAAAAGTCACATGGTATGCTCAGCCGCAATATTGGCCATTCTTCTTCACCATCCTTTCCATGTGGAAAAGCATCGGCTATAGCATGGTGGTGTATCTGGCCAGCATTACGGGCATTGACCAATCGCTTTATGAAGCCGCCATGCTCGATGGCGCCAGTAAATGGCAGCAGGCAAGATTTATCACGCTGCCCATGCTTAAAATGATCGTTATCGTTATGTTTATATTAAGCGTCGGGCGAATCTTCTATTCTGACTTTGGTCTGTTCTATCAGGTGACCCAAGGCGTACCCAATTCGCTGTACAAGGTGGCTTCCACCTTTGACACTTATGTGTACATGGCATTGCAGCGCAATGCACCCATAGGCAAAACAGCTGCGGCCTCCATGTTCCAATCCGTTGCGTGCTGCATTACCATTTTAATGGCCAACTTTATCGTCTCCAAAATCGATAAAGACAGTTCCTTATTCTAAGGGAAGGAGGACGTGTTTATGGAAAAGGCGGAAAAAATAGCACGGTCTGAAAGCTTTAAAATGAACCGTGTCAAGCCCATGACAAACAGGATATACAATGTATTGTTTTTCTTACTTGCGGCGTGCAGCATCTTCCCCGTCGTTTTTGTTTTCATGATCTCCGTCTCATCGGAGGAATCCATCCGCAGGGTTGGTTACAGCTTTATTCCCATACAATTTTCCAGCCGGGCTTACGAGTTTTTATGGAATGAGCGGAATATGATCTTTGACGCATTGTTCATATCCGTATCGGTTACGGTCATTGGCACATTGGTAGGTCTTATACTAAATACAACCATGGGATATTCGCTGTCCCGGCCCAATTTCCGGATGAAGACGTTTTACACCTGGGTCATATTCATTCCCATGCTCTTTAGCGGCGGTATGGTTGCCAGCTATGTGGTCAACGCCAACATACTAGGTTTGCGCAATACCATCTGGGCACTCATTTTGCCGTTGGCGGGGTCCTCGTACAACATTGTGATTTCCAAAACCTTTTTCAAAAGCACAGTGCCGGACAGCATTATTGAATCCGCAAAGATTGACGGCGCGTCCCAGATACGGACTTATGCCAGCATCGTAATGCCCATATCCAAACCCCTTCTTGCCACCATTGGCATTTTTATGTGCTTTGGTTATTGGAATGACTGGTTCCAATCCTCCCTGTACATCTCCAATGCTAAACTGGTATCCCTGCAGGCACTTCTGAACAACATGATGAGAACGCTGACCTACCTGGCTAACAACCCTACAGCTGGCCTTTCGCTGGTACAGTACCGCAACCAAATGCCCAGTGAATCTGTACGAATGGCCATTGCCATTGTGATCGTAATCCCCATCGCGTGCGCGTATCCGTTCTTCCAGAAATACTTTATTTCCGGATTAACGATTGGTGCGGTGAAGGGTTAACGAAATAAAATCCAAGGAGAAACGGTATGAAGAAGGTACTTACACTGGTTCTGTCCCTGTGCATGCTCCTTAGCATGGTGAGCATCGCTTCCGCTGAGGACGTAGTCACCTTGCGTTGGGTCACCATTGGCAGTGGTATGCCCGCCAACTACGAAGCATGGCTTCAAAAAGTAAACCCCTACCTGGCTGAGAAAATTGGTGTAAACATTGACATGGAAGTCGTCTCCTGGGGCGACTGGGGCAACCGCCGCAGTGTTATCGTCAACACCAACGAGCCCTTTGACATCATTTTCGGCGACAGCGGCACGTATAACTCCGATGTGACTCTGGGTGCATACCTGGACATCACGGACCTTGTGCAAACCGCAGCCCCCACGCTTTACAGCATGATTCCTGCCAGCTATTGGGATGCCTGCCGTATCGGCGGAAAAGTCTACGCTGTGCCTACCTACAAAGACAGCTCCCAAAGCCAGTACTTTGTATGGGATGAGGCCTTGCTCAATGAGCTGAAGCTGGATGCCTCCGACGTTCACACCCTGGATGCCGCAACTCCGCTTTTGACCGCCATTAAGGATAGCAAGGGTGAGGCTTCTTTCCCTCTTTCTACCAGCAGCACTGCCTCCTTCGTGCTGTCCCAGTATGACAATATGAACACTGGCTTGAACGCCATTGGCGTCCGCTTTGACGATGCGGCCGCTAAGGTTGTGCCTGTGTACGAGCAGGAAGACGTTATGGCTTCCCTGAACACCCTGCACGCTTGGTTCAAAGCCGGCATCATCAACTCCGATGCCTCCACACTGCCTGAAAACGCCAAGTATCGTCCTTGCGCTATCGCACAGGGTTGGCCCAGCGCTGCCAAAACCACATGGGGTCCGAACATGGGCGTAGAAGCGGTTGCTTATCAGTGGGGCGAGACCATCGTGTCCAATGACACGGTTCGCGGCTCTTTGAACAGCATTTCCGTTAACAGCCAGCATCCTGAAAAGGCGTTGGCCTTCCTGGAACTGCTTAACACCGACACCTGGTTGCGCGACTCCTTCTATTATGGCCTGGAAGGCGACAACTGGCAGTACACCGACAAGGGCCGCGTCCACAAGAATAACACCGACTGGACCATGGCCGGCTACACCCAGGGTACCTTCTTCCAAGTCACCCCCACCGACGATGTGGAAATCAACCAGTGGGACGAAGTGAAGGCCCTGAACGAAGCCGCCAAGCCCTCTGTGCTGCTGGGCTTCACCTTTGACACCGCCAAGGTTCAGGATCAGATTGCCAGCTGCAATGAGATTGTCAAGCGTTACAGCAGTGAGGTTTTGACTGGCACCACCGATCCTACTGTTGCCGTTCCGCAGATGATGCAGGAAATGCGCGATGCCGGCTTTGACGAGATTGTCGCCGAGGCCCAAACGCAAGTGGATGCTTTCATGGCTGCCAAGAAGTAAGTATAACAACAGGTAAACCGCCCGCCCGCGCGGCACCGGTGTCTGCCTTGGGGAACCACCGAGGTTTTCTAAGACCAATCATCGCTGCCCGCGGGCGTTTGTACAAAAATGCTTTCCAAGAAAAGTGGAGGAAACAATCATGGCAAAGCTGATTGGCCAAGCGCTGCCTAATATTCCTTGGCAGGAGAAACCCGCGGGGGAAGCCGGCCCTGTATGGCGCTATCAAAGTAACCCGATCATCGGCCGCAATGGCAACACGCGCTCCAACAGCGTCTTCAATAGCGCTGTAGTGCCCTTTGAGGATGGCTTTGCCGGTGTTTTTCGCTGCGACAGCCGCTCTATTAGTATGGATCTGTTCGCCGGCCGCAGTAAGGACGGGATGCACTGGCAGATTGAGGATGACCCAATTCTGTTTCAGGGCATGGAGGAAGAAATCCTCCGCAAAGAATACCGCTATGACGCCCGGGTTTGCAAAATAGAGGATACGTATTATATTACCTGGTGCAACGGCTATCATGGCCCCACCATCGGCGTGGCATCCACGAAGGATTTCGAGAGCTTTACACAGTTCGAAAACGCATTTCTGCCATTTAATCGCAACGGTGTGCTTTTTCCGCGAAAAGTAAACGGCATGTACATGATGATGAGCCGGCCCAGCGACAATGGCCATACGCCCTTTGGGGATATTTATATCAGCCAGAGCGCTGATATGGAGTTCTGGGGCCGCCACCGTTTTATGATGGGTACCATCAAAGGAAACGAGTCCGCCTGGCAGTCGACCAAAATCGGGCCTGGACCTACCCCTATTGAAACGGATGAGGGCTGGCTGCTTATCTATCATGGCGTGATCACCACCTGCAACGGTTTTGTATACCGCATGGGCAGTGCTATTTTGGATATTGATAAGCCTTGGATTGTGAAATACCGCTCCATGGATTATATTCTTGCGCCAATGGAGCTTTACGAGTGCGTGGGCGATGTGCCCAACGTGGTTTTCCCTTGCGCGGCGCTTACCGATGCCGCCACCGGGCGGATCGCCATTTATTATGGCTGCGCCGACACGGTGACCGGACTTGCGTTTACAACCGTGGACGAATTGGTCCGCTACACCAAAGAGCATTCCTGTTAATGGGAAAAGGTGAAAGCAATGCAAGTCCTGGACAAGCGCATTCAGGTGATTTGTGACGG
>JAEWSC010000058.1 GCA_023398575.1 Bacillota bacterium | reverse complement strand
CCCGGCCGCCCGTCTTGATTTTATTCACGCTCTGGTGGTGTACTTGAATGCGGGCTTTTATGTAAATAATGAATGTTTACAATCATTACGGCGCGCAAACCCTTACAATTAAAATACTTCTTCTTGCAACCATTTTTGAATGGTCCTATCCTGTTTTCAGGGTGATAAATCATCACCAGAGAAGGGATGGCACGATATGGACAGCAAGAAAATCAGCGAGCTTGAAACAATCATCAGCAGTGACTATAGCAACACACTGGGCATCGTAATGCTCAAGAATGGCGTGGTGGAATGCGAGCGCTACTTTAACAACTATACGCCCGGCCATGCGACGCACGTATTTTCGGTAACAAAGAGCATTGTGTCGATTTTACTTGGCATTGCCATCGATCAAGGATATATTCGCAGCGTTGACCAAAAGGTGCTGGAATTTTTCCCTGATCATACCGTAAAGCGAGGTGAAAAAACGATACAGCAAGTTACTCTTAGGCATTTGATGAGCATGACCGCTCCATTTAAATACAAGTCTGCGCCGTATACAAAGTATTTCACCAGCGGCAATTGGGTAAAGGCTTCGCTTGACCTGCTTGGCGGTAAAGGCATGATTGGAGATTTTCGTTACATGCCACTCATCGGGCCGGATCTTCTTACGGGAATCCTGGCCAGCGCCACTGGCTGGTCCGCACTCGAGTTTGCGGTGGAAAACCTTTTCTCCCCTTTGGGTATCGCTGTAACAGAGCGCGTGACATTTTACACCAAAGAAGAACAGCTGGATATAATGAAAAACCACCGCGCACCTGGCTGGGTGTCAGACCCATCGGGCAACAACACTGCTGGCTGGGGGCTTTTTCTGTCACTGATGGATATGGGCAAAATTGGTCAATTGTGCTTGAACCGGGGTGAATGGGGCGGTAAGCAGATTGTCTCCAGCGCGTGGATTGACGATAGCACAATGGTTCACAGCCGTTGGAATAAAATGGCCTACGGCTATCTTTGGTGGGTTATCGATGAATGTGAGCATAGCTTTGCCGCTTTGGGCGACGGCGGAACCGTGATTTATGTAAATCCGACTAAAAACATCGTTGTTGCCATCGCATCTCTGCTCAAACCTCTTGCAAAGGACAGGATTGAGTTGATCAAAGCATATATCGAGCCCATGCTTGATCATTGCGGCAGCTAATCCACCTTGCATATGGCGTCGTGCCACAGCCCCAGGGCAATGCCGCTGGGGCTTGAAGTCATCCAATGCAGTTGATACCGATCGTAGATCATGCTCTACATCGTCTACATGGGCATCAAAGAGAGTGAAAGTTACAGCAGCGCAAAATGGGCACTTTCCATGAGTGATTTCATTTGGCACAAGCAAAAGGGGTGGCCGGCGGGGTCAAGCATCACCCGCCAATGATCGTCAAATTGCTCATTGGCGATAACTGCTCCGCATTCGATTGCATGCTTCACCGCTTGTTCCAAATCATTTACTGCAAAGTCTAAATGCGCCATTTGCTGCTGTGCTTCAGGCTTTTCCGGCCACACAGGCGGTGTATAGTCAGCGTTTCGTTGAAACAATAGGGAAGGGTATGCGCCCTGGTTCGTTCCCGGTGCGTAGACACATGCCCATGCTTCGTCGATTTGCAGTGCCTCCCACTTGAGCATCGCCGCATAGAATTTTGCCAGTGCATGCGGGTCTTTGCAATCCAGCGTAAAAGCGTACATCTTGATTTTCAGTTCATCGTCCATAACGTGTATACCTCATTCTTTTGAATTTGCTCACTGCAGGTGTATAGAACCATGATTTTCTATGTTATACCATAATGGAAATTAATTAACAAGGCGTTCTACATACTGCGCATGTGTGCAATTAGTGTATGCAGTACGTTTTTAGCCGCCTGTTTCTATTGGCAAACGCTCGATTCTATACGGAAACCAAATCACAATATTGGGCTTGACTTGACTTTGACGTCGCGTTAACCTATATACTCCCACTTGAGAGGAGGGAGAATCATCGAACTGCAAACCATCAGTCAAGTGTCAAAGCACTTTTCCATATCAACCCGTACACTCAGGTACTACGAGCAAATCGGGTTGATTGTTTCCGCGAAAAAGGAAGATTCCGCATACCGGGCTTATGATGTTGAGACCATCATGCGGCTGCGTCAGATTATCATTCTGCGCAAGCTGCGGATACCACTGAAACTGATAGGCGAAATTCTGCAAAGCGCGGATGCGCGTATTGCGATTGAAGCCTTTGAGCGCAGCCTTGCCGATATTGGGGATGAAATGACTGCGCTCTCCACAATCCGCAGTGTCATAAAAGCCTTTATCGATCATTTACATCTGGGAGGTGTAAAATTCGCACTGCCCGAGGATGAAGGCTTGCTGGAAATGGTAGATGCTTTGACTGCCTCCAAAATCAATTTTAAGGAGGAAAAGTCAATGGAACAGCTGAGCCAGGCCAGCGAGAGGCTAAGCAAATTTGAAGATAAAGATGTGCGGATTGTTTTTATTCCGCCCATGACGGTAGCTGCCGCCTTGGCATCAGGTGAAGATTGCGAAGGCAAAGCGGCGGACATGATTAAACAGTTTGTAAAAGACAGCGGGCTGCAAAAAATCAAGCCTGATGCCCGGAGCTTTGGTTTTGACTGCTCGATGGGGGCGGCGGCAATTGGAGAACCTTCCCGTGCATATGAGGTATGGGTGTCCATTCCTGAGGATATGACGGTGCCGGCACCACTTGTAAAACGGGCTTTCAGTGGCGGCTTGTATGCCGCCCATGTGCTAAGGGCCTGGGATTTTGGAGATTGGCGTTTATTGGGCGATTGGGTGAATGCAAGCGGCAAATATGATAACGACTGGGGCTCTCCCTGCGGGACGTCGCCAGAAACAGTTTCGAGGCAAGGCTTGGAAGAAACACTCAATTTTTATCACTTTGTTCAAAACGGGGAAATGAAGGACTTGCAGCTTGATTTGTTGTTCCCAATCAAGGAGAAAGGGAATGAGTGAGCTTAGTATCGGCGCCATCGTGCCTTTTGGCGGTTATCAATTTCGTGTGCTGGACATACAAAACAACGCGGCTTTGCTTTTGACCGAAGAGATTATCGAACAGCGGGGTTACCACGACGCTTATAAGCATACGACATGGGCTGACTGCGCGCTTAGAAAATATCTGAACCGTGCGTTTTATGAGGCATTCAACGAAGACGATCGATCAAGAATCGTTCCTACTATAAATAGAAATGCGGATAACCCTTGGTATGGCGCAGCGGGCGGAGAAGATACGCAGGATTATGTTTTTCTGCTGAGCGTTGAAGAGGTGGCGTGCAAATACTTTGGTGACAGCAGCGCCAACCTGTATCACCGTGGCGCAAACCAAAGGTATTGGTTACAGCGGCGGGATGAAAACAATTGTAGGCGAAGGGCGAAGGCACAGGGTTGCATTTGGTGGTGGTGGCTTCGCACACCTGGCCGCGATCATTTGAAAGCTGTGTACATACACGGTGACGGCAATATTGGCATTCAGGGCAACAATATCTTCCGGCGCAGCAGCACCGCCTGTTCTCATCCTATCAATGGTGAGAATCAAGGCGGCGTTCGTCCCGCGCTGTGGGTGAAGTTGTGATTTTGCCTGGTGTATGAGCTGCTTCCGCGTTGGGGCATGGCATAAGCCTGACTACCTGCAAGGATGAGCCGCGGTAGGCGGCGATGGATGCACACCTCCATGCATCTCGATGTCTAAAGAAAGTAACGCATCTCGAAATATCAATCTCTCCCATGACCCAAATTGTGTATCACTGTCCGCGTAGTCGTTGCGGGAACGGTTGACAATGCATAAAGTTGATATATGATAAGGAGGAGGCAAAAAAATTGCATTCTTTTGTCGGTAAGGGGCGTAATAATGGGAAAACTGTATCAGGCAACTGCCGTAATCATACGAACTTTTTCAAGGAAGATGCAGACCGTTTGGGATGTCCCTTTTGACGGTGAGCCATGCGTATTCTTATGTAACCACGCAGGTGCTTGGGGCCCGATTGCGATGACCACACAATTTCCCCTGCGCGATCAGTGCTTTTCATGGTTGAATGCCGATATGATGGAACCCAAGGCCGTTCCAGCCTATGTGCGCCAGGATTATTGGTGGCAGCCCGGCTGCTTGATGGAACCGCTTTATAACATCACGCTGCCTTATATTGCCGCAGCGCTGCTGCCCCCTCTTTTAAAAAGTGCGCCAGGCGTGCCAGTTTACCACGACGCACGGGGCGTGAAAACGTTTCGCCAAAGCATTCGGCATTTGAAAAATGGCAATCATATCATTATCTTTCCGGAGCAGCCTTCCGGCTATCAATCCCATCATACATGGATAAACGAAGGCTTTTTACAAATTGCGCCTCTGGCCTTTCGCACCCTTGGAATAGCCCTCAAGTTTTATCCAGTGCACTTGGATCATAAAAACCACATCTTCCACGTCAGTAAGCCCGTTTGCTATGATCCCGGTATCCCCTTGGATGTTCAGCTTCCGGCGCTGGTTGAGGCCATTCGCCTGGGCATTCATCCCCCTGAGCCATTTACGGATTCAAGGCCGCAAAGTGCGGTTGAGCTCTAAGCAGATGGAAAAGCACCTCTTTCCTACTTGGGTACCATGACAATTGGACTCATAGGACTGTGGTTTTGCCTGTTTCCATGTTTGATCATCCGCTGAATCAATAACAACACATGAATAGGTCTTAGATTACTTGCGAAAACCGTCAGAAATGGCGGTTTTTGACTTGTCAAAGGTAGTTGGGCGGGTGTATTGCTGCACATTCATTGCATATCGGTTGATTCTTTTACTTCTGACATTGACAATACTGCAAAAAGAGATTATACTGCAATTGATAGACCAGATGGTCTATACCGAATAGTCTAATCGGGTGGAGGCGTGGTCATGAAAGAAAAAATCTGTATCATTACGGGGGCAAATTCGGGCATTGGAAAGCAGGCTGCTATTCAAATTGCCAACGCTGGTGCGCATGTGATCATCGCTTGCCGCAGCGAGGAGCGCGGGCGTAAGGCTTTGACTGAAATCAACCAAGCCATCACCAAAGGCTCAGCCGAGCTAAAGTTGGTAGACATGTCTTCACTTACTTCTGTTAAAACATTTGCTGAGGATGTGATCAGCCACTTCCCGGTGGTGGACGTACTGATTCATAATGCAGCTGATTTTGACATTGCACGGAAAAAGCCACAGTTTTCAAAGGAGGGCATCGAGACGGTATGGGCGGCCAATCATGTCGGACCGGTTTTGCTCACCGAGCTCCTGCTAAACTCGCTTAAAAAGAGCGGGGACGGACGGGTGATTACGATTTCCTCAAAAGGGTTGCTGGTCAAGCCTGGCACAAAGGTATTGCTTGATGATCCTGAGTTCAGGAAAAGAAAATACAGCGTGACCAACGCTTATTACCAATCCAAAAGGGCGCAGGAGATGTTTACACTCTGGCTTGCAAAAAAGCTCTGCGGTACTTGTGTAACGGCGAATTGCATTCGTGTCACCAATGTGAAAGTCGATGTCAGCCGGTATCCCGGGCTGTCAGCCATGGCCCGCTTTATGTATACACTCAAAAGCAAGGCGTCCTTAAGCCCCGAACAGATGGCGCGCACCTATGCCTATCTGGCTTTGTCAGACGCCGTGAAGGGAATCAGCGGCAAGTGTTTCGACGAGAAAAATCAAGTAGTCTCTATGAATAGCTATACCGCCGATCCCAACAACATCGATGAAGTGATGAAACTAACCTTGCGCTATGCCGGTCAGCAATAGGGGAGGCTGTATGAAACCTATATTTGTAAGGCCTCAAAAAAAGCAGGAGCAGGGAAATCCGCTAAGTGATATGCCCTTGCTGTTTGATGCGGCATTAACTGAATTTGCAGATAAGTCCTTTGACGCCGCATCACTGAATGATATTATCAAGAAGAGTGGTTTGAGCAAGGGCAGCTTTTATCACAAATTCAATGATAAGTTGGATTTATACCTGTGCCTGATGGATATCATTGCACAAAAAAAGGCGGCTTTCACCACGAATGCAGTGCCAGCAACCGATGATTTTTTTGAGGCGCTTCGCTTCATTTTGCGCCACAGCCTGGAGTTTACCCTTCAAGAGCCTCGTTTTTATCAGTTCTGGCACAGGTTCCTGGCGGAGGACAATACCGTGAAAGAAGCTGTACAGGCTGCCTTCCCCCAATCCGGTGATGAACTGGGGAAAATGATCGAATCGGCGTGGGACAAAGGGCAATTAGGCTTTCCGGCTCCATTCGTAGCAGGTGTTGTCAACCTTCTTATCAGTCAGCTTCATACATTCATGCGGGAAGATATGAGCTTTGACGATATTCTGGCCCTTGAAAGCAATCTGGTAGACATGCTCCAGCACGGGTTGGCAAAAACGTAACCATTGTGATGCCGCATACCATAACCGCGGCATTTGAAGAAGGAATGATATTCCTTTTTAGATAAAGAAAACCGCCAGAAATGGCGGTTTCAAACTGTCAAAAAACCTCCGAAATAGCGTTGGAGGCCGATTTCCATTTTTCTTTTCGTCATGCGGTCAACAAGAGAATTAAATAGAAAAGAACAATAATGCCAATAATGGCAAGCAGAATTCCTTTGATAATTTTCATGGGATAGTTCCTCCATTTGATAAAGTTATGGTAGCATCATTGCGGCCATTCGAATTCTACAGAATATACATCAAGATCAAATGCTCCGCTTAGAAATCCCCGTATCAGCACTTTTGCGTTTGCTTGCGCATTATCAAAAAGGCCGTTTGCTATTGCGGTTTCTTCCGCTTCTTTTTCCATATCCAGGAGAGATAGATTTACATCGCTCAACTTGAGGGGGTTAAAGATGTTCTTTACCTCGTCATAGACTTCCAGACTGTCGTGGTCAATATCGTTGCTCAATATCTTGATAGAGGGCATTTTGATGGTGATGATATGTGATTGCTCATTGACATCAATGCCGACATCGCCAAAGTCAAGGCCAGCCTTTATTGCGCCATTGTAACTAAAAATATACTTACTCTCTGTAAAAGGAATGTCGACATTAAAAAGCTGCCGAGACCCTTTTATCATTTGAATGTTTGTATAGAATCCCGCTTGTGTTGCCAATTCGCCGATATCCTTCAGGCCAAATTGTACCGTTTTGCTCTGTACAGTTGTAACGGTTACTACACCGAAAATCACGCAGAGAACGATGATAATGCATGCAGTAAGTGCAGCCAATTTTATGGTAAGCGGTTTAAACTGGTGCTTCTTAGAAAACCGATCCAAACTTTTAAGCAGAGAAGGATGGTGCGGCTCTTTTTCCTGCGTCATGCGATGCTCACCCCACTTGAATCCTTACGACAAATTATATCGCAGTATGTCGAATCATGTCAATCATTCACGCCGGCCGCCCAGTTGCCTGCATCATATTAATTCATATAGGTCATATCCAGCATCACTTTCAAGCCATGGAAAAGACCTGCGTCAAGGCAAGTTTTCTTATGGAAGGAATGCCCTTTGTATGGCTATAGGAACAGCTGCATTGCAGATCTATCTGCATTTCGTCAGGAAATGCTAATATTACCACTAATCGAATCATGCTTGTATCTGTTCAAAGTAATTTACATTCCCTGCTCTTTCTGTTAAAATAATTAGAATAAATAAGGTGTCAAAAGCCTTATTACAGGAGGGAATACAATGAAAAGGGCCCTTTCATGTTTGCTGGTACTTATGATGGTACTGGCAATGGTACCTGCTGCTGTCGCTGAGGATTATTCTGGTTACACAATCCGCATCTATTCCAACTCCAACTCTACAGAGAGAGCTACCTGGCTCGTAAACGAAGCTAAAAATGCCGGCTTCACCATCTCTATGGATGACAATACCGTTATCTCCGGTGATACAGCCGCCATCCAGGCTGCCAATGAGAAAAAGGATGGCGACATCCTCTTTGGTTTGAATGAAACCCGTTGGAGCCAAGTCATCGAAGGAAAGTATGAGAATCTTGCTCTGGCCGACTGGACGCCCAGCTGGGCCGAGGAAGTGGGCCTGTATAAGTACGATGGCAAGGCCTATGGCCTGGTTATCCAGAATATTTTGATGCTCTACCGTACGGACGATCTGGGAACCAAGGGTGAAAAGCTGGCTTTTGACCACTGGGCAGACGTTGTTAACAGCGGTTATACTTGGTATCGTCAAGGCAAGGTTGGTGGCACGACGAATGCGAATATCAACTCTGCGATGCTCTTCCCCTTTGTAGACCCGAACAGCCCTGCCGGCGGCATTACCATCGACGGTTGGAAGACCCTCTGGCAATACTGCGCAAACGGCAATTTCACAGGCGATAACTACGGCTTTGACCCGCTGAACAAGGGCACAGTGCAGGTTTCTACATTCTACTCTTCCTCCCTGTATGGCCAGATCGATGCCGCTGCCGAAGGCTCCACCACGCCGCTCAAGGGCACGCTGGAACCTGAAAACTGGGCGCTGGTTGATATCAAAGACGGCTCCTACTATATTGCAGAGTACATTGGTATCCTCGAGCGTGAGGGTCGCAGCGATAAGGAAACAGAAGCCGTGAAGGCGTTTGCACAATGGTTTGGTTCAGCTGAAGTACAGGCTGCTTGGGGCGAAGAATTTGACTCCTACCCCTGCAACACCGTTGCTGCTGGCATGCTGTATGATGAAGTTCCCGCGATTTACACGCTGAAGAACTGCGCCCAGGAAATGGTGAGCGGAACCGATATGAAGTATTACGCCTATGTTGGCGCACACTCCAGCGAGTGGACGAACATCATGACCAACTTGGGTTTCTACTGGGCCGATATGGGCACACCGAATCCCGAACCCGACTGGGATAACCTGGACTGGGCGACGCTGACCCAACCCGCGGCGAAGTAAACGGAGCATATAATCCAAGCCTTACAAATGTTTCCCCGGCGTCCAAAGGACGGCCATTGGCCGTCCTTTGGCTTGTAGGGCGGAGTAAAACAACTAGAGTTATGCTTGAGTGCAGCCGCCGCAACAGCAGGCAGTCGCATAAATACGAAATTTTGCTGTAAGATCAATAAAAATAATCTTGAATGGAGCATAGCCGATGATTGATTTGAAAGATATTGTCGTGAAGTTTGGTGATTTCACGGCTCTAAAAAAAATCAATGTGCACGTGAAGGAGAGTGAGTTTTTTACCTTTTTGGGCCCTTCAGGCTGCGGAAAGACGACTACGCTTCGGACAATCACGGGGTTTGTGGAGCCTGCGGAGGGGACTGTACACGTCAAGGGACGGGATATTACTCATGTGCCCATTGAGGATCGAAACATTGGCATCGTGTTTCAGAGCTATGCCTTATTTCCTACGATGACGGTTTTTGATAACATTGCCTTTGGTCTAAAAGTAAAAAAGGACAAAAAGGCAGAAATCGATGCAAAAGTGCGTGCCATCGCCCAGAAGGTAGATTTGAGCGATGAGCAGTTGAAAAAGGCAGTTTCGCAGCTTTCAGGCGGACAGCAGCAGCGTGTGGCTATTGCACGCGCACTGGTGAACAATCCGTCGATTATTTGCATGGATGAGCCGCTATCCAATTTGGATGCAAAGCTGCGAGTGCAGCTAAGAAACGAACTCAAGAAGATGCAGCGGGATTTCGGCATTACAACGATCTATGTTACCCATGACCAGGAAGAGGCGTTGACTCTTTCAGACCGTATTGCGGTGTTTAACAATGGCTATATTGAGCAGATTGGTACGCCGACAGAGGTGTACAATCACTCGCAGACAGAATTTGTATGCAATTTTATTGGAGATATCAATCTACTTTGTGATGAAGTGGTCAGTAAGCTTCCCAGCCTTGACACAGGCAATAGAAATTACGTGCGTCTGGAACGGGTGCTCGTAAATAACGGCCAAGGCTTTAGCGGCGTGATAGAAGGCCGTGAATTCTATGGGCTGTATATAAAATACACAATCAACCTGGGCTCACAGGTGATAAAGGCCATTGAGAAAAACGATGGCATGAACATTTATGAGACAGGTGAAAAAGTAACGGTGGCATTGAATGAAAAAGACATTATGGCTTATCCAAGGGTGATGGAACAGAGGGGGTGACAGGATGCAAGGTATTCTAAAAGGCAGGCTAAAGGCCGAGCACATCTTCAAAGTCTTTGGGATCGCGTTCTTTGTATACCTGTTCCTGGGCTTTATGGTACTTCCATGCTTGAACACCTTGACAAGCATCTTTACAGCCAAAAATGCCGCCGGTCAGGCTGATCCCTTTGCAGTCATCCGCTTTTTCTTGGCCGGAAGCATGGGTCAGTACCTCTGGAACTCCTTGAAGCTGGCAATCGCATTGGTTGTGACTGTGAATATCGTTGGCGTGTCAATCGTATTTTTAACCGAGTACTTTGACATCAAAGGTGCCAAGATCCTGCGCGCGGGGTATATGACGACTATGATATACTCCGGTGTAGCGTTGGTGACAGGCTATCTCTTCTTGTACGATAGCGACGGCATTATAACGACTGCCTTGGTCAACGCCTTTCCGGGCATCAATCCAAACTGGTTTTCAGGCTATAATGCGGTTCTATTCACGATGACCTTTGCCTGTACCAGTAACCACGCGTTATTTTTACGCAATGCGATTCGCAGCATCGACTATAACACGGTCGAGGCAGCTAGAAACCTTGGTGCAAAGCCTTTTAAGGTGCTTTGGAAGGTCGTACTTCCCACACTGCTGCCGACGCTGTTTTCGCTTACCGTAATGACCTTTATCACTGGTCTTTGCGCAATGTCCGCACCGACGCTGCTTGGATTTGACTCTATCAACCCTGAAATTGTGCGCCTTGCGGGGTCATCGGCGGCTGATGAGGCATTTCCGCAAGCGCGGGCAGCACTGCTATCCATCATCCTCGCGTTATTTACGATCATTCTTTTGGCGGTGCTATCAGCGTACGAACGGAAGGGGCATTATCTTTCAGTATCCAAAACCAAGGCAAAGCTTGTTAAGCAAAAAATCAGCAACCCCATTGCAAACGTATTCACGCATATTTACGCGTATGTGCTGTTCATTATCTATATGACCCCAGTTGTCATGATTGTGATATTTGCTTTTCAGACGCATGGCGCAATCCGCATGAAGCAGCTTGATCTGGGAAACTGGACGCATCTTAACTTTTTCGGTCAAGCGGATTATTCCTTCCTAACCAGCCGTGGCGTGTATAAGGTGCGTGAAGGAGCAATATCGGGGCTCTTTTCAAACGATGCGACCATGGGGGGCATCTCGTTAAGTTTTATTCTCTCGGCGCTTGCGGCGGCGATTGCCTGCGTGATTGTGGTAATAGCCTGCAACTACATCTTCCGGCATAAAAAAAGCGGTGCGGTTCTGGAGTACAGCCTGCTGTTTCCGTGGCTTTTACCGACCATTCTGATTTGCTACTCATACCGCATTTATTTCAACAGTGAGAATGTTTGGTATGTGCTCAATAGCAATATGTACTTTAAAGAGCGCGTGCGGCTATTGATTATCATTGCATATGTTGTGACCAAATTGCCCTTTTCGCTTAGGATGATTAAGGCTTCCTTCTATGCGATTGATGAAGAACTGGAGGACGCGGCACGCAACCTTGGCGCGAGTCGGTTTGTTTCGTTCCTTAAGGTGAAAATGCCGATCATTTTGCCTAGTATTCTGGCAGTATTTGCGTTGAATTTCAATGCGCTATTTACTGAATACGATATGTCCGCAACCTTTTCCAGCTCTTATGGCAAGACCTATGCGATGGTCATTCAGAGCATGAGCAGCGATGAGGGGATTTCCGGCTATAACATCAATGCCTCGGGCCGCCGATGCGCTTCTACCGTATTTATCATGATTATCTCGGGTGTCATTCTATACCTGGTGTACGGCGTTGGATCCCGAGATCTGGGCGAACGACTGGAGATTCGTGATCGCCGCCGAAAAAGAAGAAAGATGCTTATGGCAAAGCTGCAAAGGCCGCGATCTGATTTGGGCAAGCCGCGTTCACTTGGATAGGAGATACTTAAGCTTGGCAGTGATAATCAAAAGAGCACTCGCGTTGTAACTGGCTCATGTAAGCATTCTATATGAAAGAGCAAGAATCCCGGCCGTGGCCGGGATTCTTGCATATATGATGCGATGGCCTTGATAGAAACCGCCACCGGTTATCAGGCTGTCCAATCTGAACAGGCTCACCTTTTATTCTTTTATCGCAATTACATACCCGAAGGACAGCCAGCCACTGTTATTCATTGACTCAATGGCTTTCTTGTAGTCTGAATGAGGGTCATCGTATAATACATGTTCACGCCACCATTCGCCGGCATCTTCGCAATAGCCGTATTCAAGCACTTTGAATCCCGCTTCGGCGACGGCATGCTTGGTTTCCTCATCGGTTACAAAGCATTTGTCAAAATGATATTCCTTGCAGCAAGCCGCAATTTCCTCCGGTATGGGCACATCCCTGCACATGGGCTCACCTAAACCCAAAACGCCGCCCTTTTTAACAATGCGGTGGATTTCCTTTAATGCGGCAAGATAGCCATCTGCGCCTTTGGTGTGCCGAAGCATTTCCAAACAGGTGGTGGTATAGGCGTAATCAAAATAGTTGCAGGGAAGCAGCGTATCGGGAACGCCTGTTTTAATGCCGAGTATTTTCTTTTCAACACCGAACTCACGCGCGTTTTCCATCAAAGGCTCTATGCCATATTCAATCCCAAAGAGACTTCCGCCAGGATCAATTGCCACGATATCTACACCATATTCTTTGGCTAAAAAGCACGTCTGATAGCCACGGAAAAATCCGATATCAATAAGCTTCTTGCCTTCTTGAATAGACATTTTTTCTGCCAATAGCTCAGCTAAGCTAAGCCCGCCGGGGCCGCCGCTGTTATTGTGATTCTTATGATAATCGGTATATTTCTGCGCTTTTTCATAAATCATTGCGTTACCTATCCTTGTTCACATGCGTTTGTTATGTAAAATTATAACACATGTGCATGCTTAAAACAAATCGTGATGGATTAGATCACGGATGAGCTTAAGGGATTAATGTATCAGGACTATGGTATTGCATCTGGGTGATTACAGAAGTCAAATGCAAATGATTAGCTCGGAGAAAGCATATAACCATTCACCATAACGCCTATAATACCCCATGCTGTACCAAGTATGGCACCTGCCAAAACATCTCTTGGGTAGTGCATTCCAACATAAATTCGTGTCATACCAACGAATAAAGCAATAGCATACAATAAAATCCATAGATAAATATCGACGTGATAATAGTGCACAATGAGTGACGCCAAGAAAAATGCCTGACCCGTATGGCCGCTTGGGAATGATCTGCCACTTGCTTTGGAACCGACAATGCGAATCTTTTTCAACTTGATGTATGGTCTGGCACGACGAATATACATTTTTATTATTTCTATCATTAATCCTAAAGTGATAACGCCAAAGATAAGTGAGTAGGCAAAAAGCTTGCTTTGGGTAAAATAGAATATGAGTGCTAGTAGTAGTGCAAAAACAAAATGCCCAAGCTGAGTCAGCCCAAGCATGAGCCAATCTAATAAAGGTGGGCGCTTTCCGCGTGAATTAAAAAACAAAAAAATCCATTCATCCGCTTTTTGTCCTTCATTCCAAGTAACCGATATGGTTACCAAACTAAAAAATATTAATAACGTTACTAAAACAGTATTTGCTTTTATAGAAACCCACAATTTTGCCCAAAACTCAAGGGGCATTTGCATGGAGGTAAATATCAAAATTATTACAAGCAATACAATCCAATAAGAGTGTTTAACATGACTCGTCCAATGAATCAGTTTTTTGAAAACACCTGGAACTTGTAATTCTGGTATCTCGATTTCTTTGATTGGTTTTGTGCTTCTATTTTTCAATATGATCACCTGATTTATTTCTATCTTTGGGCTTCCCTGCAGGCACCAATACGGACAGAGCATGTTTCTGAACATCAATTTCGACTGAACCTTCACCAATCTTTGTGCCATCTGCCATAATTGGCATAGGCGGGACAGTGTCAATTGTTATACTGCGTACACGATAATGCTGTATGCGAGGATCTTGTTCAAAATCCGTCCCCGCGCTTTTCATCGCGAATCGCAATAAATCTAGTTTTGATTGATCTGCGAAAAACAAAACATCAATGAGTCCGTCTTCAAACGAATTGTTGCAACCCACTTGAAAGTGACGAAGAATATACGGCATATTGGAAATCAAAACCACGTGCCCAGATAAGTTGACTTCTGTTTCGTGATCTAGCAATACTTGCATAGCAGATGGTGGAGTGGTCGTTATGGTTGCTATAAAATCGCCGATCCGGGATAAATCACCATGCAAAATATCGTCTGCAGATGGAAACAGAGATGAAAATAGCCCAACCGAGCAAACTTCAATACAAGGAGTCATTTGATTGTCGCAAGTACAATTGCTAATATCAATTTTCTTGTGTTGGCCGGTAGCGATAGTAGCAACGGAGGATGCGATATTTGTTGAAATTCCTAGACTATATGCAATATTATTCTGGGTGCCAGTTGGTATGATGCCAAGAATTGCATTTGTTCCTATCAATTCTTTAGCAACAGAAGAAACAGTACCGTCGCCTCCACAAGCGATAAACAAACGAATGCCTTGTCCAATAGCCTCCTGTATGACCTTGGGCAAATCACAGTTTGGCTCTATTAAAAAGGGCTCTGTTTGAATATCTGTAGCCTGTAACTCTTCAAATATTTCCATAAATTTCTTGTTTGCTTCGTCAGCAGCACCGGCGTTGGGATTAAAAATGAGTTTAGCATGCAAACTGTGCTCTCTTGCCCTGTTTATTTCCATGCCAAGTTCTCCTCTTTAAGTTCAACATTTATGAGTCGTTATCAATAAAAGTTTGACCAAACAACCTTCCGTTTAGACATTATATTTATTACCAAGTTGCTGGGGATGCAAGTAAGTAAGCCATTTGGGAAATCCAGCTTGGGCCGGATTCAGACCATCAACAAAGTGGCATCGCCACTTTGTTGATGTTTTCCCTCGCTACACTGCACTGCGGCTACGCCTTTGTGCGGCCGTTTGCTCGGGCAAGGAAGGAATTTCTACGAAATTCCTACGCAAATCACCGCACATGTCGCTGATTTGCGATCTAAATTGGAGGACTTCGGCCCTCCAATGCCTCCCATGGGTTTTTTGATAGCCTGAATCCGGCTTGGGCCGGGTTTTTCGTTGACCCGGCTGGGTGCCCCATTGTACGATTACACGGAGACTTTTAAGATTCAAGTGTTTATGAGTTCTCCCAGGCACGATCATCTTTTGCCCGCCCAAGCTTACATACCAACAGTAAGCCCGTGTACTGATGCAAATAGAGAACCGAAAGCCTGTATTTTATGGCTTGTATGCAGGCAAACAAATAAGCACGCCGCAATCGGCGAGCTCATTTGCACCAACAAACGCCGGTATTGATGGTTCATCCGACATTCGTTATGCGGTTTCGTTGGATACATGACAGGTGCTTCATTACACAATATCTCTGACCAGATTCTTCACCGCAATTTGATAGGCAACAGTAGATCGAGCTGTGTATCTTCCATTTTTGCGCCGTTTTGCATGAGGTTATAATAGTTCAATACTTCCTCAAAGCATGGCCGGCCATCGTCCGCTTCGTATTTTTCGCTTGCATTTGCCCATTCGGTAAGCAAACGCCAGTCTGCTTGAAAATTCCAGTCTCTTAATACATGGGCGGCATATAGACCTCCGCCAAAGGCCTTTTTTGTTAAGGGAGCCATAACGTTCATGTCCTCTGGAATGGATACCCATGCCTCGTATGCTGTAGCAGTCCCCTCAACGCTGACCTTTAGGTCTTCTCTGGAACAGTCAAAACCCATCCCTCTGGCATCAGGCTTGATTTTTAGAAGTCCGGTTTCCCACACGAATTGTTCTATCTTGCTGGTAGCTTCCGGCCCCACGCCCCATTCATACTCTCCCGAGGCAGAAGAAGCGGCTACGGTCATAGGCGGCAGAAAAACGATCCGCACGTTTTTTTCCTCCAGCTTGCTTAACGCTTCATTCGCTTTGTTTAGGTCGTCCATTGACTTTTCCTCCTGCAATGTATTTTTTGGAAAGGATATGCTATCCACGATGGCAAAAACAGAGCTATCGCCAAGATAATCAAGCTGTAAGTGCATATTCGCTTTTTCG
This sequence comes from Bacillota bacterium, assembly GCA_023398575.1. Classification (GTDB taxonomy): domain Bacteria; phylum Bacillota; class Clostridia; order Christensenellales; family Aristaeellaceae; genus JAEWAH01. Next base: position 92,414 of record JAEWSC010000058.1, on the reverse strand, counting down.
TGCAATTCACGAACAAGGCGGCTGAGTATGGATTTGACGGTTGATACGGCTGTGATTTGCTCATCCAATTCGCTTATGTTGCGTTCGAATATATCAATTACACTCACAGCATCATGATTGCCAAAAATCTCTTGAATTTGTTTCACAGGAACACGAAGTTTGCGTAAAATAATGATTTGACGAAGGCGGCGTATTGCATCTTCATCATATACCCTGTACGCATAATCTTCCATGCGCCGGCTTTTGATCAAACCCACTTGTTCATAATAACGGAGCATACGGCTCGAAATGCCAAGATTTTTTGATACCATACTAACAGCTTGCAATGGATTCATTGTGTGCTTGCACTCCCTTTCATAACAATCATAAAGTACGACACGGTGTCCGTGTCAAGAGGAAGTTTGCAAATCACCCGCAAAAAGTTTCCCGCGTTTGGCGGTTAAGGCCTCCGGCGCGCCTCCACCTCGGAGATGTTCCGCAAGGTTTTATGATATCGAACCTCATATCCGTCAAACTGCCGTTGATACTACAGCTAATCCAGTGATAGACCGTTTGAAAAATGGTATGACGAAACAAAAAGGCGATAAATCAACATGGTTTGAACTGTCCTCAATTGTTGGGCAGTAGGGTGTACTGAAAATGATGGGTGTATTTCTATGGCAAGCGGAGTACCAAATAAAAGATACGCGAGTCAATTCAAGCAGATGGCAGTAGGAACCATACAAAGAGAAGGGTTAAGCGATGAAAGCAATGATGATACGGCTATTACCTACAGAGAAAGCGCCAGGTATCCCGCGGCAAACAAAGCCGCCGCCGCGGGTACAATACGCTTGTCCTTGTGTTGTCATCCGTAGGTTGAGATAAACAGAAATTTACCTTTATGTTACACAAAAGGGATTGCCACCAAAGTTGTGCGGCAATCCCAAAGGCTATTTATGGCTGTAATTCATTAGTCATAAAGGGTGGGTGCTCTATTCGGCAGCGTCGGAATCCGCCTTGGTGCAGTGAACAGTTCCGGGGGGATGTTGAACAGGAGCATAGATAGAATATAGCTTAATCGGCTCATTTCCTGTGTTGACTAGGTTATGCCATGTTCCTGCCGGAATGAAAATGGCATACTCATCAGCAACATTTTGTTGATAATCTAGACAGTACTGCGTTCTCCCCATCATGACTCTGCCCTGGCCTTGCTCCAAACGAAGGAACTGGTCCAGGTTAGAATGCATTTCCAAACCAATTTCTCCACCCGGAGGAATGCACATCAGTGTGAGCTGCAGATGGGTCCCTGTCCACAGTGCTCTCCTGAAGTATGGATTCTCCAGGGTAGCCCTCGTGATATTTGTCACATAAGGATAAGGACCAAAATCCTCGCCGATACAATGGCAGCGTTTGTTACAGCAAGGTGGGTTTTTTGAAGGGCAAGGGCCATAGTCAGGGTATTGTGGGCGACAAGGGTGGTTATAATCCATGTTAACTCCTTTCACAGCCACAAACCACCATAGAAACCGTGCAGGAGCTTATCAACTGACGATTTCCACTTCATTGTATGAACTATGTAACTGGATTGTGTAATGAAAACTGCCTTGCTCCAGCACGGGGAACTCCCGGTGCTAGTCTGGATAGCTGATCATATGGAACGTTATCTTTTTTTCTCATACTCCCGTTGTGCTTGTTGGCATCTGACTGTAGGCTTTGTGACTTTCATAAACGCTACACCCTTGTTTGATACATCTCATAATTTCTGCCCGGTTTTGGTTTGACAATCCAGGGTACGGGGTATATTAATATCATAAATAAATGGGAAAAGGGAGTGAATAAATAAATGGCGAAATATGTAGATGGATTTGTGCTTGTAGTGCCAAAAAACAAAGCTGAAGAATACAAGAAAATGGCAGAAGATGGCCGTGATACGTGGATGAAGTATGGTGCGCTTGAATACTATGAATGCCGTGGCGATGACCTTATCCCACAGGGTATGGGGGGTGAGAAGGCGCGTGCATTTACTGAAATGACTGGAGCAGCAAGCGATGATACCGTTTGGTTTTCTTTTATAGTCTTTAAATCCAAAGCACATCGGGATGAGGTCAATGCTAAAGTAATGGAAGAAATGAATAAGCAGATGGAAGGATATCAAGACATGTCGATGCCTTTTAACATGAAGCAAATGGCTTATGGCGGTTTTCAAGTTGAAGTAGAAGGCTAGAGACATGATGTATTGTTGCGAAGCCGCCCTGGGCAATGAGGGCGGCTTTTATATATAAGGGTGCGTTTCAAAAATAAACCCCTCTTGCCAGGAAAGGGGCAACGCCGCTTCTCATTGATCTTTTTCGTTCACATGGCCTACTGTATCAAATGGGTATTTTTTCCGCGGAAATACATGGCTGTCGCAAGCATACCTAAGAACAACAGGCCAATGTTCAGCACAAAGGGCAGTACTCTATCAATATCGCTCAAAAGGCCGCCAATATAACCGAAGGGGACGCTGATCAGCATCACCGTGGTCTGCAAGAGCGCCATGATTCGCGAGCGATCCTCAGGATTGACATGAATGGCCACTAAGGATTCACGAAGTGTACCCAGAGCGGCAAAACCAAGAGATTCGAAGGCTAGAGACGCGCACAGGAGGATATAGCCTAACAGTCCTGTTCCTGGAACGCTGATCAAAAGCAGAGCGCTGATGATAGCACTCATAAAGCCGCCGTACAGGGGCCATTTCAGGTTGGATTGTTTGATGCGTGACAGCACCGTAAAGAAAAGCACGATCGACAGAATGCTTTTGGCCATGGGGAAGATGGGCAGCATTGGGTCGGGAATACCGATGCGCCGTGAGGCAATAATTTGCCAAAAAGTCATGCCAATCATGGCGGCAATCTCCACCAGAACGCTGATCACAATGGCAAACATAGTACCAGGCGATGTCATTATCCGGCTTACAGCGCCTTTATAACCGCTTAGCATTTGCCCCCAGGTCATACCTTTGACCGCCTCACGGCGGACGCGTCCGATAGCCGTCTCGGTAGAAAACCTGTATAGTAGAATGAGTTTTAAAGTCATCACCACAAAGGCATTAATATACAGCACACGTATAGCAGGGATCAGCGTCATCTTCGCCACCAATATGGAGGAGATGGGGGCAAAGAGCGCAGACAAATTCCCGGCTATGATAACCCAGGAATAGACATGGGTAATCTTGTCTCTGGGGGCATCCTCTACCAAAAGGCAATCCCAGGATACGGTGGTAATCTTCATCATACCGTTGAATAGCGCCGCTACAGCAAAGAACCAGAAACCCTGGCTGGAAGCCCAGATCAGGCAGGGCACGCTCCAAGCTAGAAAGTCAAAGAGCATAGTGCTGAACCTGCGACCGAACCTGTCGACGATAGCGCCAGAAAGGAACGCAAAGATCATCTGTGAGAACATGTAAATGGATGCTACCAACCCCACCTGAACATCGCTCATGCCAAAGGAAAGCATAAACACCGACGCATAGGGAAGGCAAAGATTCATAGACAGGCCCCACATGGGCTCGGTGAGAACGCAGGCGCGGGTGTTGCCGCGCAATTCGGACAGGGTGCGTACAAGCGGGTGCTTGAGTAAAAACTGCTTCAAGGGACCACTCTCGTTTCTGGCGGGATGATTGCTGCATGCCATCCCATTGAAAAACCAAGCCTTTCGGCCTGGTCATCAAACATATGAGATGGTGTATATATGCATATTTATTATAACAATGGATACAAGCTTCGTCAAGTTAAGCATCTGTGCCGCCTGTCTACAATGCAGCAAGAGATAGAACGGTTCATCAGTGCTGTTTAAACTGTGGGAAGTGCAAAAGTGGGCATTGGAGATAGCCCTGTTGCAATCATCATTTACATGGAAGAAAGCACTGCTTCGCCAAACGCCAGCTTTGACTGTGGTCTGGCCGCTCAAATACGTTCAAAAAAATGAGTTGGACGGCAAAGAGTGCTTGACGTATGCAAAAAGTAGGCGGCAAGCCCTCTATGGCGTTTTTCTGCCGCCCTCTTTTACTATTAATGCTAATTGTTAGCCTGTTCGTGTATTTGTGCAAAATGAAAGGATGGGGGTAATTTGGGGTAAAGGGGCAAAAGTTATCGCGCACTTATCCTGAAAAACTCATCCGCTGCCACTGATTGTCGAGTGTAAACAAAATAGCCTACCTGATTTTCTGTTACAGTAGTTGGTAATAGTGAATCAGTTTTTTGCTTTTCAGTAACTCAGCGTTTTCTCGGAAAAACTCGCTCGCAGGGCCTGGTAACGCTAGCACTTAGACTTGTCGCCCTGCGGAGTGATTCCCTCAAATTGCGCCGACAAAGATATTGACCCAGCATACTAATGGCTGTTTCTTCGCTTCATTGCAGATAGCATCCTTCGTGGTGGCATTATAGACAACAAAAGACATGATGATCGCCAGAAGTTCAGCGCTTCTGCGGACAAAATCGGCAAGCTGAGTTGAACTGCGTCATCTGATCAGGCCAAGGCCGACAACCAGCGGCCCCGGCGAACTCATAATCATCGACCACGCAGCGTCTAGCCAGATTTTTTGCTCGACATAGCTTTAACCTCCCAACAGCTTGAGCAGCGGCAGGATAATCACCATTGCCGTTGCCGGGCAGCTGACCGTATCAAATCCGTTACTCGTACACAGTTCCACAACTGTGCAGGCAGCAGCAGCTATAATCGAAACAAGTACACACCATATCGGTGCCAATCCGCCTCGAATCATAAGTACAGTAAAAACGGACAGAACTGAGGTTACAAACATCGCAAGAGAACCCTCTGCGCTCTTATGCCGGTCGGCATACTTCCAGCGGATTTTATGCTTTCCGAATCTCTTGCCGACCAGCGCAGCAAAGGCGTCGCCAACGCCCCATGCGTATACACTGGCCAGAACGAGAAAACGATCGTTTAAAAGCCCCCAGCCGATGGTGATGCTTGAAAGCATGACTATCAGGGCCAGCACCATACTGTGCTTGAATTCGCCTTTCCTGCGCTCATTTACGAAGGAGGAAAAAACTGGGATGTGTCCGGCCAGAGCCAGAACTGGATAGAGGATGATGATCAGACTTGCTACCAGGCCTGCTGCATGCCACCATGTTTTAAATGCAAACAGGAACGGGATGTATGCACCAAGCAATATGAAGTGCAGGATTTTACGGAACAACTCGTCAGGAATCCTTATCAGCTTTCTTGCGGTAAACATCACTAAAGCGGCAGGAATGATATATAAGCATACAGAAGCAGCACCGCTCCAGAATTCGTTCATATGTATTCCCCTGAAAGAAAAATCACTGGTGTAAAGAATATAATAGCACAATCCCGATAAAAGGAAAAGACACTGCTACAAACACCTCAAATTTGACTGAAGGCCTATATAGGTTTTGTTTTCCTGTGTGTGATAGTGTGTACTTGTGTGTGACTGTACCGGGGAGGGTTAAAATAGAAATCGGTAATTTTCGTGCTGATGCCGCTTTTCTCAGAAAAACTCATCCGCAGGAAAGATTTTTACCCCACCCCCAAAAACGAAGAAGGCTCAAAAGCCCCGTGGTTACAGGTTTTTTTGAGCCTTCGATGATAAAAAAAGACCTTCACCTAGATTGTATCCAATACTAGGTGAAGTTGTGTCTAAAGGGACATTAGTTAGCATAATTACACGGTTACCCGGGCGTAGGCTTAATACGCTGCGTGGGTGTGCAAGGGTGTGCACAAGTACACGGTTAATTAGTTGGAATAAACCTATCTGTCGCTTTTGACTTCGCTTTTGGCATACCTGCTGGTTAACAAGGTCAGAGAAAACTCAACAATCTATATAAGGTTTCATATGCCACCCTAGTCCAGTGATCTTTTTCACGTACGCGGCCAGAAGCTTCTTTCACATACGATATAAGCTCCCCGAAAACACCGTTGACATATGGTGTTAATTCTGTTTTATATCGAATAGATTCTAACTGCTTTATATAAGGAGCAGCTGATTTCTTGTTGACAGCATTTGTGGCGCTTTCGACAAGCGTCTCGATTTTTGCCAACTCATCGCTCTTGAGTTTTCTTTTATCATTCATGTCTGCCTCCGATTGTGCAAAATATATCTTACCTTATCGTCCTGCTGGTGCCCTTTTGCCTTTTCTCATATGTAAACCTCCAGTTTGGTGCTTTTTTGCCACACCCTTCTGGAGGTTTACCCAAAATTCGAAATTCACGAAATACTTAAATTTATCCTTGCGGCATAGTTCACTATTTATCTTTACCGGGCCGCATGATTGCTTCGGATATTATTGTATACTATGAGCTGATATAAATAGCAGTCAACGGAATCTGCCATAACTTGGGGAATATATACATAGAAATGCAATTCCATCTCGGTATATGTGATCATATACCTTATATCGATTCGATATCTATTTTCTAATGCAATGAAATGATTTGAGTTCTGAATATTCTCTTTGCTGTTGTAAAAAACCGGCATTGATAGACGGGCAAATGCTTTATCTTTCTGCAGATCAACGATTTCAGATACTCTCTTTTCTTTATAAAAGGCCCTATCAATAAAGCATAGTTTCCAAGATTATGCAAAATCGGAACGGACTTTAAAGAGCTACCAGAAGCGTGCAATGGAGAAGATCCTGCGGTTCGCACAAGGGCAAAAAACCTCCTCCGATTTCCTGCAATAATGTCCTTCAAAAAGGCATGATCATTTTTTCCCTAAATCTTCACGGTATTTGCACTAACTCTTCACTCCCTTTTTTGGCGAAAATGCCTTACACTAATATCAGCAGAAGGAAATGCTGGCCAGCGAACCGGCTGCAAATAAAAAACAAAAGGAGAAAAAACAATGGCAACTTTCAATGGTATTGTCCTTGGCCCCGGTTCACTGAATCTGCGGGCTACCCCCAGCACTGGCGGAACAAGCAGAGGCTTGATCCCCGAAGGCACTTCACTGTCTGTCTCGACATTCACTGGCACGGGCAGCACTGAATGGTTCTCTACCAGCTATGGCACCCAATCTGGTTATGTCATGGCTAAGTTCATCAAAATCTCCACTGGTGGGCAGGACGGCCAAGTAACCACGGCCTCCGGTTCGCTGAACATCCGTGTCGCACCACAATCCTCGGCATCTATCCTGTACACAGCGCCTCAGTACTCTACCCTTCGCGTACTGGATACCACCTCCGTTTCTGGATGGTATCGTGTCTGCGGTAACGGTGGTACTGGTTGGGCCGTCTCCAGCTTCATTACCCTTGGTGGGACTACCTTGCAGTACGGCAGTTCTGGCCCTGAGGTCACTGCTCTGCATAACCGACTTCTCGCGCTCGACTTTTACATCAACGATGTATACGCATACTTCGGTTTTACAACAGAGTGGGCCGTGAAATACTTCCAGTCCAGAAATGGTCTGCACGTAACTGGTGTTGTAGACTCCGCGACGCAGGCGATGCTCAACACCCCTTATCCTAATGGCGGTGTTGATGGATACATCATTGACCGTTATGCGGAGGAGGATATCCAGCCGTGGTTCATGAACGATGCACTGTGGGCAAATGTCGCATTTAATGCGAATGATACGCCGGGAATAACCGAAACGATCGGCGACTCCGGTAACGCTCCCACTTCGTTTGCTATGATCGCCTCCACCTTTAACCGTGAGGCAATTATGCCTCCGGTTGTGTGCAAATGGGCAAAGGAAAGCGGCTATCGCGACGAATCAGGCAACACTGGGGTTACGAGTGCTTTCTTCAATGACGCAGCCTCGGAATATGGTTTGACATACGGCCAGACCACTTCTTCGCTGAGTACCATCCGGAGCCATTGCGCCAACGGCGGCCTGGCTCTCATCCGGGTAGTCGGAAGCAGTTTGCATGGGTATTGCTCCCTTACCGGTGCCACATACCTGGCGATCTACAAGATCGACGACAACACTGTGTATGTCAATAATCCCAACTTGAATACGCAGTGGGTTGGGAATCTCTCCCTGAGCGCATGGACTACCGGCGGCTGGTCCCGTGAAGCACATTTGTACACGAAGACCGGGTATCCTGAAGGCTGATCTGATGACAGATAGGTCTAACTAGCGACAATGGGCGGTTTCTCTAAGAGAAACCGCCCTCCTGGATTCATTCCCTTATGGTAAGAAACTCTTCCAGAACAAAGCCCCGCATGCCATTGGTCTCAATCTCATACCAGCCATCTTCATGTCCCCAAACGGTCACCTCTGTTCCCGTCTTCCATTCGCCAATCTTAGCGCTTCCTTTATTGGCCGCGTTGCGGATATTGACAGTGGTTCCGCCGTTAGTCTTGCCGTTGTAGCTGAGAACACCCTTGCCTTCTGTCTGCGCCGCAACGCCGTGGAATTTTAAACAATCGGTTAGGATATAACCGTTGGTGTTTTTGTAGTTGATCAGGCAATAGGTCTCGCCATATTCCAATACACTCACCAGCGTACCGGCTTTGCATTGCTTGAGCATGTCGGCATTATTGGAAGCCGATCGGCGAAGGGTTGCTTTTCCGGTCTTGGGTGTGTAAATGACAGCCAGCTTTTTGTCCTCCGGCATATCCTTACCAAAATTTAGGTCGGCTGTGGCAACCTCGTATGTGCTGCCATTATGTGTAATAGTAGAGAAAACCGAGCCAAGGGTATTAATCGTAACAGACACATCACCCTGGGTAGTGGAGGTTTGCTGGATTTCCTTGGGTTCGAGCTCCGGATCGGGCTTCGCAGAGGTAGTGGCGGTTGTGGTGAGAGCCGTCGCTGCGGTGTTGGCTACTGAGGCAGAAGTTGTGGCGGATGTTGCGCTATTAGGTGCTTTATCCTCTGCGGAATCAATCAACAAGCTTGGCGCAACATAAATAGTATTTTCTTTTGTTACCTTTTTGTTGTAATCAGGGTCTTTCTCGTGTACATTATCAGCCATGCCATCGCTTATCCGAATCTGTGTGGTACACCGAACGATTGCGGTTTCATCAACCCAGCCGCTTCTGATTTCTCCGTCCTTCATATACTTAATCGCCTTTATGCCTATGCCGCTATCTGAGTATTTACAGTATGTGCCGGCTGGTATAGTATCAATCACTTCCGGAGACCCGCTGGCATAGGAATAGACATTGACTTGTTTTGTCGTTTTCAATGTGCTCGACAAATCCCATTCTTCTTGTGTCATCGCTAATGCACCGGCAGGCAGCAAGAGCGTCAATAGCATCAAGCAGGCAAGTATCTTCGCAATAGTCTTCATGGTTTTGCTCCTTTCAATTTCGCAAGATATTGTTATTCGTGTTTAGTCACAGTGTCCTTCGGCCCGTTCAACCACCCAGCCCATGTCAGCATCTGTGATCTTGCTTATGTTTGTACCAGCCTTTTCTCTATACTGCGCTTCGTAATACCTCCTTTGACAATGCCCCATTTGCCATTACGAATGCTCTAACACGGGTTAAGATGGAAAAAGCTTTCCGCTGATTTATGGAAATCGTCTTCGCCCGTAATACTATTGCCACAATTTCACGCCAAATATACCATGAGTGGCAGGTATTGTCAACCAAAATTTGTAACAATATTGTAACACAATCTCGTCCATCTTGCTTTCTCCCTGCTGTATGAAATGGGCTGTACTTCGGATATGGATTCTGGAGCGTGATGTCTTTTGACTACGAAACTTCTATTGACATGTACCGTGGCTGCTGTTAATATTGGACATGAAGAAACAAGAAGTTTAATGAATACTATTTCAGATCCAAGACAAATGATGTAGGCACTCGCGACGAAAAACAAAGGAAAGAGAGGTGAACGCATGATCACTGCGGAATGGCTTCTCAAAAATCATCAGAACCATGTCAGCTATGCAAAAGTGTTGCAAGTTCAACTCCGGCACTATACCGCTGAACCAGAAGATACTGTGGACAATGATAGTTTTATTGAGGGCATGATGCTCGGCAGCAAACCGCCAGATGGGTTGCCGCATACTCCACGGTATGGCAGCAAAACAGAGGAAATCGCAATTTCATATCAAGATGAAATGCGGTCAGAGCAGACCAGCAATATACGTGCGCTCCAAAGACAGTTACGGCAGACGCAATACTATATTCACTTGTTTGATGCTGTTATGGCTGGGCTTGACCACATTGAGCAATGGTTCGTGGAGAGTTATTACATTCAGTCTCTTTCTCTGGCTGACATACTTCGCATCGCTCCGGATACCGTAGGTGAGATATCAAAAACCACGTTATATAGGAAGAAGAAAAACCTCCTGGAGAAAATTGATCGGTATCTCCTGGTTATACAAGCGCCAGCCGGAATAAAAGATAAAAAAGAAATGCACAGGCATGCGGATATGCGATTAGCGCTTGGTTCTGAGACAAAAGGCTCCCGCCAAACGTATGGAAGCGGAGGTGCTTGATTGGGCACAGGGAGCACATTCCTTTACCGGAGATAATGCATAAGGCTCAACAGTGAAGGCCTTCCGCCACTGTTGAGCCTTTTTGTTTTCCTATCTCTCTGAAAGCTTGTTTTTGCCAGCTTTATATTAAAAAGTATGTTTACTTTGTGTTTTCGGTATTAACCCTGCTATTCATACAGTCCTTGAGAGTTGGCCCGCATTTTTTTGATGATGCGGCTATGGATGGCCTGCACATTGAGAAGCACGCCACATATGGCTGGACCATTACAACGCTGACCGAGGAAACGGCGGCTTGGCTGGCCGAACAGCCCGGCATTGAGAACAAGCGCAGGACGCTCCTGCAAGTAACCATCATGGGCGGCGGCGATGAAGATGGCGAGGGAGCGACGACCACGACAACCCTCAAGGGTGGCCGCCAGACCTCGAAGAATCAAAGTATCAAGGACAGTGTCATGGAAAAGTTCAAAGCCAAGCATTATTCGGTATAGAGCGGTCAGGAATCTATTCCGATATGGATCTGGATTTTTCTATCGTTATGCCCATAACAGAGGAATAGACCTACTTCCCCGTCCGCGCTAATCTCGTCGTTCTGTGCAGCTTGATACTTACAAGGCATTCGGGGCAGTCCAGATTTGGCAGAACCCTGATATGCCTGGATTTGTAAATTATAGCGTGATGGAGTTGAATTATTAACATTAATAGACATTTGTGCTAAAATAAATAACTGTTAGACAAAAAATGCATAGAAGAATATTTAAGGATAATCGTCCAAAACTATGCATGAAAGATAATTGCTACTTATAGAGATGCATGAGGTGTACGACTGATTTACATCTGAAGTGTTGTTAAGCAAGATCGTTTAAGTGGATCAATGCGTCTGGTAGGTATTTTGCAAACCAGTCAAATCATTTATGGGAAGGCGGTTTTAGAAAATGACTGATTACAAGGCTAGTAATTTTTTTATGGTTCGAATGCCATTGTTGCCACTTCAAGATTATATTGATTTAATGGGAATGAACGAACAAGTGTTGCTGAAAGAGTAACAGCTGCCTTAATCAAGAAATCATCTATGAAGACTGTCTTAGGTTATAAAGTAACAGGTTGGCACTATTACCCTAGTTTGCATGAAAAAGAAAAATTACCGTTTAATGCATCAAATGGTTGCATAAACTATGGTGTATCTCATGGCATGGGCGGTCCTTTAGGAGCCTTATCTTTAGCATATAAAAAAGGTTTTACCTCGGAATCAATATTGGAAGCCATTGATGGGATAATACACGAATATCTTAAGGCGCATTACTATGTTAGTGATATCATTTATTGGCCAGCAATTGAATCATTTGAACACTATACACAGCAAGAAAGTATGGCCTTACATCCGACACGAATGAGTTGGTGTTATGGATCGGTGGGAATATTGCGGGTGCTCTTTATTAGCTCAAGAGCAATAGCCCGAAAGGAAATCGAAAATCTGGCTGTAAATGAGATGATAAAAATCGCACAGATGAGCACATCAGATTATCTGCTGACTTCACCGATTATATGTCATGGACTGGCCGGTGTAGCGGCGATAATGAAAGAAATGTACAATGATACAAGAACCCCGATTTTTCTAGATAAAGCATTAGAACTTACTGAGCACGCAGTAAAAGGCTATAATTTGCCGCATGATCAACACAAGATAAGTAATACCGTCGAAAATGTCTTTAAATATGATTATGTTAATGGGTATACTGGAATAATTCAGACAATTTATTCAATTTTATTCGATATCCCCAATGGAAATGAGAAACGCCTATTAATCAAGTAAATAATCTATAAGGAGAACGCCTCATGATTCAATCTACTCCTGCTGTGTCCCGAACTTGCGCTCTGCTGCTGTGCCTGGCGCTCATTTTCTTCCCGCTTAGTTGTACAGCAGAAGCAACCAGGATGAATTCTGCCAGTATGCAATCTGCGATGGAGGACGCCATACTCACCACAAAAGCCCAAAGCCAGTCTACCGCATTTACCCTGCCATCCGAGGAAACAACCGCTCTGCTAACCCGCAATCTCCAAAAGCTATGCAAGGTATGGGGTTATGTCAAGTACACCCATCCGGCCTTCCTCTCGGGGCAAAAGGACTGGGACGCTGAGTTGCTGGCGCTGATTGAATCGATATCCGCCGTGAGCAGCGACGAGGAGGCCAATAATATACTTTACCATTGGTTTATTGGCCTTGGAAAGATTGACTACGATACCGATTTTTACGATAAGAGCTGGATCAACGCGACAGACGATCAAAAAATTTTTTTGGCTGAAACTGGCTGGCTGGCCGATACGGCCTATCTTGGCCGGCGTCTTTCTGTGGTCCTGTCTCAGTTGGGTGAAGTTCCAACTGTTTACCGAGGAAAAGCGCCGGTATATTTTGGCGACTTTAGAATAAACTCTGTTAATAGTATGTTTACCAACGAAAAGACCTATGAGGATAGCAGCTTTGCCGACAACCGATACCGTTTGCTAGGATTGTTCCGGCTTTGGAATGTTATAGAGTACTACTACCCCTACCGGAATATTCTGGACGATGACTGGAATGGTATGTTGCTGGAGCTTATTCCAAAAATGCTGGAAGGAACGGATAAGCAAAGCTATCAGTTGACTATAGCAGAGCTGGCCGCGAAGCTTCACGATGCCCATGTGGGGTTTACTGATTCCGGTTTTTTGTTTGATGAATTCGGCCAGTATGCCGCACCGGTCAGCCTTATTTGGGCCGAAGGCCAGCTTGTAATACGGGATATCTATGAAGAATGTGAGCTGCTGCCAGGTGATGTGCTACTTGAACTAGATGGCAGGAATATTTGGGATATCGTAGCTGGTTGTAAACAATATGTATCGGTGACTACCGATGAAAAGCTGATGAACGCACTGTCTATTTTTCTCCTGCGGTCCCATGAGTCAGAGATGGTGTTTACAATTCTGCGTCAGAATGAAGAATTGACGGTTACGGTTTTGGGAGTTATGTCGATCTTTCATTCATTCCCGACGGCCACACAATCCCATGTACTACTGGAGGACAATATCGGTCTGATTAATCCATTTAGCGTCGTTTCTGGAGATATCCCTCAGATCATGGATACATTTTCCGATACCTGCGGGCTTATTGTAGATTGGCGGCAGCCTCCCTCCAGCGACATGATGTACACTCTTGCAGAATATCTTGTGGACGGAAGAATGCCTTTTTGCTTGTATCAATATCCATCACGGGTTATGCCTGGTGCCTATATCCGAAATGTGACCTTTTATTCCGGCAATGGTGGTAAAGCCCCTTATGATAAACCGGTCGTCATTTTAATGGATGAGCACACCCAAAGTAGTGCCGAGTTTACGGTGATGTCCTTGCGCAACGGAGCCAACGTTATTGTCATGGGAAACAATTCTGTTGGCTCCGATGGAGATGTTACCACATTGCCTCTACCATGTGGGAATATCTTCGTTTTTACCGGGCTTGGTGCTTTCACCCCCGAGGGTGGGCAGACTCAGCGAATCGGTCTCTCTCCCGATATTTTTGTGGAGCCAACTATAGCCGGGATTCGGGAGGGCCGCGATGAGTTGATGGAAGCGGCAGTGCAATATATACTGGATCATCAGTGATTCTTTCTGAATGGATGGTACGTAACCACCACTTTGTCACTATGAACGGTTACGACTCACGGGAAGAAGTGAAGCGTTACGATAAGCTACATAAATGCCTGAAGCAAGCCGAAAGCATATTGGACAATACGATTTCCGTCTATCTGATGAGATTGTATATCGACTTGGCTAGCATGACGACAAAGGGGCATGTATCAAGTTGATCATTGAATAGGTTTGGGAGAAGATGGGCATTGAGTATTTGGTCTGGGCAATTCCAGGTTTTGCATAAGCCTCCAGTAGGGTGTAGCTTAAAAGCACCAAACTGGAGGCTTATGCATGAAGGATTATCAGTGCCAAGTGCATATGCCGCCGGATTTCAACACCAAAGCCGCTGAGAAGCTACACCCAAATCGGAGAACATGGTAGTATCATGGTGCTTTTGCCTCGGCACAGGATAGAGCAATGCAGCGGTGCAACTCGGAGCGGTGCGGAGGATTTGGCGGAAGGACGGCGCTGCGGCGCCGTTTCTTCGTTATCAGCTCATACTGCAGCGCGCCGTCCTTCTGGACAAACCAAAGCGAAAAACCACGGGAGTCTGAGGGCAGAGCCCTCAGTGCGCCGAAGGCGCCTCGTTGCTTACTCCTTGTTGGCGATACCCTTGCGCTTGCGCATGGAGTCATTTCCGTCGATCATAATGGTATAGGAGTCATGGATGATACGGTCGCAGATGGCATCGGCCAGCGTCGACTCACCAATCTTGGCATGCCACCCAGGAGTATCGAACTGGGAGCAGAAGATCGTGGACGCTCTCTTGCAGCGGGCCTCTACGATCTCGAGCAGATCGCGGGCTTCCATCTCCTTCAGAGGGAATAGGAGCCACTCGTCCAGTATCAGCAGTTTGACCTGCTTGTACTGCTTCATGACCTTCCTGTAGGTTCCGTCGCCGCGGGTGAATACGGCGGACGAGAATGGACAGTGGGGACGGCGAGAATGGACACCCCAGGGCGGATGAATTAGACACCGTCGGCGGAAGGGTTGGACACCCGAGAATGAATCTGTAGTAAGGTTATCTGCATTATATGGATACATATAAGTAACGTCAATAGGTAATACGATGCCAAGGCACCTGTCATTTTAACCAGTGCGTGAGAAGTGCAAAAATGTACTATCATATAAAACATTTACATTCGTTACGAAACGGCGAGAAAGAATAATCTCCCTTATTGCAGCTATATCGGTTGAACTACCAACGCCCACATGGCGCGTTATTGTATCGGAGGAAAGCCATATGCCCACCAGCGCCTACAAAAACGCCGTTGGTGGGCGTTTAGGGTTACAAAATTCTTATGTCTTTTCTTTGGAGTGGAGGCTTGCTTTCCACCCGTGAATGTGTAAGCTGTGACTCATCCAAAGGCAACACATTATTTGAAAGGCGGTATCACAATATGGAAATGGGCAAGCTCACGGCGAAATTGAGGGACGCGGTTCCGGTATGCTTCTTGGTGGAAGGCAAGGAAATCAAGCGATACAAGAACATCGAAATCCCGGATGATCTCAAGAAGCTGGAATACCAGGACTTCAAGTTCGACGTACCTACAGCCGGGCCAATCACTTTCAAAATCAGTTTCGCGCCCGGCGTACTGCCCGAGGAATTCCCCACGGAGAGGGAGCGGCGCACAAGAATCTCCAAGGACGCTACGGTGGCTGTGATAGGTGAAACGCCTGCGATAGCGCCGTGCGAGGAAGCTACGGGTATCGAAGCGGTAAGCATGGAGGCAACCAGCGAACCCACGAAGGAGATCACGGCGCTCATCATCATTGAGGAAGCCCCGGCAGTAGAGATACTTGAGAACGCCACCTTGCCGGAGGTGATCGAGGAATTAGCAGCCAGCCCGGTGGAGGTACAGACCACCGAGGAAGCGACGCCTGAAGCCAAAGCGGAACCCGAAGTCAAGGAAACTAAGCCCGCTAAGAAAGCAGCGGCGAAGCCCAAGAAAACCTCGGCAGCCACAAAAACCGGAAAAGAATAAGCCCTGTACAAAACATCCGGCCACAGTGCCGGATTTTTTCAGTCAAACATTGTTTTTTATGGAAAAGGCAGATAGTATGTGCATAGCGTGACAATTTAGTATATTGCCGAATGTCAGATTCCCAAGGATTCCAATTGTGAGAAGTTTTTGAAGATTGTATAAAGAAGCGGGCAAAATTGCTCCTATGTTCCGTCTATAATGGTGAGGAGGTGATCGGCTTGGGCAACGCTGTGGTACCCAGCGCGGTCCGGGAACAACGCATTGAGCAATGGATCACCCAATACGGGAACGATATTCTGCGAACATGCTTTATCTATCTTTCGGATGCCGCATTGGCAGAGGATGCTATGCAGGATACATTTTAGAAAGCTTGGCACAGCATGGAGCAGTTTGAAGGCCGGAATGGGTGCAGCGAAAAAACGTGGCTTATGCGAATTGCAATCAACATATGATAAAAGTCCTCCTATTTAATAAGCGCCAGCCTCTTTTCGAGGTCCAGCGCTTTCACTCGGGGTTGTTCAGTTTTGGGAATCCGTGATTTTACTTTGTCGAGCAAGCTATTGGTCACAGCTCTTCGAGAGAAGGCGATACTGTTTCCTGGCGAAGATGAAGGCGGTGCGGAAGATTTGAACATGATCTCATCGCAAAAGCCCAGCTCCAATGCCTTGATTGCGTTCATCCATGTTTCTGCGTCCATAAGGTGTGAGAGCTTTGCGCGGGACATGCCGGTCTTGATCTCATAGGCGTTGATGATCGATTCCTTGTATTCATCAAGCATTTGGATCGCTTTGCGCATTTCCTCGCTGTCGCCGATGGCCACCGTCAGCGGATTATGGATCATCATGGTTGACACGGGCGACATGAGCACACGCGTCCCCGCCATAGCGATAACGGATGCCGCGCTGGCCGCGATGCCGTCGATCTTTACCGTCACATCACCGGGGTACTCCATGAGCATGTTGTAGATTTGCGCCGCCGCAACACAATCTCCGCCCGGTGAGTTGATCCAGATGGTGATGGGACCGGTATCGGCATGAAGATCAGCTTTGAATGCGGCTGGCGTCACATCATCCTCGAACCAGCTTTCCTCGGCAATCACGCCGTCCAGATATAGGATGCGGGCATCCGGCACGGTTTCATCCCGCACCCAACTCCAAAAGTGTTTCATGTAGTTCTCTCCTTTGCAAACGCACCCGCTTGCGCGAGCGTGAGCATGTTGCCATTGATAAGATACAGGTCACCGCCATCTTCGGCAGGGATGCGGTCCAGGTTTTCCAACTCCCGGATGTCATTGGCCGACATCCAGCCGTTCTGACGTGCGACGGCATACCCGTCCATGCGGCTCTTGTAATCACCACGCAGCAGGCCTTCTACGTTGAAGCGTACAAAAAAGCGCTTCTTCTCGACATCCGAGAAAAGCGCTCGGTGAATGGCCTGCTCCCATCTGGTGATCCATGGGCTTAGCGTGTACTTGACGAACTCTAGGGATTGCTGCTCAATATTTGAGAAGCTGCTTTTCTCCAGATCGCCTACCATATGAGGCGGTACCCGGAAGATACGGGCAATTTCATCAATCTGGAATTTCCGCGTCTCCAGAAATTGTGCCTGTTCTGGAGAAATGGAGATCGGCTTATAGGCCATCCCTTCCTCTAAAACGGCAATACGGTGTGCGTTTGCACTACCTTGATAGATTGCGTTCCAGGATTCCCGTACGCGTTTAGGGTCTTTCACCACGCCTGGATGCTCCAACACACCGCCTGGCTGTGCACCATTTTGATAAAAGGAAGCTCCATATTCATCACATGCCAGTCCCATTCCGATAGCATTCTTCGCCATGGCGATAGGGCTGTATCCGACCAGACCATCAAAACCAAGGCCGGGGATGTGGAGCACATCCGAAGGGGTCAATATAACACTGGATTTTCTGTTCAGGGTCCGATGATCGCCCTCCGATGGTTTATATTCGTAATACAACCGCCCATTGACATCCCGATCCACCACCATACGATCCGGCATTAGGGGATACAACCCCAGGACCTCTCCACGCCCATTGCGGAGAATTTGAGCATACCCATTTCCCCAAAGCAGCAGGTGGGTCATAATTGTTTCCCGGAAGGAGAAGGCCGACATTTCCGGGTTCGGTTCATCATGGAGCAGCATGTATAGCGAATGCTCCAGCGCTTTTTCCTTGCCACCTGTATCATTGTATCGATACAGGTGCATCGGGAGTGATGCCACAGCCTCGGATAGGATGCGCACGCAGGCATACACAGCGGTCATCTGCATGGCGGAGCGCTCATTCACAGCCTTGCCAGATGTTGTACTACCGAAAATGAAAGAATATGCGCTGCCATTTAGGCTGTTAGTGGGCTTGTCGCGGGCTTTGAATATTTTGTTCAGCAGACTCAATTAGCACAACCCTTTCAAAATGAGCATGGGAAAAACGCTATAAAGAAGCGAAAATGCCTGACTGTTTTTCTTAAAGAACAGCTTTGTTGCTGACAGCCTTTCATTTGACAAATATGTTTATATGGTATAATATGACAATAGTTATGTAAGCGTGAAGGGCATGAGCGGCGTTTACTGAGTACATCTTGGAGCATAAACTATACACACAATTTTCTGCATCCAATTGGTGAGTTAGGAGGTCTGAACCATGATTTTTTACAGTCGACTAAGCATGAAAGCGGTTTTTACCATTGCATTCAGCAACATACTTGAAAAATCGCTCCTAATGCTCGGTTTGTATAAAGAATATGCAGCCATCAAAGAGAGTGTCCTCCAGGACAATTTCACCGATTATTATAACGACTACTATGACGACTACGTAAATAACCCAGATAAAAAAGATCGCCGGTATCATTATCGAAATGCTGGTTATCAGTATGTAAAGCCAATCCTTAAAAAAAACGGCTATCGAACTGGCAAGCAGATAACCTGGCGCATGATGCACAAAACTAGCCTGCTTACGCCAGTCATCGTATCGGATCAACTACCAATACTGGTGAAATGTATAATTGATGCCGTCAATGGTGACGCTGACATGCGGGATTTGTTTTTCATGACTTTGGCGGAGCAATGTAATCATTATACCAGAGATACCAGGCAGGAGTATGATGACTGCTCTTATAACATCCTTAAATACCATTATACCCTTCTTATAGAATATACTAAGCTTAACAATCGAAATAAAGGCAGGGCAGAAAAAGTCATCAGTGAAATCGAAGATTATCTTTGCAGTATCACGTTCAAAGATCTTGACAGTATTACATTTAAAGATCTTTGCAGAAAACATAAACCGGCGCAATGAGTAATATGAGATATCAGATTTCTGGAAAGGAGGATCAATATGAACGGCAGTTTCCATCAGCTAAGCGGAGCTACAGAAATGTCCACATACGCAGTCATCTACGAAATGAAGCAGACGCAGAAGGCGTATAAAAAGGCTTCGCTGTCCATGGTCATCAGTTTTTGTGAAGCCTTGCTTAGCGCGTATATTGCCTCGGAGCTTTCCAAAACCGATTCTTTAAAAAATTCGATCAACCAACTTTTAAACTCTGTCGGAATTTCGGGAATTACAACGAAAAGCAATGATATCTATCTTGTAGTTATTCCAGTAGTGTTTATTCTTCTCTTCATTTGTCTGCGACTGATGAGCAGTTTCTTTTCATGGATCAACAATGAGTTTTTACCAAAGGCTACTCAAAGAAAAAGAGAAGATCTCATCGAGTTAGTAAACAAAAGGCTTCTCAATGTGGTCCTGCTGGCGGCTGATCTTGAAAACAAGTACAACGATTCAACCGCTGCATCTGATACAAGGCAGCTATATTCCATGCAGGCCTTCACCTGTTTGAACGAAGCGGAGAAACTAATCAGTTCTTCTAAGTTGGTTGAAATTTACAACAGGCATATGCGTGGGAACATAAAGTTTATAAAAGAGCTAAATCCCCTTTTCTTGATAGCCATTATTGATACAGCTACAAATACGCTGGAAAGACTAAAGGCCAACAATGATCAGTTGGCTGATGAGATTACAGCACTCAAAAGGCAGTTTAATAGCCATAATCAGGTATTAAAGGAATATAGTAATGTCGGTGAACCAATTAATGAAGGCGCTGAAGGGAAAAAGGCATCAGGCTAAGGTGCCCGATGGATTTCTTACGCTTCATCCGTCATTCTTGAACTCAAGGATTAGAGCATAATCAACCCCCTTTCATCATAAACCGATCCACCTCCGCCGCCATGCCGGATAGCCCTATCCAGAGACATGATGGTGGCAATAGCCCCGTCTATCTTCTCCGTGGATTTTTCCTTATCCGCCTTGATATTCCCCGCCGGGTCAGTTCTGACGGTGACATTGTCCAGCATCCAACGAAGGACCGGATGGCCGCCATGTGCGAGTTTTTGTTCCAGGGTGAGCTTCATAAGTTCTTTGGTCGGTGGTGACATATCTTTGAAGCCTTGGCCGAAGGGAACCACTGTAAAGCCAAGGCCTTCCAGGTTCTGAGTCATCTGCACCGCTCCCCAGCGGTCAAAGGCAATCTCCCGGATGTTATATTGGGTACCAAGCGTTTCTATGAATTCTTCTATGAATCCGTAATGGACCACATTGCCTTCGGTGGTATGAAGGAAGCCTTGCTGTTTCCAGATATCATACGGCACGTGATCTCGTCGAACCCGGAGATCTACATTGTCCTCCGGCATCCAGAAGAAAGGAAGGATCACATATTTATCGCTCTCATCCATAGGCGGGAACACCAGCACAAAGGCGGTGATATCCGTGGTGGAGGAAAGGTCAAGCCCGCCGTAGCATGGGCGACCTCTAAGGCGTTCGGCGTCCACCAAATAGGCACAGGCGTCCCATTTGTCCATGGGCATCCAACGCACGGACTGCTTTACCCACTGATTCAAACGTAGCTGCCGAAATAGGTTTTCCTCAGCAGGATTGTTCCTAGCGCTCTCGCAGGCTACCTTCAGTTTTTCGATATCTACCGTGATACCGAGGGAAGGATTCGCTTTGGCCCACACCTTCGGATCTGTCCAGTCTTCATCTTCCTCGGCACCATAAATGACCGGATAAAATGTCCGGTCAATCTTCCTACCAGCTAAGATATCCTTTGCTTTCTGATGCACCTCATAGCAGATGGAATGCGGGTCATTACCGGCTGTAGTGATCAGGAAATATAAAGGCTGCTTCCGGGCATCGCCGGAGCCATGTGTCATGACATCGTACAATTGACGGTTCGGTTGGGCATGGAGCTCGTCAAACACCACACCGTGCACGTTCAAGCCGTGTTTGGTGTATGCCTCGGCGGATAGCACCTGATAAAAACTTCCCAAGGGCTTGTAAATCAAACGCTTCTGGGAAAGCACGGGTTTGATCCGGCTTTTGAGAGCCGGGCACTGGTCCACCATGTCAACGGCCACATCGAACACAATGGATGCCTGTTGACGGTCAGAGGCACAGCCGTATACCTCGCCGCCATGCTCATAATCCCCGCATGTTAGTAAAAGTGCAACAGCTGCAGCCAGTTCGCTTTTACCCTGCTTCTTTGCAATTTCTATATAAGCCGTGTTGAACTGGCGGTAACCGTTGGGCTTCATGATCCCAAATACATCCCGGATGATTTGCTCCTGCCAGTCGATGAGATCAAATGGCTGGCCATGCCACTCACCCTTGGTATGCTTAAGACAGCCAATGAAAGAAACAGCAGCGTCAGCAGAATCCTTTCTGTATGCGGACCCTTCCGCGATAAAGGCGGTAGGCTTGTACCGCTTGAGACTTCGCATGGCTGCCTCCTGTCAGGAAAACGACATGAAAAAAGCCCCTTGCGGAGCTTTCGATATCGGTTGCCTCCATTAATATTCGCTGGGGAATAACGCGGTCGTTGCGCTATGATCCCATTCGGTAATGATCCATAACCGCCAATCGCGATGCTCTGGGCTTTCATAGGCTGCAAGAAGGCGGTTATCATTGTTCCTTAAGGCTTCGTCGTTCTGCTTTTTATCGCCGTCACACAGATCGCCCCAATCACAGGAGGCATAACGCTTGAAGCTTTGGTGTACGAATTTTGCGAAATCCGTATTCTCCGCCATCAAGTCATTTACGCCGCGTGTCACACATACCCGTCCCATTCCAAACCTTGCCATGTTGCCACCCCTTTCATGAAGTGTGGACAGCTTACCCTGGAGGGATCTGAAAAGGAAGGCTCATAATGCTTCTTTATGTACCGGATTTCCAAGCATAACAGCCGTTTCTCCGGTGAACTGTTCCCAGCGACGGACGATCAGATCACAATTGACGGGATCGGATTCCATGGCGTAACAGCAGCGTCCACTCTGTTCAGCGGCAATGATGGTGGTGCCCGTAACCGCAAAGGGATCGATGACCAGCCCACCAACATCCGAATGCATCTTCAAACACCGCCAAGGTAATTCCACCGGCAGTATTTCGGCACCTTTCCCGGAGCGCACCGGCGTGATCTCCCAAATCCCAGCATAGCCCCAATTTTTCCGTTCATCCTTGGTCAGTCTGCGGACGAATTGAAAGGAGTGGGCGGCGAAGGCAGAGACCCAGGCATATTCCTGATCGTTGTAGGCATCCTGTTCCTTCCCCGCGAAGGAGGCTACATACTCGTATTCCGGCATGGGCTTGTTGCTTGTAAGGTGTTGTGAGACGGCACCCATCATGGGGCCTTGCTTCTTCCATATTCGCACCCACAATGGGCGATAATTGCTGTCGGTGAACAGCTTCATGGACAGGAATCCTGTGGGTTCTATAAACTGAGAGCCGGTCTGGAACATGTCGCCCATGCACCAGCAGATGATATCAGCATGCTTGCACAGGTTATGAACCGCTGCCTCCACGGCACCCAGCCAGGGGGTCAGACCTTCCCTGGTATATTGCTTTCCCAGTGCCAAAGGCGGAGCGGTAACGGCGCATTGAGCATGAGCACCATCAGCCATAAGATGTGAAAAGTCATTGTCAGAGGAAGGATCACCGCACAGGAGCCGGTGATGCCCAAGCTGCCAGACAGTCCCATGCTGAGATACTGGACCGCCGGAGGCTGCAATGTCCTCTCGGCCCTTGTCCTCATCGAAACCGTCCTCCACGGCATCCTTGGAGTAGAATTTGTTCATGAGGGCGTCTACTTCCTGGGGGGCAAAGCCTGTAAGAGAAACGTCAAAAGCTGATGCGTCCAGGTCGGCCATAAGAGCGGCCAGCTTGCCCTCGTCCCAGTCGCCTTGAATCTTGTTCAGGGCTACGTTCAAGGCCTTCTCCCTTTGGGAGTCCAGGTCTACTACCGCGCAGTCAATATGGGTATGCCCCATCTCCAAGAGCACCTTCAGGCGCTGGTGGCCACCGACAACGTTCCCGCTCTGCTTGTTCCATACAATCGGCTCTACGCATCCGAATTCCTCCAAGGAGCGTTTGAGCTTTACATATTCCTTATCACCCGGCTTCAGGTCTTTTCGGGGATTGTACGCTGCTGGGTTCAATTGGACGGCAGGGATTTTTTGAATCTCCATGAACGGCTCCTGTCATGTAGTTTTCATAAGGGATACCAACAGCTTCCAGAACTGGCCGAAGCCCCAAGCCGCCGGCTTCCCAGTCGCGAATGCAGTACCGCCAGAGCTTGGGATGCGTCTGCTGGAGGCGCTGGAACCGAGTGGGTTCTTTGTCAAGGTGCGCACCGAACATGCAGAAGATGCAGCCGGTACGTTCATACCCCATGTCATATATTTTGCTGTATGGCACATGATGTTGGCAGATGTATGCCCACACATCAGCATCCGTCCAGAAGGATATAGGCGTGGAAATGGGGCGCTTGGCATCAAACGCGTTACAGCCGGTCTTGAGCCATTGCTGGGTGCGCAATTTGCTCTCATGGGCCAGCGTACCAATGATGGGCACGCGCCTGCTTTCCTTGGCATACTTTTTCAACGGCTTTTTCTTCATTTCGCCGCAGCAGCCTGCGCCAATTTTGAAAGGCGCGTTCACCAGATAATGCCATTGGCTGGCGATATGGTAACGGGAGGGTTCACCGTTGCTGCGTAAGCCAGTGAGCTTTTCCTTTGCCACAGCGGGATTGCCCACCCGGACACGGTGTATCCACTCGCTCTGTTCCTTGCTGATGATGGGATATCCGTGTTTCTCGATCACCTGCCTAAAAGTCATGGCCGGACGTAGCCAGGTCACGTTATCAACATTCTTCACGAATTCCCGTATCTCGGGAAATTCCAGGCCGGTATCTGAGAATACAGCCGGTACCTCAGGATACAAAGAGCGGACCAGATGCAAAAGGACAGTGGAGTCCTTGCCGCCCGAAAAGGAGACATAGACCATGCCGTCCCAGTGTTCGTACCATTCCCGAATGCGAAGCTGTGTTTTGAGGATCTTCGCCTCCAGAGGCAGGTTTTGCATCTGTGTCAACTGCCATAATTCCATATGAAACCTCAAAAAAGAATTGAGCGCGGAGATGGTGCTGCCCCATCGGTTCCCACAGGTTGGTGGACGGTTTGCTGTTAGCCTACCCGCGCAGGATTGCAACGCTGCTTACGATGACAGCGCCACATGCCTTTCGGCCTGGGATACCTTTTCACCCCGGTACATGCCAGCGCCCAGTTCGTCGATCTTCGAAAAAGGGATCACTGGCACTGTCAGCCGCTCACGACAAGCCGGATCAATGAAATACATATATCGAAGCTGGTAGCCGGGTATTGGCTTTGCCCCCACATAATCCAGGTACTTATTGAAATTGTAGGTGCCACCGGTCACATCGAAGAAGGTCAGTCCACCTAGTTCCCGGCGTGGCGTTGTTGGATTGGAGGCAAGTGTCATTTTGTGGATACGAGTGCCGTCTGGTAACTCCGCCAGGTTCAGGTTTTCTTTGATACTGGTCAAAACAAAATTTGAGGCCCGGTAAATGGTGCCGTCTCCGCAGGAGCATGCATCAGCAAAGGAAATGATCCATTTCACCTGCGGCGCGTGCTTTTTGATCAACCGTATGCTCATTGCAATGGCCCGGCTTTCGCTGTTCCGGGGAAGTACGCTGTCAAAGGCCATGCGATTCAACTCAAGAAACTCGTTCCACCCGGTTCCTTCCACTAGCCCAATGATCTTCGATTTATCCAAGCTCGGTCCATAGGACATGACGCCATGGAGCTGACCGTCCAAGAACACACCGAAATGAAGCTTGGAATTGTTCACGACCTTGCCGGAATAGTGATGAGCCTTGATGAAGGCGTTGGCAATGGTAGAAGGCAGTACTTTCATGACAATTTCTTTTGCTCTGCCCACTGTTTCACCACCTCATATAGCCCATTGCCATTGTGATTTTCGTTGGTAAATGTCTCTTTTACAGTATCCTGATCGTAAACATACTTGATCGCCGCCAGGATCAACCGGGCCTGTTCATCATGGACCGTGATGCTAATCTGCTGAAACGGCTTTTTATCTCCGGCGGCCAGTGTGAACTGATCAGAAAAATCATCATCCGATATTGCTTGGAACCCAAAGTCCGTCATTGGCATAACGATATCGGCCAATTCCAATGGCAGCAGGTCCATGTCCCACTGAGCTATTTCGCCAACCTTGTTATCTGCCAGCCGGAAGGCTTTGATCTGGTCCTCCGTCAGTTCATCGGCGATGACGCAGGGAACCTCCTTCATGCCCAGGGATTGCGCAGCTTTGTAACGGGTGTGGCCAGCCACAATCTCATGGTTTCGGTCTATCACCAGAGGAACAAGGAAACCGAACTGTCGGATACTGGCCGCGACACTTTTTACTGCATTGTCATTCTTACGAGGGTTCTTTTTATAGGGGTAAATATTCGAAAGCGGCAAGGAAAGGATGTTCATAGCCATTCTCCTAAAATAGATTGTACTGTGAAACGGAGTATGGGGCTGTTAAGCGCTGTATGATTTCCGCGTTTGACGAGGAGGGTTTGCGATTGATCGCGCTTGCTGCAAATATGGCTGGCAGATTTGGGTCACACGGTTTTTAAGAATATTGTCCGGTTCTGGTACATCATTCAACTGCCCGACGTAATCCCCAAATAGCAGTATTGCGGCAACGTTATACATTTGTGCACCAAGAACAGGATCATTTGTCCGGCCAAGATAGATATCCCGGTCAAACAGCCCTATCCTGACAACATAGGTGCGTTTATCTGAGGAACGGCAAACGCCGGTAAAGCCGCTGGTGTTGTTTTTCAAACGATTGCGATTTAAGCAATTCTGGTGGACAGTCACGCTGCGCAGATTTTCAATGCGGCAGTCCAGTTTGTTCCTGTTGATGTGGTCGATAATTTCGATGCTGTCCTCAGCTAGGCCCAGAACAAACCTGTGAAGATAAATTGTTTTCTTGCCACGCTCATTGTGGATGATATAGCCGCTTGAATCCATGCACCAGCGCATTTTCCTGATAATCGGCACCATGGGTGTATTCACATAGAATTGAGATCCGTTTGGCAGTTTACCGATAGCGGTACTGCCGGAAATCTGAAATTGATAATCGGGATGGCACCTTGTGCATAGATCTCCCTTTTTAGCATGAATTGATCCGGCGGTCTTGACCGCTATATTGCCACAATGGATGCACAGGCATCTATATAGGTATGCGCCTTGGGGGGCTCTTCCGATTAACTCCATGACGCGCCAACCATGAATGGTCATTCCAACAATATCGCGCAGCCGTTTGCTGGCAACTGCTTTTTGTGCGCAAAGCTTACACTGGATTTTTCTTTTCTGAAACAAGAAGGACGATATGACCGAAACGATGGAACCACATTCGCAACGACATTGATATTGCAAATGCCCATGCCGATCCTTGCCGTCCGGTTTGATCACTGTGAGATCTCCAAAGCGGTCTCCGTTTTGTACCTCCCGCCTTTGATGCACCAGTTATCGCCTCCAATTGAGCAATACTTCCATGGGGTCATCTGCGGATGATCCTTTATATGGCGTCTCGCAATTGGCCCGCACAGTATTCTCAATGGTGTATTGCATTTGGTTAAGCACCTTCAGACGATTCAGCAGGATTGTTTCCAGTGGGCTTTCCCTGGCATCCCCTGAGGGGGACTTCGCCAGGAATCCATGCTTGCTGATGAGCTGTTCCAGCTGAACGTACCGTGCCTGCTGCATAGCAAATCGCTGGAGGTAGCTAACCTCAAAAAGCTTTTCGCATTTACGCTCGGTAAGCCATGTCCATGTTTCTTGAAAGAAGTGTTCGGCCAGCAATTGATCGCCGTCCCTTTGAACTTCCTTTATGTAGGCAAGCGCCTCGGGCATAGTTGGCATGGAATCATCCGCCAGATTCAGCCCCTTGAACTGTACGGCTTTTAGGCGGGAAGGGCGGGTATCTTCAATGATCGCATCCGCCAGCGCCTTTCGCGGCCTGCCGGAATTCGGTCGAGGCCCGCCGTGCCCGTTTGCCATGCCAGTTCACACCTTTCGTAGGGATGCATATAAAAAACTTGATTTTGAACTTGGTTTTGGCTTTTCTTGCGTATGGGGCCGGGGCCGTACGTCAGTGGATAAAACTGGAGATTGCTCCAGCCCTACCCCCAGCGTCCACCATCGCGGGCAGTAATGCGGGAATGGCAGGAAACGCAAAGACTCATGAGGTTATCAGAATCATGGGTGCCGCCTTTGCTGAGGGGAAGGATGTGATGCACTTCCTCGGCAGGTGTGGTCCGGTCTTCCCGTTTACAAACTTCACACAAAGGATGCTCTACCAGATGCTGTGCCCTGATTTTTCTCCAAAGCCTGCCATATTGCCGCCTGGATGCAGGATCACGACCGTATTTGTTATAGTCGGCATCGATACGCTTTTGGTGCGATGCACAGAACCGCTCGTTTGTAAGCTCCGGGCAGCCAGGATAGCTGCAAGGGCGCTTTGGTTTTCTGGGCATGCACACCTCCAGGCGCAAAAGAAAAGCCCTCGCGGTTCATACACCGTGAAGGCTTGGGAGATATGATTCAACAATACTATATTAACATGCTTATGGGTCTCATTTTGTCTCCTTTAGTGTCCACTTCTCGAAAACGTAGTAGTTTTTATTCTCCCGGTTCATTTTCCTGGTAGCAGACTGAAATTCCTTTTTAATAGTATCCGGCAGGTAAACCCGATTCCTTCGGATATGCCGTGCCAATAGATAGCTTTGATACTCTTCCTGGATGTGATGCCTTGTAAGATACACATATCGAACAATGCCGTCTGTCATCTGAATGGCGATATAGTATTTGTCAACCCATATCCTGCCCTTTTCGTTTTCCAGAATAATAGGCATCGGGCTTTTTGTACTATACTGCTGCATAAGCGTTTTCGCCGGAATGAAAGGTAAGCTGTATAAGGTAGAGACAGTATTGGCTAAATGGAGGACCTTGTAGTAAGGAAGAGCATAAAGAGGATTGTTACGCATGGAGACAGCTTGCATCGTTTTGCATCCTCCGTTTTTCAAGGATATCTTCAGTCATTGCCAGTGCCAGGTTGTGCAGCCGGTAAACATGCGCGCGACTGATATGCATTTCAATTGCGATATCATCCCAGCATTTCATGCAAAGATAGCGAAGCTCTAAAAGAAGCCGGCAATCATCATCTTCCAAACAGTCGATAACCTCCTGGATTTCACGCTTGCAGTCAATAAAGGCATCAATGTCCTTATTCACCTTTTCCTCAGCCTCTATAAGTCTGTTGATCGCTGTTTGGGACGATGTCACATCACGTGTCCTGCTAACCCGCTGGGAGTCAAAAGTGGTGGTGACCCGCTGGGTCAGGGAGCGCAGCCGTGCTACCTGTTCCAACTTCGCATTTATCCGCTGGTCAATCCGGTATGCTTGGGAGAGATATTCCTTGGCGGTCATCGATTTATCGTTCATAAGGGTCAATCCTCCAATTGTTTGAGTATTGCGGCGACCTCCGCCGCCGAAGTGACTTTGAAGGCTTGTCCTTTTGCATTCCTGATTTTTTGTATCGTGATCTCTTGGAGCTTTGTCATTTTGCCGGTTTCGGTTTTGACCTCGAAGGCCACAAACCTCCCGTTAACGCAGGCAATGATATCCGGAACGCCTGCCGTCCCATAAATTCCACCGTGCTCCTTCCATGCGAAGCAGCAAGGCATTTTCTTGAGCAGCCGCAGAATCGAGGTAACGATATCACGCTCAGCCATTCCTGTCTCCTTTGTGGTTTCGTGGTAAGTGTGGAGGGGTTTTGTAGAGGTAGCCGTATATACGCGCGCATGCGCGCATGCGTGCGCGAAACGCATTTCCGTTTCCGTGTATATATAGAAAATTAAAATTTTCTACCACACTACCACAACCCCCGTCTCACCAATCGTGGCAATGCTCAATGTAACGGCGGTACATCAGTCCCGAGAAACCCCGATACATTGCAGCGCTGCTGGATCATCTCATAGTCAAGTACATACGCCTTGGGTGTTGCACTACCAATCCGAACCGTCTTGAAGGCCAAGAAAAGATCAGATTTCTTTAGTTGCTTCACGAATTGGTTGTACGACAGACACTCGCCGTAGATCGCATGATCGCGCCGATACTTCGTGTATTGGTCATAGAAACGGGCGAACAGGAAGGCGACCTCCTTTCCATCCTTGGAGAAGGCACAATGCTCCGCGCTGACAGTCATTCTGTCCATGACCTCCAGCGTTTGCTCAATGACACTCTTGTTGGAGTCGCCGCCGTCGAGCAGATATTCCCGGACTGCATATTCCATATGCCTGACGCAGGCATCTATGCTGATGGGAAACACCTGACCCCATGCGAAACCCTGTCTGGCACAGAGCGCTTCAAGTAGTCGAGTACCAACCATGCAGCATGCGAGGTTGTTCACGACGCGGGATGGCAGCGCGGGATTGAAAAGCGCCAACGCTTCATCATGCCATTGTTGCACAGCTTTGGTGGATAACGTCAGCACCGTATCCAAGAGCGCCCGGCCCATCCTGGGGAGATCATTCTGCATTGCCGTCAGCCGTTGGAAGGATGCGCGGCATCTAGCATCTTTAAGGTCGCGCTTGCTGAACAACAGTTCCATACCGCGTTCCCGCACGGCC
The DNA here is from genome assembly GCA_023398575.1 of Bacillota bacterium. Classification (GTDB taxonomy): domain Bacteria; phylum Bacillota; class Clostridia; order Christensenellales; family Aristaeellaceae; genus JAEWAH01. The sequence continues at coordinate 62,306 of JAEWSC010000058.1, read as the reverse complement.
GTTTCGTCTGCGGATTCCTCGCCAGCCACGACCACCGGGGCTAGCAGGTCGTAGGAGATTTGCGTCTGATCCGCGCGCCCACGCATGCCCGCATGGCCGTCGTAGCTGTCACGCATATGGTTGTGCAGAGCATCCAGGCGGAAGCGGTCGATCTTCGAGGGTTTGAATTCATCTAACGCCTGCGGGAACAGATTGCTGGAGGCGGCGTCCTTCATAAGTGTGAAAGCCGTGACTTGCGGTGCAGCCACTACTTTGCTCCTCCCGAATATGGGTAGGATCACGCGCTCCAGTGTATTTGATTTGCCGCTGCCTGCTTCACCAATTAGAAATAAATGCGGATATTTAATACCTGCCTTTCGAAGATGCTCCTTTACAAAACAGCCTGCGCACCATGAAAGGACAGAGACTGTCTTTGCCGGCTCGTTGTATTCCAGCAGCAATGGTGCAAGCTCCGCGAAGCGCTCCGGCGTAATGGCGCTGGCATCATGCAGCGTTGTTTCTATGGAGGCATGCTTTTCAAGTTGCACCATATCGTCCACATCTTCACCACCCGCAGCGAAAGCACCACCTCTGCCAACGAAGACCCAACGCCCATCTCGCTCGTGCATGCCTAGTGCCTTGACGCCATATTTCACCTGCCATGTAAGCCCAGCGAGATAGCCTTTTAGCAATTCAAGGTCGCCGTCGCTGCCCGTGTAGCTGAGTGAAATCGTCCGTTTGTTCAACACACCTTTGAATTTCTGAAGGTTACCGAAATCAGTGGTCATGAAAGTTTGCCGGAAGGTATCTCCGTATATGGTCACAAGGTCACAGGTCATCTGTGTTTCATCCTCGGCAATCAGCATCTCGAGCGGGTGGACGATGAAATTGGTGATCGGATAGACCTGTTCGCCCTTGACGCGGTAGTAGCGCCCGTTCTGCTCAAAGATGACCGGTTCGCCCTCCGGGGAATAGGTCTGATCGGTACGCTCAATAGCCTGCCGGATCGTCTCTGCACCATAGGTAGAGCCGTCCGCATGATGAACATTGTCCCACTTCTCCCGGATCAACGCCGACTGGCGGAACAGCCTGTCCATCTGTTCGGCATCCTTGCCTGTCCAGAAGGCGAGTGCACAGCAAAGCGCAAGATCGGCTTCGGATTGGGAGCCATATTTGTCCTTCCATCGGCCTTCCCACAGATCGGAAAACTCGTCGCCACCCGAAGCTGCGCGGGCCTTTTCCAGCACCTGTTCATCGGCCAACCTTACCTGCTTGCGCGCTGCCTTGGCCGCTTTGGGCTTGCGCCTCTTTGCAACAAAGGTCTCATGAATCCACGGGAGCGCCACCAATCCATCGACAATATCTTTCGGCGTTCCGTCCAGTTGCTGCCCTGTCATGGTGAAATAGCGGCCGGTGGAATACATCTCCACTCCTGTAGTGCTGTTCTTGTTGCCCTTGCCCGGCATAGTACCGTGATAAAATATGTGTAAGCCGGTGCCTGAGGGCGAGATTTCCGTATAGGACGGATGCTTTTCCAGAATAGCGCGAGCTGTATCGTTCAGGGTGCCATCCTCGGTGCGACAATGATCAATGTCCACGCCGACGATACCGCATTCTTCCGTGAACACGAAACCCAGGCCCGTGAACAAAAACTTACTGCGCGCAGCCTCAGCCTCCGACAGCGTCGCCCAGGTCTGTGGGTTGGTTGAGGATGCCTTGCGTCCGGTCTTGGGATCATAGGGAACCTTTCGAGGCTTGTCGCCCTTCGGGTCGGGCTCCAGTCGCCAGCATATCCACTGCGGCAGAGCAGTCAATTCATTGGGGTAACTCATACGGTAACCTCCTGGCAATCATTTGTGAAATGTCGTACGGTCATATCGCGCCATCGCGCTCTGTTGATCTCGTTCTTCATGCCGTCGCTGATCGTATCGCCGAAGAACCACAACTCTCGGCATTTCGATATCAGGATCAGGCCCATATGCAGTGCCAATTCGCGGGTTTCATCGGTTTCCTCGCTGCCCATGAATTGCGGGAACAACAGGTGGGGAGCGACAGGTAGCGCCTTTTGCGTCAAGGCGAAGGCACAATATCGGCGGGCGTTTTGAAGATTTTGATCAACGTCGCCACGATATGGGGAGCAGATGTAAACCAGCGGCATGTAACCCAAGCGCTGGGCACGTTCCTCCCGCTCGATATTCAGAAAAGCAGTGGCGGCCGTGGGATCGTAATAGCCCTCAGCGTTTTTCATCTGTTCGTTCACGTTTCTATTTCCTCCATGTGTCCAAAATCGGTGCCATAGGCAGCCTCGGCCACAATCGGCACATCCATTTCCGAGAAGGGCTGTGCTTCCATGCACTCCCTTATAAAGGCCACTGCATCACGAAGCCGATCGGCAGGCAGCTCGAACACCAACTCATCGTGGATTTGCAGCAGCGGTTTTAGCCACGGGCGCTCTGGCAGCCTTTCCACCAAGCGACCCAGCGCCAGCTTGAGGATGTCAGCGGCAGTGCCCTGTATCGGGGTGTTCAAGGCACAGCGTTCCGCAAAGCTCCGGCGTCCCCAATCCTGCGAACGAATGCCCGGCAGGTAACGCCGCCGTCCAAGGAAGGTCTGCGTGTATTGGCGGCAAGTAGCCGCCTTTTTCGCCTGCTCTTGCCAGCGGGCCAGATTCGTATAGCCGGATTTCAGATTACGAATGATGCAATCACAATCCTCAAGCGACGATGTAAGCCCCGCCTTGAATTTCAGGGTGCGTTGAAGGCCGCGCGCGAACAACCCATAGAACACGCCGAAGTTGACGTTCTTGGCAATCGTGCGGCGCTCTTTGTAGTCGGGTGTACCTTTGTCCACAGCCTGCGCATAGGGAATGCCGAAAATGACGCCGGTGGTCTGCGCATGGATATCGCCTCCCGTGCGGTAGGTTTCCAGCATTTTTTCATCCCGGCAGTAGAACGCACCGACGCGCAGCTCAATCTGCGAGAAGTCGCAGGATACCAGCACATGACCCTCTGGCGCGACGATGAAGGAGCGGATGCCCACCGGGTCATTGGTCTTGCGCGGGCAATTTTGCATGTTGGGATTACGCGCAGCGAAGCGCCCGGTTTCCGTTGCCAACGGGAGCAGGTCGGGATGAATGCGCCCGGTCGCCGGGTTCATGAAGCGCAAATAACCGTCGATATACGTCGTTTTGAGCTTCGACCATTTGCGGTATGTTTGTACCAACTCGAACAGCGGCACCAACTCCGGGCGGTGCTCCGCACTCCATTCCGCAAGCATCACCATCGTTTGATCGTCTGCGGCCTCGGCGTTCTTCTCCGTGGTTTTCATAACTGGCAGGCCAAGGGCTTTGAAAAGGTAGTCTTTGAATGCCTGCGTCCCCGCGTTCGCGCCGATGTCCACGTCGCCTATCATGCTGCGGATTTTGCCTTGTAGGTCGATCAACCGGGCCGCACATTCGCCCTGCTTGCGGATCATGGCTTCCTCGTCCATAAGCAGTCCGTTATACTTCATCAGGCCGCAATAGACCGCCGTGGGGGATTCCACCTGCTCTACGATAAAGCGATGTTTGGGGAGGAAAGCGTCGAACCACAGATTGAACCGATGATATAAGCGGAGTGCATAATCGGCATCAGCGCAGGCGTAGTGGATGGTTTCCGGGTTGTGGGAATCCAACTCATCGAAGAATCGGCCCTCCGTCACATCCTCGAAGGTAGGCAACTCGTCGCCGAACAATTCCGGCACCAGTTTCTTGAGACCGCTGTCGGACAGACCACGAAACTCAAACGTGCTCATGAGCGTCATTTGCGCGGCGGCAATGGTGTCATAGCACGGCGGCTGCAGGATGATATCCTGCGCGTACAGGAACATGCTCTCGAAGGTGAGGTTGTGCGCCACCTTCGTGATAGTGGGGTTCAGCCAGAGCGAATCCCGCAAAAAGGGGATCACCTGCTCAGGGTCGGCATTACCGCCGCCAAGATGCCGGAGAGGCACATATATGGCGCTGCCCTCTGCAACAGAGAGAGAAATGCCCACAATAAAGGCACGGTGCGCGTCCAGCGCGGCCTTGGGGTCGTTGCGATATTGAAGTAGCGGAGCCGTTTCAAAGTCAAAAGCCACAACAGGCGCACCTCGAATGTATTCATCAATAGCCTGCAGGTCGGTTTCCATTCGGTAACTCATTTGGCATCACTCCTTTCGGAAGGCCGGAGGGCAGAAAAGCCGCCCTCCGGCGCTCAGCTTTAGCTCAGAGGCTGGATAACCGGCTCGTTCCCCATGATCTCGCCAGTCTCGGGGTCAATGACCTCCGCAGAGGCAGACTCTTCCTCGTACCCGATGCGAGTGGCAAACTGCTTCACTTGCTCAGACATTGAGAGGATCAGGGGAAGCTCTACATCGGTCAGCACTCGATCCACCGCAAATTGAGCCTGCGAATACGCGATACCGCCTACGTTCGTCGCTTTCTTGAGGGAGAAGCGTGTCACCACGGAGCAGGATTTCCGTCCCTTGCCCAGCAGTCTTTTGATGTACACGCCGAACTCCTTCATGGAGCCGGTGGGCAGCGTCAGAACCAGCGGGATCATTTCGCCCTCTCGCAATATGAAGATGCGGCGCTTGTTCTTACAGGCCTTACCGCCGTTATCACCGCTCCCGAACTGGTTAAGTGGGCAATGATCGCAGACTCCACCTGGATCACCCACGCCGGTCACACCGTCATAGCTACCGCAATCTGGGGGATTATTGCCGCCAGTGAACCGCTCCCTGTAGTAAGAGAACAGCGGATGGTGAAACAGGATTACGCCGCTGAACTCCTTCACAGTATCTGTCTCGCCGGGCAATTCACCGGGCACCTCAAACACGGTGCCGCCAGCGGCTGGGATCATCACCCGGTCGAAAGTGATGTTCATACCGACCATTTCCTCGGACAGCGCATCGGCCAAATTGAAACCTTCCAGAGCGGTATAGCTATTGATGGTGGAAATCTCTTTATTGCTCATTTTCATATCCTCCGCTTTTTATCGGGCTGCTTTGCGCACGCCCACTGTTGTTTTCTCGAATACGTTCACCAGGCCGTCCAGCCATGTGGGAAGTTGGTCACCACTCTCGGCCATTTGCTCCTTCACGAAGGCAGAGAGAGAATTTGCGTTTACGGTTTCATAGATCATGTCACCGAAGCCTTCGGCGCGGAGTGCGGCGAACAGCTCGTCCCTCATACCCTCCGTGGCGGAAGCGCGGGTCTTGTTGGTGAGACAAAACATAGTGCCTGCACGGGTGAAATTCTGCGTCTCGGTTTCAGCCATCAAGGTGGACAGGTGATAGTCCACGTTGTCAATGTCAGTGTTCACCTGCTTAAGCTCGGCCTCCAGCGCATCCTTGCGGTCGCGTAGGGATTTCAGTTCATCAGCTAATTCAAAGAGTCGGTTATTATCCATCTTGCCTCCTGTCATATGGTGAAGGGGTTGCGCCCGGCCCGGTAATCGTCCACCAGCGCCTTTGCGAGATTGGCTTTGTCCCGAAGCGCCTGGAGCACCTTTTCGTCCACCGTACCCTTTGCGACAAGGTGGATGTAGGTACAGGGCTGCCGTTGGCCGACGCGATGGATACGGGCACGGGTCTGCTCATAGTTGCTCATCGAGTAGTCCATGGAGTAGAAAACCATAGTGCTGGCGGCGGTCAGTGTAATGCCCAGGCCCGCCGTGGCTATCTGGCCGATGAACACAGCCACGCCGGGATCTTTCTGGAAGGCTGTTACTTGTGCGTCCCGATCCTTGATTTCGCCGGAAATCTGAGCGTACTGGATGTCCTTCTTCGTGAGTAGTTTTCCGATAGCGCGTATCTCGGGGATAAATCGGGCGATGACCACCAGCTTCTTGCCGTCCTGCTCCGCACTTTCGATGATGTCGGAGAGAGCATCCAGCTTTGCAGAGGAAACCTGCTCGGTGGCTGCGGACTCATCGCCGCCGAGGAATCCGCCTGTGAGCTGCGATAGCCGCAGTAGCCGGGTCAACACATTCGTAACGGTCACCGTATCGCCTGTTAGCTCTGCGTAGCTGTCCTTGACGAGCTGGCGGTAGGTTCTCATGGCGGCATGCTCCAATTCCACGCGCTGTACGATATCCGTGGTATCGGGAAGATCCAGGCATTCCGATTTAGTTGCACGAAATGCAATGGAGTGTAGCCGTTCAGTGAACTCTTGTTCCATCGTCCGCTTCATGATTGGCGTGTGGTTGCCGTAGCCTGTCATGTCGAAGAACCGGTTACGGAACAGGTAGAAGCTCTGACCGTAAACACGTGGGTCTGCAAATTTATACTGGCTGAATACGTCCACCGGCTTGTTCGTGATGACGGTGCCAGTGAGTAATAGGCGATACTTCGCTTTTGCACCCAGCCGGTGGAGGGCCTTTGAGGCTGCGATATTATGCGTCTTGATCTTGTGCCCTTCGTCGCATACGATCATGTCCGGCTTCCATTTTGCTAGCTCCGCTTCAAGCCTCCACGCGCTTTCGTAATTTACTACAAGTACCTGGAGAGCGGAGCCATTCATATGCCGGATGGTATCGACCTTTCGGGCGGTAGTGCCCTCCAGCATGACGAGGTTGTAGTTGTAGTCAGCGAATTTCTGGAACTCGTCTGCCCATACGCCCAGGATAGAGAGCGGTGCGACAATCAGTAGACGTTGGATGCGGCCTTGTTGCCAGAGCGTACCGACGATAGCAACTGAGGTGATCGTTTTTCCAGTGCCATTTAACCCATCTCCATAAGGAGGGCTGCGCCCTTACCCGTGGAAACGTTCATCTGCATCACCTCCCCGGCTTTCTGCACCTTTATCCAGTTCATCAAAAAGTCCAAGGACAAAGAGATATGCCATGATCTGGTGTTCGTAGAGTTTCGCCAGGACCGGTGGAGCTGGGTTATCGTTCATGCCCATAGCTATGACACCTCCAGCTGCTCGACGATGTTCACCGAGTCTACCGAGCCGCCCGGCATGAGCACCACGACGCTGTGCCTCTTCCCGAAAAGTAGCTTCCACAGCCATGTGGACAGCGGGCGTGTGCGGCACTCCAGGATCGGGCCGGTGGGATCGCGGCCTTTCAGGTCGATTCGTATGCTGTGCCTCATATGGGATTCCGTCCTTTCCGGAGGGCGGATTTTTCTCCCTCCACCCATAGGCCACGAGAAGGGGGGAAGGTCTACAGCGTTTTTAGAATTTCTTTTATTTTTTCTCTTGCCCGCCAAGCGTTCTGCTTTACGCTCTTTTCTGTTATCCCTAGCCGGGCGGCATATTCAGCCTGGGAGACTGGCTTTTCACTCAAGTACAGCGCATGTATCAAGGCGCGCTGTTCGGGCCTAATTTTATCAAGCGCTTTGTGCAGCCGGGCGGAATCCCCTTCACCTTCAAACACGGCATGCAATTCTGCATCCTCCACCGCCAGCCAATCCGCGCCTCCATCCATTCCGGTATCCAGGTGAACATGCCTCCTTGTGTTGGCATGGTCGTTGTTGTATTCCAGCCGATCCTCATTTTTCAGTAGTGCTTCTAATTCCGCCGACACCTCGATTCCAACGGATTCTCCCGATGCAAACCTGTACGTGTACTTCATCCGGCTCTGCTCCTCTCGTGGGTGGAGCAAAGCCGTCAGGCTGACAAAAAACCGGAGTAAGCCAATAACGGCTTTACTCCGGTCTGGTGTAGCTACATGAACCCCCGGTTCATGGCCCAAAGTGACTCAGTCAGCAAAACGATCGCCTTCCCGGCCACGCATCCATAAAGGGTAATATCGCGTGTGCGGATAAGGTCTTTGGTATTTAGTTTTTCGGCGATTCCGGTTTGCCTGGACAGTCGCACAAATCGCGCGGCTCTCGGCTGGATGATTTCTTTAGTGCTGTACCTCGGGTGACTGTCATTGCTTGTGCGTCTACCTTGATAAAATGACCGCATTCATGACAGCGACAGGAGAAATGTACTTTTCCGCGCACATCAACAACAACAGTTCCCTTTTGGCACCATGGACATGGAAGATGCTTGGTACTCATCGTTTCTCTTTTTCCTCCGTAACAACCAGATTAGCACCTAACTCCTTTTCCTTTATTGGTACATCATGCCGGGCATTGTAACCTCATGGCGACCGTCTCCTGGCATATGCAGGTCACCCATGAGGGAAGCAGCATAGATAGCGCGGTTCCCGAACCGACCGCGTATTTCGTCAATCGCATCCTCCAGTTTCTGACGGCGAGCGCGGGTTGTTTCGTCTCCAAACATATCCAACTGCACAGGCTGATCACGAGGAATCAGATTGATACCACGGACAGTTACAGATCTGACCGTGGTGTTCCAGCGATAACGACGTTCAAATAGAATCCGGACGGCCTGCGCAATTTCCAAAGGGCTCTGACTGGGGTAGGATAACTGCATCTGAAATTGTTCTGATGCCAGGTCATTGCCTCGAACCGACAACTGTACACCCTGTGCTGCCAGTCCATGAATGCGCAGCCTGTGTCCAATATCCTGTGAAAGCTCCAACATGACCTTCCAGACATCCTCGTTACTCTGTAGGTCACATGTACAGGTGATGCCATGGCCAACAGATTTGATCGGAGAGGCATACTCGGTGTACATGATGCGGGACATGTCCAATCCATTAGCAAACGTCCAGAGCCCCGTGCCATTTTTGCCAAACCAGTTGAGCAGATACTCTGGAGGTGTTTTGGCAAGGTCTCCAATGGTGAAAACAGCCCTATCCATAAGCTTTTTTGTCGTCGCTCTGCCAACGAACAGAAGCTCTGAAACCGGGAGCGGCCAAATACGCTCTTTCCAATTGTTTTCGTCCAGAACAGTCACGGCGTCCGGCTTTTTCATGTCTGAGCCAAGTTTAGCGAAAATCTTGTTAAAGGAAACACCGATGGATACCGTCAGTCCAAGCTCATCTTTCACCGTCTGCCTGATCTCATTAGCAATTTTTTCACCTGAACCATAAAGCAGACGACAGGAGGTGACATCCAACCAGCATTCGTCCATGCCGTAAGGCTCGACGAGATCGGTATATCGGAGGTAGATTGCACGAAGCAGTTTGGAGTATTTGACATACTGTTCATACTGTGGTGGGACGACGATCAGGCCGGGGCACACTTGCCTCGCTTCCCAATTGGCCTGGCCGGTTTTCACACCTGCCTTTTTCGCCTTCTCGCTTTTTGCCAACACAATACCATGCCTGTTTTCCGTGCTGCCGCATACGGCCACGGCTTTTCCACGCAAGGATGTGTTGAGCATCATCTCCACAGACGCATAAAATGCGTTTGCATCGCTATGCAAGATCATCCGCTCGTACACAAATACACCTCCCAAGTTCCATCTCAATGTTGCCACTCGGTTATCATTTCTTATCACCACTTCATGAAGCACCAATAAGGTAACACAGAAACATTTCACTGACAAGCGAACAAGATTCCGTATTCAAACAAGCGTACAACACAAATAATCCTTGATAATCAACGATTATTCGATTATGCGTTTGGAGAACATGCGAAATGGTAAAAATAAACTCTTTACGGTACAGCAAACCTGTGCTAATATTTCGGTATTAAGAACAAAAGGGTCTATATGCTAAGAAAGAGGGGTTTATCATGAAAACACCGGAGCGGAAAGATCAGGGGAAAGCTAAGCCTACAATAAAGACAAAGGAAGACTTGCCTGCATTCCAGAAGATGAAGCGGGACTATGGGAAAATTATTCGTGGGTATCGGCAGAAGGCAGGACTTGAGCAGGCGCAATTGAGCGCAATGTTCGGCTACTCAAAAAATGCTGTTAGCAACTGGGAGAATGGGAATTCTCGCCCTGATCTTGATGTAATAACGGACCTATGCTCATACCTGAACATTCCGCTGGGAGTTTTCTTCGGTTTGCCTACCGATGCAACAGCGCCTTTGGATGAACTGGAAGTTATGCGTAGCTACCGCTCACTCAACAAATACAACAAACGAACAGCGCGGCAAATCCTGAAAACGCTGTCTGAGAATGAAAAGCGCGAACTGCTTGATGCGGAAAAAAAGTCGAAATTTATCAGGCTGGCAGATGCTCAGTTGCCCGCTTCGGCAGGTACAGGTATGGCTCTGGACGGTATCACCGAGCCGGAATACATTTATGTTCGTACCAGCCAAAACGCGCGGCAGGCTGATGAAATCATCACCGTAAGCGGTGACAGTATGTTCCCTACCTTTCGCAACGGTGACAGGGTATTTGTACAGCATACATCCGAGCTTGGAGCTGGAGATATAGGCATTTTCGTCGTAGCGGGAGAAGGCTATGTAAAGGAATATCAGCAGGATGGCCTTCGTTCCCATAATACAAAGTACAGTATGATCCATCCGACAGAGGACGACAACGTCCGTTGCGTTGGCCGTGTATTGGGCATCGTCGATCCAGATCAACTGGCCACACCAGAAGAAAGCGTCATTCTGGATGAGCTTTTTGCCGAGGAAGAATCCAAATAAGATCAACACGTTCACTCTATGCTTGAATGAGGTGTCGATTATGCCTGCTAATAACCCTAGGGTGTATGTTTCTGTTGATGTGGCTTTTGAAAACAGTGGTCGGATGATACCCAAAGCATTGACTTGGGAAGACGGACATCGATATGAAATCGACCAAGTGCTGAATGTGCGACCAAGCTATTCGGAAAAGGCTGGTGGACAGGGAGATCGTTATACAGTACGCATTCAAGACAAGGAGCGGTATTTGTTTTTTGAGCACAACCCAGTGTACGGGCAGTCAATAACAGGCCGCTGGTTCGTTGAGAGAAAATAACAACAGAAAGGTGTTTATTTAATGGCCATAAGAAATCCCGCAAGGCGTGACCTAATCGTTAGCTTTGTGGACTCTTATACAAAAGAGCACGGCTACTGCCCTACTATTAGGGAAATTAGTTGTGCGGTTGGCCTTAAATCTACGGCGACAGTCTACGACCACTTAAAACGTATGCAGCGTGACGGCATTCTTACCTTCTCACCTTTTACTCCCCGCAGTATTACGCTGAGCGATAGCTACAATGGTAATACTAGAAAAGCTATAATGAAGAACTGTAACGCACTGTTACATTGTAGTTTTCTGCTGCCAGATAAAGGGCGTTTGGTCGGCGTTGTTGCAATCATGGAAAATGAAAAGGGGCAAACATTACCGCTGATAAAAGCGACAAAGGTTGTGGAAGAGCGGAATGAAGCCGATCTATGAAAGCGGGTTAACCTCTATTTTATCGGAATACTTTTATCATCTATGGTTTTAGCTAGAAAACTAAGGAGTCAACGTAATCTGATATCAAAGGAGTTCATTATATGGGTAAAAAAGATGAAAGAATATGTCCCATTTGTGGAAGTAAAAATATGGTAATAACATTTGATGCGGGTGGTCTAGCCTTCTGTATAGACTGCGACTGGCATGTGGGGTCACATTATAGCCCCGAACTTAAGAAGGCCATTATTTCTATGTTTAAAAAGTATTTTGACAAAGACGACTAGACCATAAAGGGGTATGAGCCAATGAGGCAGCTCAATCATTGGACGGATGCATTGCCATTATTTTAGGAATTCAGGTTGTTCCGCAAAAGCCCTCGGCAGCAACATTCAACAGCCGAGGGCTTTTAACAGATGTTTAAAAGTTAGAGGTTCAAAACTCGAATTTAGCTTAATCTCTGTGTTTCATCCGCAACACCTTTCGAATTCTTGTTTTATTTGCTATAATATGGATTGTTGTTGTAATAGGAAACATAAATATGTTATTTCATGCAGGGCTTTAATGTATATCTTAACATTGCGTGAAGAAGTGTAAGGATACATTATTTATACTAAAAAGCTATTGATTGGACTAGTTAGAAAAAGCAGGTGAACTCAATGACCCCAGAAGCAAAAGCGCGAATCGAAATAGATAAGAAGCTGATCGCCGCCGACTGGGATGTGCAGGATATGAACGCATTCAATCCTGCCGCTAAGTTGGGCGTTGCCGTACGCGAATTCCACACGGATTCTGGTCCTGTGGACTATATGCTTTTCGTGGACAGAAAGCCTGTCGGGGTTATTGAAGCTAAAAGAGCCGAGGAAGGTCAGAACATTACCGTCCATGAAGCGCAGTCACAGCGGTACGCCACAAGCGGCGTTCGATGGGCTGTCGGTGGTGTTAATATTCGTTTTGCCTATGAATCCACAGGAATTATTACCCGCATTACCGACTATAACGACATTAACGCCCGCTCCCGCGAGGTGTTCTCTTTCCACCGCCCGGAAACCCTGCGCGACTGGTTGGAGGACAACGATACTCTCCGCAACCGAATGAGGTCATTTCCTGCGTTTGATAACACAGGCTTCCGCGATTGCCAGACCACAGCGATTTTAAACTTGGAGAGGTCGTTTGGTGAAAACAAACCCCGTGCGCTGATTCAGATGGCTACCGGTGCCGGAAAGACCTACACGGCGATAACGACCGTCTACCGCTTACTGAAATTCGCCCGTGCCAAACGGGTGCTGTTCCTTGTGGATACAAAGAACCTCGGCCTTCAGGCGGAATCTGAATTCCGTGGCTATACACCGACAGATGACCAACGACTGTTCACGGAACTTTACGATGTCCGCCGACTGAACTCGCCATCTATCCCATCATCAGCGCAGGTTTGCATCAGCACGATACAGCGAATGTACTCCATCCTGCGCGGCGAGGAACTGGATGAGTCGCTTGAAGAAGAAAACCCAAATGAACATAAGACAACCGGCAGACCTCGCGAGGTACAGTATAACGCCAAGTACCCGCCGGAGTTCTTTGACTTCATAATCATAGACGAATGCCACCGCTCCATCTATAACATCTGGCAGCAGGTGCTTGATTACTTTGACGCTTTCCAAATCGGCTTGACCGCCACGCCGGACAAGCGTACTTTCGGTTACTTTAACGAGAATGTGGTCAGTGAATACACCCACGAGCAAGCCGTTCTTGACAATGTCAATGTCGGCTTCGATACCTTCATCATCGAAACGGCGATAACTAAAGGCGGTGCGACTATCCTCAAGCAAGTGGTTGAGAAGCGCGACCGCCTGACCCGCAGAAAGCGGTGGGAGATGCTCGATGAGGATGAAACCTATGCCGGGACACAGCTTGACCGCGATGTGGTGAACAAGAGTCAGATCCGCACGGTCATTCGCACGTTCAAGGATAAACTGCTGACTGAGATCTTCCCCGGCAGAACGGAAGTACCGAAGACGATTATCTTTGCCAAGACCGACAGCCATGCTGACGACATCATTCAGATCCTGCGTGACGAATTCGGTGTCGGCAATGAGTTCTGCCGCAAAATCACCTATGGAGCAGACAAGCCGGAAACCATTCTGTCCGAGTTCCGCAATGGCTATAACCCACGCATAGCTGTCACGGTTGATATGATTGCCACCGGCACGGACGTGAAGCCTGTTGAGTGCTTACTCTTTATGCGCGATGTCCGCAGCCTTAACTATTCCTCATGCTCTTTGGGTATCACGGCTCTGATTCCCCCTTCGATTTCTACGATTTGGTTCATAGTGCGGGCGTAGTCCGTGCCTTGTTTATAAGGCGCTTGGATAGCGATAGATTCCCTCTAAACAAATCCAACAGTATATTTCTCATGAAACCGCCTCCTTTTGGCAGACTGTAGCAGCACCCCGAAAAGGAAGGGTCACGGCCATTAAGAAAGCATACCTTGCCATATCGCGCCACCAACGCCAGTGTGGTGCGTTTTTGACGTAAGCATGGCCAAGAGGCCCGCCCTCGAAGACGAATAACGGCGTTGGTGGGCGTGTAGAGTGCGGAATCTTCATTTGCTTTTCTTCGCGAAAAGTATTGCTTTCCATCCGTGAATATGTAAGCTGACAGTGCCTCAAGGCAAGGGCTACAATAATTAACGGGAGGAACGCATCATGGAAATGGGCAAGCTCACGGCGAAATTAAGGGACGCGGTTCCGGTATGTCTGCTGGTGGATGGCAAGGAGATCAAGCGGTATAAGAACATCGAAATCCCAGACGAGCTCAAAAAGCTGGAGTTGCATGACTTCAAATTCGATGCACCCCTGAACGGCTCGATCACATTCAAGATCATGTTCGAGCCGGGCGTACTTCCCGAGGTTTTCCCGGAGATGCGGGAGCGTAGGACGCGAAAGACCTTAGCCCAAGAAGCGCAGGCACAGGAAAAAGCACCGGTTGTGGATAAGGTGGCGGGGGCGGTATCACAGATGCAAGATGAGCAGGCGGCCGAGGCCCTTCCCGCATCGGCGGTGGAGGCATTCGCCCAAGCGCTGGAGGACGCACAAGCTACCGGCGAGCCGATGACCGATATCGCGGCGGCAATGGCGGACGGCGAGGCCATCAAGACCGAGATTATTAAGGGCGAAGGCAAAGGACAGCTTCTGGTAATCACATCGGAGCCGGAACGCACCGAGACGAAGACACAGGCCGAGAGCGATGTACCGGCCAAGAAGCCTGTGAACAAAGGTAGAGGCAAGAAAGGTGCGACGACTAAAGAATGCGCTTATGAGTAAGCAAAACCAGCGGGAATCCCGGCCACACAGCGCCGGGATTTTTCGTCTCTCTGGGGTGGGTGCATCAGTACACCTTACACGGGAGCCTTTTAAGATTTGTGTTTTTTTGAGTTGTCTGAAAGCTTTTTTACGGTCCACTAGCGTTGAAATACTACTTATGTGTCTGCCCGTGTATTCCGGCAGCATAAGCACCCAAAGCCTGGCATTTCAAGGCAAACGTGTTAGTAACCAAAGAAAACCAACAGATGCACGGGTACGTGGGGTGATAGTAGGTGTACCATTACATGGTTTTACTAACATCCATTTATACATTAATGTAACGTTTTCCGTGTTCCATTTCTCTTTTGTATATCCTGTCGCCGCAGAAATTTGCAAACTTATTGACCCACTTGTCAAGAAAACGCATCTTGGGGACGAAAAAGTCTATTGCACTAATGAGCGCAAATACAGCAGCAATAACTTGGAAAAAGGATAATCCAGAATCAGAATTTGCTTTAGCGTCATTATAAAGCGAATAAAGAACAAATAAAACTAACAAAGATTGAAAGATTCGCAATATAAATATCAGCACTTTCCTTATCGCATTGACAAATAAGTCTGATTTTCCTTGGGCTTTGGAAGACAAATTGCTAATTCGCTTTGCGTCTTTTGCATCTCGTCTGCGCATTTCTTCTTGCATAGCGGCATTCTGCGATTTGTTATTCTCCAGTTGCTCAGACAAGTGTTCTACCTGCGGCGCATACTGTGAGGCCGCAACTTCAATGGCGCGGTTTGTGATAGCCACATCATATATGGTGGTTACCATATCTGGAGTGAATGTTTGCTCATTATTGCCGGTTACTTCTGCAGCTGCTACCTTAACTGATGGATGCGTCCTTAACAAGAAAGCCATATCCTCGCCGATAGCCCCTACTTCTGCTAGTTCATCAACGTACTTTAGCATTAATTCAATTACCTGATCAGATGCGGTAAGAGCCGATGCTGCATTATAGAGTAATAAATCTTCTGCTATATCAGTAGAGCGTGATGGGCTAGCGAGCCAAGCTAAACAACTAAAATCCATCAGACTATAAACAAGATTTATTTCGTCTCGCCCTAGATTATCATATAATGAACGGACAGCATACCTAGCTGTTTTGCTATCAGAAAGTATAAGTACTTTGCAATTTTCAAACTGTTTTGGCCTATCACCATTACGGATTTTTATTGCATGCGCTAGAGTCCGCACGTCATTCTCAATACGCGCGGCTTTTACTTCATCCTTTTCTTTTCCACGAATACTTTCCGTGTAATACCTTACCAAGGCTTCTTCTGTATTAATTTGATCCCAATCTGAAGAAGTTCCAAGCCCGGGTGCAGTATCTATTTCTTGTTGCAGCAGCTCTTTTATTTTGGTTGGAATTTGATCTGCAATACTACGAAGGGTTACCGAAGAATATCCTTTCAAAGTTAGATATTGCAACTCGAAAGATTGCACCCTAGGATACGCTGTAATATAGGCATATAGAATTCCCTTTGCTTCCTCTACATTATGTTCTAAAACAGTTACTCGCGCACCTAGAGACTGCGCAAGCCCAACTGCATCCATAACGGTACGATATCCTGTCTCAGTGTCAAGCCCAAGGGCATCAATAATAAGCGGTGTGTCAAGATATATTGTAACATCGTTCAAAGAAAAACTAGACTGCTCTAAACCACTCTGGCTAAAAAAGTAAATACACCTATATACCATGTAACCGCGAGCTAACTCCTTAATTTTGTCAAAGATCGGGGTTTTCTTCTCCTTTTCAATGTTGATAAAGCACGCAATATACCTCCCTATACGTTCATCGATGGGGAGAGATCGCAGTGCTTCATTTTGATTCAATACCCGGTGACCACATTGATCTAGAAAACGCAACAACTCTGCTGTGCATCTATTGAGATCAAGATTAGTCGCTCTTTCGCTTCGAAGATATGTTTGCAGTGCCTCCGAGACTTCTTTGCACCTTTCCTTAATTGACAAGCGTTTTGCTCTAAAATCTGAGTTGTCATAAGGATTCGTGACGACATAACAATTCACGCGCGTCTGTGAACAAAGTGGCGGTTGTTCTACGCAGAGTCGTGAAACGATTCGCTGCAAAACGCCAATTGGGATTTTTACAAATCCATATTCATCCTCCATTTTTTGCTGGAGTGAAAGTAAGTCCACCTGATGAGATCGCACAGGAAGAAGATTGCATACAAAGGGCTTGATTATGTCCAAATAGTCCTTTTTGTCATTTTCATAGACGGCTGCTAACATTGCGACCGTTATTAGTGCATTTGTATTCTCCATGTCGATTAACACCTCAAACATATTTTACCAGCCCCCCCTCGTATAAGCAATCACAAAAAGGTCAAAATGAGGAATAATTTTGGCTCGTACTCATTTTTTGACTTTCAGTCATAAATAATACGAGATAGTTGACTTTCTTATTCTTATCCGCTTAATTCGCTTAAATCTTTAAAAACAAATATCAAACTACAATCAAATGTTAACGGCCTGGCTATGAAGCCCACTTGTATGTGTCAAGGAAAGATAGACAAATATCCACGGAGGACGCAAGCAGGTAAGCCATTACAGAAAAAATCCGGCCACAGCGCCGGTTTTTTGTGTCTTAATGGGTGGGTGCATCATTGCACGATTACACGAGAGCCTTTGGAGATTCGTGTATTTATGAGTCATTCGAGGCACTTTCTTTTGTTACCCATAAACGTCAAAATGCCGCATGTGCGCCTTCTCGTGTATTCCTGCAAAAAGAGCGCCGAAAACCTGTGATTCACAGTAAATTTGCAGGCAATCAAAAAAGCCCACCGCAAACGGTGAGCTTCTTTGCACCAACTAATGTCGGTATTGATGGCGGAGAAGGTGGGATTCGAACCCACGTGCCCTTGCGGACAACCGCATTTCGAGTGCGGCTCGTTGCGACCACTTCGATACTTCTCCACGCAAGAAAAAATTATAGCATGACAACAAGCGGTTGGCAAGTGCTTTCAACTCAGTGCAGGGGCACAAAAAGGGCGGGTATGTACAGGTACGCATAAGACCATTGTGGATGGCGAAGGCTGCGCTATGAATGAGAGAAGACTGGCCCCTGCCAGGTGTATACGGACGCACAGCCGGCGGCAGACACCGCATGATCAAGGGTTGAAGGCTCGTAAACAGAAAAGAGCGCATACAGATGCGCATTGGGGCGGAGGAAGTCTTCTCGACAAGGTTGGCGCTGGCATGTTTTATTGGGATAATTGTACTGCCGCGCAGCGGCGGGTAAACCCCATCTATGTGTGCATTTCATAAGTAAAATGTCAAATTTGAAATTTTCCTTGCAATTGATGACAGTGGGTGCTATAATTTCAAATTGGCACATCCTTGCGCTGTACAAGTGATACAGCGCCAAACGTCCATGAGGAGGTGAAAGAAATGAATAGGTACGAACTGACCTACATCATCGACACCGCGCTGGAGGAATCCGCCCGCAAGGAATTGATTGAGCGGTTCACCCAGGTGATCGTGACAAACGGCGGCGAAGTGGAGAAGGTTGATGAAACATGGGGCAAGCGCCGCTTGGCCTACGCCATCAACTACAAAACCGAAGGCTATTATGTCATGACCACGTTCAAGTCCAACGGTGATGTTCCCAAGGAAATCGAACGCAATCTGCAGATCTCCGAAAGCGTGATCCGGTATCTGGTGGTCAAGCTCGAAGAAAAGCGCTCCAGCGTGAAGCCCCGCCCCGTGCGTGCGGCTGCTCCCGCCGCCTTCGCCGCTCCCGCAGCTCAAGAGGCTGCCCCGGAAGCGACCGAAACCAGCGACGCCAGCAACGCGGAAGAGTGATCTCCAAGGGAGGTACATGAGATGAACAAAATTATCCTGATCGGCAACCTTACCCGCGATCCCGAAACGCGCACTACAAGCACAGGTCTTAACGTGTGCTCCTTCACCATCGCGGTTAACCGCCGCCGCAGCTCACAGGCTGCAGCGAACCAGCAGCCCGAGGCGGACTTTTTCCGCATTACTGCCTGGCGGCAATTGGGCGAGCTGTGCCAGAAATACCTGGCCAAAGGACGCAAGGTTTGCGTGACGGGCAGCGTCTCCGTGTCCACCTTCGAAGGCAAGGATGGCACGACAAGAGCCTCCCTGGATGTAACTGCTGACGACATTGAATTCCTCTCCCCCAAGGGTGAAGACGGCGAAGGCCGCTTCACACCCAGCACCCACAGCCAGGATTCCCATGGCGGCGGGGGCTTTACACAGGTGGATGAGGACGAGCTACCGTTTTAACGCTACAAGAAGGAGGATACACCCATGTCTGAAGATCGTGGCGAAAAGAGAGCACGCCCCCGGGGCCGTAAGCCCCGCAGGAAAGTGTGTGCCTTTTGCGTGGATAAAATCGAATTCATCGATTACAAAGACGTTAACCGTCTTCGCCGTTTCACCAACGAGCGCGGCAAGATTTTGCCCCGCCGTATGAGCGGCAACTGCGCCAAGCACCAGCGTCAACTGTCCGAGGCCATCAAGCGCGCACGTGCCATCGCCTTGCTGCCCTTTACTGTTGATTGATTATGTTTCAATGAAAGCCGTCCGGGTTTTACCCGGGCGGCTTTTTCATATCAAGAAAGCAGCAGGCCGGAAGGGCGGCCTGCTGTGGTGCTGGGAAATGCTTTTGCTAGTTTGTTTTCAATTTTGCTACCAATTCATCAAGCGCCTTTGCAAACGCCGCAGCCGTCATCTTGCCAGTCAGATAGCTCTTTTTCAGATTATCCATTTCGAGCCAGGCATCGCTGCTTTTGTAATAGAACCGCTGTGTTGGGAAGAACAAATGCGGCGCGATGTTGTTTTGATAGGCATAAAGGTCGTCCGCGTCGATTGCAAAAACCTTGGCTTCCGCTTTATCCCGGCGGATCAGCGCACGGGCCAGCGATTCCTTCGCTTTTTTCAGATCACTTTCCTTTTTCGCTTTTTCCACTTCCTCCTGCCAATGCGCCACGTTCTGATCCCTGATATTCAGCTCTTGATCATAATTAAGGTTGAGCAGGTCCATCAGCGTGAGCCCATCATACATCAGAATGCGCTGTTCGTCGCTGGGGGTGATGAACCCGCACTGTGCATAGGCGATGGCCTGCTCCAAATGCTTGCTGTTGGCGTTGACGATATATACGATCATGTTGCTGGATTTTAAGTAGGGGTGCTCTTTAGATAGGCCAAGCGGTGCAACGCGCGTGGTATCATCCAGGGGATTGGCCAAATTCAAAAGAACCTTGGTTCCCGGTACGACCTTTTCTTCTTGTTGAATGCGGGCGGATACTTCGCCAATGCGAGCAAGCAGCCTTGTAAACAGTGCCGTATCAAAGGCCGGCGTTTCCTTTGCGTAGTCATAGTAGTCAATATACCGGTCCAACAGCATATCAAGCAGCCAGGCGTGATAGCTGTAACTGGCGCCTTCATCGCTTACGACCACGTTGTCACGCTCGGCTTTGGGGCGTTCCAGCCACTTGTCAATGAAATCGCACAGTTCATCAATGGTCTTAGGAATGTCGCTTTGCGTAAAGCCCAAATCTCCCCAAACATCCGTATCCATGCTGTAAGAACCGCAGGCATAGTCACGGCTGAAAATCCTACCCGGCAGGGCGTACAATTTACCATCCTTCATCAGTGCGTTCTTGATGCTCGGATACAATGCAGATGCCTTTCCCATCACCGAATCGTTTCCGGACAAGTCCGCCAAACGGCCGCTTTCCATCAACAAGGGAAGATCCGTTTCGCCTGTGGTAATGCACATCACATCCCATTCAGACGTGCCATCCAGAATCATCTGCGTAGCATGGTATACGCCATTTTCATCATACAGGGTATTTGAATAGGCCACAGGCGCGCCGGGATAGGCGGCTTTGTAGAATTTGGCAGTCATGGAATCGGGGGAATCGCCCGCCACAATCAGCGCCTGGCTTTGCACATCCGCCGGCAGGGGCGTGATTACCGGGGTGGGTACCGGTGTGCGGATTTCCTTGGCGATGGCCGGCACGGTAAAAAACCAATCCTTGCGTGTCCGGGTGCCTGGAAGCTCGATGCCGTCTTCGTTTACCTCATATTGCAGCGCACCGATGGTGCATGGAATGCTATCACCTGTAATCTTCACATACGGAAACTCGGTTATGAACGAATAGCCGCCATCCTTTAGCGGAATATTGTCGTTCATGTATGAGCCGTCGCCGCCTTCCGCCTCTACCCATACGTAGGTGTGCAGCAGCTTTGCGCCTTTTTGCTGTGCCACCTCCAGATAGGTGGGAGATTTGGAGAAATCCTCACTCGAGCGGTGGAAGTCCGCGTTGGCAGGGTCTCTGGGTTGATAGTCATCCGCTAGAATGACCACGTTGCTTGTTTCCTTGGCAGCTACCGTGCCAGTGGTGTACAGGGCGTTGCCATCAAAAATCACCTGGGTGAGTTGTATGGTAATGTCGTCCAGCGCATAGCCAAGCTCCGGCGTTTGCACGGTCTGCTCGCTGAGTGTTTTTACTTTTTTGTTGTCCGCGCCAAACCAGTTTGTGTAGATTTCAATAATGGTCGGGTTCGTTGCCGCGGCGTAGGCAACCGCCGAGAGCATGAGTACAATCAGCATTGCTATCAGCACGGTGCGCAAGGTCAGCCTGTGCATTTTTTTTCTGGATACGGGGTTTGCAATGGTCTCCTGAAGCCTGCTTTTCATATGTTCTGTCAATTCAAACGCCTCCATTCTTGCGGAGCAGCGTACAATATTATCAAACTGTTTGTTTGTCACTGTACCTCACCCCCTCCGCTTCATACATGTCTTTGAGCTTTTGCCTGCCACGCAATAGGCGCATCAGCACCGTGCTGACGGGGATTTTGAGCACATGGGCGATGTCCTTGGCCAGAAACCCCTCATAGTAGTACAAAACCAGAACCTCGCGCATGGCGGGCCTTAGCGCTGCGATATGGTCGTACACCGTGCCCTCCAAAGGCGTTTCAAATACAGGGGCGTCAAAACGCTCCATATCGCCTGTGACTTCCTCCCGCTTTTTGTGCCGCAAAAGGTCATAGCAGCAGTGGGCGGTTATGGAAAATAGCCACTGCTTTAGCTTTTCTTCATTTCGCAGCTTGCCGATGTCGGTCATTGCGCGTACCACGGCCTCGGATACCGCATCCTCAGCGTCGGCACCGCTATGCACAATGCTCAGCGCAAAGCGCATCAGGCCGTTTCGGTTTTCCCATATTTTTTGGCCTAAGACATCCTTGGTCATTTCTCCACCGCTTTCCCTTGGGAAGTTTGTCATGACAATGGGTAGGCGCATTGGGATATGGTTTTATCACATCCCGTATAAATTTTCTTGCCTGTATGATTGATTTGTATGCTTATACGAACCTGACAGCAATGTGAATGTAACTTATTTCCTTTATGATTGTCAATACAAACCACCGCCTCAGCTGCCTGTGCCTTGCTTTCTCCCCAAATCCAACATTGAAGCCAAATGCCATTGATGTTATAATGAGCGTTGATACCCACACCCATTGAGAATATTGAAGGAGAGCCTATGGCGAAGGAAATCAGGGTGGATGTTCAGGATGTGTCCTACGCGTATGAGGATGCGGAACAAAGCGCCCTTACCCATATCGACTTTCAGGTGGAAAAGGGCGAGTTTGTGGCGGTGCTTGGGCACAACGGCTCCGGCAAAAGCACGCTGGCCAAGTTAATCAACGCCTTATACCTGCCTACCCAGGGCCGGGTGGTGGTCTGCGGCATGGACACTGCCAAGGAAAAGGAAGCCTGGGTCATACGAAAGCATGCCGGCATGGTGTTTCAAAACCCTGATAACCAGATTGTGGCTACCGTGGTTCGGGAGGATGTGGCCTTTGGCCTGGAAAACCTGGGTGTGCCTACGGAAGAAATGATCCCCCGCATCGACAGTGCTTTATCTGCTGTGCGTATGACGGAGTTTGCGGCCACAGCACCTCATATGCTATCCGGCGGGCAAAAGCAGCGGGTGGCTATCGCCGGTATATTGGCTATGCAGCCGGATGTACTGGTGCTGGATGAGGCCACCGCCATGCTGGACCCCACGGGCCGGCGGGATGTGCTGGAGACGGTGCGCAAGCTAAACCGTGAGAATGACATTACGGTGATCTGGATCACCCACTTTATGGAGGAAGCCGCCATTGCCGACCGCGTTGTGGTCATGTCCGACGGCGGGGTGTTTTTATCAGATACGCCTAGAAACGTGTTCCAAAATATTGAGACCTTGCGGGGGCTAAAGCTGGATGTACCGCCCATGGCGGAACTGAACCAGGAGCTGGTGGCTGCCGGCATGCCGCTCTCCAGCGGGATACTTACCGTGGAAGAAATGGTCGGGGAGTTAAGGGGGATACTATGCCCATCCAAATAGAGAATTTATGCCATACGTATATGCCCGGCAGCCCTTTTCAGGCTACCGCCATCCGGGATGTGAGCCTCACCATTGAGGATGGGGAGTTTCTTGGCGTGATCGGCCATACAGGCTCGGGCAAATCCACCCTGGTGCAGCACTTGAACGGCTTGCTTACGCCCACCTCTGGCCGGGTGCTGATCGACGGGGTGGATGTATTTGCCAAGGATACAAACCGCAAAAAAATACGCCAGCAGGTGGGTCTGGTGTTCCAGTACCCCGAGCATCAATTGTTTGAGGAAACCATTGAAAAAGACGTGGCGTTTGGCCCCAAGAACTTAGGCCTTGCGCAGGATGAAATCGCAAGCCGGGTTCGTGAGGCACTTTATAAGGTCGGCATCGACTTTGAGGAATATGCCCAGCGCTCGCCCTTTGAGTTATCCGGCGGGCAGATGCGAAGAGTGGCCATCGCAGGCGTTTTGGCCATGAAGCCCAAGGTGCTGGTGCTGGACGAGCCTACCGCCGGGCTGGACCCCGCCGGCCGGGAAAGCATACTTTCCATGGTACGGGACCTGCACGCAGCCGGCGGCCTGACCGTGATCATGGTCACCCACAGCATGGATGATATCTCCCGGCTGGCCACGCGGCTGGTGGTGCTGGCCAAGGGGGAACTGAAAATCACCGGCACCCCCCGGGAGGTCTTCTCCCGCGTTGAGGAGATGGAGGCCTTTGGCCTTGGCGTGCCTCAGGCGGCCAGGTTGAACAGCCTTTTGCGCAAGGAGGGCTTCAACCTGCCTGATGATTTGTACACACTGGCTGAAGTGAAGGAGCATATTTTGCGGATTTGGAAGGAGGCGGCGCCATGCTGAGCAATATCACCCTTGGGCAGTATTATCCCGGCAACAGCGTGATTCACCGCCTGGACCCCAGAATCAAAATCATGCTTTCTGTCGCCTTTATCGTGGCGGTGTTTCTGGTGCAAAACCTGCTGGGGTATGCCTTTGCCCTTTTGTATATTCTGCTTTCTGTACGCCTTTCCACTGTACCCTTTAAAATGCTGTGGCGGGGCATTAAACCATTAAAGTTCATACTGATTTTGACCTTTGTGTTGAACCTGTTTTTTTCCGCCGGGGAGACGGTGCTCATCAATTTCTGGATCATTCGTGTCACCTGGGAAGGGTTATCCATGGCGGTGCACTTTTCGCTGCGGCTGATCTTCCTTGTGCTGGGTACCAGCCTATTAACGCTCACCACATCGCCCGTAGCCTTATCCGATGGGCTGGAGCTATTGATGACGCCCTTGAAGGTGATTCGCTTTCCGGCCCATGAGCTGGCGATGATGATGACCATCGCCCTTCGGTTTATTCCCACCCTGATGGAAGAAGCTGATAAGATTATGAAGGCGCAAATGGCCAGGGGCGCTGATTTTGAATCGGGCAATCTGTTAAGCCGCGCCAAAGCCATGGTGCCGCTGCTGGTGCCGCTGTTTGTCAGCGCCTTCCGCCGTGCGTCAGATCTGGCCATGGCCATGGAGGCTCGCTGCTACCATGGCGGCGAAGGGCGCACAAGGCTTCGGGTGCTGAAAATGACAAAGATGGATGGGTATGCCGGCCTGGTAACTGTTGCCCTCATTGCGGCCATCGTGCTGGAGGGCATGCTCTTATGATGGGGGAGGCCCGTCCGCTGCGCCGGGTGCTTTTGACTGTCTCCTATGATGGCACTGGCTATTCCGGCTGGCAGCGGCAGCAAAACGCCATGAGCGTGCAGCAGCGCCTGGAAGAAGCGCTGCAAAAGGCGCTTGGCCAAAAGGTTGCTGTGACCGGCGCCAGCCGCACCGATGCGGGGGTACATGCCCTTTGTCAGATGGTGCACTTTGATACGGACAGTACCATCCCCGACGGCAAATTTACCTTTGTACTCAATAACCTTCTGCCTTACGATATCCGTGTGACGGCGGCCAGGCCGGTGCCCGGTGATTTTCATGCCCGGTTTTCCTGCCGGGGAAAAACCTATACCTACCGTATGCACAACGCGCCTCACGCCTCGGCCATCTTTCGAAACATTACCTGCCATGTGCCGGTACGTTTGGATGAATCAGCCATGGATGCGGCCGCAAAGCAGGTTCTTGGCACCCACGACTTTAAAGCCTTTGCTGCGGCTGGCGGCAGCGCAAAAACGACGATCCGCACCATTACGCAGGCGGATGTTGCTCGCCTGGGTGAGCAGGTTGTGCTGACGGTGTCGGGTAATGCCTTTTTGTACAACATGGTCCGCATTCTGGCCGGCACCTTGATTGAGATCGGCCAGGGCAGCCTGGCCCCCGAAGCTCTGTCAAATGCCCTTTTGGCCGGCGACCGGCTGGTGCTTGGCCCTACCGCGCCGCCCCAGGGGCTGGAGCTGACGAGGGTTGAGTACGACTTATAAGAAAGCTAAGCGGGTAGGGACTCTTTTGAAAAGGGCCTTTCCGCACCCATCCCAGAAAATGTAGGAACTACTAACGAAGGGCCTGTATGCCACACCCAAAGGTGCTGGCGGCAGGCTTGTTCAATTGTTCTACTATTGAGAAAGATATTGCAAAAAAACGTGAATAAATATATAATGATTTACAGTTTGTCTTATAATAGCATATTTTGTCGAATGAACCCATACTTCGCCAGCATATCTATTGGAGGTATGTTTTGCACTTTGGCATGTCATGAACGAGAAGGCTATTTGAGGAGGATACAAATGATTTTTCAAAGGAAAATCAATGGCGCTGATGCCGCCGCGAGCGTGGACCAGGCGAGGGTGATGAATGAAAAGTTTACTGCCTGCAACCGGGAAACGCTGCAGGGAGTAAACGGGCTTTTGCAGTTCATGACGAATCTGGATTATGTCAAGGGAATGATTAAAGATGCCAACCTGCAGGCTTCCATGGTCAACGCCATTGCGGCCAGCAGTGAAGAAATGGCCTCCGCCACAGAGGGCATCGCGGAGTTTGTGCAAAATTCCAACAACACCATGAGTACAGCCATCAACAGTTCGGCTGCCAGCCTTAAAAAAATCGATGTCACCTTTTCAAAGGTGGAGAAAAACATTACTGAGACGGCGGCTGTCAAGGATATCATGCTGGAAGTGAAGGCGGAAGCGGCAAAAATCAACGAGCTGGTGAATGTCATCAAATCCGTGGCCGATCAAACCAACCTCTTATCCCTCAACGCCTCCATCGAGGCAGCCCGCGCCGGCGAGCAGGGCAAGGGCTTTGCTGTGGTGGCCGGACAGATTAAGCAACTGGCGGAAAGCACCAGGCAGCAGGTTGGTACCATACGGGACGTGGTTAGCGGCTTGAGCAGCAAAATCGCCCGTGCTTCCTCGGAAATTGACCGGGTCATCACCTCCTTTGGCACCTCCAAGCTGGACATCGATGAGGCCACCGGCGGAATCAAGAGCATTACCGAGGTCATGGGCAGCGTCGAGAGCCGGTTCCAGGCGATCGGCTCCAATATTGAGGAGCAGTCGGCCGCCACGCAGGAGATTTCCTCCAACATACAGGCCATTCATGAAAAGGCTATCCATCTTCGGGAAGAGGCGGATCACACCGGCAAGGCATTTTTTGATATCTCGCAGCGGCTGGACGAGATCAGGCTCAGGACTTTGAAGTGCGCTGAAAATACAGATAATGCGACCATGATTGAGCTGACCGTCACCGACCACCTGATGTGGAAATGGCGCGTGTACAACATGATTCTGGGCAATATCCGCCTGGAGGTATCCTCTGTTGGCGACCATAACGGCTGCCGGCTGGGCAAGTGGATTGGCACCCTGGATCAAAAGAATCCACGCATCGCATCCATTCTTTCAAGAATTCATCAGCCCCATGCCAATGTGCATGAGATTGCGAAAAAGTCTATCGTGGAATACCAAAAGGGCAACACAAAAACCGCGGAGATGTATCTGACCCAAATTGAGCAGAACTCTATGGAAGTCATGGAAGTTCTGCGGGAACTGAAAACGGTTCTGGGCTAATGCTTTCAAAGTGAATAATGACATGGTAAGCGGGAAGGGCTTCTTGTTAAACGGAAACCCTTCACGCAAGTAGCCCTTACTACATAGGAACCATATGGGAATGATGGAATGTTTTCTTGAGGTAGGCGCGGGAGGAGCTTCTTTTTCAAAAGAAGCTCCTCCCGCTATTTATGAATCTATCCTTCGTATTCTGTCATCTTTTCCACTGCTTGGACATAGGATGCCCTGTACAAACAGTTGGGAGGGTGTTCTATGCAGGAGTACATTGCCCAGCGGTGCATTTGCATTGCGGAGTACATCATCGAGACAAAGGCTACGGTTCGGCAGGCGGCGCAGAAGTTTGGTGTATCAAAATCCTCGGTACACAAGGACATGGGGGAACGGCTGCCCCATGTGCACGACGCCCTGGCCAAAGAGGTAGCGCAGGTGCTGGCATACAACAAGGCAGTGCGCCATCTGCGGGGCGGGGCGGCCACGCGGGAAAAGTATAAGGGTATGAAAGATGACCCCGATGCGGAGTGACACGAAATCCAAGCATTATTTTGTCGTTGCGGCGGTTCTATTCATTCCTGCCCGCGTCGCCTTCCGCTTAACGTAGCGCAGCTATGTTGTGCTCCGGCTCCTCGCCCAGCGATGAAAATCCCTCGCAGCTTAGGACAGAATAATGCTTTACATCAGTAGGATGCCTGTGACCTTTGGTATCGCTGCCTGCCCAAAGTGATGGAAAAGAAGGAATTTTACGCCATGCCGCAGAATATTACCCGTTAGCATTGCGTAAAGTGTCCTGTTTTACGCAAATCCATCGCAGGAAAGGGCGCTTATACTTCTATGGCGGCATACAGCGATATCGGCATCGATTTGGGTACGTCCAACGTGCTGGTGTACATGAAGGGCAAAGGCATTGTGCTAAGCGAGCCTGCCGTGGTGGCCATCGACCGGGACAGCCGGCAGGTGTTAGCCATCGGCGAGGAGGCCCGGCGCATGGTTGGCCGCACGCCCAGCACGATTCTGGCCATACGTCCCCTTCGGGAGGGCGTGATTTCCGATTTCGAGCTGACAAGCGAAATGCTTCGATACTTTGTGACCAAGGTCATCGGTCGGCGGTATTTTTCCCGTCCCCTGGCCGTGGTTTCCCTGCCCAGCGGCGTTAACGAGGTGGAGAAGCGGTCCATCATTTCCACCATGTTTGATGCCGGTATGCGCCGCACCCAGCTGCTGGACAGACCTTTGGCCGCGGCCATTGGCGCCGGGCTGGATTTGGGCGAGGCCTACGGCTCCATGATCGTGGACGTTTCCGGCGGCGTGACGGATATCGCCGTTTTATCCATGGGCCAGGTGGTGGTCAGTGACTTGAGCAAGACTGGCGGCGACCGGTTTGATGACGCTATCATACGGTATTTGCGGCGCAAGCATAACCTGCTCATCGGTGAGCGCACCGCGGAGGAACTGAAAATCACCATTGGTTCTGCCGTGCCCCGTACTGAGCAGTTGTATATGGAAGTGACAGGCCGTAACCTTTTGACCGGCCTGCCCAAAACAATCCGCGTCAACTCAGATGAGATTACCGAGGCGCTGGACGAGCCGCTGCAGGCGTTTATTGAAAGCATACATGCTGTTCTGGAGCGGACCCCTGCGGAGCTGGCTGCCGATATTTTTGAAGCTGGCATTCTCTTTACCGGCGGCGGATCGGAGCTGATGGGTCTTTGCGAAGCGGTTTCTACCACCTTGAAGGTGACTTGTGCGGCGGCAGATGATCCGCAAAATTGTGTGGTCATGGGCTGCGGCAGGATGCTGGAGGACCCGCGGTCTTTGCGTCACCTGCTAGACAGCGGCCGCAGAAGGCTGTTTGCCAGGTAATATATGGACCGAGCCCGGCAGCTTGCTGCCGGGCTCGATTTTGTCTATCAGCAAGGTGGCTAGGCCTGGTCCTCCTCAAAAATACATTGGGGTATCCCCTGCTCTATTTGGGGCATCAGGTATTTTTGCAAAAGTGGAATATCCATGACCCCGACATCCCCCTCCTTCCGGCCGCGGACAGAAAATGTGCCATTGGCGGCTTCCTTGTCGCCGACAACCAGAATGTAGGGAATCTTTTCAAGGGTAAAGCGCTTAATCCGGCTGCGCATATTGCTATCGCCGCCAAGGATGCTTACGCGAAAGCCCTGGGCGGTAAGCTCCTTATATATTTTTTTGGCATAGGCCTCATGTGCTTCCTGCACGGGCACGATGCCCAATTGCTTGGGCGCCAGCCAAAACGGAAAATCTCCTTTGTAATGCTCAATCAAAAGCGCCATAAAGCGCTCCAGGCTGCCAAACAAGGCGCGGTGTACCATGTAGGGGGTATGGTGCTGCCCGTCGGCACCTACGTAGAACATTTTAAAGCGTTCCGGCAGGTTGAAATCAAACTGTATCGTGCTGCATTGCCACTCTCTGTTTAGTGAATCGAATAGCTTCAAATCAATTTTCGGACCATAGAACGCGCCGCCGCCTTCGTCTATTTCATAGGAAAGGCCTGCGTTTGTGACGGCTGATTTGAGCACCTCCGTCGCTGTCTCCCAATCCTTTTCAGCACCAACAAACTTATGTATGGGCTTTGTGGAGACGTATGCCTTGAATTTTACAAGCCCGAAGGAACGCAGCATGTACAAGGAAAACTGGAGCGCATCTGTGACCTCTTTTTCAATCTGGCCGGGCGTGCAAATAATGTGCGCGTCGTCCTGCGTAAAGCCCCGTACCCTTGTCAAACCATTGAGCGCACCCGATAGCTCATACCTGTATACGGTTCCATACTCCGCATACTTTACAGGCAAGTCACGGTAGGAATGTATTTCACTGTTGTAAATGCTGATGTGGAACGGACAGTTCATGGGCTTTAGGTAATACGCTTCCCCATCAATGGTCAATGGGCTGTACATGGAATCTTTGTAAAACTGAAGATGGCCAGATGTTTCCCAGAGTTCCGCCCTGCCGATATGCGGCGTATACACCCATTCATACCCATTGAGGAGATGAGCCTTTTGACCGAAGCTTTCTACCAGATAGCGTATCATGGCTCCCTTTGGATGCCACAGTATTAGCCCTTGGCCGATTTCATTTGAGCTTTCAAACAGCTTCATTTCGCTGCCGAGCGCTTTGTGGTTACGCTGGGATGCTTCCTCGACAAACGTTTTGTACTGCTTTAGTTCTTCCTTTGTTGCAAACGCTGTGACATAAATGCGCTGCAACATACGGTTTTGGGCATTGCCGTCTTCATAGACGCCTGAAAAATGGTGCAGCTCAAAAGCGCAGCCGATATCCTTCGCATTGATCTGATGAGCTATTTGCGCAAATCTTTGCGGCGTCAGCGGCGGGATATCAAAATCACAATAAAAACCCTCATCACTTTCACTGTACAGCATGCAGGCACCCTGGCCGAAGGTAAGCTGAACGGATGCAAGCAGCCTGTCTGCCAGGTTCTTTTTAAAATTTTCCATACGAGTAGCCCCCTCATTTCATTTTGAATTTGAAATAAGCAAGGCCGTGGTAAGGCGCTCCTTGGAATATCGAATCCTCATTCCATTTATCATCGGAGCAAACACCCCCTTTCAAACCGCTTTCAAACAGCTATAAATAAAAAACCTTGCACACAACGGCTGTTGATGCAAGGTTTTTGTTTCTATATCATCCCTTGCAGCCACACGGTCAAAAGGACCATCCTTTGACACTGGCTGCAAAAGCGGATTGTGTCAAAAGTGGCCCGGCCCGGTAGTGGTAGTGGCAAAGACGGAATACAGCATACAAAACACCTCAAACTTTTCGGTCATTATAGCAGAGGAAAATGCTGGTGTCAACCATTCAAGGCAAGGACAGGTGGGTGAGAGGCCGCGGTCTTGACTTTATTACCAGGCCACGCCGTTCAAATAGGATTGTATCCTATGAAGCGGTCCATCGGCCATTGGATAACGCTGTAACACATCAAGTACAAAATCCAAAGGCGCAATCTCCAGCATTTCAAAATCTAAAAGGTAGTGCGCCCCGTTATCCGCTACCAGCAGATTGTCAAAGTGGAGGTCTGCATACACCAGAAAAAGAGATGATTCGTCCAAGTAATGCCCGTACTTTTTTGCATATTCCAACACCTGCACGGCAAGCTGCTCCGGCATGCCTTTGCTGTTTCTCAACATCGAAACGCTTTCAACGATTCGTGACAGGAGATGCTTCTTCCAGCTGCTTGGAATGTGAAAGCATTCGGCGCCGCTGCGGTAATCCACCTGATTGATTTTTTGAATCATGCCGGCAATCTTGGCAACGGTGTCTTCCCTCTGGCTGTCTGTCATGCTGCGCCACAACCGAAATAGAACGGTGCCCCAAATGCGCTCCAGGATGATATAATTTTTGCCGTAAGCAATCAACTTTGGCGCAAAGTCTGGCTTTACAGTCTGGTAGAACCAAAGCTCTTTTTGAAAGCCGGTTGTATTGTGGTCAGGGTAACACTTTAACACAAATTGCTCAGTCAGAAACACATCATTGCGAAAGCCGATGCTGGACTTTTCTATGGTTTTGAAAGGAAGATGGTGCTTTTGAAAGATAGCTTGCGTGTCTTGAAGCGTCATTGCGTCCACCATCCCTTCCATATCAGCATGGGCAAATACTGAAAAACCCATTTGCGGCGGTCAATCCATTTAGTACAGCCACCAAATGGGGGCATCCCGGGTGATTTCCATACCCAACTTTCTATGCAGGGCGATGGATGCTTCGTTGCCTTCCACAATCTGCGCGAAGGGAAGTCGGGATTTGGACTGCTGCCTTGCCATCATGGCGCTTTCCAGCAAAAAGGCAAGGCCGCGCCGGCGGTATTCCGGTAAGATTTCCAACATGCCGATGGTGCCCTCCGGATGGGTGCCGATAAAGCCGGCCAATTGGTTATCCACATAAATGCCCAGCATGCCGGCGGCAATGCGGCTCTTGATGTATTCCGGGTCCGGCAGACTCGAATAATGCTCCATAACTACGGGAAAATCGTCCGTCTGAAGAGGGCGTATGTCCGCCTGCTCTTCGGGGGTTTTGATAGGTGCATCCGAAAAATAGGCCGCCTGGTGGCAGACCATTGTCTTCGTGAGGGCAAAACGCGCCATCAGTTCGTCTTTCAAATAGGTCTGATGTAATACAATTAACTGCGCGTTTTTGATCAGCGCCGATATCCGTTTGGCACTTTCTTCGTTTGCGACGCTGAGCATATAAATGCCGCCAGGAATTTGATAAATGAGTACGCCGTCCTCACTCGCGTAGAGTATGTCGGCCTCTTTCTGCCGTATGGCCTCAATCATATCGATGTGAAGCAGCCTGTCATTGTTCAAATACTTTTGTGCTGTAAGTTCCATCGTATCCTCCGACATCTTGATATCTTCAACAGTATACACGAAGTGGTTATCAATAAAAAGATCCACCGGCACTGCTGCCGGTGGACAGGAGAATAAATTCGTTGGGGAGCATCGAGGAGCCCAAGCCCCTCGCTTGCAATCGCCTCGGCCGGCTTTGCAGGCGCCGTAATCCTGCCCCCGCCAGTGGCGGGAATAGGCAGGGTGGAGGCGGGAAGCGAAACGAGCAATGCGAGCGATAGCGATGCAGGGCGACGATTGAGCTTCCGGATCGGGCGGTGCGCTTGCGAAGCAAACTTTCTTTGCCCGAGCTAACAGCCGCTATAAGTCGCGGCCTTGTTGCAGTTATGTGAAGAAAAAGATCGAGACAGCGGCTATCGCCACTGTCTCGATCCGCATATGTGGTTATTCGTTGGTCAGGTTGTAGATTTCGATGGCGCTGTTGATGTCCGCCGCCAGCTTGGTAACCGCGTCATCCACAGACAGTTCGCCGCCGACAACCTTTTCGGTGTAGCTTTCCACCAAAGCGCGGGCTTCGGGGAACACGCTCAGAAGAGCGCCGGCATACTGGGGAGCGGTGGAGTGGAGCTGTTCGATGGCCGTGCCGAACTGGGGATACTTGGCCATGTTCTCTTTGAATGCATCCAGGTCATGGGTGGCAACGGTGATGGGGAAGTAGCCGGTCTGGGCATTCCAGAAGGCCTGCTGCTCGGGAGCGATCATGAATTGGGTGAATTCCCATGCAGCATTCTGCTTGGCTTCGTCGCCGCTGGCAAGAGCCCACAGGGAACCGCCGCCGATGGACACGCCGCCCACATCGCCAGCATTGATGTTGGGGAAGAAGCCTGTGCCGATTTCAAAGGAGTCGCCTACGTTGGACAGCAGGGACTTGAGGGCAGCAGTTGATTCCAGGGTCATGGCGATCTGGCCGCCGATGAAGGCTGCCTTGGCGTCGTTGTTGCCCTTGTTCAGGTACGTGATGGTGCCATCATCGATGAGCTTTTTCCACACGTTCAAAATGTCTTTGGCAGCGCCGTTTTCGTCGAACACAACTTTGGTAGCAGCATCAGCGCCGCGGCCGTTGTTGTTGTCTACATAGTGCTTGCCCATTTTGTTCATCCACTGTTCAAAGAACCAGCCGTAGTTGCCCATGCCGAAGCCGCGCTGGGTCACAGTGCCGGACGCGTCCTTGATGGTCAGCTTCTCGGCGAAGGCAACGATCTCATCAAAGTTCTTGGGGGGTGTGTTGGGATCCAGGCCGGCCTTTTCAAAGGCGGTCTTGTTGTAATACAAAAGGGGTGTGGAGCTGTTGAAGGGCATGGAATAGAGCTTGCCCTCGATGGTGTAATAGGCAGCGATGTTGGGCTCGATCTGAGAGATATCGTAGCCGGAAGCATCGATGAACTCCTGCATGGGCTTGGCCCAGCCGCTGTCGATCATGAAACGGGAGCCGATGTCGTAGATCTGCACTACGTCGCAAGGCAGCGCGCTCATGCCGGCAGCCTTGATCTTGTTGATGGCGTCGTCATAGCTGCCCTGATATTCTACGTTCACCTTGATTTTGCCTTCATAGGCTTTGTTGAAGCTTTCAACCATGGCAGTGACGGCTTCGCCGTTGACGCCGCCCATGGAGTGCCAGAACACGATTTCCACCGGCGCTTCCGCAAGCGCTGCGGGGACGAGGGACAGGACCATCATGAGGGCCATGATAAGGGAAAGAAGTTTTTTCATGGGATATACTCCTTGTCCAGTGATTATTTGATACGCGCGCTTGGCGCGTGATCATCGGGAAATTAACCTTTTACCGCACCAGCCATCAGGCCGTTGATAAGCTGCTTTTGCATGAAGATGAAGATGGACAGCGAGGGCACGATGACGATGACAACACCGGCCATCATCAGTCCAAGGGCTTCGGCATCGATGTCATAGAGCATGCTGATACCAATTTGCACCGTGCGGTAGGCGGAGGTGTTTGTTACCAACAGCGGCCACATGTATTGGTTCCATGTATTCAAGAACACATATGCACCCAATGCACCCAGTGCCGGCCGGGATAATGGAACCACGATAGAAGCAAGGAAGCGGGCGTTGCTACAGCCATCCAGCCTGGCGGCTTCGTGGAGCTCCTTGGCGAAGGTCAGATAGTTCTGGCGCAGCAGGAAGATGCCCATGGCGCTGGTCAAATAGGGAAGGATCAGCGCTTGGTAGGTATCCAGCCAGCCCAGGGAGCTGATGGACAGATAGTTGGCGATGATGGTGGCTTCGGCCGGTACCATCATGGTGGCCAGAATAATCAGAAACAGCACCTTTTTCCCCTTGAAATCCAGAAAGGCGAAGGCAAATGCGGCCATAGAGCAGGTGATCATCTGCCCCAGCATAACGGTGGTGGATACGGTAAAGGAGTTGAAGATAAACCGTACAAACGGATAGGAGGGATTGGTGAATGCCTTTACATAATTGGAAAATTGAAACGCAGATGGAATCAACTTGTTTTTGTAGATCTCGCTGGCTGGCATAATGCTGATCAGCAGTGTATACAAGAGCGGAACCAGGATGACGGCCAGCAACGGTACGTTTAGAAGAAAGGAACCCAAGTTCCTTGCTGATTTACGGAATGTGCGCTTTTCCATCAGTAGTTCACGCTCCTCTTCTCCATGCTGAACTGAATGAGCGTGATACAAAGCACAATACCAAATAGGATCACAGACCTTGCGGCTGCCGTGCCAAACCGGAAGTTAAAGAACGCATCCCGGTAGATGGCATGAACGATGACGTTGGTGGCTTCGCCCGGTCCGCCCTGTGTCAACAGCTTGATCTGGCTGAAGGACTGGAATGCGCCGATAATGTTGATGATGATCTGAAAGAACAGCGTGGGGGAGAGGCAGGGCAGGGTGACATGGCGAAGGCGCTTAAAGTACCCCGCTCCGTCCAGAGAGGCGCTTTCGTACAGTTCCCCCGGAATGTTGCGAAGCCCGGAGCTTAAAAAGATAAAGTTGATACCGGAGGTGAGCCATACCGTCATGGCCGCTACCGCAAATAAAGCGTACCTGGCATCGCCTGTCCAGTTGATCTGCGTGCCCATCAATATGTTTAAAAGCCCGTTGGTGGGGTGCAGTATCATTTTGAAGGCCATGGAAGCCGCGGCAGAAGCGATGGCCACCGGCATGGCATACACGGCGCAGGCGAAGGTGTTGCCGGGGTATTTCTTTTCGGTGAGCAAGCTGGTAATCAAGCCGACCACCAGACCGCCCAGGGCAACCAGGAAAACAAACTCAAAGGTAACCACCAAGCTTGGCCAGAAGGTAGAATCCGCCTTAAAAATGTCCAAATAATTCTTTAAGCCAACAAAAACCTTGGCCTGTCCGTATTTGTTGGTCAGAAACAAGCTCAGATAGATCGTTCTGATAAAGGGATAGTACAAAAAGCAGATAAAGATAACCAAGGCGGGCAAAAG
This sequence comes from Bacillota bacterium, assembly GCA_023398575.1. Taxonomy (GTDB): domain Bacteria; phylum Bacillota; class Clostridia; order Christensenellales; family Aristaeellaceae; genus JAEWAH01. Next base: position 26,573 of record JAEWSC010000058.1, on the reverse strand, counting down.
AAAAAGATAAGGCTCAACGTGGGAAATCAGACTTTGGGGCTTATACACTTTGGGAGACAGCGCTTTTTTGCGTACATGAGATAAATCCATAACGATCCCTTTCCTCGACGTGGAAGGCACACAAAACAAGCTTGCTTCGGTCAGCGCCGATAACATGCCACCAGTCTTTGTTTATTCACCTTGCATAACGAACAATTTCCAATCCTTATTCATTATAGCTACTGTGAACAAAGGTGTCAATGCGAATCAGGAAAAAATGACGATTGTTAAAAAGTAATCAAGTCCATCCTCATCGGTGCATGGTCTCCTTTTTTCTACCTAGCTTAGTATATATGGATCGTGTTAGGGAATATGCAGGAACAGTGAAGGATTGTTATTATCCGCACACACAGAAATCTAACCTTTGGCCGGAATGCAAGTAAAGCTCCATTTTTTGAGCGGGCAGGATGCCTTTGTGTGCTTCAAAGGCTGTTTCATGTGTTATGATATATAGTAGATATATTTGGAAAGGGGTTAGAAAAGCGTTGGAAGCATCCTCTGTAATTTTTGCATTTTCCTTGACCCTCTTTGCAGGGTTGTCAACCGGTATCGGAAGTCTGATCGCGCTTTACAGCAAACGCACAAATACCAAATTTCTATCCTTTGCGCTAGGCTTTTCAGCGGGCGTAATGATCTATGTATCCTTTGTGGAAATATGGGGGAAGGCGAAAGAAAGCCTGGTATCGGCACTGGGGGCGGGAACGGGCAATTGGGTGACGGCCGGCGCATTTTTTGCCGGTATGTTTTTGATTGCTGTCATTGACAAATTGGTTCCATCGGCTGAGAATCCCCATGAAGCCCGCAAGGTGGAGGAATTAACAGATGAAACGCGGGCAGAAGTGCAAAAAAAGGGTAAATTGATGCGCATGGGCCTGATGAGTGCTTTGGCCATTGCCATACACAACTTTCCCGAAGGGCTTGCGACCTTTACCTCGGCGCTGAAAGAGCCTTCCTTGGGTATCGCCATTGCGGTAGCCATTGCCATTCATAATATTCCGGAAGGCCTGGCGGTGTCGGTGCCGATTTATTATGCGACAGGCAACCGGAAGAAAGCATTTTGGTATTCGTTTTTATCTGGCGTTTCAGAACCGGCAGGCGCTCTGCTGGGCTACGTGCTTTTTGCCAGGTTCTTTAACGATGTGACCTTTGGCATTTTATTCGCCCTGGTGGCGGGGATTATGGTCTTCATTTCCTTGGATGAGCTTTTACCTACGGCCCGGGAATATGGGGAATCGCATATCTCCATTTATGGGTTGGTTAGCGGTATGATAGTGATGGCCGTTAGCCTTTTGCTGTTTATATAGGGTATGAAAACAAGCGGCCCTCCGGTAACGGGGGCCGCATCAGCGTGTCGGGAAAATGGACATGCCACTTTTTTGACATGCATCAGGAATGCTGATTGTAAAAAGCCCTTTCCTCAAAAGGAAGCCTTTCGTTTTGCTCGCCCGCTTCCTCCGGCACGCCGACAGGCAGAATCAACGATACCTGCAGGTGCTGGTCTTTAGGCAAACGCAAAAGCGCGGCAATTTTCTCATCCGCCCCGGTGTGATGCAAAACGCCGTCCAGCCATACGCTGGCATAACCCATGGCCGTAATAGCCAAAAGCATATTTTCCACAGCGGCGGCATAATCGTGCACATCAAAGTACGTATCCCCGTAAGCCGGCACATGGCTGCTGATGACCACAATAACGGCGGGGGCCGTTTTCACACAGGTTTTGGGAACAATATCGGCCAGGGCCTGTAAAAGAGCTGGGTCATCTACAATGGCAAAGCGGGTGGTCTGTTTATTGCAGCCGGATGGAGCCTGTATGCCGGCCATAACAATTTGATGCAGGTCCTCTCGTTGAACAGGTATATTTTTGAATGCGCCGCGGTAGCTGTGCCGCTTTGCGATGGCCTCCAAAACCTCCATACAACCCCTCCGGTTTCGCTTTTTTGATCATCATATCACGAAATGGAGGGTGTGCCAAGTGAAAGGCAAGCCGGAAACCTACGTTGCGTACCATTTCATTCTTTTTACAAAGATCGTTTCAACCTTTAATAGCAAAAGCGCGCCCAGCTCCAGCGCGGCAATATACGCTGCCTGGCCCATATCCTGTAATAGCTTGAGTGGCGTACCGGTGGGCGCGGCACGCAGGAAAAAGTAGTTGGTGTTTATTAGGCTGTTCGTCAGCATCACAAACAACAGCAGAATATTTCCCCACAAAAATACGCGGCCCAAGGCACCCTCCCTTGGCCTGCTGCCGCCTGCCATGCGTAAAAACGGCGCCAGCACGATCAGCGCGTGGAGGGTGAAAAAGGCGCTTTGCATAATAAAGGGCCAGGGGCTGGGCAGCACGGCGGGAAAGATCAGGGCGGCCAGGGCCCCCGGCGCGCCAAGATACAATGTGAATTCCAGCAAGCCGGGGGATTTTGAAAGCAGCATCATAGGTGTGACAATGCCCATAAAGCTGCATAAATGCAGCGGCAGCACCGTACCAACGCCGGCCAAGCCCATTTTCCACAAGAGAAAAATCTGCGTGCCCATGGCCAGCAGCACCAAAAGGCCCGTCAAAATCGACGCGGCCTTTTGAATGCGTTTGGCATGCCGGCTTTCACCCATTCTGCGCCAGAAGATGATGCGGCGGATTGCAAAGCCTATGGGCACAGCCCAGAAGAAAAACACCAGAAAGGGCATCCATTCACCTCATGCGCCGCCCGCTTTACCGGGTGCGGCGCCGGCTTTTTGCAGCAGGCTTTCCATTTCATCAAGCGTAAATACAGGGGTCCGGCAAGCACCTTTTTCACAAAAATAGTACGCTGCCGGATGTCCCATTGTATCCCGGCCCTTTACAAGGCCCGGCGCGTCCTTTTCCCTTGTATCCGCATGGCGCGCCGCATACACGGCGTAGGGCAGAAAGTGTTTGCCGGCGGCGTTGGCAAAAGCATCGATGTATCTTTGCTCCCCGGCAATGCACACCGCTTCCGTGGGCAGGTAGCAGCGGCTTATGCCTGCGGTCAGCGCAAAGCAGTATCCGGCGGGCTGGTTTTGTGCGGCGCCCGCCAGCCGTTCCAGGGTTCTTGTGGCGTACTCCATCCATGCGTCGTTGCCGGTCAAAAGGCTCAATTGATTCAGTACATACGCAGCCAGGGAATTGCCGGAGGGAGTGGCCCCATCGTAATGCTCCTTGGGCCGGAAGATCAGCCCTGCGTTTTGATCGTTTAGGAAAAAGTCGCCCAGCTTGTCGTCAAAGAAAAGCTTTACCATGGCATGGGCGAGTGACTCTGCCTGCATAAGGTACGCAAAATCAAACGTGGCCTGGTACAGGGCAAGGCTGGCCCAAAGGATGGCGGCGTAATCGGAAAGGCTGCCCTGGCCGCCCTTTTTGCCTTGACGCCAATGGGCAGAGAGTCCGCCATTTTCATTGATCAGATTGCTTTGCACAAAGGCCATGGCCCGCTTGGCCGTTTGCAGATATTCCGGCTTGTTCAGCGCATGGGAGGCCTTTGAAAAGGCCACGATGGCATAACCATTCCACTCCGCCAGTACCTTGTCATCGGTAAAGAGCGCCCGGTTTTGCTTGCGCCAATCGTACAGCTTCTGCATAAGGGGCTGCAGGCTTTCCTCTTCCTCCTGCGATTCGCCCAGCCGGTTGAAGATTGATTTCCCTTCCAGCACGCCGGTTTGTGTGACGCCATACATGCGGCATATGCGCAAGCCCTCGGCTTCGCCCAGAACTGCGGTAATTTCCGCCGGTGTAAACGTGTAGTAAGCGCCCTCCTGGCCGCCGGTATCCGCATCCTGTGCGCTGAAAAAGCCGCCCTCGGGGCTTTGCATCTCCCGCGTTAGGTAATCAAGGGTTCTTGTGGCGACCCGCCAGTACAAGGGCTTGGCGGTGACGGAAAACGCCTCGGTATAGCTGATAGAGAGCAGCGCATTGTCATACAGCATTTTTTCAAAGTGAGGAATCAGCCATTTGCGCTCGGTGGAATAGCGTGAAAAACCACCGCCAATATGGTCGAAAATGCCGCCGCGATACATTTGAGAAAGGGTCTTTTCAACCATGTGCAAAGCGTTTTTATCATCTTCCAGCATGGCGTAGCGCAGCAAAAACATCAGCACATGGGGTGTAGGAAACTTGGGCGCGGAAGAAAATCCCCCATAGTCATCGTCAAAGCGGGCGCCCAGATCAATTTTTGCGCGGCGCAAAAGCTCCTTGTTCATTTTGCCGGCGGCGGGGGAGGCTGCCTGCGCAAACGCCGCGGTGATCTCCCGGCCATTTTCCACAAGGGATTCAGGGCTTTTCTCCCACTTTTTCGCAATGGTTTGAAGCACATCCACAAAGCCAGGCTGGCCGTACCCTTCTGTTTTGGGAAAGTAGGTACCAACGAAAAAGGGGTGCTGGTCCGGCGTTAAAAACACGTTTAGCGGCCAGCCGCCAGCGCCGGTCATGGCCTGGCATACCTGCATATACACCGCATCGATGTCGGGCCGCTCCTCCCGGTCCACCTTAATGGATATGAAATGGCGGTTGAGAAGCTCCGCCACCTTTTGATCCTCGAAGGATTCGTGGGCCATTACATGGCACCAATGACAGGTTCTTAAATAGAACCAAACTAGCTATACCCAATAGATACGAAGACTGGTTTATTTTCATTCTTCGCCTTGCAAAAAGCTTCCTCATCCCATGGGAACCAGTTCACGGGGTTGTTTTCATGTTGTTTTAGATACGGAGAGGATTCATTTGCTAATCTATTGAGTAAGGGTTGATTGGTCATTACATCACCTCCTTATAGTCATTTTGATTACCATGTTGTCCATAACAATGAAATGCAATACGCCCAAATAGGGGACCAGCCAATGCTGATCCCCTCGCGCGAACTCTCTTATCAAAGCCAACTGATACTGTAGCGGCTTGTCTGATCCATATGAATGAAAACGGGCTGACGCATGTGCGTGCAGCAATCAATCGGCGGTGTACGACACAGGCACACCATTATCCAGAATGCTTATGAAGGTCTTACCGCGTTGCATTTTTATTTCATTGCCGTCCTGGTCCAAGAAAACGGTACGCTGATTCATACCGGTGCGCACCCAAATTCCAGGGATATACCGGCCACCCATAAAGATATCGGCGTTCCCTGAGCCAATGTTGTCCGTTACAGGCTTGAACCTATCATTTTCATAATAGGTAAGTGTTGTGCGCTGGATAATCACATTCGCAAAAGAAGGCTGCTCCAGCGTAATTCTATCAATGTAAGGCGCACCATGCACACTGCGCAGGTAGCCATTTATGCTGGAGTCATAGGCAAAGGAGGAGGAATAATCAGGATTGTCCTGCTTGATGGTGATGTTCGTTGCACGCGCGCCTAATTCTGGCAGTTCGTTGGTGAATAAAAAAGGTCTTAGGGGTGCTTGAAAGTCAGCAGGTATCAATGCCTGCATGCCATGCACATTGGCGTCTGCATTGTGGGGGCTGGGCAAAGTGCCCACGCGCGTATAATACTTCTTCCAGGGCTTGCTGGCGCCGACAATGCCGCTGAAGAGCACGCCCTTTTTGTCAGCCCCTGTTTCCTTATAAAATTCATTCACATTTGTTCCGTTGCTTTCCTGTACGCCATAGAAGATAAAGCCCGCATCCCATTCTTCCCGCAGTTCTGCTTGTATCATACGGGCGGAGCGTATGGGGCCGGCGCTTTCGGGAACCGAATCGCTGAACAAAAAAGTTAAACCAGTATAGCCGCCTTGATGCGATGGTGTTTCATAAATCATGTCCGCATGGGTTACACCCCATTGCGCCAGGCCTTCAACACCGCCGGATGTATTGTCAATTTGCACCAGCATTGGCATATACCATCCGTCCCATGGCATACCTGTCACAGGGCTTTGCCCGCTTATTTCGGGATTGGTTGGGTAATTTCCATCCTGATCAAGACCCTTAATCTCAATGGCTCGCTTTTTTTCGTTTTGAAGTGTCGCCGCTGTTCCTTCTGCGCCTGCAAATGGAACAGTGGAAAGGATGAAAAGCATTGCAAGGATTGCGCATACCATCTTTTTCATTATTGAATGTCCTTTCTGCGATTGTCAAACACCGCATACAAGATTCATTTTGTTCCAGTTGCTCTACTATATGTATAGTAACATAATTCAACGATGGAATATATACCCAAAAAAACATTTTACAATTTCTGTGATGCTTTATTTGTGTATGCAAGGTTTGAAAAGAAGCATCCCTAGTACGGCTCATGCTTAAATAATAAGGAGTGCACAGCAAAAAGGAATGCGCCGAGGCGGCGACTAAACATTACCGCAGCGCAAAAATACCGTTACATGCAAAGCATAACATGACCGGATATTCTCGGCGCATAAGTGATTCGGGGAGGAACCTCTGTGAAGCGTATCGCAAGTATCCTGCTGGCCGCGTTTTTTTGTCTGGGCGTGCCCAAGGCTGTCGCCTGCACAAGCTTTGCCGTATATTCACCCAAGCCTCTTTTCGGCATGAATTGGGACTATCCGGATACTGGAGCCTATCTTCGGTTGTATCAGCCGGATGAGTATCATCAGGTGTTCAGCTTTGCCTTTGAAACCGAATATGGAATGGGCACCAATGGTTCCATGAATGACCAGGGCTTGATTGCCTTTGTGCAAGACTTGCATCCCCGCGAAGAAAACACAGCGGCTGTTGGCGATACAAGCGTTGAGGATATGCACGATTATGCAAGCTTTGTACCCTATGTGTTTAACAACGCGCAGGATGTTCAAAAAGACTTGAGCGGAAAACATATTGTTAACAAGTATCATACGATACATGACTTGATTGCAGATGCGAACGGAAACGCCTTTGTGCTGGAAGAAGCGGGCGATAAGAACATACTGACACAGGCGGAGGATGGCGTAATCGTCATGACCAACTTTCCCAACTGCCAAATCGGGCAGTTTGATATGGACAAAAGCGAAACCAGCCTGTATTACTCGTACGGCTTTGTTGGGGTAGATCGATACAAGGCAGTTCATGAGGTCATCTCGGGGCACCGAGAGTGCTTTGATGTGGCGCATGCCTTTGAAGCGCTTGAAAAAGCCGCGCAAGCGGGCCTGTACAGAACGCGCTATTCCGCTGTGTATGATCCTATGAAAATGGTGGTCTATGTGGCGCTGGAACGTGATTATGACCACATATGGAAAATTTCCATGAAGGAAGAAACGGTGGAAACCTATCTTGGCTTTGAGAAAAAACAGCTCCGCTTTTCCTTTGCGGAGCTGTGTGAAGGCGATTTGGGCATTCCCTTTGAAAGATTAATAGCGTACGCGAATTAAGCGGCATCTGCGGTTTCTTCAGCTTCATGCTTAAATTACTGCAGCTCTTCCGGATAGTTGCTGCTGTCGTCATACATGCCCCGGTATTTGCCTAATAGCTCTGTCATGCTGCGGTTGGCAATGGATATCAGGTCCTCCTGGGTTTGTATTTCCGCCGCCCGCCGGTCTACCGCGGCTCGCACCGATGTGTGTAACGAGTGGTAGTATTCCGCCGCTCGGCCATTGGTCTCAATCAAATTGTTCAGTCCTGTCTGCATGCGATTTCCCTCCTTGAAACAAGTTTGCCCATCACGTAAGAAAGCATGCCGGAAATAAAGAACCGGCTGTATTTGCTGTACAAAAAAGCGCGGCGTGTGCCGCGCTTGATGTGATATAGGAGGATCGGACAAGCCGTTTTCCGATATTTATGATTCCGAAGCTGGGGGCGGAGCTGACACGATGCCGCGGGTGGTATGGACAACCGATGTAATAGCACCAATCAGCAGCGTTACATAGTAGGTGAACAGCCGCCATAAGAGCAGCGCAGAGAAAATCTGCCCGGCGGGGAAGATGTTTTTGAGGTAAATCATAAAGCCGCCCTCCTGCGCACCGGAGGCACCGGGCAGGGGCGTGTAGGAGGCGCTGATGTATAGAAGCAGAGCCATGGTTACAATCTTGGCTATTGGCATGCCGCTAAGGCCCAAGGCGCGGTATACAAACACTGTCACCGCCATCAGGGACAGCACCTGAACGGCATTGATGAAAAGCTGCATAATGAGTTCGCCCGGGCGTTTTCTAATCAGCATTACGCTGGAGTGGAAGGTGAGCAGGTTGCCTTCCCATTTCGCTTCGGATTGAGCTGGGTCTTTGCAGATACGCAGCGCGGTGCCGATGCGTATGAACAGCCGAATGAAAAAGCGTACGGCCCGCTTGTTGACCACCATCATCAACAGCAGTGCAATGGAGAAAAAGTTAAATACATAGCCGATAATCAGGAAAACCTTGGCCCCCCAAAGCTGATCCCGAACGAACTCGGGATAGCACATCCACGCGATGCCGCCCATGACCAGCAGCATAAACTGAAAACAGAAAAATTTGACCGTGAGAACGGAGGAACTGACGCCGATAGGAACATCCCGCTTTTTCATATAATAAACCTGCATGGGCTGTCCGCCGGTAGCGCCCGGCGTAATATTAGAATAGTACAGGCCCATCATGGCGACAAATATGATGTAGCGAAAATGGAGAGGATATCCTTGCTTTTTCAAAAACAGGGCAAGAGAAACACATTCCAGCAAGAAAAAGCACAACCAAGCCCCCAAGCAGGCTATCAGCCACCAGGGGGAGATATTTGAAAAGGCTTGGCCAATGTTCTTCAATTCGTTGTTGTTGATACCGATAAGCAGTATCAGCAGCAATGTACCCAGTATGAATGCAATATTTAAATTACGCTTTGTGGCTGCTTTCATTTGCCCCCCTGAGGATGGTTTTGCGCCATCATGCAACGATGAGTATACCATATGTTCCTAAATCAGGCAAGGCACGGAACCCCTGTTTCTTGCATACAGTGCCCTTTCATGCATATTTTGCTAACCTTTTTATAAGGAATTGTCTCATGAAATTGTGTTTGATAGGGTTGCCAACCTATGCGGTTCATGGTATGCTCGAAGTAACGGTATCCTTTTTCCGCCTGATTTTGATAGTAAAGTGCCGCCAAACAGGCGTCACTTTCGACGAAAGGAGGACACGCGTTGCGTAAAAAGCTGGCTTTAAAGGTTCGTGAATCCCTCTCCTCTGTCCTTCCCATTACCGGTATCGTATTGCTGCTGACCTTCACCATCGCTCCCATATCAGTAGGGGTGATGGGGTTATTTCTGGTGGGCGCTGTGATGCTGATCTTTGGTATGGGGCTATTTACCCTGGGGGCCGATATGGCAATGATGCCCATGGGCACGCACATGGGCGCTTTCTTAACCAAGCGCCGCAGGCTGTTGCTGTTAATCATTTCATCCTTTATAATGGGTGTACTGATTACCGTGGCAGAGCCAGATTTAAGCGTGCTGGCAAGGCAGGTTCCTGCTGTACCGGATGCGGTGATCATCGGCGCGGTAGCGCTGGGCGTCGGCCTGTTTCTGGTGCTGGCAACTGTGCGCATTGTGTTCCAGGTTTCTCTTAGGTTTTTGCTGATCGCGTTTTATGTGATCGTATTCGCCTTGGCGATGCTTGCCAATCCTGATTATCTGGCCGTTGCCTTTGACTCCGGCGGCGTGACTACAGGGCCGATTACAGTGCCGTTTATATTGGCGCTGGGCATCGGCGTGGCTGGTGTGGAGGCGGGTAAAAACGCCCAGGACGACTCTTTCGGCCTGGTGGCCATTTGTTCTGTCGGACCGATTCTCGCGGTGATGCTGATGGGCCTTTTTTATCCGGCCCAGCCGCAGTCTGTAACGGCTGGCATGATGACCGATCCCAAGACGACGATGGATATCCTGCGTTTGTTTGGCGAGGCGCTACCCCACTATTTTAAGGATGTGGCCATTGCGCTCTCGCCCATTGTAGCGGTGTTCCTTTTCTTCCAATGGCGGTTTTTAAAGCTGCCCAAGAGCCAGCTGGCCCGCATGGCGGTGGGCGTTCTCTATACCTACCTTGGCTTGGTGGTGTTTTTGACCGGGGTGAATGTAGGCTTTATGCCGGCCGGCAACCTGCTGGGCAGCCAGATCGCCCAATTGCCTTATAAGTGGATTTTGATTCCCCTGGGCATGGTCATTGGTTACTTTATTGTTTCGGCCGAGCCGGCGGTGCACGTGCTCAATGAGCAGGTAGAGGAATTGACCGGCGGCGCCATTTCCAAAAAGGCCATGATTGGCAGCCTGGCCGCCGGTATGGCGGCATCCGTAGGGCTTTCCATGGTCCGGGCCATGACAGGCATCAGCATATGGTATTTCCTGGTGCCGGGGTATTTGATCGCGTTAACGCTTTCGTTTATTGTGCCCCGCATCTTTACGGCCATCGCCTTTGACTCTGGTGGCGTGGCGTCAGGCCCCATGACGGCCACCTTCCTTTTGCCCTTTGCCATGGGTGTCACCGGCGCTGTGGGCGGCAATATACTAAAGGATGCCTTCGGCACGGTGGCCATGGTGGCCATGACGCCGCTGATTACCATACAGGTGCTGGGCTTGATTTACGCCATTAAGACGAAGCGGGACGAGAAAGCCGCAGCTTTGGACAAGGCGGAGGAAAAACAGCCAGAAACCGAAGAGATTATCGAACTGTAGCGGCTTGGGACCAATGTATATAAGGGGGAAGCATTATGGAATCTATGCAGGATTGTATGCCCGCCGGCGGTGCTTGTACTGTAAAGCAAGGCCCGTCTGTGCATTTGAAGCTGCTGGTGACCATTGTAGATAGGGGAAAAGGGCAGCATGTAGCCGACCTGTTAAAAAAAGAGGGCGTTCTCTTCCACACCATTATGCTGGGCCGGGGCACGGCTAGAAAAGCGGTGCTTAATTACCTGGGCCTCGGTGAAACGGAAAAGGACATTGTGATAAGCTCCATCCGAACAGAAGGCGGAAACAAGGCGCTCAAGCGGCTGATGCAGTCTATGCGCCTGGATGCGCCGGGCCGGGGCATCGCTTTCACCATATTAATTGGCAGCGTGGGCGGCGCAAAGACACTGGCGTATTTAAACGGTACGGAAGCAAACGATAAAGACGATAGAGAAACGGCTTCCAAATATGAGGTGAACGAAATGGACAACCATGCGCATAGTCTTGTTATTACCATTGTCAACCGCGGCTTTTCCGACAAGGTGATGGAGGCTGCCACAAAGGCCGGGGCCAGGGGCGGCACGGTACTCAATGCCCGCGGCGCAGGCCATGAAGAGGCGGAGAAGTTTTTTGGCATTACCATTCAGCCCGAAAAAGAAGTTGTGCTGATCCTGGTCAAAAAAGAACAGAAGCAGGCCGTGATGCAGGAAATCTGCAAAGGCGCCGGTCTTTCGACCCCCGGCCATGGTTTCTCCATCGGCATCCCGGTGGAGGATGTGCTGGGTGTTGCGCCAATGCTTATGGAAGAGCTGGGCGAAGAAGAGTAATCGGCATTCTCAATAAAAAAATAGTTGACAGAATGTTCATATGACTATTGACACATATGAGTGATCGCGCATATAATAAATGTGAGCGACCGCTCATATGTTTTTTTCAGAATACATGCCGGATGGAAAGGCGGAGGACCTATGGTCAAGAGCTATCGGCTAAAGGATTTGGATTGCGCCAACTGCGCCGCGAAGATCGGCCGCGCGGTATCCGAGCTGCCGGGCGTAAACGGTGCGCAGGTTCAGTTTGCGTTTGAGCGGCTGACGGTGGAGTTTGCGGGGGATATGGGCGTGCACATGGATGCGCGCATCAGGGAAGTCGTAGGAGCCATTGAGCCGGATACGCAGGTGCTGGATTGGCAGGAGCAAACGGCCGCTGACGCGATTCAAGAGGAAGACGATAAACGTAGTGAATTCAAACAGGCATTTTTGTCCGTAGGCATTGCCATACTGCTGCTGGCGGCGGGCATTCTATTGGAAAACGTATGGCCAGGTATTAAAACCATATTGACGATTGCTGCATATCTCCTCGCCGGCTTCCCGGTCATCAAAGCGGCATACAGCCGTATAAAAAGCGGGCAGGCGCTGGATGAAACATTGCTCATGACCATTGCTACCCTGGGCGCCTGGGCGCTGAATGAAGGTGTTGAGGCTACGGCGGTCATGCTGTTTTACCGCGTAGGCGAAACGCTGCAGGATATGGCGGTGCTAAAGGGCCGGTCAGATATTCGTGCGCTGTCCAAGCTGGTTAGCGATACGGCCCACGTGGTACTCGGCGAAGTGGTCGATATGCCCACCTCAGCCGTGCAGCCGGGGGATATATTGGAAGTGCGCACCGGCGAGCGCATCCCGGTAGACGGGGTTATATTGCAGGGCGAAAGCGCGCTGGATACCTCCGCCTTGACCGGCGAATCGGCGCCTGTCAGCTGCGCACCGGGAGATAACGTTCTTTCCGGCAGCCTAATCGCCGGGCCCATGATACGAATCAAATGCGAGAAGCCCGCGGCGGAAAGCACCGTCGCCCGTATCCTGCGCATGACCAGGGAGGAAGCTGCCAGAAAGGCCGCACCGGAGCGTTTCTTAGGCAAGTTTGCAGCCATCTATACCCCGGCGGTGGTAGCTGTGGCCGCGCTGATCTTTGTTCTGCCGCCCATATTTGGTCTTGGCAGCTTTCCTGAATGGGGCTACCGGGCGCTGCTGCTGCTGATGATCAGCTGCCCCTGCGCTTTGGTTCTGTCTGTCCCGCTGGGCTATGTGGCCGGCATGGGCGACAGCGCTCGCCGTGGCCTTTTGGTCAAGGGCGGCGCGGTGCTGGAAGCTTTGGCGAAGGTGGATGCCCTAGCTCTGGACAAAACCGGTACGTTGACCGAGGGCGTATTTGCGCTTGCGGCTGTACATCCTGCAAAGGATATCAGTGAAGACGCGCTGCTTTCCGCCGCTATTTTGGCCGAAGGCCGGGCGCAGCATCCCTTGGCCCGCAGCATTGTACAATCGCAAAAGGCATTGGATTGGCTTTCCCAAAACTCCCTTTCCGCAGAGGTTATGGAGTATCACGAAATTCCTGGCAAGGGCGTGAAGGTAAAAACAGAAGACCGTGAAATCTTGTGCGGCAGCCCATCGCTGCTTGCGGATAATGGCATTTTCATTCCCGCAGGGCATGAGGATGACCAGGTGCACGCCGTGCAGGATCAAAAGTATCTTGGCAGCTTTAGGCTCAGCGATGTGGTGCGGACAGAGGCGCAAAGCGTGCTAAATAGCTTGCGTAAGCTGAAAATCGGCAAGATCGCCGTACTCACCGGCGATAGTAAGCGGGGTGCAAACACCGTGCGAAACCTAGATGGCATTACAGAACTCCGCGCCGGGCTATTGCCGGAGGGCAAGGTGGCTGCTGTGAAGGAAATCACGGGCAGCGGGCGCAGGGTGGCCTTTGTAGGCGATGGCATTAACGATGCGCCGGTACTGGCGGCCGCCCATGTGGGTATCGCCATGGGCGGCATCGGCAGCCAGGCGGCGATGGAGGCGGCAGACTGCGTGCTGGCAGCGGGCAACTTGAGTGCGCTGCCGGAAGGAATCATCACCGCCAGGCGTACCGCCAGAATCATTCGCATCAACGTGGCCATTGCCCTGATTGTGAAACTGGCTGTGATGGTGCTGGGCATTGCCGGCATCGCCAACATGTGGCTGGCGGTGATCGCGGATGTTGGCGTATCCCTGCTGTGCGTGCTGCTGACAGGCGTAATCCGCCTGGGCAGGCCAGTTCATAAGGCAATTGAATAAATCTTATACTTCAATAAAACGGCACCATAGCAAAGCCCCTGTTTCCATTTGCGAAACAGGGGCTTTGCTTGTGGGTGATACCGTTGTACCTATTTGCTGAATGCAGATGCGCGCAAATCTTTTTTGATAAGCGACTACATCCCCATACTCTCATACTTATTGATGCCTTTATAAAACACTGCCCTGGCAATCAGGAAATAAACGGCGCTGACGGCTATCGTCAAAAGTGTATACCACAAGGTCCCCTCGCCCGACAGCACCAGGCAGGGTACAAACCCGATAAAGGCGTAAGGAATCAAGCCAAACAGAATCACCTGCATGAAGATGGGATACACCCTGACGGGATACTTGGCATATTCGCCGATACTGTACATGGTGTAGGGCACGTTCAATTGCCCGCCGGCTTTGAGCCAGAATACGTTGCTGGCGCCAATCAGATAGCTGGAAATGCGCACCGCCGTTCCGCAGGTAATGAGCAAGGCACACAGCAAGAGCGCGGGGAGGGTCAGCGCACCCAGGGTGTGAAGCGCCAGAAACAGCCCCAGAAACCCAATTCCCAGCACACCTACGCCCTGCAGACCCACCTCGTGGGAGAAAATTTGGTACAGCGGCGACACAGGCCGGGAGAGCATCACATCCAGCTCTCCCGAAAACACCAACCGCGGTATATACCAGATGCCATCAAAAAAGATGTTGCTCATCCCTTCTGTAATGAACATGAAGGACATGATTAGATACACCTGGCCTTCGGAAAAGCCGGCAATGGAGGGCACATTGCGGTACAGGACAAAGGCCACGCCCATCATGAGCGTACGCATCAGAAAGCCGGCCACCGCCATCAGCCAAAAGTTGAAGCGGTATTCCATGGCGGTTTTCAAATACTGGCCTTTTAGCATCCAATAAATCTTGAGCATTCTCAGCCTCCCGCAAAGGAAACGGTTCTGCGCACCTTTTCATACATGGCCTGATGGGCATAGTAGAATATGGCAATCCAAAAAATCTGCAGCAAAAGGCTTATCCAAACCGGCATGGGCAGCGGTTGATCCAGCATCAGCGCCACAGGTGCCTGCACCATCAGGGGAAAGGGCGTCAGCCAGGCGATGGTTTTCAGCCAGCCGGGGAACAATGCCACCGGGATCAGCGCACCGGAGAGAAATTCCATCAGCGCCGTGCGCACCCAGGAAAGACCCAGGTGACTGGTGGTAAAAAAGCACAACAGGCTGAAGCAGCTAACCATCATCATCCGCAGCAGCACCGAAAGTATAAGGCTGCATAGGGCTGTCGGCAGAGATACCGCATCCGGCAGAGCAAAGCTTTGGGAAAACAGCAAAAGCGACACAGCTACTACGATACCGTTGATGAGTACCTGGGGGATCACATACCCGGTCATGTCCGCCAGAGACTGGTTCAGGAAGGATACCGGCTTTAGGCATCTGGACACAATGGTACCCTTGCGAATCTCCCGGGAAAGCATATTTTCGCTGCTCCAGGTGAGCAGGTTGCTGACAAAAAACGAGATGAGAACATAGGCGTACATATCCTTGGCGGCAAAGCTGCCGATTTGTGCGCCGCCGCCGTTTGCGTACAGGCTGTGCCAAAGCATGAACTGCCCGCCCAGCAGTATCAGCGGTGTGATCATGGAAAAAAAGAATGCGGCTCTGTAAAACAGCGCACTCTGCATGGTCAAGGAAACAAGCTTTGCAAATTGCTTCATCGCTTTATGCCCCACCTGCTGCATGGGCATTTTGCGCTCTTACCTCTAATGCCCCTGCCGAAAAAATCTGGGACACCACCTGGTCGATGCCTGGCTCGTTCACCGTAATATCCTTGATGTCATAGCACCTGGATACCAGGTCCAGCATCTCCCTGGGGCTGTAATCCCCCATATCAAAAGCGATGCGGGTAGTCAGACCATCTATTGTGACCTTGGCTTTGGGAATCATCGGCGCAATATCCTCCGAGGCCGGCCCTTCTACCGCGATGGTGCGGCCGGAAGCGTACCTGTGCTTTAGCTCCTTCAGCGGGCCGTGGTAATGCACCCGGCCGGCGGACAAAACCAGTGCGTTGTCGCTGATCTGCTCAATATCGTTCAGGTCATGGCTGGTCAGCAGCACAGACACACCGTTTTCCTGGTTCATTTTGCGTATGAACTGGCGAATGGCAAATTTGACGTTGATATCCAGGCCGATGGTGGGTTCGTCCAAATACAAAAGCTTCGGCCCGTGCAGAAAAATCAGCCCGATATCCGCCTTCATGCGCTGGCCCAGAGACAGGCGGCGGGCCGGAGAATTTAGTATCGGAGAAAGATCCAGTAGTTCTGTGACCATGCGCATATTCTTGTCGAACAAGGCACTGTCCAGCTTGTACAATACCTTAATGGCATTGTAGCTTTCGATGACGGGAATATCCCACCACAGGTTCGTTTTCTGGCCGAAGATGACGCCGATCTTTTTCAGGTATTGGGCATGGTGCGCCATGGGGCTTTGGCCGTAGACCGCCACATTTCCCTTGGTAGGCGTTAATATGCCTACCAGCATTTTGATCAGCGTGGATTTGCCCGCCCCGTTTTCCCCGATGCAGGCCAGGGATTCGCCTTCCTCCATGGAAAAAGAGACCGCGTCTACCGCTACCTTTTCTGTCCATTCCGTTTTGACAAGGCTGCGCAAGGCGCCCTTCAAACCCGGCTGCTTTACGTTTTGCCGGTACACCTTGGTCAGGTTGTCTGTCTGAATCAGCGGCATAAACTTCCGCCTTTCCTGCTTTTGTGATGCACTTTTGAAAATAAGCAACATTGTACCGCATATGGAAGAGATTGTATAGTAGATATTGAAATGCCGTATAGGGGCGCTTGGCGTATGCTTTTAGTACAATTGTTTCTTATCTGAGATGTTTGCAGGAGAATAGGGGACTCTTTTCATAAAAATACTTTCAATCTTCTCTACGATAGGTCCATTTAATTCGGAGAGCCTTTTTCCCTCAATCCATTCTGGATCGTTTCTAAAATCGATAAAGCTCTGTTCTCTTGATTCCATGTCTTTATGTTCAAGTATGTAATAAATGATATTCTTGCCTTCCGCATCTTCCCAAAAATCCAATGTATTCATTCCGTGTTTCTTAAATAAATCAATTGTGAGCGTAGAAAATCTTTGATGAATATCCTCTAGCTTTCCAGGATGAATGTAATATGTTCGAAGCTCGTAAATCATTTTTTCTCCCCCTCTTTATTGTTAGGTTCGAGATAACATACACAAAAATGTTATCTGAACACGCCCCTTTTATCCTGAAAAAAATCATTGACCATATCTGTATGTTGTTGTAAGAATAGCTTTGGAACATGATTCCTATCAAAATAGCGCAAATCAAAGGTTTCTTTATGATCACAGTGAAGAGTTCCGCTTACAACATTTCCTTTAAACAAATAGCAAATGGATTGGGCTTTATCTCCATTGGGATATTCCGTAAAATATTTCGAATATACGCCAATGAAATAGTCTACTTGAATATCAAGGCCCGTCTCTTCTTTGAGCTCTCTGATTGCTGCTTCTTCAATAGATTCACCTACTTCAATCGCCCCTCCAGGAAGTCCCCAAATATCCTCTCCTCCACTTCTTTTCTGCAGCAGAATGTCCCCCTTTTCATTGGTGATAATGGCTCCAGAGAAGTTTAGAATGATTGTGTCGTGCCCAACTTTTTCTCTGATCCATCTGATATAATCGCTCATTTCTTTCCTCCTGCCACTAAAAGGCCCAAGTTCGCAATTTCTAGATATTACTGGCGCCATGATTGGATGCATCTCTTGAAACAAGGGGCAGCTGGCTGCATAAGTTCGAGCGCAGCTGCTTATACCCGCACGCACTCCAGTGTTGCGGAACTGATCACTTCTGCATTTTTTTCATTGACCACAAACGACCGCACGCAAAAGCCTGCATCCCTTAGCTCTCGCCTGTACTGCATTTCATTTCTGGGCCGGGCCGGCAAAATGGGAATCAAGATGGTTTGGGATTTGCCATGTACCGTTACTGTCCGCTCCTGCGGGGTAGAAAAATCCATGCCGCTGATTTGCGACCATTGTGCGACACTTTCCACTTCACCATCATGCCCATCCTGCGCATAGCACTCCCGAAAAAACAACATCGGCGACCCAGGCGCTAAGCATGCCGCGGCATTGCGCAAATACCCCTGCCTGTCTTTATCTGTCACCAGCATATGAAAGCCCATCACGTCCAGGGCCGCGTCATAAGTGCCAAGGGGGCACTCCCTGACCATATCGAGCCGGGAAACAGTGGCGGCCGGATAGGCTGAAAGCAGAGACCGAGCTTTTTCAACGGCCGAGGGAGCAATGTCCACCCCGTGATAGATGCAGCCCAATTCCGATAGGATCACGCCGGATGCGCCTTCGCCGCAGGCGAACTCAATGATCCTCTTTCCCTTGAGGCTGTATTTGTCCACCCAGCTTTTCAAGACTTTTACCAGCTCTGTATCATGGGGATCGTGGCCCCAGCGCTCCGCCCCCGCTTCAAAGGCAGTGCGGTAGCGGTGCTCATACCACTCGTAATACGGTGTATTCTCCATATGACTTATCCTTCTTCTGTATAAGCTTGAATCAAAATGGCGATAAATTACGTTTCACTGTTTTGCAATATCTCAAAGGCGGCACGGTAGCGCGCAAGGTACTTTATATCCTCTGCTGTCACTTCATTTAAACGGGTAACATTGCAGTTATGGGCAAGGTCCGCCAGCTTTATGGCCTTGGCTGCGGGGTTATCTTTCAGCGCCCGTACATAGTCCAGGTAGGGTACATCCTCCCGGTGGGTTAAAAGGTCTACCACCTGGATTACGCTTTCGGGAAAGCCCTCCCTGCGCAAATCATCCAGGCTGATGGGGGTATCCTCTACCACATCATGCAAGAGCGCCGCGGCGGTGGAAATTTCATCAGTCATCTGCTGCGCCAGGTACAGGGGATGAAAAATATACGGCACGCCGGAAGGGTCTGTTTGCCCGTGGTGGGCATTATAGGCGACGATCATGGCCTTTTTGGTGATAGGCGTGTAGATCATGGGCTCACCCTCCAATGCTTTTTGTTAAATCTTCTTCCAATAGCATACAGTATTATGCCCCTCAGGGCAAGGGCGCTGTGCTGCCAGGCACAGTCTGCGCGCCCTGGCATACACTAAGATTGGGCCACTTTTTTTACGGAGGATTCGATATGCTAGAATACTTGAGACAAATCTACGATTTTTATGGCGCCTATGGGTACTACCCAAACAGCCAGCCTTACGGTGGATATGACCCCTTCTCTTATGCCTATCAGTACGCCTATTATTCTATGTCCTATCCTTATGCATGCTGCGAGCCCTATCTGTATCCAGACCCTTGCTATGATCCCTGTTCCTGCCAGCAGCCTATTCCAGGCTTTTTCCCCGATCCCTTCGGCGGATATGACTATGGATATATGCCCCCACAGGAAGCCTATATCTGACCCAATCGGCCCGGCCGCCCGATGCTGCCATGGCCCGGCGGATATCGGGCGGCTGTCATGCATGCTTTGGGGTGCTGTGCACATTTTACATAAAAAGGCATTCCTATCCCGCGTGATTTATGCTATCCTTTTTTTGCTTCTGTTGTAGGATCGTTGCATAGCCCGACAGGTCTTACTGAAAGGATGGTACTAAAGATGATTCCCATGGATAAGGTGGAAAACTGGCTGCCCAAATTGGATGTAAGCGCAAAAGCGTATTTGCGGCCCGATGAGTATACGCAATTTGAAAGCATCGCCAAGGCGGAGCGAGAGGCGCAGATTACGGCGTTGTTAAACGCCCCTATCGCAAATTTTACGGTCATCAATGAGGTGTTTTTTAGGGACCGCTGGGCGCAGGTTATGGACAGGCTGGCACAGGGCAGCGGGATGACGCTGATGGAGGTGGCCTCCGGCGATGCGGATATGATTCCTCAGTGCATGGCACGCACAAGGCCCGGCAGCACGTACATTACTGCCAATATGAACGAGCTGCTAAATAAGAGCCTGATGCAAAGGATTGGCGGCTTGCCCTTGAGCATTCGCCTGATCAAGGATGACGCGGCGAACATACTCAACCATCTTACGGAGCGCCAGGTGGATATCATCGCCTTTCAGCACGCCGTCAACGATGTTTTGCAGGCTATTCTCTGCGCGCAAAACGGCATTGATACCATATACAGCGATTGGATGGAGACGCTGCCCAAAATGATTACCCTTTTGCAAAAGGAAGTGGCTTCGGGCACGTTTGAAAAAAGCGTGAAAGGGCCGTTTCTCCAATTGATGCATTCGCTTTTGCCCACGCTGAAAACAGGCGGGCATGTGGCTATCAACCATTATATGTTCCAGCTGGACCTAGATTGGGGGTATCCCCCTTACTTGTTTGAGCACCTTGTATCCATCGTCCGGGAATGGCTGAAGGAGCTGGATGGGTGTGAAGAAGTAACCTTGGACGGCTTTGACCCCCAATGGTGGATTTTTTTGAAGAAGATATAAAGAATTTGAAATGAAATAATGCTGGCAAGGTTAGGTGGGCTCTTTGCAGAGCCCGCCTATTTATGTATAAATTGTAACAAAAGGTAATGATGTGTGATTATACCTATTCAGGCAGACCAAATCTCTATATATTCATCTCATAGAAAAATCTGTAACCTAATAAAATGCTGCCGTAACAGTATCCAGTGATATGAACCTTGATGCCTGTGTAAATGTCATCGTAGATATCGCGGCAGCAAGGTAGAGGGCAGGGATATTCAAATTCATAATCTACGTAGGGAGGGCTTATCAATAAGCCTCTTCTTGCCGTTTGTCCCTAAAAAGCCGAAAGGGCTCTGCCGTCTTGTGGGATTGGTGTGACGGGAAATATGTTGCGCACTTTGGCTTGAAGATTCTCGATTTATACAGGCTGTGAGGGACACAAGTTTATACAAACGTGATCATGGCTTTTTTCATATAATGAAGATGCATCCCCATGGAAATCCATTTAGTATTTGTTTATTACCATGAAATGAGGAATAATCATGCGGGGATATATATATCCGCCCAAAACCAACTCGCAACTGAGGGCAAACGGGTATCCACCAAACAGAGCATCTGTATGGTATCCACCAGGATATTCAAACCAGCAATTGCCCATAAGCCCAGAGCATGCATTCTGCGAGAAGCCCCCGGCATCCTGTTCTCCCAAGGGGGACGAATGCTATCCATGTGAACAACAGCCGCCGTGCTATCCCAAGCAGCAGTGCTATGTTTGCTGTCTGACAGGGCCAATCGGTCCCACCGGCGCAACAGGTGCAAGGGGGAATACAGGCGCTACCGGCGCAACAGGTGCTATAGGTGCGAGGGGGCCTGCCGGAGCAACAGGTCCTACTGGATCAACTGGTCCTACCGGAGCAACTGGCTCCACAGGTGTTACCGGCCCCACCGGAGGAACCGGCGCCATAGGCCCCACCGGTCCTGCAGGAGCAACGGGTCCTACCGGAGCAACTGGCTCCACAGGTGCTACCGGCCCCACGGGTGGAACCGGCGCCATAGGCCCCACTGGTCCTGCCGGAGCAACAGGTCCTACCGGAGCAACTGGCTCCACAGGTGTTACTGGTCCCACCGGAGGAACCGGCCCCATCGGCCCAATCGGCCCCGCCGGAGCAACAGGCGCAACAGGTTCAGCCGGTCCTACGGGTCCCACAGGTCCTACTGGTGGAACAGGCCCCATTGGCCCCACTGGTCCCGCCGGCGCGACAGGTGCAACAGGTACTAACGGTGCCACTGGTTCGACCGGTGCTACCGGAGCAACAGGCCCAACGGGTCCCACAGGCCCTACAGGAGCGACTGGAGCAACAGGTGCGACAGGCCCCACGGGTTCCGTTGGTCCCACTGGCGCGACTGGAGCAACAGGTGCGACAGGTCCCACGGGTTCCGTTGGTCCCACTGGCGCGACTGGAGCAACAGGTGCGACAGGCGCACCAGGCCCCATCGGTCCTGCCGGAGCGACAGGCGCAACGGGGCCCACAGGCCCCATCGGTCCCACAGGTGATACTGGCCCTACCGGTCCTGCCGGAGTGACAGGCGCGACAGGCCCCACGGGACCCATCGGTCCCACTGGTGGTGATACAGGCCCCATTGGTCCTGCCGGAGCGACAGGCGCGACAGGGCCCACGGGACCCATCGGTCCCATAGGTGATACTGGCCCTATCGGTCCTGCCGGAGCGACAGGCGCAACAGGGCCCACAGGACCCATCGGTCCCACAGGTGATACTGGCCCCATCGGTCCTGCCGGAGCGACAGGCGCAACAGGACCCACGGGACCCATCGGTCCCACAGGTGATACAGGCCCGATCGGTCCTGCCGGAGCGACAGGCGCAACGGGGCCCACAGGACCCATCGGTCCCACAGGTGATACGGGGCCTATTGGTCTCATAGGTCCTACCGGCGATACAGGGCCAACTGGTCCTGCAGGAGTGGCAGGCGCAACAGGTCCCACTGGCCCTACTGGAGATATCGGTCCCATTGGCGATACTGGTCCCACCGGCGCAACAGGAATAGGGGGACTGCTTGACTATGCTTATATTTATAATCTGGATGCTCAGGTTGTAGCGCTGGAAGCGGATGTAGTTTTTAGTACCAATGGTGTTATTACGGCTGGTATAACGCATTCACCAGGCACGACTACAATTTCCTTGGTGAATGCAGGTGATTATGTCATTTGGTTCAATGCCGCCGGCGTAGAACCAAACCAATTTACGCTATATCAAAACGGCGCACCGGTTGCAGGTGCCACCTACGGTTCAGGGGCCGGCACACAGCCGAATCCGGGCATGGTGATCATCACTGCCGCGGCGGCTGATGTACTCACCTTGCGAAACCATACGAGTGCGGCTGCAGTTACGCTCCAGACTTTGGCAGGAGGTACGCAGATCAACGCGAATGCCTCCGTTTTGATTCAGAGGGTGAGTTAAGCACATTGTATCCCAGCAGAAGTTTTTCGGGCAGAGCATGAAGAGGGGGCTTTTTTCAAAAGCCCCCTCTTCGCATTCTATTTCAGATATTTCATTCTATTCCCGTATCACCTTCAGCCCCATTTTGATCAGGCGCTTTTCAGCGTACATTTTAGCGTCTGCTTCACTTAATACTTCATCAATGACACGCTTCACATCCGGCGTGATTTCGGCGATACCATGGCTGGCACTAAGCAGATAAGGCCGGTGCTCGGTGGTATTGACCCGGTCGTACTCGGCGCATATGCGCTGCCAGGCGGTTTCAGCTTGTTCAACGCCGGCCTTGATGAACACAATCAAAAATTCGTCGCCGCCTAAGCGAATCACATAATCATGCTGGCGGATACAGCGCTTGATTCCGCCGACCACGCCAATCAAAAGCTCGTCGCCCTTTTCGTGGCCCAGTTGGTCGTTGACCTGCTTTAAGCCATCTACATCAGTAAAGCAAACGCTTAACTTTTGCTGGTCGCGAACGGCCTCGCGGCACGACCTTTCCAGCATAACAACACCGGCCCGGCGGTTTAAGGCGCCGGTCATACAATCGTACTCGGAGAAATAGCGTATTCTGTCCCTGGACAGCTTTCCATACACCAGCAGCAGCCCCAGCACCAGGGAGAGCATGAAAATGAACAAATACACCGGCCATTGTGTTTGAAGGATGTAGGCGGTCATATCCCAAAAGGAGGTGGTGATGCCAAGCACCCGAAGGTTCTGGCGGGAGATAAAAGAGACGGCAAGCCACTTGTCTTCGCCCAGCTTATAGCCGTTGTTGTACAGCCTGGCGCCGTTGCCTAAATACCCGTTATAAGGGGAGATGGAGGTAAACACATAATAGCCGTCGGATGTTTCAAAATAGCCTTGCTTTTCCTTGATCATCCTTGCAAAGGCATCGGGATATTTTGCCCAAAACGATATATCCTGTTTATCCTCATACTCAAAAGCGAATTCTGCATCAGGGTCCTGCTTGTTGGAAAGATAATAGCCATCGGTATTCAGCCAGTACATTTGCCCTTCGCTGCCGGCGGATACCTCCTGAAAGACGTTTAGTATATATTTGGCGTTATAGCATACCGCAAAAACACCCTTGTACATGCCATCCTTGAAAACAGGGGTGGAGACAGTAATCAGCGGCTTTAGGGGCCTTTGCAGCACACCTCTATTGCGGAACAGCTCCATCCGTGATACATATACCTGGCCATAGGACATTTTTGATGCTTCGTCAAAGAAAGGCACTTGATCTGGCAGTTGAGCCCGGAACAAGCCGTTTATTGCATACGAGCCTTCGGAGTAGAAGTTGACTCGCAATAGCTCCATACGGTTCGTGTCAAACAAACGTATATAATCAAATACCTGCCTATGGTTGGCCAGCGAGATAAAATCGTTTGTCAGCACTTTGATACTTTCGTCATCCGTGCCAGTGTTATTAATGCGGTCGGCCAGATACAAAACGTCGGATACGGTGCGGCCAACTCGAAGCGACAAGTCACTGTTGATCAGCCGCTGCAGGTGCTGCTCGCCACTGATGGCCTTTTCTAGCCTGGCCTTGCTGCTGTCTGTCTGCAGTATGCAGAACACACCATAATGCATGGCGCTAAGAATCACAAATAAGCCCAGGCAATATGCCAGGACTGTTCGCTTCCGCTGAAAAAGCTGTGTCATCCCTGTTCCTCCCATCCGGGTCCCTCCACCCGGGTGTGCGTAAGAGATATGGCATAGCAAAAGGGTATAAATTTTGCAACAAGATACTCTTTATTCTGTGCATATTATGTCTATTCCTGCCGAATCGCAAGATAAATCCTGCATTTTTTACGACTTTTTGATCCGTTTGTTTTAAAAAATGCCATGGTACATTACAATTTCTGCATAATTAGGGAGGAGATACCGATGCAGCACTGCAGGAGGATGTGCAGGGGCTGAAGAAGAGTAGGGCTTATATGTTTTCCAGCAGTGTAAAGCTATTCACATCCACCACGCCTTGGGTGGTTAAACGCAAGGCCGGGATAACAGGGAGGCTGACGAAGGAAAGCGTCATAAAGGGATCGATATGGGGGAAAACGCCCATAGCTCTGGCGTCACCTATCATCTGGTCAAGCGCTGCGGCCGCCTTCTTTGCAGGCTCAGGGCTCATCAGCCCGGCGATGGGCAGGGGAAGCGCGGAAAGGACCTTGCCGTTTTGTACAATCGCTATGCCTCCGCCTATCTTGGCAATATGGTTTGTGGCCAAGGCCATATCGCTATCGTTCACCCCGGCCACAATCAGGTTATGGGCATCGTGGGCAACGCTCAGGGCAATGGCGCCGGATTTTAAGCCATATCCGCCAAGATAGGCTTTGCCCATATGGCCGGTGCCCCGGTGGCGCTCGATGACGGCAATTTTTACAATGCCGCGGACTGGGTCAGCGGTTTCTGCCCATCCTTCGTCGGTGGTTAAAAGCTCGCCGGGAACAAGGCCGATTACCTTTGCCCGGCCTAAGGAAAAGGCATCCTCGCTGACGTTGCTAATGCGCACCTGACCAAGGGCCAAGGGCTGAGGTTGTACAGCATATGGCGCTGCCATTTGGCCGCCTGCGGCAACGCATTGGCCGGCTTTATATACGGCATGGATAGATACTGTTTCGATATCATTCAAAAGCAGAAAATCTGCCTGATACCCTGGTGCCAGCGCACCCATGCGGGCAAGTGAAAAGCACTGGGCCGCATTATGGGAGGCCATGGTATATACTGTGGCTGGGTCTGCCCCCAGGGAAATGGCTTTGCGGACCATGTGGTCAATGTGGCCCAGCGTGATGAGATCGCCGGGATGCTTGTCATCGGTGACCAGCAGGCAGCGCCCGGCAAAAGGATTTTGAAATAGTGGCATCAAGGCGGCAAGGTTTTTGCCGGCGGTGCCTTCCCGTATCATCACCCACTGGCCCAGGCGCAGTTTCTCAAATGCCTCCTGCGCCGCAACGCTTTCATGGTCGGTTGTAATGCCGGCGGCAATGTATGCGTTCAAATCATGGCCATAAAGCCCTGGGGCATGGCCATCCACCTGTTTTCCAGCAGTAAGCGCCTGCGCAATCTTTTCTAGTGGATTTTTGGCTGCATGCAATACGCCTGTGTAATCCATCATCTCTCCCAGACCCAAGACCCTGGGGTGATGAAGGTACCTTTGAGTATCTAAAAGCGTGAAAGATGCGCCGTTTTCATCAAAGGGCGAGGCCGGCACGCAGGAGGGGAGCATGAAAAAAACGTCCAGGGGCAGGTTATGCGTGGCATCCAGCATGTAATCAATGCCCGCAGTGCCCAGGACGTTGGCAATTTCGTGGGGATCGGCAATCACCGCCGTAGTGCCATGGGGGACCACCGCCTGCGAAAACATGGGCGGTGTGACCATGGCGCTTTCCAGGTGAATATGCCCGTCAATAAACCCTGGCACGCAGGTCAAGTTCGCCCCATCGATTTCAAGTTCTCCCTCGTATATACCGATGCCGGCGATTACATCCTTGCACAGGGCAATATCGCCCCGCAGCCATTCGCCGGTGAATACGTTCAGGTATAGGATGTTTTTGAGTGCCACCGTGGCTTTGATTTCTCCGCGGGCGGTGCGTATCAGGGTGGATAACGCATCAGAATCCATTTTACCGGCACTGTTTGCGGCATTTCGCATACTTTACTCCTTGACTGTCCGGCAGGAAGAGGGTGGCGGGCAGATAAATTTTTGCCAGTATAGCACAAATGTGCTGCTGCTTCAATCAGGGTACAGGCATTCTTTTCAAAAGATTTAGGAACACCATTTGCACTCATTCGTGGGGGTGAGCGTGGTGCATATCCGGCGTATGGGGGTGCGAATGAGTGGCTTCCTCATGCAGGTGCACGTGGCTGTGCTCGCCTGTCACCG
>JAEWSC010000066.1 GCA_023398575.1 Bacillota bacterium | reverse complement strand
CCCCCCCCTGCTGTTGGAGAAATAATACTAAAAAAACAGACGCCGGCGCCCAAGGCCGCCCGCTTCTGCTATAATGAGGAACGCTTATGAAGGAATCTACCGTAAAAATAGGGATATACGCATTAATCGTCGATTGCAGCAACCCTAAGACATTGAGCGCATTTTACAGCAACCTGCTGGGCTGGGATCTCGTTTTTGAAGATGCGGACTGGAGTTCCATCCTTTCCCCCCAAGGATTTCGCATTGCGTTTCAAAAAACTGAAGAATATGCGCCTCCAGTGTGGCCTTGTGAAGTGGGAAAGCCCGGTCAGATGATGCACCTTGATTTTCAAGCAAAAGAACATGAGGCTGCCATACAGCACGCATTGAAGCTTGGCGCCAGAAAAACGCCGGAGCAGTTTTACGGTGATGGCTGCGTTACCATGCTGGACCCGGAAGGGCACCCGTTTTGCATCCTGCGGGAAGAGCTTAAACCAGATTGATACGCCAATAGATGAGCAACCCCTTGTTCCAATACTTTATGGAACAAGGGGCTGCTTTTTTCATAGAGAATCAATACCCAGGGATGGTTATACCGTTGACAATTACTTGCCTTCGGCTGCGCTTGCACCTGCAATACGGCCAAATACCAGGAAATCAGTCATGGCATTGCCACCCAGGCGGTTACCAGCATGAATTCCGCCCGTCACTTCACCGGCAGCATAAAGGCCGGGAATGATGGCGCCTTGTGCATTGAGCACATGTGCGGAAGTGTCAATGGTCACGCCGCCCATGGTATGGTGCAATGAGGGAGAACGGGGTGTTGCGACAAAAGGAGCTTCATCAATCTTCTCACCGAAGAAAGCCTTGCCAAAGTCCTCATCCTTCTGGTTTTCCACGAAGCTGTTGTAGCGTTCGATTTCTGCCACAAAGGTATCTGCGGGAATACCCAGCTTGTTGGCCAGTTCTTCCAGGGTATTTGCAGAAACAACATTGCCCTTGGCTTCCATACCGGCTACATCAGCGTTCTTGGCAATTTTGTTATCGCAAATGATAAAGAAGAGCTTATCGGTTTGCTCAAGAGCCGCCTTGGAAAGCACATCGCGTTCGGAATACTCATTGACATACCGCTTGCCTTCTTTGTTGACAAAAACCTGAGTTTCAGCGCTGCCCCAAATGCCGCTGAACAAGGAGCCATCCACCGGATGGGAAGAAGGCATCAACTGGGCAAAGCCCATACCGGTCAAACCGGCGCCTACAGCCTCGGCCATCACGATACCGTCACCGGTAATGGTGGGGGCGTTGGTGGAAGGCATTTTGTCGGAAAGACCAGCCCAATAGTTGTTGTACTTAACGACCATGGGAGCGTTTGCAGCAAAGCCGCCGGTAGCAAGCACAACACCCTTGTTAGCATACAGTGTTACATTGGCGCCCGCGGTTGTAACAGCTTTCACGCCAACTACTTTGCCATCTTTCATAATCAACTCGTTGGCACGGGTATCAACCATGATCTCAACACCGGCTTCACGGGCTGCTTTTTCAAAGGTGACAGTGATTTTACCGTTGGCAACACCATGGGTGCGGGGCCACATAGCGCCGAGCACGGTGCTGATCTGATCATTCCACTCAACGCCATAGCTGGCAGCCCATTTAAGAGCATCCAGCGCGTTGTGAGCATACACATCAATCAGCTTGAGATCGGGCTCAATCACAGTGCCATCCAACCCAGTGCGTTTGCCGCCCATGTAAATGTGCAGCATATGCAGTTCGGGGCTGTCAAAAACCTTAGTGGTATCTCCGGCCAAATAGGTGTTGATCTGTTCCTTGACGGTTTTCAGAACATCGGCAAACGCGCCAAAGTCCTCTTCCTTCAAATCCAGATAGCTCTTGAGCTCAGCCAAAAGTGAGTCGCTCACCTTCACGCTGACCTGGCGATCAGGGTCACAGGCGTTGAAAGCACCGCCGGCCAGCAAGGAGTTGCCGCCCAAGGCGCCTGCTTTCTCCACAATAATGACGCTCGCACCGGCTTCACGGGCAGAGAGTGCGGCAGACAGGCCTGCACCACCGCCACCAAGGATGACAACGTCATAGGTAGCTTCGACATCTTTCACAGGTTCCTTTTCAATTGCCACGGCCTTCAAAGCTTCCACATCGCCGCCGGCTTGCGCAATTGCATCTGCCGCGGCAGTCAGAATGGCTGTAGAAGTGTATGTGGCGCCAGAGACCATGTCAATGGCCAGAGACTGGTGTTCCACGATGGCCGCGGGAATCTCCGCAATAGGCCTGTCGCTGACACCGGCTGTCTCACTGTGAGAACCCACCTTCACCTCAGTGATCTCACTTTCACTGACAGTTACACTTACTTCCACGGGGCCGCCAATTCCATCGGCGGTTGCGGTATATGTACCAGGTGTGTACGTTGCCTGCGCCATTGCAGGCACAGCAAACATGCAGCACAGCAGCACAGCCGCAAGGATAAGGGACAGGGTTTTACGCATGATTAGCTCCTCCTTCTCCTCTTTGACAATTATCATTGTTAAATTGTCAACAATATTATAAACCTTGGAGCAACTCCAAGGTCAAGATATCTTTATGCTTATTTTTGTATATTTTTTCTTCTTGAACAGGCGCTCCAAGCGCAATGATATATTCCTGATTCTCGCTATGACAGGTGGAGCAAATAATCCTGCCGGCGGCGGGGCCGGTTACCCTTAATCTATTCTCTGAAAGAAATGTGTAAAACGGAGCCAGGTCTTTTTTTGATAGATCAAAAACATCACGTGTTCTGATCGTAATTTGAGCAGTTGTTTCTTGTGGATAAAAAGCAGCTTCACTACTTGGTACCAAATCAACCTTTTGCAGGTTCTCTTCCAATATACCAAGACCAAGGCGGATAGAGAGCTTGTCTTCCAATCCCGTCAGACTTTTGAGGGGAATTTCGATAGCAACGTACGTAAAGGGCAGACAGGCCAGCCATTGCGGTATTTCTGCAAGTGCCTGACTGCTGACCGGGTAGTTTTCGCCTAACACATACAGCGCATAATTGGCGGACATGGCAGCATTGATATTTACATTGCCAACCGCATGAATCAAATCATATAGCTTTGTGAGTTGGATCAGACGCTCGCGCTTTGCGCTGAGTTTTTCGATTTCTTCTTTTAGTGCAGTTTCCCGCTGATGCAGGTATTTGGTTTGAACCTCCAGTGCCCCTTGTTTTCGTAACTTACTGATATCTGAAATCCCCATATCCATGCTTCTTAGCATATGCAGGTTCCATATATCCAACGCATCCTGCTTGGAAAAAGACCGGTACTTGTTTTGAGGATTCTTATCTGTCAACAGCAGCCCGCACTTATCATAATACCTCAGCGTATCGGGGGAAACACCCAAAATCCGGCTAAACTCTCCGATTTTATACTTCATAGCTTTCCCATTTCTAGTCATGCCCGTCACATAGCATTAAAAGTCAGCGAATAAGGCCCATACACCCCTATGCTTGGGCAGATCATTTTTTTTGTGAATGCGCATTCTCCCACACCACAGCTGCCTCTTCATAGGTCAGCAGCTCCAGCATCACCTGGTTTGGCAAGCACACCACCTGATTGAAAAGTAAGCGTTGATCACGGTTTTGAAGCGTTACTTCTCCCTGGTGCACACACTCCTGATTAGAACAAGTGGCAGATAGCATATGGAAAGCGTTAAGAGATATATGCACCACGTTTTGCTTTCCATCAACCTGCGCGATGGGAATATCCCGCTCTTCCAACAGTGGATAGGGCTCGAATACCACATCGCCAACAGTTATCAGCAGATAGCTTTCCGCTGGCGCAAGAGTAGCGGCAGGCAATATCATACTGTCCGGTGAGTCACTTGGAATCTGAATAGGAGATTCACTGGGCATATTAGAATCCGGAGAGATGGTCGCAGTCGTCACCTTGGATAATGAAGCAGCATGAAGCATGCCACCTCTTGATAAAATAAATAAAGCGCCGGCTGCAACAAGAAAAATCACTGCTATCAGTAAATCTTTTCTTTTCAAAAAGGCTTTCCCTTTCCTCGTTACTGTTGCGTATACCCTTTCAGTCTACTGTATCACACTAATCATGTCAACAATTTCGCACGCCCATTTAGCGATGCGGTGAGTTCACATTCGACCAGGGGCCGTCTTGAAAAATATGGGTCACACGTTTTCTGCACCGTATAAACATAAGCACCCCCTATCGCTTGTGCTCAACAGGGGGTGCAAATAGTTTGGATGAACCTGCTCAACAAGGTCAATACGTTACATCAGCCATTTTGATATACGCAACGGCGTCTTTGTACTTAATCACATACCAGTCCCCGTCAGAACCAAGAATATCCACGGCAGAACCCGCATTTAATGTCTGTACGGAGGACCAGCTGGTGCCAGGGCCTGTGCGGGTAGTGGTTCGATTGGTGACAGTTCCAGCTGTGGAGGCGGTCAAAGCCCAATTAGCCAGTTCTTCATCCAACCATACCTTGGCAGACTTGGGTATGGCGGCTGCTGCCTCGCGAAGGCTGACAACCCAATACTTATCCAACTGGGCAATCACCGTAAGGCGCGTATATTTGGACAGCGATCCCACCCGTTTACTATCGGAGGATGGGTACGCCAATGCTGTTGTATTGCTGTTTCTCAGCGTGATGTGCATCGGATTTTCAACCACATAATAGTTAAGCAGCCATCCATTCATGGTAGTCAAAGTATCTGGATTGGTGTAAGCGATATACAAGTACTGTTCCCATCTATCCAGTATTTGAAAAGTATCGCCATTTTCCAGGTTTCCAACCGTTTTCGCACTTGTGGAATGGTCGGCACGTACGGTAACACTCTGGCTTACAACCTCACCCGACTCAAAGGGCAAAGGTTCCGCCAGCACCGGAGTTGCTGATACAAGGATTATTACAGCCAGCATGATCGCAGCTACAGCCACCCTTTTCAGCATGTGGATTCCCTCCTTTATTGTCATAGCAGATCAGATAGAGTAATATATCCCAACCTTGTCAGGATATACCCATATAACGAAACTACGAATCCAGGCATTGCAGCATGCAAAAAAAATTCTTTTTCCCCATTGCAAAGGAATAAATTGGCCAGCTTTCAGCAACCTATTTATGCAAACTGCTTCTTAATGGAGCCTGTTTTGCTCTCAATGGAACAATTTTGCTTGACAGATTGGATACAGCCCGTTACAATGATTATGATCGGCTGAAAAGGCATTTCCTCTGCCAAGTTTTTCCGAAATGCCTGTGCTGTTTTTCGTATAAAGCAACCATTCCTTTTCTTCTCCGTTTCGGGGCGCTCTCTTGGCTCCGGTGCGGTTTGTATGGAAGAGCAGGCTGTGGCAGGATACAGAAACGAGCGCCTTTTGCGCATCGAATTGGCCATTCCGATTAGGTTGGCACTGATATCTCACATCCTGGTGTCGGCATAGCAGCAAAATGGAGAATGCGAACGCATTCCCGTTTATGTGGATATTGTGTCGGGCGGTTTTTCCGGCACATGCGGGTGTTCGAATCGACCAGCAAACAGATAACTTATGTTGCGCGAAAAAACAGCCAGCCGTGCAGGATAATTCCTGTACGGCTTTCGTCGTTCTCAACTATCCTTGGAATCGAGTATAGAAAAATCTCAAAAGTGAGGAGGAGACCTATTTGGACTGGGTATGGATCTTACTAGCCGCCATTGTTGCAGCGGCTATCGGCCTGGCGGCAGGCTATCTCTACCGGAAAAACGCAGCCGAGAAAAAGATTGGCCGCGCTGAAGAATACGCAAAAAACCTGCTTGACGATGCCATGCGCAAGGCGGATGACAAGAAAAAAGAAACTGTCTTAGAAGCCAAAGAAGAAGTATTAAAGCTCAAGACCGAACTGGACAAGGAAATCAGGGACAGGCGCAACGAACTGCAGCGTGCTGAGCGCCGTGTAATTCAGCGTGAGGAAACCCTGGACAAGAAGCTGGATAACCTGGAGTCCCGTGAGGAAGGCCTAAACAAAAAGCAAACGCAGATTCAAAAGATTCAGGAAGAAGCCGAGGAATACCACAACCGCCAGTTTTCCGAACTGGAACGCATCGCCGGCATGACGCAGGACGAAGCCCGGCAAATGCTGACCGACCGCATTCAAAAGGATGCATTCCATGACGCTGCCGCCATGGTGCGTGAAATTGAAAGCCGAGCTAAGGAAGAGGGCGAAAAAAAAGCCCGTAACATCGTAGCGCTGGCCATTCAAAAGTGCGCGGCCGACCACGTGGCTGAAAGCACAGTGTCTGTAATTACCTTGCCCAATGATGATATGAAGGGCCGCATTATCGGCCGTGAAGGCCGCAACATCCGCGCGCTGGAAACAGCCACGGGTGTAGACCTAATCATCGACGATACCCCCGAAGCCGTGATCGTATCCGCTTTTGACCCTGTGCGCCGGGAAGTGGCCCGAATCGCCGTGGAAAAGCTGATCATGGATGGCCGCATCCACCCCGCCCGCATTGAGGAAATGGTGGAAAAGGCACGTAAGGAAGTAGACAATCAGATCCGGGAGGCCGGCGAGCAGGCCGTGTTCGAAACCAACCAGCACGGCATCCATCATGAGCTGGTCAAAATCCTGGGCCGTTTGAAATACCGCACCAGTTACGGCCAGAATGTACTCAAGCACTCCATCGAGGTTTCTCATTTGGCAGGACTGATGGCAGCAGAATTAGGTGCTGATGTCGCCCTGGCAAAACGCGCTGGCCTTTTGCACGATATCGGCAAGGCTGTTGACCATGAGCAGGAAGGCACCCACGTATCCATCGGCGGCGAACTGGCACGCAAGTACCGCGAAAGCGCCGATGTGATCCACGCCATTCTGGCTCACCACAACGATGTTGAGCCCCAGACCATCGAGGCGGTGCTGGTCCAAGCTGCGGACGCAATCTCAGCAGCGCGCCCCGGTGCCCGCCGCGAATCGCTGGAAAACTATATCAAGCGCTTGGAGAAGCTGGAAGAAATCGCAAACTCCTTCACCGGCGTGGAAAAATGCTTCGCCATCCAGTCCGGGCGCGAAGTGCGCATCATGGTCAAGCCCGACGATGTTACCGACGAAGGCACGAAGGTATTGGCCAAGGAAATCGCCAAGCGGATCGAAAAGGAATTGGAATATCCCGGTCAGATCCGCGTAAACGTCATCCGGGAAACCAGAAGCACCGAGTTCGCCAAGTAAACCTACATAAGTGCAAAATAAGCCGGAGAGCAAATGCTTTCCGGCTTTTGAGTTTTATTGCGGAATCTTTATCTCTATCAGACATACCGCCTGTGCGCTGATTCCCTTTTCTTCGCCTTCAAAACCAAGATGCTCAGTTGTAGTAGCCTTCACGTTGACAGCATCCAAAGGCGTTTTCAATGCCCTTGCAACATTTTCGCGCATAACGCCGATATGCGGCGCCAGCTTAGGCCGCTGGGCAACAATGGTCATATCCGCATTGACGATCGAGTAACCCTTCTCAT
Source organism: Bacillota bacterium (assembly GCA_023398575.1). Taxonomy (GTDB): domain Bacteria; phylum Bacillota; class Clostridia; order Christensenellales; family Aristaeellaceae; genus JAEWAH01. Next base: position 35,016 of record JAEWSC010000066.1, on the reverse strand, counting down.
CCAATAGCCTCACTACATGCTCAAGCAATAAAATAGACGATATGCCTTTGTATCTTTCATCGCTGTCAGGAAAATGCTTGCCAATATCCCCCAGAGCAGCCGCGCCCAGCAGGGCATCAGACAGCGCGTGCAATGCCACGTCGGCGTCGCTGTGGCCTAGCAGACCCGTTTCATGGGGGATCTCCACTCCGCATAAGATCAGCTTCCGCCCTGGCACCAATTGATGTACATCATACCCTTGTCCGATCCGCATGATAGGTGATGCCCCTCCATGTACGCGCCGCAAGATTGCCTCCGCGATGGCTATGTCTTCCGGCGTAGTAATTTTCAGATTGTCGTAGCTGCCCTGCGTCAATTGAACAGGCATGCTCATTGCCTCCACCAAAGCAGCATCATCGGTGGCTATATAGCCTGCCTCTTTTGCCTGCGCGTGAGCCTTTGTCAAAATGCTCTTATAAAAGCCCTGGGGGGTTTGTACAGCACGCAGATATGTTCGATCCGGCGTATGAACCGCCCGGTCTCCCCCATCCACCTGCTTGATAGTATCTTTTACCGGCACCGAAGCCACACCTGTGCCATGATCGCGTACAGAAGCGATTACCCCCTTTATTACTGCTGGGGTAACAAGGGGGCGAGCAGCATCATGAACAAGAAGAATAGATTCCCCTTCTGAAAGGCAGTTTAGGCTGTTTGATACCGAATCCTGCCGCTCTAACCCGCCATAAGCAAAAGCAGTTACAACATCAAGTAATCCATGCGCAGCAAGCAGTTCCTTCGCCTGTTGTTCTTCCTCCCTTTTCACCACCAGCACCAGCGCGTCACAAAGGCCTTGAAAGGCCATTACACTGCGGCAGAACACCGGTATTCCGGCAAGCGGCAGAAAAACCTTATTTACATCTGCCTGCATACGCTTTCCGCTGCCGGCAGCCAGTAATACCACTTCAACACGCAAGGTATCTTTCTCCTTTAATTCCGCTCCCGGGCAACTGTTTCATCTTCTTGGAGAACCTTGTACATAAGTGCCGCGCCTTCCTTGCGAACATGCTCCAGAATAGATACAATTTCATACCTGCCATACCGGTCGCCAAATCGGATTTCTAGTTGGTCGCCTTCCTTGACTTCAGCGCCAGGTTTTGCAGTCTTTCCGTTTAAGGATACACGGCCACCGGCGCAGGCCTCATTGGCCACCGTGCGCCGTTTAATGATGCGGGATACCTTCAAAAATTTGTCCAGTCGCATGGGGTACCTCTCGATTTTTTTATTTGTGTCGATGAAGTGTTTGGCTTTAACGATCCGTTCTGCCATTGCCACCTCATCAGTCATCTTCGATGACAGCTTCCCCTGTCAGGGGATGCCTGTGTATACTTACCGCAATCCACTGTAGCCTGCGGGCGGTTGATACCCGCCTCTAAGCCAACAAAGAGAATATTGGCTGACCTTCCAACTCTCTTATTTGCCGGCAAAGGACCAAAAACAAACAGTGCTGCATGTAAAAAATAGTGTCTGGCAAGCTATGGGAGATGCATCGAAGGGGCGCTACCCCTTCGATTGAAATCGTCTCGGACGGCTTTGCCGTCCGGACGGGATTTTGCACAGCAAACATTCCTTACACGATTCACTGCCCGTGAGCATTGTTACGGGCAAGCAAAGCGCAGACCGAGTCAATGCTCACAAGTGAATCGTGAAAACCTCGAGAAAATGGAAGCGCCATTTTCTCGAAATGGGCGCGAGCGCCCAAAAACGCCCATGCGCAATGCACGGGCGTTCACGATCAGTTTCCGATGCGGTTTATCCCCTGCGGGACAAAGGGCATTACTCGTTGACGATATCCTTCAACGCCTTGCCGGGTTTGAACACGGGGGCCTTGGAGGCTTCAATCTTGATCTCTTCGCCGGTGCGGGGGTTGCGGGCGGTGCGGGCAGGACGCTCCTTCACTTCAAAAGAGCCGAAGCCTACGATCTGAACCTTTTCGCCAGCCTTGAGGGATTCGCTGATGACATCCACCACAGCGTTGATGGCCTTTTCAGCATCCTTCTTGGTCAAGCCGGTTTTGGCGACGATTGCGCTGGACAGTTCTGCTTTGTTCATGTAAGTACCTCCTCATTTTTGCCAAGATGCATGATAGATTTTACTTTTGGGGAAATGCTTGAACATATATTCGCCCCCGCCCGGCGTATTCCTGCCGGGAAGCGGAAAGCAAGCGAATATTCAATGAAAAGCGTGGATTTATTTCTTTTTTTCCAGCAGCTTTCCCTCTTTCCAGTATACATCCATTTCTGATAAAGTCAATAGTTCCAATGCTTTTCCATCCTCAACTATCGCTTTTTCCATCCTTTCAAAACGCCCGATAAACTTTTCCACAGCCGACATCAGCAACAGCTCCGGCTGCTTTTTACAAAGGTGCGCTGCATTGACGGCAGCCAAAAGCAAATCACCCAATTCCTCTCCAGGATCAGTACCTTTCTCCAGCTCCTGCCGCACCTCCTGAATCTCCTCCTGAACCTTCTTTAAGGCCTCCAGCGGATCCTGGCCATCAAAGCCTACCTTCTTTGCTTTCTGCAATACCTTCTGGGCACGCATTAACGCCGGCAGGTGTTTAGGAACGTCGGCCATCATAGCCGCCTGGGAGGTAAGCCCTCGCTCCTTGCGCTTTAAATTGTCCCAGCTTGCAAGCACTTCTTCCGCTGTATCACACTTGACATCACCAAAGATATGAGCGTGACGGGAGATCATTTTTTGGCAGATAGCGCTAGTCACATCCATGATGTCAAATTCGCCGTGCTGGCTGCCGATCTTGGCGTGGAAAACCACTTGCAATAGCACATCACCCAGTTCATCGGCTACATGGTCCATATTCCCGTCCGTGATAGCGCCAACCGCCTCATACGCCTCTTCCAACAGATATGGGCGCAGCGATTCATGGGTTTGCTCTTTATCCCATGGGCAGCCATCAGGAGCGCGCAGCTTGTCCATCACCTGCAAAAGGTCGGAAAACCCATAGCGGCTGCGGCTGTTAATCGGTGAAGCCGGTACAAATACAGCGCTGGTATGGTCATACTTCTTCTGGCGATCCAGTTCAGAAAGAGGGAGAGAAACGCATTGCCGCCTTGCCTGCTCACTCGGCGGAAAGTAAAAGACCTCGCTTTCCTCCGCATACAGCGACATGAGCCAAAGCTTGATTTCCCCCGCCGCAAGACGGCTGTTCAGTTCTGTCACCAGCAGTGCCTCGCTGGGCACAAGCTCGGCGTTTTTCCATGCGGATGCTGGCAGAATGCGCACTGGTTGCCCGGCTGGCATATTGGGCAGCGCGCTGAATACTGCCGCTGACAGCGTTACGCCTGCAAGCACCTCCACCTGCTTTTTCGGCCCGGCCTCTTTCAGTAGTGCATGCACTGTATCATCCGATGTGGGATCGGCTACGCCGAAAGCAACATCTCCTTTTCGCGCCGCTTCCCATAATGTTTGCGACACCTTCGCATTCAATGCGTCAAAATCATCGCATTCCTCATACAACGCATCAAGCGTCCGAAAAACGATGCCAAGCTTTGTAAGCTCCCCCACTGCGCCATGCTTTGCGGTCCGCAATACCACTTGCGAAGCACCTTTCAGCGCGTTTATCGCGCCAAGGGGCAGGTAATCCGGTGCGCCAGGCCCAAGCGGTACAACAACAATCTTTTGCATGCTAATTCCTCCTTTAATGCTGCCTGCGCCGTGTAAGGTTCAGCGCCCGCAAATCCTCCGGCGCGATGGCTTTTACTAAGAATGCCGCGCCAATATACGAAAAAAAACCTAAAACAACCAACAGTATCGTAACCAAACGGCTGGGCGGCAATAGTGATTTGCCCAAGTAAACCACAACAGACATCACCATGGCAGCTGCCATCGGCTTTAAGACAAAGCCTTTCCAGTCAAAGCGCATCCGGCTGTATTTCAATACAAAATACAGATTGGGCACCATACTGACAGTATAGCAGGCCAGGGATGAAATAGGCGCACCATGAATATTGATCGATGGGATGCCCACCAATACATAATTCAATGCTATCTTTACCAAGATACCTGCAATCAGCGTGTACATGGGGATATACTGCCTGCGCATTCCCTGCAATATGCTGGTGGTGGATTGCACCACGATAAAAATCACTACTGTCAATCCGCTCACAGTCAGATATTCCGCCGCCAAAGCGATATTCTCTGCCGATATACTCCCGCCATATAATAAATGCAGCAGCGGATAAGCCAATATGCTCAGGCCAAACGAACAAGGAAAGCCAATCAAAAAGGATAAACGCAGTCCATGGCTGCTTTGCCTTGCTACCCCGGCATAATCATTTCTGGTAAAAAAGCCGGATATGGCCGGCACCAGGCTTATGCCAATAGCTACGGAAAGTCCGGTAGGCACGTTGATAAGGTTGATAACCAATCCGTTATACAGGCCATACAATTCCGTTGCCCGGCCCTGGGTAAAGCCGATCGCTTGCAATCTGGCAACCAACATGGCCGAATCCACCCAAACGGACAGCGGTACAACACAAGCGCCAAGGGTAATAGGCAAAGCGTTTACAGCCAGCTGCCTCATCAGCGATTTTATAGGAATGGGTGTGTGGGACGAATCTTGCACATAAGAAACGGGCTTTTTCCTACGGCGCAAAAAGAGAAAAACGATGTATATGAGGTTCACAACTTCCATGATGGAAATGCCCAACAGCGCCCCCGCCGCCGCATGAGCAACGCTATAACGCAACCCCAAAGCCGCCAGGGGCAGGGCCACTGCCACCTTACCCACCTGCTCAATCAATTGGGAGATAGCGGTGGGCATCATATCCTGCTGCCCCTGCATGAAGCCACGGAAGGCGGAGATTACACAGACCAGAAACAACGACGGTGCAATGGCGATAAATCCAAGCCTGGTCTGGGAATTTTGAATTACGCTGCCGCTTAAAAATCCGCTCAGTGCAAGCATCACAATCGTTGCGGCCAAACCCACGGCCGATAGCAAGTATAGCGATCCTTTAAACACCCGATTGGCATTATGAGGGTCATCCTTGGCCAGATAATGAGCCACCATGCGTGATACCACCGCGGGCAGCCCGGCGGAGGATATGGTCAAAAGCAGCGAATAGGTAGGATACACCAGCGTGTAAACGCCTACCCCTGCTTCGCCTATCAGCCACGTCAGCGGAATGCGGTATAAAGCACCGACCAACTTGCAGATGATGCCGGTGATGCCTAGCACAGTCACACCGCCCATGATGGACTTTGTGGTACGCGTCATGGTACACATCCTCAATTTCCAATTTGCGGCAAAAAAATTCCGCAACATGCCTATTATAAGCAATCTGTTGCGGAAGCACAAGCCTGATGCCTTCCCATGCGCCGGTTATTGTTCCATCTGGCGGCCCACAATGCCTGCCGCCGTCTCCGCCACCTTCAGTTCCGTATCCCCCATTTTAATGCCCTGCTCCTTGCTCATCAAGACCACCGCACCAATGGCTTCACCATCTGCAATAATAGGTGACACCACCTGCGCCGTGTATCCTGACATATCCTCTTCATTGGTAACAGCCACGATCTTTCCGCCAACCGACCGGTTGATGGCCACGGTTTGCCGGTTAGCGATAGCGGTTTCCAGGTCATGACTGATAGGCTTGTCGCACAGCTCCTTTTTCGATACGCCGCTGGCAGCCACCACCTGGTCCCGGTCTACAATGCAGGCGATATGGCCGAGGCTGCGGAAAAGAGATTCCGTATAATCTTTGGCAAATCCGGACATTTCTCCGATAGGCGAGTACTTTTTCAAAATGACCTCGCCATCCCGGTCCGTATAAATTTCCAACGGATCTCCTTCCCTGATACGAAGCGTCCGCCTGATTTCCTTGGGGATGACGACGCGGCCCAACTCGTCAATCCTGCGCACGATACCCGTTGCCCTCAATGATATGCCCTCCTTAAGTGAGCGGGGCTTCACCGCCTCGCCGTGATGTTATTGTTTCCCCGTAATGCCCTTTTATTCCGCAGAAAACCATGGAAAAGGACACGCCTAACTGTCAAATGATGGGGAGCAAGCCAGCAAAGTGGAAGAGATATAAAAGTTTCAGATCGCAAAAAGAAGGATAATAATAAAGTACAGCGAATGATGGATATAAGGTCAAACCAATGTCCATCCTATACGAAAGGGCGTGGTTCCATTGACCCAGATGCACGACGGAAAGCCTTGAAAGAGGAAACATCCAGGCGTGCTTTTTTCATCCCCTGGAGATGAACCATCTCACAAAAAGGAGCTGACATTATGAAGACGACCATTACTGCCAAGAACATGATTGTGACCCCCGGCATCACAGATCGAATCATGAAAAAGACAAACCGCATGGAGCGGTATTTGAATCAGAATACGGAAATGTTCGTCAGGCTCTCCAAGGAAAAATCTAGCCGGCGCATAGCTGAAATCACCGTCCCATTTGAAGGAGTAACGCTGCGGGCAGAAGCCTCTGCAGATGACAATTTGTTCCTGGCCATAGACCAGGCCCTGGCCAAGCTGGAAAAACAGATACACCGTCACCGCACCAAATTGGAAAAACGCCTTCGTGATGACGCATTTAAAAACACCGAGCTCGAATTTATTGAAGATGCCTCCGCGACAAGCGATGAGGATCAGCGCAAGGTGGTGCGCACCAAGCAGTTTACTGTGCGCCCCATGTCGGTGGAAGATGCCACAATGCAGATGGAGCTGCTGGGCCATGCCTTCTTCGTCTTTGTAAACAACGAGACAGAGGAAACCAACGTACTCTACCTGCGCAAGGATGGCAATTTGGGTCTGTTGGAGCCTGAAAATTGACATTGCAATACATAGCGTACGCTTTTGTTATTTGGGCCGCCGGGCAACCGGCGGCCCTGCTTGTACACGGAATTCGGCTATGGTACAATGAGGAAAAAGCGGGAGGTCAATGTTTATGGAAGTTCGTGTTTTGGGTTTTAATGGGCCATATCCTTCCGCAGGCGGCGCATGCTCTGGCTACCTGCTTTCCCAAGGAGAGGACAAAGTACTTATTGACTGTGGTCCCGGTGTTCTTTCACGGCTGATGGCGCGAATGGACCCCGCCCGGCTAACGGCAATCCTTTTATCCCACAGCCATGGCGACCACTGCTCCGACTTGATGTCGCTGCGGTATTATATGGACATACGCAGGCAAAAGGATCATGTCCCGCCATTAAATGTTTATGCACCGGAGGATGAAAGCTCGCCTGTGCTAGCCTTTCTATCTTCCGCCGACTCAGTGAAGCTGCATTTCATCAAATCAGGCGATACTCTTACCATTGGTTCCCTAACGGTCACCTGCACACCGGCCCGGCACCCTGTTCCTGCGGTGGGCTTTGTGACGGGGGGCTTTGGCTATACGGGTGATACCAATACGCTGGATGGGTTGTCAGAGCACTATAAAGGCCTTTCTGTGCTGCTGGCGGATGGGTGCTTTTTGAAGTCGCAATGGAAAGAAAGCCTGCCCCACATGGCAGCTTTTCAAGCGGCGGAACTGGCTCGGGAGGCTGGCGTGCACAGACTCGTGGTCACACATTTGCGTCCCGATGTGGATGAGGCCACGCTTTTGAAGGAAGCCGTTGCCGTATTCCCCAATTCAGTGCTCGTCAAGCCGGATATGCTGATCCAAGTGGACAGCGGGAAATGACCCATATGACTGATTCCTCTATCGCAGTAAGCACAGTTCCCAAGCCGCTGTCGTTTATTGCCGGCAGGCCGCTGACCGTTTGTGCGCTTTTTTATGGCGCGGGCGTTTTGTTGGGTGCAGGTCAGCCTTTTCACTGGCCGATGGCATTGGGGCTGGCAGCGGCGGTTACGATGGCTTTTATCTGGCGGTTGCTTCTTCATGGGAAAACAGCCATCGGTTTCCTTCCGGCATTTCTTTTCCTGGGCATCGTTCTATCTTCCTTCAGCGCTTTTCCAGTCCGTCCGCAAGAAGGCACATATCAAATTACCGGTACGGTCGTGGGCCAGCCACGGGTAAGAGAGGACGGGCAAACCGCTGCTGTTCTTGGTGACGTGACCGTAGACGGCAAGCTGTTGCACGCCAGCCTGTATTGGACTAGCACGTTCCGTGACGGCGGTCCCACAAAAAAGATCGAAAACGGAAACATCGTATCGTTTACAGGCACAATCTATCACCCCAGCGGCTTAAAAAATCCCCATGGATTTGATTTTGACCTGTATTTAAAACAACGCGGCATCATTGCCGGTGTATATGGGCGGGAGAACCTTATGGTTACGCCGCCTGTCTCCCCCTTTGCCGGCAGCCCGGCCTATAACCTGCGCTCCACGCTGATACAGGCATTATATGATACCATGGGTAAAAATGCCGCGCTTGCCTCGGTAATGCTTCTTGGGTCTAGTGATCAATTGCCGGAGGAAGCCAGGGAGGATTTTCGCATCACCGGCACGGCCCACATTCTTTCGATTTCCGGCTTGCATGTGGCATACATAGCCGCTATGGTGATATGGTTATTGAAGCTATTGCACCTGCCACCCAAGGTACGCTTTTTTGCACTTGCCGCCTTCCTGGCCGCTTATAGCTGGTTGGTGGGCTTGAGTCCGCCTGTCATCCGCTCGTCGCTGATGCTGCTGTTTTATATGGGAGCAAAATTAAACGGACAGGCCCATGACCCGTTGACCTCCATCTCCGCGGCGTTTTTGATTTTACTGATCATCAATCCGCTTGACTTATTATCACCGGGCTTTCAGCTTTCCTTCGGTGCTGTAACCGGCATGCTGATGATCGGCGACCCCCTTTTGAATTTACAAAACCGCTTCCTTCCGGGCAAAAAGCCAAGGAGCCATGGCCTGATACGGCAATACCTACACAAGCAATGGCAAAGCATCAAGACCATGCCGGCCTTGGGCCTGGCGGCTCAAATTGGCGTTATGTTTCCGCTGGCCGCATGGTATAATGAATTGTCCATCCTTGGCATATTTGTGAATCTGCTGGTCATCCCCTACACCGCCGTGCTAATGCTTGCTTACATTCTGGCGCTTGCTCTCAGCCCGCTTGGCATCATCGGCCATATTGCCGGCGGGGCAGCGTCCTTCATGACTGATATCCTTTTGCACACAGTCTCACTGGCCGCAAAGGTCCCCGGTATGGCGATACAGGTCCCCTCTCCCACATGGCCGGTCATTTTGGGCGGCATCACCTTGTTACTGTTGCTTTCCCCTTACGTGCTTTGTCGCGGCAAGCGCCGCATCGCTATGCTAGCGCTTACCCTAATATTAACATTTTGCGGCAGTTATGTTCTGGAAAACAAAGATGTGCGTTATACACAACTGAGCGTTGGGGACGCTGATGCGGCCGTCCTGGAAGATGGCAGCTTTACGGCTGTCATAGATACAGGCGAAACCGGCGCCGAGGTGATTGATTATCTGCGCGGCGAAGGCCGCGACATCGACGCGTTGTTTCTTTCTCACCTGCACATGGACCATGCCGGCGGTATCGAAGCACTGCTTCAAGATGGCATCGCGATACGAAAAGTGTATGTCTCCGATGGTGCCGAGAAAGCGGCAACCGACAGCGAAGGGCTTCAAAAGCTGTCACTATTGCGGGAGGCCGGTATCCCCGTCGAAGAACTTCACACCGGGGATGTCATCAAAAGCAGCCGAACAAGCTTCACCGTGCTTTGGCCCAAAGAGGATTCCATACGGCCGGGGCAGGATGCCAACCAAACCTCCCTGGTCATGGTACTTCAAATGGATGGGGCAAGCCTTTTAACCACCGGCGATATCACAGACGAGTATGAGGATTATTCCGCAGCTAAGGCGGATATTTTGAAGGTGGCTCACCATGGCAGCGCCGGCAGCACAAGCGCGGAATATCTCAAGGCTGTTTCGCCTCAGGTAGCCATTTTAAGCTGCTCAGGCACCTACAAGCATCCAGCCCTCCAGGCACTGGACAGGTTGAATGGGCAGCAAATCCCCATGTACAGAACCGATGAAAGCGGCGCGGTAGTCGTAACTATACGAGGACAGAAAATCACCATAACACCTTTTATCAAGGAGTAAGCAATGAATCATAGCGATTTTTTTAAGGTAGTGAAAAGTAATCAGCTCGGTTCTTTATACATGATGGAAGGCGTAGAGGAATATATTAAGCAGCAGGCACTGGAGCTTTTGCGAAAATCCATACTGCCCCAAGGGTTGGAGGCGCTGAATGAAACGGTGCTGGAGAACCCTCTTCTTGGAGCTTTAAGGTCGGCCGCAGAAACACTGCCCTTTATGGCAGACAAGCGTCTGGTTGTAGTCCGTGAGTGCAGTCTACTGCGCCCATCCCGCAAGAATGAAGAAAGCGAAGAGGAGTCAGCGGATGATGACCAGACCAAAGCTTTCTGCGATTATTTGAGCGACCTTCCTCCCACCACATGCGTTGTGTTTTATGAAAAGGGGAAAGCGGATGCCAGGCGTAAACTGTATGTCGCCATCAAAAAGAGCGGCGCTATCGCATCGTTTGACACCTTAGACAACGAAGAATTAAACCGCTGGATCATACAGACCATGCGCAGCCTGAACAAAGAAATCTCTCCAGCCACAGCGTCCAACCTCTCCTTCACCGTTGGCCGGGATGCCGCGCTTTTAAAGGGGGAAATGGAAAAACTGGCCGCCCATGTAGGCGACCGGGGGCAGGTGACGGTGGAGGATATACAAGCAGTCGCCACCCGCTCGCTGGAAGCTTCGGTGTTTGATATGGTGGACGCGCTGGTGGAAGGGCGGACGCCCAAGGCCTTCAGCCTGTTTGAAAATATGCTGCGAACCGGCGGCAGCCGTTTCGCCATACTGGCCATGATCCTGCGGCAATACCGCATTTTGTTTCACTATAAATCCCTTCGGGAAAGCAATGCCTCCCCTGCTGATATACGGAGCCGCCTTGGTATCCCCCCCTTCGCGGTAGACCGAGCAGCCAAACAAGCGTCTGCATACACCCTTTCACAATTGAAGGAGGCCATGGCCCTGTGCGTGGATACGGAATATTCTGTTAAATCCGGCCGTATGGCGGAAGAAGGCTCGGTAGAGCGGGTGATGCTGGTTCTGTCGCAGTTAAAAGGCGGAGAGATCAAGGATACTGCTTTTACAAAGGTATAAAGAAAAGGCACTGCTAACTCAGCGCCTTTTTGCTATTAACCTATTCAAGTTCAAACACGCCCGTATATAGCTGATAATATGTTCCCTTGTCCGTCAGCAGCTTTTGATGACTGCCGCGCTCGATGATCTTACCGTGATCCAGCACCATAATCACATCTGAATTTCGCACAGTGGATAGCCGGTGGGCGATAACAAACACGGTTCTGTTTTCCATCAGCTTGTCCATGCCACGCTGTACGATGGCCTCGGTGCGTGTGTCAATGGAGGAAGTAGCCTCATCCAGTATCATCACAGGAGGGTCGGCCACAGCCGCCCTGGCAATGGAGATCAATTGCCGCTGCCCTTGAGACAGGTTAGCGCCATTCCCTGCCAGCATCGTACCGTAGCCATCCGGCAGACGGGTAATAAAGTCATCAGCTCCCGCAAGCTTCGCCGCCTCCATGCACTCCGCTTCCGTTGCATCCAGCCGGCCATAACGGATATTTTCCATCACCGTTCCAGTAAACAACTGGGTATCCTGCAGCACAACCCCCAGCGACCTGCGAAGGTCGGCTTTTTTAATCTTGTTGATGTTGATCCCATCGTAATATATTTTCCCATCCGCGATATCGTAAAAGCGGTTGATCAGGTTGGTAATGGTCGTCTTACCCGCGCCGGTAGCGCCCACAAATGCCACCTTTTGCCTGGGCTGTGCATAGACCGACACATCCTGCAAGACCGGCTTCCCTTGCGCATAGGCAAAGTCTACATGCTCCATGCGTACATCACCCAAAAGCTTGGTATAGGTCAGCGTGCCGTCCCCATGCGGATGCCGCCATGCCCATTGACCGGTGTGCTTTTGGCTTTCGGTAATTGCTCCGTCCTCAGAAATGTTCGCATTGACCAGCGTAACATAGCCCTGATCCTCCTCCGGCTTTTCATCCATCAAGGTGAAAATGCGGTCAGCGCCCGCCAGGCCCATGACCACCGCGTTAATTTGTTGGGATACCTGGCCAATGTTACCGGCCAGTTGACGGGTCATGTTCAGAAATGGCACCACAATGCTGATGCCAAGAGGCAGTCCAGACAGGCTGAAATTCGGCATCTGGGTAAGCATCAAAAACCCACCGGTCAAAGCCACCAGTACGTAAAGAACGTTGCCAATATTGTGCAGGGTAGGCATCAGCATATTGGCATAACGGTTGGCCTTGCGGGCATCCTCATACAGTGCTTCGTTGATTTCATCAAAGCGTCTTCCGCTTTCCTCCTCGTGGCAGAACACCTTTACGACCTTTTGGCCGTTCATCATTTCTTCCACATAGCCTTCGGTCATACCCATGGCCTTCTGCTGCCGGCCAAAATATCGAGCCGAATGGCCGCCCAGCTTGCGGGTGACAAAATACATGCCGATGATGCCGGCAAAAACGAGTGCGGCCAGCCATGCGCTAAAATAGATCATGATGCCAAAGATGGTCAGCATCACCACGCCAGATTGGATCAGGCTGGGCAATGACTGGGATACAAGCTGCCGCAGGGTATCGATATCATTGGTATAGTAACTCATGATATCGCCATGCTTGTTCGTATCAAAAAAGCGGACCGGCAGGTTCTGCATACCGTTAAACACGTGTTTGCGCAGCTTGTACAAAAAGGCCTGGGTAATATACGCCATCAACTGTGTGTACCCAATGGCGGTGGCAATGGATAAAACATAGAACACCGCCAGCAGCAATACCTTGGGCACGATATCCGCTTTTGCACTTGCCCAGTTGCCTGACAGATACCATGTCTCGATCACGGCAATGATTTTCTGCATGAAGATAGTGGGAATGGAGCTTACCGCGGCAGAAAACACGATAAACAAGCCCACCATGGGAACAAGTGTGGGGAAAGACTGCCACAGCATTTTCATCAGCCGTGCGAAGGTGCCTCGCTTTGCCTTTGGGCGTCTTAAGCCGCCCTCCTTTTTATTCTGCATCCTCTTCCCCTCCTCTGCTCTGCGTAATATACACCTCGCGGTATATGTCATTTGTCTGCATAAGCTCCTGATGGGTGCCCATGGCAACAATCCTGCCGCCTTCCAGCAGGATAATCTTATCCGCATCCATCACGGAAGCCACACGCTGAGCGATGATTATTTTTGTTGTGTCTGGTATGAACTCCTGGAAAGCCTTGCGGATCATGGCATCGGTTCTCGTATCCACAGCGCTGGTTGAATCGTCCAAAATCAGCACCTTAGGCTTTTTTAGCAGCGCTCTGGCAATGCAAAGCCGCTGCTTTTGCCCACCAGATACATTGGTACCCCCCTGCTCGATTTTCGTGTCATAGCCATCCGGGAAGGCGCTGATAAAATCATGGGCCTGTGCCAGTTTGCAGGCATTCACCATCTCTTCGTCTGTGGCGTCCTGGTTTCCCCAGCGCAGGTTATCCTTAATGGTACCGGAGAACAGCACATTCTTTTGCAGCACCACGGCTACCGAATCGCGCAGGGCTTTGAGGTCATACTGCTTCACATCCACGCCACCGACCAAAACGGTTCCTTCCGTGGCGTCATACAGCCGTGGGATCAGTTGCACCAGCGTTGATTTGGATGTGCCGGTCCCGCCAAGAATGCCCACCGTTTCCCCTGATCGGATATGAAGGTTGATGCCTGATAATGCATACCGCTCTGCACGCATGGAGTATTTGAAACTGACATTGGCAAATTCAATGGAGCCGTTTGCAACGATGGCAACGGGGTGCTCCGGCGTTTGAATCGCAGGCGTTTCCTCCATCACCTCTACGATCCGCTTGGCAGACTCGCTGGCAATAGTGATCATGACATAGACCATAGAAAGCATCATCAAGGAATTGAGTATTTGAAACCCATAGGTCAGCATGGCGGAAAATTGACCAACATCCAGGTTCAGCCCTTTGGATGTAATAATGATTTGAGACCCGAACAGAAGCACAACCACCATATCAAAATACAGGCAAAACTGCATCAGCGGGCCATTGAAAGCGATAATCCTTTCAACCCTGGTAAAATCCTTGCGGATGCTATCCGCCGCCTCGCCGAATTTTTCTTTTTCATAATCCTCCCGCACGAAGGATTTGACCACGCGCATGCCCTGCACGTTTTCCTCAATGGATTCGTTGAGCTTATCATACTTTTTGAAAACGCGCTTGAACGTTGGCACGGCCTTTCTCATAATCAGGATCAAGCCAAAGGCCAAAAACGGGATGACGACCACAAACATGAGTGCCAGCTTTCCGCCCATGATATACGCCATTACGATGGAGAAAATAAACATCAGCGGGCTCCTGACCGCCACTCGGATGATCATCATATAAGCGTTCTGCACATTGGTGACGTCGGTGGTCATCCTTGTAATCAAAGAGGAAGATGAAAATCTGTCGATATTTTCAAAGGCGAAGGACTGGATGCGGTAGAAGAGGTCATGCCGCAGGTTTTTTCCAAAGCCGCTGGATGCTGTTGCACCTGTGGCGCCAGCTGCCGCCCCAAAGGCCAGAGAGCAGCAAGCCATGGCAAATAGAATGCCGCCATAGATGGCGATTACGGAAAGCTCGCAACCAGCCTTGATTTGGTTGATCAAAATGGCAATGATAAATGGAATCAGGCATTCGATAATTACTTCCCCCGTGATCAATGCAGGGGTGAGGATAGAAAGCTTTTTATACTCCCGCACACTTTTGGCAAGCTTTCGGATCATTTGTTTCCCTCCCGCGTTTGCAGCATATCGGCTGCAGAATAGTTGTACATCCAACAATAGGTCTTAAAAAATACCGGCTCTTCCCCGGCGACGCATTAAATCTAAGCAAAACGGTTTTACGGCTCACCCAGGTTCTTTCGAATACGGTCAATGTAAGATAGCAGCGTAGAGATTTCCTCCTGGGTAAAGCCCGCGGTGACCTCTTTTTCTACCCCTTCAGCATATAGCCGTACCTTGCCGGACAATTCCAGCGCCTTTTCTGTTAGCACCAGCTTCTTAAGACGTGCGTCATATGGGACCGCCTGACGCTCAATCAGCCCTTTTTGAATCATCAGGTCTATCACCTTTGACACCGTGGAGCGGGTGATACAAAATGTTTCCTCCAGGTCCCGCTGAAAAACGTCCTTTCCCTTCGCCTGCTGTTCGGTAAGGTAACCAATCACCCAGCGGTTGGCGTTGGTGATCCTGCCCAGTTCTTCTTTGTCGGGCCGGTTGCTGTCAAAGCGCCGCATCAGTATATTGTTCAGCGAACGAATTTCTCTGCCTATATGACGCTTGTTATCCAATGGCTGCCTCCCAAATAATTGTTGGATATAAAACAATCGAATATGCACTATTTTACGGCAAAAAAACAGAATGTCAAGTAGTGCAAAAGCAAAAAGGCGGAAAGCATAAATCTTCCGCCTTTTTGTGTAGTGAAAATTACATAAAGTTGAACAGTGTCATCTGGCTTGTTTCCGTCATACCATTTAAGCACCCGTGTTCCCGTAACAGTTCAATCACGGCGCTGGAAAGCCTTGCCCGATTTTTCAAATCCTCAATGGATAAAAAGGGTGTGACGCGCTCCCGAATGATCGCCTCCGCAGCAGCCTCGCCCAGGCCGCCCAGGGAGATAAAGGGTACCCGCAGCTTGCCATCCTCCATCAAAAAGCGCTTGGAATCGCTTTTGTACAGGTCTGCCGGCAGGAAGGTAATGCCACGCAGGTTCATTTCCAGCACCAACTCCAGCGCGGTGATCTCGTCCTTTTCCTTTTCGGACAGCTTCTGTTCCTGCTCCTTATAACCCTTGAGTATTCCGCGGATTACATCGGGGCTTAATAGCATTCTAGCTCCGTCGAAGCCGTCACCGCGAACTGTGAAGTAAGCCGCGTAATACGCCAAAGGCTGATGCACCTTATACCAGCCAACGCGCAGTGCCATGGTCACATAGGCCACAGCGTGACCTTTGGGGAACATGTACTTGATTTTTTTGCAGCTGTCGATAAACCAGGCGGGCACATCGGCCGCATTCATGGCCTCTTCCATTTCGGGCTTCAAGCCTTTGCCCTTACGTACACTTTCCATGGTGTCAAAGGCCATCTTGCTCTGTACGCCCTTGCTAATGAGATAGTTCATAATATCATCGCGGGTGCAGATGCACTGGGCCAGCACAGCCGTGCCGGAGGTAATCAGATCCTTGGCGTTGCCCAGCCACACATCGGTACCGTGACTGAGACCCGACAAGCGGATCAATTCTTCCATGGTGGTAGGCCTGGTGTCATCCAACATTTGGCGCACAAAGCTGGTGCCAAATTCCGGTATGCCAAGGGTGCCCGTTGAGCAGCCCAGCGCTTCGGCGTCGATGCCAAGTGCTTCGGGGCTGGTGAATAGCGACATCACTGGCTTGTCATCCAGCGGAATCTGCTGGAAGGAGATATGGGTCAATTCCTCCAGAAAGTGGATCATGGTGGGATCGTCGTGACCCAGAATGTCCAGCTTTACCAAGATGTCGTGCATGGAGTTAAAGTCGTAGTGGGTGGTGGTGGTGTCGCTGCCCACGTCATCCGCCGGATGCTGGATGGCAGTAAACTGATAAATCTCATACTCCTTGGGCACAACCACCATGCCGCCGGGATGCTGGCCGGTGGTACGCTTGACACCGACGCAACCGGCGACCAGGCGCTCCTTTTCCGCATTTCCGGCCTGTATACCACGCTCCTCCAGATACTTGCTCACATAGCCAAATGCCGTTTTCTCTGCCAGGGCGGAAATGGTACCGGCACGGAATACATGGCCCTTGCCGAAAAGTTCTTCCACATAGGCATGGGCACGGGGCTGATATTCTCCAGAAAAGTTCAAATCGATATCGGGAACCTTGTCGCCCTTAAAGCCCAGGAATACCTCAAAGGGGATATCAAAACCGTCTTTGACCAGCTTTTGGCCGCAGATGGGACAATCCTTATCTGGCAGGTCAACACCCACCTTATACTTTTCCTTGTCCACGTCAAAGAAGCCCTGCCGGCAATGGGTGCAGCGGTAATGGGGCGGCAGCGGATTTACCTCGGTAATGCCGCACATGGTGGCCACAAAGGAAGAACCAACTGAGCCACGGGAGCCAACCAGGTAGCCATCGGAAAGAGACTTGCTGACCAGTTTCTGGGCAATGTTGTACAGCGTCGCGAAGCCATAGCCAATAATAGAGCCAAGTTCTTTTTCCAACCTTTTTACAATCAATTCCGGCAGGTCATCACCGTACAGCTGACGGGCCGTACCCCAGGACATGTTTTCAATGTTTTCCTTCGCATCGTCCCAGAAGGGCTGGAAGGTTTCCTCCCCCTTGGGGTGCTTGGGAAACAGCCGCAGGCTTTCCACTTTGTCGGCAATCTTTTTCGGATTACCGATGACAACCTCATAACATTTGTCACGGCCCAGATACGAAAATTCCTCCAGCATCTCCTGTGTGGTCTTAAAATACAGCGGCGGCTGCAGGTCGCAGTCCTTGTAATCCATACCTGCTTGCAATATGGCACGGAAAATGGCATCCTGGGGCTCCAGAAAATGCACATCGCCGGTAGCGACGACAGGAATGCCAAGCTTGTCCCCTAAAGCTACAATTCGGCGGTTGATGTCCCGAAGCGCTTCATCATCCGGCACGCGCTCTTCCCTGACCATAAAGGCGTTATTGCCAACGGGTTGAATTTCCAAATAGTCGTAAAATCGCGCCATCTTGCGCAGTTCTTCTTCCGGCGCTTCCTTGAACACCGCTTGGAAAAGCTCGCCCGCCTCGCAGGCAGAGCCGACAATCAGCCCCTCCCTGTACTTTTGCAACACATTTCGCGGCACATGGGGCACACGGCGGAAATGCTTCAGATGCCCGTCTGAGACAATGCGGTTCAGGTTTTCCATACCGGTTTGTGTGGAGGCCAGCAGTATGGCGTGATAGCTTTCCCCCACCGCGCCGCCCTGAAGTACGGTATTTAAGTCATACAGCGTCTCCGCCCCTTTTCCCTTGGCGGCTTCCAGCATACGGGCCAAGCATTGGGCCGTGGCGGAAGCATCGTTCACTGCCCGGTGAGCATCCTTTAGGGATACACCCAGTGCTTTGCACACTGCCCCCAGGCGGTGGCTTTTCAATTGCGGATACAGCTTGCGGGCAAAAGAAAGCGTATCAATCACTGGCCCCTGAAAGGTTCTGCCCAGGCGTTTTAGTTCGGTACGCAGCATCGAGATGTCAAAGCTGGCGTTATGGGCGGATACGGCACAATCCCCGATAAAGTCCATCAATTGGGGAATGGTCTCTTCAGCGCTTGGCATATCACGAAGCATCATATCGGTGATATGGGTAATCTCCGTGATTTTAGGCTTTAATGGAACGCCGGGGTTCACCAATGTACCATAAGAATCTACCACCGTATTGCCCAGCAGCTTAACAGCTCCGATTTCAATCACATGCTCCCGGTTGGTATCCAGGCCGGTCGTTTCAAAATCCAAGACCACAATGGGCTTTTCAAAGGTTCTGTCGTCCGCGTCGGCAACAATTTGTGCCTCGTCGGTCAGGTAAATTTCTACGCCGGGAATCAACTTGATATTGTTCTTTTTGGCGGCAGCAAACGCGGCCGGAAAGGCCTGCAGCACGCCATGATCTGTAATCGCAACGGCAGGATGGCCCCATTTGGCAGCCCTTGTGATCAAGTCGCCAGCGGAAGATGTGGCATCCATCATGCTCATCTGCGTATGCATGTGCAGCTCTATGCGCTTTTCCTCTGCCGTATCCTGCCGTGTTTCCTTGGGCACCGGCATGATATCGCGGATGGTCATTGTAGCTTCTCTTGCGAAATTATCGTACATGCATTCGCCGCGAACCTTTACCGCCATACCGGCCTGGATACGGTTGGCCACATCTATTACCGCCTGGCGCTCCTCCTGGGTGATGGGCGGCTCCTCCTTGCCATCCTCTTCCTTTTTGCGGAAGCGGTTGCGGTAGCGGAAGAATATCTTGCACTGCACCGAGGAGGTATAATCGGTCAGGATAAATGAAACAAGCAGCATTTCGCCGCCTTTTAATTCCTTTTGCTCTACCTTAATGATTTCACCTTGTACGGTGACAAGGCCGGTATCGTTGGTAAGCTCCCGGATAGGCACAGGCGGGTCGCCAATGCTGCGGCCTTTGATGGGCCGCATCTTATCCTCCTGACCGCCGGAAGCACTTCCCTGCCCTCCCCCAGCCGGCCTTGCGCCGCCATCTTTCGCAGCCGGTTTTGCAGCTTCCTTCGCCGCACGGGCCGCCTCCAACTCCAGGATCATGTTATATTCCTTTTCCCGTTCCTCCCGCAGCGCTTTTAATCGCGCTTCCTGATTGCCACGCACACGCAGCTCTACAGGCACACGGATGCGGAAAATATCCCACACCGCTTGGGCAAGCTTGTCCGTTACATTGCCACGCTGCATAAAGCGAAGAGAGAATTCATCCGGGAAGGTCAACACCACCCGCCCATCCTGCACCTCCCAGTCCAGTTCACCAATCCAGGAGGCAGAAGCAGGGTGGGCGCGAGTCACAAAATCAATAAAAACTTGCTTATAATGGCTGATATTTGCTAAAAAATCTTCTGCCAAGGCAGGACTGGCTACACGGATGGCCAGGCGTGTGGTGGGATACATGCCGCGGATCATGCTTTCCATTCGCAGGAAGGCTTTTTCTGCCACCAGCACCTGGGATAAGAAAGAGATATAAATCTTGTTCTCCGCCTGCTTGTAGATGACCCGCTCTACTGTCAGTTTACCTGATAATTCCGGAAGTTCCTTGTATAATTGCGCAAGCATCTGACCGGATTCCATGGTTTACTCCCCCACCTCCTTCCGTCGGGCTGCCTCCCTGACAGCCGCAATGAGAATCCCGGCCAAATCCCCCTCCACCTTCTTGGGGGGCTGGCCCTTAATGAATAGCGCTCCTGTTTTGCCGCTGCCGGCAATGCCGATGTCCGCCTCCCGTGCTTCACCGGGACCGTTAACAACACATCCCATAACGGCTACCTTCATAGGCACTGTAATATCAGAAAGCTCGTCCTCCACCCGCTGTGCGATTTCTGCCACGGGTATGCACGTGCGCCCGCAGGTGGGGCAGGAAACAATTTCAACCCCAGACCCACGCAGCTTAAGCGCCTTTAAGATATCCCAAGCCGCCGCCGCCTCGGGGAGGGGAGAGCCTGTAAGAGATACGCGAATGGTATCACCAATGCCCTTAAGTAAAAGCGCACCGATGCCGATGGCAGATTTAACTGTACCCCGGCCAGGCAACCCCGCCTCGGTAACGCCCACATGCAGAGGGTAATCGCACAGCCGCGACGCCAGCTCATATGCTTCCACCGTTTGCCTGACGTCAGAGGATTTCATGGAAAGCACGATGTCGTCGAACCCTTGGTTTTCCAACAGCCTGGCATGGTTTAGCGCACTTTCCACCATGCCCTTGGCCGTTACACCACCTTCGCGGCGTAAGATGTCTTTTTCAATGGAACCGCTGTTAACACCAATGCGAATCGGAATATGGTGCGCCTTGGCACAATCCGCCAACGCTTTCACATGCCTGTCCCCACCAATGTTGCCGGGATTCATGCGCAGCTTGGCAATACCATTCTCTGCAGAACGAATCGCAAGCGTATGATCAAAATGGATGTCCGCCACCAAGGGAACGGAGCTCCCATCCACCAAAGCCCGCACTGCTTCAGCACAAGCTTCATCATACACAGAAACACGTACGATATCGCACCCGGCATCCGAAAGAGCATTAATCTGTTTTAAAGTTTCCTGAACATTCCGTGTATCCGTATTGGTCATGGATTGAACGAGGACGGGCTGGCCGCCGCCCAAAGAGAGCGGGCCAACCCGAACCATTTTTGTTATCTTTGCCATGATGTACCTCTTGTTTATTGTATCAGCCGCTGAATGTCTTTAAAGGTGAAAAACAGCATGACGGACAAAAGCAGCGCAAAACCGGCCAGATGGATGACTGCCTCCGCCTTGCGGTTAATGGGCTTGCGGAAAATTGCCTCCACCAGCATGAACAACAGCCGGCTGCCATCCAGGCCTGGGATAGGCAGGAGGTTGACCAAACCTAGATTGATCGACAGGATAATGAGCAAATAAAGGTAGCCGTCCAAGCCATACTGCCTGGTTTGCTGGGTGATTTCCGAAACGATACCCACAGGCCCAGCAGACTGATCCAGCCCCTTGCCGGTGGCAAACAAATCTTTCAACCCACCCAGAATCAGCTTGCCGGCATTCACGCACAGGTTGTAGCTGTAGTTAATGGTTTCCCCCAAAGAAAGGCGTATTTTTTCCGGCGCCAGCATACCATCAATCGATATGCCGATTCGGAAGCGCTGCCCGGCCTCATCATAAAAGGGCGTAACATTCAGTACAGCAGGCGTCTTTTCCGCACCGCGCAGCACTTCCACCAAAAGGGGTTCATCCCCCTGCTGGTAGGTACCAATCAGTTTGATGACCGTTTCGGTCGTGCCATCCAACACAGTCTGGCCATTGACAGAGGAAAGGATATCCCCTTTCTCGAAGCCCGCTTGGGCAGCAGGTCCGCCCGCCTCAACATCAGCCACATACGGCCACACCGACTGAACGCCGCCGAGGCCAAATAGCAGCACCGCCACCACAAAAGCCAGCACAAAATTCATACCCGGTCCCATAATCACCGACAGCATGCGCTTCCAGACCTTTTGCTTGTGGTACGCCCTAGGGTCTTCATCATGCTTGCCCTGGGCATCGTCTTCGCCCACGAACATGCAGTAGCCGCCTAGCGGGATGGCTCTGATCATAAACTCGGTATCATACTTTTTGCTTTTCCATTTTAACAGCTTTGGGCCAAACCCCACCGAAAACTGACTTACAGAAATGCCGGTCCACCTTGCTGCCCAGAAATGGCCCAATTCGTGAACCACAATCAAAATGCCCAGCAGCAAAATGGCCGCCAGTATCAGCAAAAATGTCATACATTTTCTCCTTTCTAGTTTGCAAGCAGTTCATATGCCGTTCTCCGGGCCAAGGCATCCGCCTCAAAAATAGCCTCCAGTGAATCTGCGTTATGGCTGCCCACCTTGTTTAGTGTATCTTCTACCAGTCTAAAAATGCCGCCAAAGGGAATCTTTCCCGATATAAATGCCTCTACCGCCACCTCGTTGGCGCCATTGAAAACGCAGCATGCGCTGCCGCCTGATCGAAGGGCTTCCCGGCCCAGGCGCAGGGAGGGAAAGCGGGCTTCATCCGGTTTTTCAAAGGTGAGGCTGGATATGGCTGTCAAATCCAGCGTCATGCCGCCAGTAGGCAGCCTATTGGGAAAGGCCATAGCGTACAGGATGGGCAGGCGCATATCCGGCGTGCCCAATTGGGCGATCACTGCGCCATCTTGATAACATACAGCGGAATGAATGACGCTTTGGGGATGAACCACCACTTCGATTTTCTCTACCGGCATGTCAAACAACCACCGGGCTTCCATGACTTCCAACGCTTTATTGAACATTGAGGCAGAGTCAATGGTAATTTTTTGCCCCATCCGCCAATTGGGATGGTTCAGTGCCTGTTCTTTTGTCGCGTTCTGTATTTGTTCCTTTGTCCATGTGCTGAAAGGTCCACCGGATGCGGTCAATAGCAGCTTCTCTGGTTTGTTATTGCCTGCACCCTGCAGGCACTGAAAGATGGCGCTGTGCTCACTGTCTACCGGAAGCAAACTGAGACCATTATCCGTTAAAGCCTTGGTCACCAGCGCGCCGCCGGCAACCAGTGCCTCTTTATTGGCCAATAAAATCTGACGATTGGCTTTGATGGCAGCCATAACACCGCGCAACCCGGCAAAACCAACCACAGACACAAGCACCGCATCCGCCGGTGCATGCAACGCACATTCCTCCATGGCATTTTCGCCAAAATGCCAATCGCAAAAGCGTACATCCTCCGGTATATCCTCATAGGCAACAGGCACGGCAAGGCCAGCCATCAGCGGCCGGAATGTACGTACCTGTTCGAACAATAATGATGCATTTTGATGAGCGGTCAAAGCGGTTATCCGAAATTGATCTTTATGCAGTGCCGCCACTTGAAGCGCCTGCGTGCCAATGGAGCCGGTGCTCCCCAAGATCACAATATCCCGCATGATACTTCCTTTCCGCATTTATCCTTAAAGTTTTAAACCTTGGTGAGCATCCAATAACAATACACGACCACAGATGTAAACAAAATGCTATCCATACGATCCAGCATGCCGCCATGGCCAGGAAAAATATGTCCGTAATCCTTGATGCCACAGTGGCGTTTGATCAGCGATGCAAACAAATCCCCCACCTGGGCTGCGATTCCGCCCACCAAACCAATCACAAGGTACCCGGCAAGGGTTGGCGCCAGCATGCCGTTTACCGGCGGCCAAATGGAGGCAATGCCGCCAACGGCCACGGAGCCGATCACACTGCCCACCAGCCCGCCCATAGAACCGGAAAATGTTTTGTTGGGGCTGACTGCTGGACACAGCTTGCGCCCACCTACCCTTGTACCCACAAAATAAGCAAACGTATCACCCAAGATAGAGGTTACAAATACCAGGCAAAGCAGTGTCACCTGCAATGATTTGGCCTCAATACGCAAAAGACTGATGAGGCAAATACCCGGTAAAAGAATGGTAAACATGGGCATAACGGAAACAAGCGCGTCTTCCAGCTTGGGTTGTTCTCGAAAGATCACCCAAATCAGAACCATCAAGCTGTTGGCCAGCATCAAAATAAGCAGAAGGGACATCAGCCTGTCGCCGGAGGATAATAGCATCAAGGGAATGCTGGCCGCCATAGCAACAAAAGTTGGCCACCAGACAGGCCGGTGACCGGCGACGGCCAACGCGTGGAATTCCTCGCGCATGGCCATACAGATGGCCGTCATAGCCACCACGGCAAACACCCACCCTCCCAGATACAACACCAACGCCAGGCCAATGACCAGGAGCGATCCCGTAATGATTCGCTGCAACATGCACTACTCCCTATTCTTTCCGGAAACAGAAAATTTTACTTGCGGCCCCCAAACCGCCTGTCGCGGTTCTGATAGGATAAAAGGGCCTCATGAAAATGCTCCAACGTAAAATCGGGCCAGAGCACTTGCGGGAAAAGGAACTCCGCGTAAGCACACTGATACAAAAGAAAATTGCTCAACCGCATTTCGCCGCTGGTGCGGATCAACAGGTCTACATCCGGCAGGCCACTGGTATAAAGACCGCTTTCGATATCGGCAAGCGTAATCTCTTCCGGCGCAAGCTCACCGCTTTGTACCCGCTTGGCGATCAGCTGGGCAGCATGCAAAAGTTCTGCCCGGCTGCCATAGTTGAGGGCAATGTTCAGATGCAAGCCGGAATTATTCTTTGTGCGTTCCATCGCTCTTTGAACAGCTTCCCGCTGAGGCGTAGGCAGTCCTTCTACATCTCCCAAAATGCGAATGACCACATTTTTTTCATCCAGCTCATCGATTTCAGATGCAAAAAACTCCAGCAACAGCTGCATCAGCGCAGCCACTTCCTCCTGCGACCTGGACCAATTTTCTGTAGAAAAAGCGTAAATGGAAAGCGCGTAAATACCAAGATCACTGCTTTCGCGAATAACACTCCTCAGCGCCTGAACACCACTACGGTGCCCCAGCGCCACCCTCAGCTTATTCCGCTTGGCCCAGCGTCCATTGCCGTCCATGATAATTGCCACATGCCGGGGCAGCTTTTCAAAAACGGCAGGCGCTTTAGGAACGAATGGATTCATTACGGAGTCTCCTTGCATGATATTCCCCGATAATAGACAACATGCGCAAGCCCACGCCTGCGCATGTATCCTTTTGAGTCAGGCCTTTGCCACACCATCCAAAAAGCGTGCGGCAACCAGACTGCAGCCATCTTGTGAAATCGCCACCACGCGGGCAATTCCCTCATGCTGCGGCGATTTTGGTGCGCAGGTGAAAACAACCTCAATTTCCGCAATGCCGCGCTTTTTCAGCATCTCTTTGGCTTTGTCAACGGGCAACCCCAATACATCCTCATGCATCATGGTCAGACTTCCATGATTTCCTTTTCTTTATCGGCGCAAATCTTATCTACGTCTTTGATGGCGGCATCGGTGGCTTTTTGCAGCTCTTCTTCAGCTTTGCGCTGCTCGTCCTCGGTGATGACGCTGTCCTTTTTGAGTTTTTTTAAATGCTCCATGGCATCCCGGCGGATCGCACGGACAGCCACCTTAGCCTCCTCGGCGCCTTTGCGGGCAACCTTAGTCAGCTCCTTGCGGCGCTCCTCATTGAGCTCAGGCACGGTCAGGCGGATAAGCTTGCCGTCATTGGTAGGATTCAGGCCCAAATCGCTTTTCAAGATCGCCTTTTCCACCAGCGGGATAGCCTTCTGATCCCACAGAGAGATGGTCAGCAGCCTGGGTTCAGGGGATGCAATGTTGGCCATTTGGGTCAGTGGCGTCTCCGTTCCGTAATAATCCACCTTGATCCTGTCCAAGAGCTGCGGATTTGCCCGGCCGGCCCGCAGGGAAATCATCTCCCGCTGGTATACGGCGGCCGATTTCTTCATCTTGTCCTTGGCTTCGTCTATAACTTGTTTATACATGGGATCCACCTCCATGCGAACATACTTGCTTTATCTATTGTAATCGGTTTGTGCGTATCTGGCAAGGGAAAATTGGCATGCTGGACCAATTGATCACCTGTGTGCCGGAAATGTCGTTATGGGTGCACGAACGTGCCCAGGTCACAGCCTTCCAGCACTTTGAGTATATTTTCCGGCTCATCAAGTCCAAACAGGCGTACCATGGGCACCGCGTTTTCGCTGCATAAGGAAAACGCAGCAGCATCCATGACCTTCAAGCCCATCTGCTGTGCCTTTTGATAACTGATATCCTTAATCAGCTTCGCGCCGGGAACCTTTTTGGGATCAGCATCATACACGCCGTCAATGTTTTTCGCCATCAGTACGACATCGGCTTTCATTTCAATCGCACGCAAAACCACCGCCGTATCCGTAGAGAAAAAGGGATTGCCCGTTCCGCAGGCAAAGAGCAGCACATGACCCGCATCCAATCTTTCCAGCGCCAGGGAGGTATTGTAGCTTTGGGCAAACCTTGGCATATCCACCGCCGAAAATATTTGGACATTCACGCCGATACGCTGCAGGGCATCCTGCATGCACAGGCAGTTGACGGCCGTAGACAGCATGCCCATCTGGTCGGCGATCACTGGGTCCATTTGTGCTGTGGGACCCTGCCGGCCGCGCCAGATATTTCCCGCACCGATGACAATGCCCAATTTCACGCCCATTTCGCTTACCGCTTTGATGACAGCGGCTACACGCGTAATATGGTCATGATCGTACACTCCCTCATCTCCGCCCAGGGCTTCCCCGCTTAATTTCAGCAGGATACGTTTATAAATGGATGCCATGTCCCATTCCCCCTTGCAAAAGTATCACTTGCGGGCATGAAAAAGGGAACACACGGTTTCCTGCGCGTTCCCTTTGAAACACCGTCAAATTTTGCTGAGCTGCTCGTTTACTTCCTGGGCGAAATTATCTTCGCGCTTTGCAATGCCTTCGCCCCGCTCATACCGTGTGAACCGGCGGATACTGATCTTTTCGCCGATGGCAACGGTGGCTTCGCTCACCAAGTCCTTGATGGTCTTGTCGGGATCCTTCACGAAGGGCTGCTCCAGAAGGCATACTTCCTTGAAGTATTTTTCTATGCGGCCTTCAACCATGCGGTCCACGATCTTCTCAGGCTTGCCTTCGTTAAGCGCCTGGGCACGGAAAATTTCCTTTTCCTTGTTCATGGCCTCCATAGGCACTTCTTCCTTGGTCACGAACAGCGGATTAGCGGCGGCGATATGCATGGCAACATCGTGGCAGAAGGCCTTGAACTGGTCAGTCTTAGCCACAAAGTCGGTTTCACAGTTAACTTCCACCAGAACGCCAATTTTGCCGCCCATATGGATGTAGGAATCAACGATGCCTTCAGCAGCGATACGGCCTGCCTTTTTGGCAGCGGCAGCAAGGCCCTTTTCGCGAAGGTATGCGATGGCTTTCTCCATATCGCCATTGCTCTCAACCAATGCCTTTTTGCAATCCATCATGCCAGCGCCGGTGCGCTCGCGCAAATCTTTGACCATTGCGGACGTAACTTCCATTGGAAACTCCTCCTCACACATCCGGGGTGCAACCGCCGAATGATCTCATTTATCAGACCACTATCAAACTTCCATGGCCGCTTCTTCAGTAGCGGCTTCCACGGCGGCGGCAGGCTCGTTGTCCAACTGTACGCCCTGCTTGCCTTCCAGCACAGCGTCGGCCAGCTTGCCGGCGATGAGCTTTACGGCGCGGATGGCATCATCGTTGCCGGGAATTACATAGTCGATTTCATCGGGATCACAGTTGGTATCCACGATGCCAACGATGGGGATGTTCAGGATGCGGGCTTCGGTCACAGCAATGTGCTCTTTGCGGGGGTCAACCACGAACAATGCGCCAGGCAGTTTTTTCATTTCGCGAATGCCGCCCAGGTTGGTTTCCAGCTTTTCACGTTCATTCTGCAGCTGAATGATTTCTTTCTTGGGCAGACGGTTGATATCGCCGGTCTGTTCCATACGATCAATGCTGTTCAGCCTCTCCACACGGGTCCTGATGGTGCGGAAGTTGGTCAGCATGCCGCCCAGCCAACGGTTATTGACATAGTACATATTGCAGCGCTTGGCTTCGGATTCAATGCTTTCCTGAGCCTGCTTCTTGGTGCCGACAAACAGAATGCTCTTGCCTTCCATAGCCACGTCACGAATGAAAGCATATGCTTCATCAATTTTGCGGACGGTTTTCTGCAGGTCGATGATGTAGATGCCATTGCGCTCAGTGAAGATGTAGGGTGCCATTTTGGGGTTCCAGCGGCGGGTTTGGTGTCCAAAGTGGACGCCGGCTTCCAGCAGCTGTTTCATGGAGATGACTGCCATTGTGATGTTCCTCCTTGTTTTTTCCACCCTCTGCGTCATATTTGTTCGCCACCCAATGGGCACAAGGAACAAATCGGCAAAGGTGCGTTATCCGTTCTATAATAGCACATTTCATATCGGCTGACAAGCCGTTTTACATGCATAGCGGTACAGAAATTGCATTTTTTTTAGGGTGACTGCGTGGCTTCCGGCCTGATATTAAGCAGTTCTGACACGGTGACCAGTTCAAAGCCGCGGCTTAGCAAGACCGGGATTGCCTTGCGCAAGCCTTCCACGTCCTTTTTATTGCTATGGTACAGCATAATGTCACCATTTTTAATTTGCCTTAGCATTTTTTCAGGATCTGTCTGGCTGACGCTCCACATAATGATATAGGGATATCCGTTGTGTTCAATCGCGCGGGCAGTAGCGCTCATATTTCCCCCGCCAAATGAGCCGTAGGGAGGCCGCATCATGAACATGTCATATTCGTAGCCCAGTGCGCTGTCCAGGCGCTTTTTCATGGCTCTGAGCTCCGTTCCAACCAAGTACCTGTCCAGCTTCGTCAGTTTGCTGTGGTTTTTGGTATGATTCCCCAATTCATGTCCCTCTGCCACAACACGCTTCCAGAGTTCCGCAGTATCCTCCCGTATGCTCATCCCACATGGGAAAAAGGTCATGTGAAAGCCATAGTCTTTGCAGATATCCAGCATTTGCTCAACATACTTTGACTTAAAACAGTCGTCCATGGTAATGGCAATTTGCGGCTTTTCCATGTCGCCGTGGTAAAACACCTGCGGAAAGGCAAAGCTGGAGGCAGCAGGCAGTAAAAGCGCTACAGTTAAAAGTACGGCCCAAAATCCCTTATGCCTGTTCATCAATTCTAAGGCCCTTTCATTTATTAAACACATAAAAAGTCTGAGAACAGAGAAAAAGACGCTGTAAAGCGTCCATTGAAAAAAGCTATGCGAGCGTGGCCTGTAAGCCGAGTTCTGTCGTGGGCGGTCATCTATCCAGGCCTGCAGTTACCAGCAGGCTCAAGCGATTACCCGGGAGCATGACGGGCCGCCATATGCGCTCCCCTTTCAATCTTGCACCAGGTGGGGTTTACATCGCGGACAAGTCGCCAAGCCGCGGGTGAGCTCTTACCTCGCCTTTCCATCCTTACCGCACGTACATGCGGCGGTATCTCTCTGTTGCACTTTCCTTGGAGTCGCCTCCACCGGCCGTTAACCGGCACCCTGCCCTATGGTGCTCGGACTTTCCTCATACCACATGGCATGCGGCCGCCCAGCCACCTCGCATATCTTCAGGTAGAATAGCACGAAGCCGCCTTCCTTGTCAATGGATATTCCCTTATAAAGCAGGGATTTTCGGCTGTTGCGTTGTATATATGAATGTACGAAAGCGTATACATGGATTAAGGAATGATTTATCATTCCCCAAATCCCATGGAAAGGATGACCATCATGACACCCAGGGAATTGCAGGAGCAGGAGGAGCTTAGCCGCCTATCTCCAATGGCCGCGTTTAGCGCCCGCTCCAAGGGCCGGGAAAGGCCTATGGAGCCCTGCCCTCTGCGTACAGTGTTTCAGCGGGATCGGGACAGGATCATCCACTGCAAAAGCTTTCGCCGCCTAAAGTTCAAAACACAGGTATTTTTATCGCCCGAAGGCGATCATTACCGCACCAGGCTTACCCATACGCTGGAAGTAGCCCAGGTTGCCAGAACCCTGGCCCGGTCACTAAGACTTAACGAGGACCTGGCCGAAGCCATTGCACTGGGGCACGACCTTGGCCATACCCCTTTTGGCCATATCGGCGAGCGGTCGTTGGATATGCTTTTGCCTGAAGGCTTTCGGCACAACGAGCAAAGCCTGCGGGTAATAGAAAAACTGGAAAGCGACGGAAAAGGCCTGAACCTGACGAGCGAAGTTCGCAACGGCATTCTCTGCCACAGTGGCAAGACGCCGCCGGAAACGCTGGAAGGGCTTTGCGTCAGCAGGGCCGACCGCATTGCATACATTAACCATGACATCGATGACGCACTTCGGGCGGGCATCCTTCATGAAAGCGACCTGCCAAAGGATTGCCTGCAGGTGCTGGGGCAAACCCATGGTCAGCGCATTAACACCATGATTCTGGATATCGTACAGAACAGCCTTGGCAAAAACTACGTGCTGATGAGCCAGAATGTGCTGGAAGCAACAAACATTCTGCGGGCCTTTCTCTTTGAAAAAGTCTACCGCCAGGGCTGGCGGGAAGCCGAGGAAGCGCGCTGCGACCATGTAATCAAAGGCCTGTTCGGATACTATATGGAGCATCCGGCGGAGATGGCGCCGGAATATGTAACCATCTGCTATCAGGAAGGAACTTGGCGCGGCGTGGCAGACTATTTGGCGAGTATGACGGACCGGTATGCCATCCGCCTGTATCAAAAGCTGTTTATTCCATCCGGCTTTCCCGCATCGTGAGGAAAAATGCCGGAACATGACAAATGGTTATCGAATTAATTCAAAAATGTGCAGGAAATGACGCCGGCACGGCGAATGAAAGTAGAGCAGGTGAGCACAAATGGCAGGACGATTTCCACCCACATGGTTGGACGAGCTTCGCGCCCGGGCTGACATTGTGCAAGTGGTATCCTCCTACTTGCCTCTAAAGAAAAACGGGCATAGATATTGGGGTCTGTGCCCGTTTCACAACGAAAAAACAGCCTCCTTCTCGGTAGACGGCCAGCGGCAGATGTATTACTGCTTTGGCTGTAAAGCCGGAGGCAGTGTGATTCAGTTTGTGATGGATGTGGAGCACATGGACTTTACGGAGGCTGTTCTCCACCTGGCCGAAAGGCTGCACATAACTCCGCCCGAAATCAAGGAGGATGAGGCGTATCAGGCTGCCCGGTCGCAGAAAGAACGATTGCTAAGCGCCAACCGGGCCGCTGCGCAGTATTACCACCAGCAACTGTTTACCAAGGAAGGCGAGCCCATTCTTTCGTATTTGAAAGGCCGTGGGCTGGATGATGGCGTCATCCGCAAGTTTGGTTTGGGCGCCGCGCTATACAGCCGGGATGGCCTGACGGAGCATCTGCTTTCCCAAGGCTTTACGCTGGAGGAACTGCAAAAAGCTGGCTTGACCCTTTTGCGGGAAGGTAAAACCATTGATATGTTCCGCAGCCGTGCCATGTTCCCTATCATCGACCTGTATGGTCAGGTGTTAGGGTTTGGCGGCAGGGCAATGGGAGATGCCAAGCCCAAATACCTAAACACGTCAGACACGCCGGCTTTTAACAAACGGCTGGGGGTATATGCCGCCAACCTCATGCGCAAAGCCCGCAACCTGCAAAGGGTCATTCTGGTGGAAGGGTATATGGATGTGGTGGCTCTATCCCAGTTTGGCGTGGAAGGCGTGGTGGCTACCTTAGGCACCTCACTCACCCAGGAGCAGGCGCGGCTGCTTAAGCGCTTTGCGCCCCAGATATGGGTTGCCTATGACGGTGACAGCGCCGGACAGCACGCAACACTCCGGGCGCTGGACATTTTTGAGGCAGAGGCTATCCCCGCAAGGGTGCTGGCTTTCCCAGACAAGCTGGATCCAGATGAATTCATCCGCAGGGATGGGTTGGAAGCTTTTCATCAGCTGACGCCACTTAGTGCAGCGGCTTACCGGATGGACCGAAAAGCGGAGGAGTTCGACCTTTCCAACCAGGATGGCCGGACGGAATACGCCAAGGCCTGTTCGGAGATACTGCGCCGGGTTACCCAACCGGTGGAGCTGGAAAACCATTTACAAAGGCTTGTATTGCAAACAGGCTTTCCCAAAGAGGTGCTTCAGGCACAAATTGGCATTGCATTGCCGATTGCAAAGAATAGTGTCACACCGCAAAGGGAAAGATTATCCACAAGAACGGAAGAAAAATTAGGCAGGGCCGAGCAATCGCTCATATCCCTGCTGGCTACGGGAAGGTTACCGCAAGGCACCATTACCGAGGAAGAATTCAAAGACCCATTTATGAAGCAATTGTGTCAAGGGCTTTTAAATGGCCTTACCCCAGCAGAGCTAATGGAAAACCAGTCGGATGACAAAAGCCGCAGCCTGGCCGCCGAAATTTTCGCAACACCCGTGGAGGGTGAACCGGATACGCTGATGCGTATGGCGGAAGACTGCCTGGACAAGCTGCGAAGGCAGCGAATCGAGGCAAAGCTCGCAGAGCTAAAGCTGCAGATGACCACCCTTGCCGGCCGCGAAAAAGAAGCCGCACTGCACGAGACTGTGGCGCTGATGCAGCGCCTGAACCAATTAAAGCCGGGCAAGTAACAGCCGGCATACCCACCCACAAGCGGCAGGCGCAAGCCGGCTGCCCGGGCCATCCGCCAAGCGGCGGAGAAAAGGAGTGATTTTGTTGAGCATGACGCCCGACGCACGTCAAGCCAAACTCAACGACCTGTTTGAGCAGGGCAAGTCCAAAGGGACCATGACGTATAAAGACATCATGAGCCAGTTGGTAGAGTTTGAGATTGAGCCTGACCAGTTCGATAAAATACTGGAAACATTCGAAGCTCTGGGTGTGGATGTGGTCAATGAACTCGACCCTACCGAGCCAGAACTGAGCGTCGAGCCCCTGGAAAAGATTGACCTTTCTGTGCCGGAAGGCATTTCTATTGACGACCCTGTCCGCATGTACTTAAAGGAAATCGGCAAGGTTCCTCTTTTGACCGCCGATGAGGAAATAGACATTGCCCAGCGCATGGAGCAAGGGGATGACGATGCCAAGCGCAAGCTGGCGGAAGCGAATCTGCGTCTGGTGGTCTCCATTGCCAAACGCTATGTCGGCCGCGGCATGCTGTTTTTGGATCTTATTCAGGAAGGTAATCTGGGACTTATCAAAGCAGTTGAAAAGTTTGATTACCGCAAGGGCTATAAGTTTTCGACCTATGCCACCTGGTGGATTCGCCAAGCCATCACCAGGGCCATTGCAGATCAAGCCCGCACCATCCGTATCCCCGTACATATGGTCGAAACCATCAACAAATTGATTCGCGTCTCCCGACAGCTGCTACAGGAATACGGCCGCGAGCCCACGCCGGAAGAGATTGCCAAAGCCATGGCCATCAGCGAGGGCAAGGTACGGGAAATCATTAAGATCGCCCAAGAGCCCGTTTCCCTGGAAACTCCCATTGGCGAGGAAGAAGACAGCCACTTAGGCGATTTTATCCCCGATGAGGATGCTCCGGCGCCGGCGGAAGCCGCTTCCTTCTCCCTGATGAAGGAGCAGCTGCTTGACGTACTGGATACCTTAACCCCCCGAGAAGAAAAGGTGCTGCGCCTTCGCTTTGGTCTGGATGACGGCCGCCAGCGCACACTGGAAGAAGTAGGCCGGGAATTCAACGTCACCCGCGAGCGCATTCGTCAAATTGAGGCCAAGGCGCTTCGCAAGCTGCGCCATCCAAGCCGCAGCAAAAAATTGAAGGACTATCTTGATTGATGTCCCGATATACGCATAGGGATGATAGATGATGGAGGGAGGGTGGCAAAGCCCTTCCCTTCCTTTTTTTATCAGAAAGGGTGAGCGTATGGAAAAGCTGGGGGCTTTTATGCTGCTGGCGCTTGTTGCCTACTTTATATACTCCATCCATTCATCCCTGCATGGCGCTAAGCAGCGCAGGGACGCGGCAGACAAAAGCTTCGGCACATACGCAGAGCATTCACAAGAGGAATGGGATGCACTTTATGCCCAATGGAGTCTGCAAGAAAAAACGGACCAGTCGGATGTTGATGATATTACTTGGAATGACCTGGACATGAATCTTGTCTTCCACCGCATTAATGCCTGCATGACCACCCCGGGCGAGGAAGAATTATATAACAGACTACGTGCTTTGCAATGCGTGGAGGATGATTGGGAAATCACCTTGGCTGCCCTTGATCAAAATCCTTCCATGCGGCTGCACATTCAGACATTGCTGTCTCATGTGGGCAAAAACTGCGAAAACGGCTTACCTGGCCTGATAAAAGCCCCTGAAGAATACCGGCTTGCTTATTCCTGGCTCTTTCAGGCAGCCGCCTATTTGCCACTGGCTGGCGCCACTCTTCTTTTTGTCCCGGGTGTTGCAGCTATAGGGCTTGCGGCCCTGATACTCACCCTAATGCTCAATGCCTATCTCTACTACTGGGGCGGAAGGCAGCTTCGCGGTAGAATCCACACAATGCATTACCTGAAATCTCTTCTCTGGTTTGCCAAAAAGGTATCACGTATGCCCATGCCAGGGTTGGAAGCGCAGAAAAAAAGACTGAAGGCGGCTGTAATACCCTTTGTCCATACACGTGGTACATTTTCAGTCACTGCACAGGAAGGCATGATTGCAGGTGATATAGGTGCCCTGATGATGTTTTTTCAGGTCTTTTTTCTGACAGAGCTTCGTGCTTATAACCGGATGATGTCAGTAGCCTGCAAGCACGTTAAGGAGCTGGACGCCTTATACCGGAGCATTGGACGACTGGATGTTTTGGTCAGCACCTTATCCTTTCGAAAAAGCCTGCCCAACTACTGCCTTCCCCATTTTCGCCAGCAGACATCCGTATCTGCCGAAGATATTGTACACCCTCTTTTGCAAAACGGTGTCGCAAACAATATTCGCTTTTGCCGGGGCGTTCTACTCACCGGTTCCAATGCTTCTGGGAAGTCTACTTTTATCAAAGCCTTAGCCATAAATGCCATCATGGCGCAATCCATCAACACCTGCACAGCGGCATCTTTTGCACTTCCCCGCGCCAGGGTTATATCCTCCATGGCACTTCGGGACAACCTGTCGGATGGTGAGAGCTATTTCGTGGTGGAAGTAAAATCCTTCCGGCGCATTTTGCAGGCGGTAAACCATTCTCCCTGCCTGTGCTTTGTGGATGAGATATTGAGAGGTACCAATACCATAGAGCGGA
>JAEWSC010000009.1 GCA_023398575.1 Bacillota bacterium | reverse complement strand
TCCCACCTTGTCCCTGCTGCGGGCGGATGGGCAGCAGGGACTGCCAACGGAAGTGAACAAAGCCATTGATTTTGACGATGATACGGAACTGGGCATGCTGTGGTCTGCCCGCAATAAAAAAACCAGCGGCAGCCATACCATGGATGCGGCACGGTATGCCCTGGGCGAGGGGACGCAGTATCAGCCGGATGATGTGGTTCGGGCGATGCGTGACCCCGGCAGCCCGGCCTATCACCCCTATGCGCTGGGCAGCACCGTAGATGAGCCTGCCCAGTATTTTGGGGTGGACGCGTTTGACAAAACATGGCTGCAAAAGAACCGACGCATTCTGGATGGCGGCAACAAAACCGCCAAGTTCATGTACAACACCGTGTACGATGCGGAGCGCTTTACCCGCCAGGCGGAAGCGGAGCTGAAAGACCTTACAGGTACCGTTAGTGCAAAGCTGGACCAGGCCTTCGCCGCGGGCAAGGCGGACGCGGAAGTCATCCTGCGGGATGCTTATGCAAACTACCCGGCCCTGCGCCGTATGGATGAAGGGCGCTCAAGCGGCAAGCTGCCGCTGCTGACACGGCCCGTCATTTACCGGCAGGAGGACATCGCCGCCCAGGTGCAAAAGCAGGCGGATATTCTTAACAAACGCATGGGCAGCACCCAAAACAGCGATGACCTGCAAGCCGCCGCGCAAAACGAAAAGGCGGCGGAGATTGCCGCCCAGGGCAGCGCCCTGCAATTGGACATCGCGCCTAAAAGCCGTACGGCCCGCAAAAACCTGCTTTGGGAGGATGGGCTGCTGGCGGGGGTTTCACCCTCTATGCAAGGTGCTGGCTTCCCGCCGACAGAGGAAGGGGTGGTATCGGCAGCGGCCAGGGGAATCCTGCGCATCGCTATGGGCGGGGAGGATGAGGCGGAAAACCAACAGGCCCAGGCAGGCATAAGCCGCATGGCGGATATGCTGCTGAACATCAAGGAAGAAGCCGCAGGCAAAATCGCCTCGTTCTTTGGCGCAGTGACGGGAAAGAGCACAACCGCCCGGCCAGGTACGGCTGGGCTTGTATCTTTAATAGTAGAAACAGGTGCAAACGTTCTTGGTACCATCACCAAACATCTGCTGGAAGAGGAAGATCACTCACTCCCCTTTTTGCAAACCCTATCCGGGCTTTTACGGCTTCGCCGTGCCGCCACCGGCGAAGATACGGATGCGGAGAAAATGACAGGTAAGGCACTGGCGGGGGCCGTAGCTGGCAGCTTGTCCGGCGCGCAAGTGAAAACAGGCAATACGGCTTTTGACGGCATAGCCACCGTGGCCGCGCAAAGCGGAAGCAGTGTGGAAACGGCACAAAAGCGCTGGGGCAATGCCGGGGTCAACTATTTTGCCAATCTGGCCGCGGCCGGCCGGGGCGATGTTGCCGCCATTTTACAAACCCTGCCCAGCTATGCCAAGTCCGTAGTCGTTGCCGAGCAGAACATGCGTACCATGGCGCTGACTCCCGGCAAGCTCTACAGCCAGCTGATGGCACTGAAGCAGGATTTGCTAAGCCCAGAGATCATGCAAAACGCCATCCGGCGGGGCCGGCTGCAGGCGGAAAGCGCCTTGATTAGTCAAAAGGTTGCCGGAGGCGCGCTGGGAGGGCTTCAAGGTCTTCAAAAGGAAGTGGACGATGCCAAGGCGCAAAGCGATAAAAATCAGTCGGCACTAAACCAGGCCAAGAGAAAGGAACAGGCCGTAACCACACTGCACGCTGCGGCCAGCGCAAAATTCCTCGGCAACCTGGCGGATACTGCCGCCACAGACGGCCTGCTATCAGTCCTCGACCAATGGCAAGCGGCGAAGGAGGAACGCATACAGGCGGAGCAGGCTGCTGAAAGCAGCCAAAATAAGCTTGCGTCTGCCCAGCAAAAGCTGGATGCTGGAAAGCAAAAGACCATGGCTGATCTTAGGCTGGATGTCAAAAAGGAGATTGATCAAAAGGTAAGCGCTCATAACCGTTCTGCCGAATTTGAAAGCATCATGCAGGATGGTTCGCCCTTTCAGACTTTTCCGGCCCAAACAGATAATCCGGCTAATCTTCAGGCTCAAAAGGATATGAAAGACCACTTCCAATCGCTAAGCCCTCAGGATCAGACGACAATGATCGACCTCATCAAAAAGTATCGAACCGGATGGATATCCGATGAGGAACTCAAAATCTTAAACGACTTGAACCCCGATTTTATGCCTGACCTTCCGATGCCGGAGTATACGGGGCAAACCATCAGTGCGCTAGTAACTGAGCAGCCTAAGGGAGATACGAGAGCAGAATACAATTGTCGCTCTTTAATAACTCTGCACTGGCGGAGGCCTCACCTCCAGCTACGCCAACCGCCTTTGATTACCTCTGGGCCTACCAGGGTAATGTGGCCTACTTCGAAAGGGATGGCAAAATAGGCCTGGTTCACAAGGATGGGCGGATACTATCAGAGGCGGTATATGATTATGTGAGGCCCTTTTTCGACGGTTTTGCATCGGTTAGCCAAAATGGTCAGCAGGGCATGATCAACCTAAAGGGTGAGGTGGTTGTTCAGCCGCAGTGGTATTATCTGGGCGAGCCGTCCGAGGGGATGGTGCCTGTTATGAGTGATAAAGGCTGTGGTTTTATCGATACGACTGGCAACGTGATTGTTCCGCCAATTTGGGAATGGGCAGACCCTTTTCGAGAAGGTGTTTCAATGGTTGGAAAGGATGACATGTTTGGTTTGATTGATCATACGGGAAATTTGATTCTTGATATAGTTTACCATTATGCTACCACAGTCAATGAGGGGCTTTTTTGTGCAAGTGAAGGTAAACAAACGGTTTATTATGACGTGAGGGGTCGGGAGATATTTAGGACAGACAGTTACAATGCGCGCGGGTTTTCTGAGGGAGTAGCAGCACTTGAAGAGGGAGGTTTGTTCGGCTTTATTGATGCAACCGGGAAATATGTGATTGAGCCGCAGTTTAAAGATTGTGGTTCATTTAGGCAAGGGCTGTCGGCTGTTTGGCTGGAAGATTGGAGCTGCACCTTTATCGACCATCGTGGAAATATTGTGTTTGATGACCGGTGGGACGATGCCGGGATATTTAATGACAATCTCGCTCCGGTCATGAAAAATGGCAAATGGGGATATATCGACCTGTCGGGCGATGTGGTGCTGGACTACCAGTGGAGAGAGGCTTATAGCTTTGATAGAGGCTGCGCCGCAGTTAGAAAAGATTCTCAGATGGGTTATATCAACACACGGGGCGAATACATCTGCGGGATTAAAGAGTAGCTT
Organism: Bacillota bacterium; assembly: GCA_023398575.1. Lineage (GTDB taxonomy): Bacteria > Bacillota > Clostridia > Christensenellales > Aristaeellaceae > JAEWAH01. The sequence continues at coordinate 3,017 of JAEWSC010000009.1, read as the reverse complement.
ATGGGTAAAGAATCATTTGCTATGTAAAAGGAGCACTGTTTCATATTACCACAACGATCTGCATTTTCTTTGCGCAGCCCTACATCACGCGGTGAGTTCACTTTGAAGGAACAAAAGGATATGGGGGATATTCGTCCTGAATACATGCGTGAGGTTGCACAAAGGCTTAATTGACTGGATATACCTTGAGGGTTTTGCGATCAAGCATTGTTCACCCCCAAATATAATAACAACACCCACCACAGCGCCAATCAGCGAATGGTGGGTGTTTGCGATTCATAAAAAAGCGCGCATAAGCAAGATGCGGCGTTTATTGAATGTACCTTACCTTAACACATACCCATCGTCACTGAGGGTGCATGGGTCGCAAAGGCGAGCCTCAAACTGATCTAAAACAGTAAGCTCGGAGAGTAATAGCTGCCTGTGAAAGGCCTTCAATTCTGGATACGGGGGCTGATCATCAGGGCGCTTGACGGAGGAGAAACTCTCCAGTCGCTGGAGGTACTGCTGCAAAATAGCTCGCCGCCCAGTCAGCATCCGCTTTCTTGTATCCGGGTTTAAAAAGGCAAAAAAGCTTAAACGGGTCAAAAATTCATCCCGGTCATAAAGAACAGTCTCCGGGAAAGATTGCAGCATGTCCACGAAATATTTCCGCCCGGCATCGGTCAAGTGATAGATGATGCGGCTGGGCTTGCCTACCACCGTTTCGACGGTGCGGTCAGTAACCCCCATTTTCTCATATTTTTTCAACAGGGGATAAAGGGTATTGTTGCTGATATTGGAACACGCACTGAAATGGTCCACCAGGTATTTCTTGATTTCATAGCCATAGCATGGGCGTTCCAGCATACAGCTTAAGATAAACACATCATAATACATCCGCATCACCTCGTACAGTTTGATTATACCCATGCATGTGGAAAAATGCAAACAATACTGCTTTTGAACAGAGAAGCGGGCTTGACAAGAAAAATACAAATCAACATTGATACAATATTGACAATAAACGAACATATGTTATACTAACCTATGATAGCATGAACTATGCTAAGGAGGAGATAACATGAGAACAGGTTCCAAAATCGTAAGCATTTTGCTTGCGGCCATGCTGCTTTGCACCCCCCTGATGGGGTTGGCAGAAGCGGCGGGGCTCTTCACTCCCGGCAGCTACACGGGTACCGGCGAAGGCATGGGCGGCGATGTTAAGGTTACCGTCACCTTTGATGCGGGCAAGATCACCGATATCGTTGTGGGTGAGCATGCGGAAACAGCGGGTGTCAGCGACCCCGCTATTGCAAAGCTTCCCCAGGCAATTCTGGATGCCCAATCCACCCAGGTGGACGTTGTGGCCGGCGCCACACTGACCAGCAACGCCATTATTGCAGCCGTGAATGACGCCATTGTGCAATCGGGTGCAGACCCGGCGGCCCTTGTGCCTGTGGCTCAGGCCGGCAGCGGAGAAACAACGCCTTCAGAAGCGCAAGCCGATGTGGTGGTTGTGGGCGGCGGCCTTGCAGGCCTTTCCGCGGCCATTAAGGCCAGCCAGGGCGGCGCAAGCGTAATTTTGATTGAGAAAATGGCCACACTGGGCGGCTCCAGCGCGCTTTCCGGCGGCGGTCTTGGTGCCACCAACTCCAGTGTGCAAAAGGAAAACGGCATCACCGATACCAATGAGGATTGGCGCAAGCTATGGGAAGAGCGCCAGGCCACCAGCCCCGAGCAGGGCAGCTATCCCGATTGGGAGAAGGTGGATGCCCTGATCGCGGGCTCTGCCGACAGTATCGATTGGTACCGCAGCCTGGGCTACGAGTTCCGCGCGCCGGAGGGCTTTGGCGTTGACCCTGTCAAGCGCCTGCACTTTCCCTCGCCGGAAGGCAATGGTTCGGTACTGACCAACTACCTGGGCAAAAAAGCCGAGGAGCTGGGCATCACCGTGATGCTGGAAACCCGCGGTACTGAGCTGATTGAAGAAAACGGCGTGATCACCGGTATCATGGCCGAGGGCGCCAATGGCCCCATCACACTCAAAAGCAAGGCTGTTGTTCTGGCCTGCGGCGGCTTTGGCAGAAGCGAAGAACTGACTGCGCGCTTCACCCCAGAAGTATCTGACTACATTGCCTACACCGTAACCGGCGCCGGCAACACGGGCGACGGCATTGTAATGGCTGAAAAAGTGGGCGCAACCCCCTATGAAGATCCCTGGCTCATCGGCCTGGGCCTGACCTCTCCCGTTAGGGAAATGGGCAGCTTTTACTGGTATGGCATGCACATCTTCCTGAACATGGAAGGCAAGCGCTTCACCAACGAGGCAGGTCATTATGCCATCGTGTACAACGATGCCGTGTACAATTCCCCCGGCGGCTCCTTGATGGTGTTTGACAGCGGCGCGGCGTTTGAAAGCTATGTGAAGGTAGCCGATGCGCTGGTTGATAACAAGCTGATTTACAAAGCGGATACCATTGAAGAGCTGGCTGCCGCTGTGGGCATCAGCCCTGAAAACGCCAAGGCAACCATTGATGCCTACAACCAAAACCTGGCGGCAGGCACCGATGAGTTCTCAAAGCCGGCGGCAGTGAGCATGCCCATCACCACCGCGCCTTACTATGCTGTGCGGTATTTCCCCATGAACATGGGCACCTTCGGCGGCGTAAAGGTCGGCGAGCATAACGATGTGCTGGGCGCAAGCGGCGAGCCCATCCCCGGCCTGTATGCAGCCGGCGAAATGCTCAACCGCCCCTACTATGCACAGGTGTATATGTCCGGCAGCGCCTTGCAGCTTGCCGCCACCACCGGCCAGACCGCCGGCGAAGCGGCCGCCCAGTTTGCTTTGGGCAAGTAAAATTTTACCGTAATGAACTGCGCCCCATTATCCTTACAGGATAATGGGGCCTTTTTGTACAACGAAAACCCCCGCTTGGAGCGGGGGTTCCGGAAAGCTTATAGCTATGAGTAGCCATCCAAAGTCCCCGCTGGTAAGATGAGGGAGGTCTGCCAACCGCCACATCAAACAAAGGAGG
>JAEWSC010000067.1 GCA_023398575.1 Bacillota bacterium | reverse complement strand
GCATTATACCGTCCCATTCCGGTGGACCCAGAATATACCCCTTCTATTACTATTGTGATTCCTTGCTTTAATGAAGAAACCTGGATTGCCCAAACAATCATCAGTTGCTTGGATCAGGATTATCCACTGGACAAGCTGGAAATCATCATCGTGGATGATGGGTCAACCGACCGGTCAGTAGAAGTGATACAGGAAACGGTTAAGAAAATTTGGCAGGAGGCCGATCGTTTCAAAACCAAGGAGAGAATTCGTGTCTTTTTGCAAAAGCATAATCAAGGCAAGCGTGAGGCAATGGCCCTTGGCATTAATAACGCCCGCACCGAACTGGTTGCTTTTGTAGATTCCGACAGTTTTTTAGAGCCTGATGCCATACGTCATTTGGTGCAGCCTATGTCTGACCCCAAAATGGCGGGGGTATCTGGGCGTACTGACGTGGTTAACACATATACTAACCGGCTAACAAAAATGCAAAGCGTGCGATACTATATTTCCTTCAGAATTATAAAGGCGGCGGAAGCGTATTTCGATTCTGTCATGTGCTTGTCCGGGCCTTTGTCCTGTTATCGCCTTGTAACTGTTCGGGAAGTGCTGGATGAGTGGCTTCACCAAACCTTTATGGGCCGCAAGGCCACCTTCGGTGATGATAGAAGCCTTACAAATTTTGTTGTCAAAAAGAATCGCACCTATTATCAGGATACAGCAATTTGCTCAACATTGGTACCAAATAAGCATCGTGTTTTCTTGAAGCAGCAGATGCGGTGGAAACGATCCTGGCTGCGGGAAAGCCTGAAGGCCGGAGCTTTTATGTGGCGTAAAGAGCCTCTGATGTCCCTTTCCTTTTATATGGGTCTACTGATTCCATTGATTGCTCCCTTGATTATGGTATATAACCTCGTATATGTTCCTTTGAAATTTCATATTTTCCCAACTACGTTTTTACTAGGCATATTGATGATGTCTTTGCTCATGAGCTTTACCCAGCTGTTGCTAAAGAAGAGCAATTTATGGATTTACGGAATTTTTTTCTGCCTGTATTATGAAACCGTGCTCCTCTGGCAGATGCCTTATGCATGGGTCACATTCTGGGTATCCGAATGGGGAACACGCGGCAACAAAAAAAAGCGAAGCAAAAAGCGCAAGGCACAGCAAGCAATTATATCATCTGCCAGTAAGTCTATCTCTTCCTAATGGGGCCGGAAGGAGCATCATTCTGTTATGGACATACAACGTCAAACAGCCCAGGGATCCCCGGAGTCAAAGGCGAGGCTGAGGCAAAAAAACAAGAGAAAAGTGTTCAGGGTTTTTGTACAGATTGCATTGTTGGTGACATTTGCTGCATTTGGCATTCTGTCAGTGATAAAAAGCATGCAGAATCAGACTGTCAATCTAGACAGTGCGCAGGGTTCGAGTACACTTTATGCTGGCGGCAGCCAGTCTAACCAATTTATTGCGCTTTCGTATCCCGGTCTGACAAAATCAGAAAGCCTGGAAAGCAAAATAATCAATGATAGGAATTTCGCGGAACAGATAGCAGCCTTAAAATCTGCCGGCTATGTGACCATCTCACAGAACGATATTGTTAATTATTACATGAATTATGAACGCTTGCCCGAAAAAGCGTTGTTTTTGATCTTTGAGGATGGTATTCGCAATACTATTTCCTTGGCACAGCCTGTATTGGAAGAAAATCGATACCGCGCGACAGTTTGCACCTATGTAAACAATTTGGGTCAACTGAACAGTAATTTTATGAATGCATCCGCCTTACAGTCACTTAAGAACAATCCTTACTGGGAATTGGGCACCAATGGCTACCGGCTGTCCTATATTAATGTGTTTGACCGCTACAACAATTATTTCGGTCATTTGAACGGCAGCGAGTTTGTAAAGGTGTATGGTTATCTATGGCGGGACTATAATCATTACTTAATGGATTTCAAGCGGGATGAGGACCGCCTGCGTCAGGAGAGCGAGCAGGAACTGATCAGTCGCATAAAATCAGATTATCAACAGATGCACTCTGTATATCTAGAGGCGCTGGGCAGCGTTCCCGGCCTTTATATTATCATGCATTCCAACACGGGTGCATTTGGTACCGACCCAGTTGCCAGCAACGCCAACCGCGACAGCCTGACAAGCATGTTTTCCATGAATTTTAACCGGCAGGGAACTTGCTTAAATACGCTGGAGTCATCAATTTACGATCTATCACGTCTCCAGGTACAAAGCTACTTTTCGACAAATCATGTGTTGATGCGTATACAGGATGACATTGGGGAGCAGATTCCTTTTGTTACGGGTGATGAACAGGAGGCAGCGAAATGGTATGTGGATGATGGTGTGGCTGAGTTTAAAGGGGACAGAATGATCCTCACAACGAAGCCCAGGGGCGAGGGGCGTATGACTTTGAAAAGTACACTGCTTACCGATTTAGATATGACAGTAACTCTTGAAGGCAATGTGGCTGGAAGTCAGAGTGTATATTTGCGAACTGATCGAAACCTAAATAGCGGTATTCAGGTTTCCCTGGAAAATAACGTTCTGTTTATCCGGGAACCGGATGATCAAAGCAGGGAACTGTTTTCAAAAAGCCTGTTTGAAATAGATGGTGGCCCGTTTATTTCAGAGCAGGAGGATGAATACAACGGCCTGGTTGCACTGCAAAACGCAATCATACAGTTTGATGAAGACCCTGTTCGTGTAGAAGAGGCAAAAGAAAAGCTGGCACAATTGGAAAACATGCCAGTGTTGACCTTGGATCAGGGCGGAACGCCCTACTATCCCGCCATAGACATTTCTAAGCGCGATAGCCGAAAGCTGCGTATACGTCTAGTAGGTTCCAGACTGAGTGTTTGGGTTGATGACAAGCCGGTTGTTGAGCAGCTTTCAGTTTCCTCCACACAAATGGGAGCAGTCGCTTTTCAGTCGAAGGTATATTACCAGGATGAATACAGCCAGCGTTTTCTGGCGGACGACGTATATGACGCTGTATTTGTGAGTCCTCAAATTAGGAATGTGGATGACCCGGACACGGTTTACTATTTGTATGAACTGGAGAAGAGACAAACCATCAACTCGACCATCACACGTTGGGTCAACACAATTGTAGAGTTCTTTGTAGATAACTTCTAGAAGGAGGGACCAAGCATGAAAAAAATTGCCTTATGCATGGTTTGCCTGTTGCTGATGAATATGACGGCATCTGCCATGGGCACCTCTGCCTCTTACTCTTACGGTGCATGGTTGCCTTACTGGGAGGCAGACGCATCTCTCGTGGAAGCGGATGGGTTGAAAGATCAGATGGATACGTTCGTTGCGTTCGCTTGCTTGTTTGATAGCCAGGACAACCTGTTGATGCCCGAAGAGACCGTCAATCTTCTGTCCGCGTTGCAGAAGCTAAGTATATCGGGGGATAAAGATATATTTCTATCCGTTGTCAACGATCAGGAAGTATCTCCTGGAAAGTACGAGAACAAATCAACAGCACTTTTAAAGCGGCTATTTCAGAGTGAAGCAGCCAGAAGCAAGCATTTGGAACAACTTGCCTCATTAATCGATACCTATCGACTTAGCGGTCTGGAGTTGGATTATGAGAATATAAAAGACGATACTGGGCTATGGTCATCTTACGCTATGTTCATTGAGAAGGTATGGGCAATGTGCCAGCGGGATGGGATACGCCTGCGCATCGTGCTTCCATGGGATGCGCCGCGGTATGTTGCTTTGCCGATTGGGCCAGAGTACTCTGTCATGTGCTATAACCTGTATGGCTATCATAGTGGTCCGGGGCCGAAAGCTGATCTGGAATTTCTCGAAAAGACATGCGAATTGTACAAGGATGTTCCTTACACGGTGCGAATGGCGTTTGCCACGGGTGGGTTTGACTGGTATGGCGGATCAATTGCCGCACTGACACAGGAACAAGCGCAGGAGCAATTGCTGGCAGCCCAGGTAGAGCCCACGCGCGATGCGAATAGCGGTACGCTTACCGCCATATATAAGCAGAATGGCACTGAGCATAAGCTATGGTATGCTGACGCTTTAACCCTTCGAACCTGGCGGGATCTATGCGAAAGCTACGGCTTCAGCTCCTTTGACTTTTTTCGGCTGGGTGGCAACAACACTGAAAATTGGATGTCTGATCTTTTTGATATGACGCCATAAGGGAAGGGGGCAATGTGACTCATGTTAATAAAAAGGCAGCTTAGAATAACATTTCTCCTGCTGCTGATCATTATTGGCTGTGTAGGAAGCGGGCTGTATATAAGGTCGCAAGATCTGATCAAAGAAGCTATTATTACCTCAATGCCCATCTCTCAGGAAATTGACATGGCAGTGAGACGGTTTGACATGCGTGGCCATACGGATAAGGCCAATGTGCAGACTGCGTCACTTTCCAGCGATGGGCAAAAAGCAGCGCTTGCTTTTTGGGGATTGGGCAATGAAGAAATGACAGGCGCGCTGCTCAAAACACTGGATCAATACGGCATTTCCGCAACTTTTTTTGTCACAGGTTCAGACGCTACGTCTTATCCCCAAAGTATGACGCTTATCGGCAACAGCGGACAGCCTATCGGAATCGCATCTGTAAACTATGCATCAGATATCAGTGGTTCTTCAAGCAGCCGCATCATTTCTGATATAAGCCGAACAAGCGCTGCCATCCAGTCGATAACCGGTGTACGCCCTACACAAACGCTGGCACTCAAAGAACCGGACGATGTGTTTCTGGGTGCCGCTTACGCCTGCTCCATCGGAACAGTTGTGGTTCCTACTAAGATCATCACGATATCGCAAACCCAGACTCTTCCGGTGCAAGAGTTTATGGAAGGACTTGCAAGAGGTTCTATTCTGTGTGTTCGAATGGAGAGTTTTACCGCCAATACTATAGATACGATCAAACAATTAAGCGAGGTATTGGCTCAGACAGATTTTGCATTGCGAGCGGAGAGCTTACTCAATGGGGATTTTCAGCCGGCACAAGAGCAAAGACGTGTTTATACTACAGAGCGAGCAGCCGCGTTTACTTTTTCAGGATTGGGAAATCAAGCAGAATTGTCAGGCGCGCTTAAGGCACTGCAGGAAGTCGGAGGCAAAGGAACGTTTTTTGTCACACGGGACGATTTAAAAAATTATCCCATGCAGGTTCGCTCTATTCTTGATGAGGGTAACGCGCTGGGTATTTCGGTTCAAACCGCTAGGTTCACGAGCGCAGCTGCCATACTAGAGGAAATTCTGAGCACGAAAGAAGAGTTGCAGACAGATTTTTCATACACAAGCGATGTTCCCGTCAGGCCTTTGTACGGGACAAGCAATGATTTACTCAAAAAGGCATGCGGCGCCGGAGGGTTTACGTTGCTCTCTGCCATGGTAAATGCTGTACAGATCGAAGATATACGCAAGACAGATCCAGCTGTGGTTTTAGCGGAAAGATTTCCAGAACAGGATGGCTTTTTACAGCGTGGCGAAATTGTACATTTTCAGATGAAGCAATACCAGTACAGTGATGCAATGCTGGGCGATTTAGTCAGGCTGGTTGCAACACAGCGGAATATGTACACACTGAAGCCAGCTATGGATGTACTTAACAACAAGGAGTATACGTATACCTATCCGGTTGCTAAGGCGGATATGCTGCCTGAAGTTAGGGATGCAATTCACCCTGGTCAATTAACCGGCAGTACAATGAATGCCATCATTTCTCGCTACATCGGTATTGACTGGGTCAATTCCTCGGCCTATTTGCCAGGGTTTAATTCACGTGAAATCATCAAATTGAACAAAAAAGGCCTCGTGGCCAATGACCAGAATATGATTTTTCTATCCTTTGATGACTGGGGTACTGACAAATCAATCACATCTATTCTGGATGTGTTAAGGGCGCATGAGGCAAAGGCTACTTTCTTTATCAGAACGGAGTATGTCGCTTATAATCCCAATCTGCTTCGTGCCATAGCCATGGAAGGGCATGCCATCGGTAGTCATACGCGTACCCATTTTCCATTATCCAACGACCTGGGCTCTGGTAAGAGGTTCTCAGAGTTGACTGATCAACAGGTTGCTTTGCTTGAACAAGACCTGGTTGAAAGTTATCAAAATTTGCAAGACGTGATTGGTGATATCAAGATTGACGGTCGGCCGGCGCTATCTAAGCTGTTTCGGCCACCAACATTAGCTGTAAGTAAAAGCGGGCTTTCAACCGTGCTGGATTGCGGCTTCAGTTACTCTGTCTCAGGAAGCTACACCACCCAGGACTATAAAGCGAAAAGCGCTGCGGGTCTTGCATCCTCGCTCCAATTCCGTTCAAGAAGCGGAGCGGTACTAATTATGCATATGTCTGATAATAGTGTATACACTGCCGATGCTTTGGAAATTTACCTGAGCGAAATGGAGCTCCAACCAAAAAAAATGAAATATCGTTATGCCACTTTAAGCGAAGTGTTAAAATAGGTATCATTAATAATCAGCAGTCACCTGATCACTTGCTTGGTAGAGCATGGAGTTGCACGAAAGAAAGGATAATGCGGCGATGTCACAGTCATTATTGATAGATCTTCAAAACGGCAGCACGCAAATGGCAGTGGTTGGGCTTGGATATGTTGGTTTGCCAATGGCGGTTGCCTTCTCTCAAAAAATGAATGTTATTGGCTTTGATGTGAATGAGAAAAAAATCGCTATGTACCAATCAGGCATTGATCCGACGCATGAAGTAGGGGATCAGGCGATAAAGCAATCTGCTGTTTTGTTTACAGCGGATGAAAATGACCTTAAAAAGGCACAATTTTTCATCGTTACTGTTCCCACACCAGTTGGGCTGGACAAGATTCCGGACTTATCTCCTGTGATTGAGGCCAGTACAATAATTGGCCACTATTTAACTGAGGGCTCTGCTGTCGTGTATGAGTCAACTGTATATCCGGGTGTTACTGAAGAGTTATGTATACCCATACTGGAAAAAGAGTCTGGCCTGAAACTGGGGAAGGATTTCAAAGTCGGCTACTCCCCAGAGCGGATCAATCCGGGTGACAGAGAACATTATTTTTCAAATATTCAAAAAATCGTATCCGGCAGTGATGACGAAGCGACGGATATGTTTGCAAAAATTTATGAAATGGTAGTCGAGGCCGGTGTCTACCGGGCATCTTCCATCAAGGTGGCGGAGGCGGCCAAGGTAGTAGAAAACAGCCAGCGTGATATCAATATTGCCTTCATGAATGAGCTTGCCATGGTATTTAACCGGATGAATATTGATACCGGCGAGGTACTGATGGCAATGAACACTAAGTGGAATGCCTTGGGATTCAGTCCTGGTCTTGTAGGAGGCCACTGCATTGGCGTTGATCCCTACTATTTTATCTATAAAGCCGAAATGCTGGGCTATCATAGCCAAATCATACTTGCTGGACGAAAAGTGAACGATGGCATGGGAGCGTATGTTGCAGACGCCGCGATACGGCAGATGATACTTTCCGGTAAACTGGTTCGTGACTCCAAAGTGGTGGTGCTTGGCCTTACCTTTAAGGAGAATTGCCCGGATATAAGAAACTCTAAGGTGAAGGATATTATTGACCGATTGAATGAATATGGGATAAAGGCACAGGTTACTGACCCGCAAGCCGATGCGGCAGAGGCAAAGATGGTCTATGGACTCGACTTGACTCCGCTTGAGCATGTTTGTGATGCTGATTGTGTTATTGCTGCTGTGGCACATCACGAATTTCGAGCGCTTCCCTGGCCGCAACTGGATAGCATGTATAAAAGCAATCAAGAAAAGGTTTTATTAGATGTGAAGGGGATATACGATAAACAGCAGGCGAGTATAAGGGGATACCGATACTGGAGCCTATAGTCTTGGAAAATGCTTGAAAGCTCTCTGGATGGAGAGGAGAAATTTGGGAGTATAAGATTGCAAGGATGCTGGGCATCATTGTTATGTTAGGTAACCTTTCGAGAAATTGAATAAGGTTGACAAAAGAAGTTTCAAATGAGTATAATATATAATTGTTTGCATAAATTGTGCATAATACAAATGGAGGAAATGAAAATGAAAAAAGTCCTTACTCTGTTCCTTACGGTAATGATGATCGTCCTGTCAGCAAATGCTTTTGCTGAAGTTACCGCTGCCGAAAATGCCATTGAAGTCCCAGTTGTCGAAAATGGCACGGTGGTACCTTTTACGGATTACAACTTTCAGATCACACTTCCGTCGGACTGGAATGTGCTTGAAGTAACGGATGAACAGTCTGCTACCGGCATCATCTTCAGCTGTGCCAATCCAGAGAGTACGCGCTCTTTCACTGTCGCGTACACCGAATTTGAAGAAGCGACGGATATGGACACCGTAGCTGCCGCGCTGGCTGAATCATATACGAATGTTCAGCAGATGACCATCAACGACATCCCTTTTATCAGCTATGAAATGCCTGAGAATGATGTGACGGGCATCGTTACGCTTGCTGGTTCCGGCATCGGAATGTATCAGTTCGTATTCTATCCCGCATCTGATGCAGATTACGGCCCTTTAGCTCTTCAGATCGCTGCATCCATCACGTCCATCAACTAATTTTTATCCGTCTGAGTATAGAGAAAGTAATAAGGGGGTATGCCGATGGCATGCTCCCTTATTATGCCAATCATGTTCTTGACCATTTATTACGCCAGCTTCGGATTTACTTACGGAGAGTTCTCACATATGACACCTCTCAGAGGTTTTATTACAGTCTGAGCATGAATTATCATCGATGTCTTTAATGTAGTACAGTAAAAAAAAGCCGCAGATACTTGAATCTGCTGGCTTTTTTAATGGCAAAGGTACTACCTATTGATAAAATCCACCGCTCTCGATTTTGGGGCGGTGCAACTTTTAACGATTTCAATTCTTGCACACCCCTTTTAGCGATTCATGATATATGTTGCCCACCGTTCATAGACTTCACACAATGGCTCGTCGAGGAATGACATCGCCTTATCCTTTATAGCGTCTGGAATGCCATAGGCGGCTTCTGCAATGCTACCGGTAATTGCTGCGAGCGTGTCGCTGTCGCCACCGAGGGAGATGGCGTTTCGGATAGCGTCCTCAAAGTCGGCACTTTCAAGGAAAGCAATAATCGCCTGCGGTACCGTATCCTGACAGCTTTCATTGAAGCGGTAAGTCGGACGGATTTCATTAAGGGTTTTACTCAGGTCGTAGCCGTGTTCCCGCTCTATGTGTTCTTTGATTTGTATCTTATATTGTTCAAGAGTTAATCGTTCATTGAGGGGATTGCCCATATCATCGCCATAACCACCAGCGTAGAAAAGGCACATAAATATTGCATCCGTCACAGCCAATGCACCCTTTACTCC
>JAEWSC010000050.1 GCA_023398575.1 Bacillota bacterium | reverse complement strand
TCGGATGGTGAGAGCTATTTCGTGGTGGAAGTAAAATCCTTCCGGCGCATTTTGCAGGCGGTAAACCATTCTCCCTGCCTGTGCTTTGTGGATGAGATATTGAGAGGTACCAATACCATAGAGCGGAATGCCGCCTCCACCGCAGTGCTCAAGAGCCTACAAACAGGCAGCAGTCTGTGCGTTGCCGCTACACATGATATTGAACTGACTGAGCTGCTTTCAGGTCAATATGACAACTATCATTTCAAAGAAGAGATAAAGGATAAGGGCGTCTTCTTTGACTATATCCTTCGGCATGGTCCCTCAAAGACACGCAACGCACTGCTGCTATTGCAAGCGTATGATTTTACCGAGAAGGTGGTTCAGGAGGCTTCCGACATGGTAAAAAGCTTTGAACGGGAGCATCGTTGGATGCCATTCCAAGAAAAGGAAGGAGGCGGTTGTTCTGCGCCTGCCCAAGCTGGATGAGCGGCTGCAAGCCGCTTATGACCTTTTCCCAAATTGCCAAAGGGGAGCGGATATCGGTACAGATCACGGCCGGCTGCCATTGCATCTTTTAGCAGAAAACCGGTGTGAGCGAATGATCGTTGCAGACATCAGTCTGCCTGCTCTTATGAAAGCAAAAGAGCTCATCACCTTGCATCAGTTTGATCACCGGGCAGAATTCGTTCATGCCGATGGTCTGAACTCCCTTCAAACGCCCGTACAGGCAATAAGCTTGATGGGCATGGGCGGTGATACCATGTGTGATATTTTGCACAGCGGTCTTGACAAGCTTCAAGGCGCAACGCTGATTCTATCGCCGCATACAGAGATACACAAGGTGCGCAAGGTCCTTCCCCGCATCGGCTATGCCATCATGGAGGAAGTCATCGCCCGTTCCGCAGGGCGGTTTTACGTCATTCTAAAGGCAATGCCAGGGCAGGCCGAATACACCGAAAAGGAGCTGTTGCTTGGCCCATGTCTAATGCGTGAAAGGCCTGTGCATTATACACAATACCTTTTATGGCGGCAGAGCGTAGCGCAAAAGGCTTTGAAGGCGTTGAACGAAGCTGATAAAAATAATTGCGCTGCCGGCGAGTGGCAAAGGTTTCACCTATACATTGAGGAGGAATTGCAATGACACTGACCGTGCAGGCGGTATACGACTGGATCGATGGCTTTGCCCCCTTTGCTTCGGCGGAAGGCGATGATAACGTTGGCCTGCTTGTTGGCCTGCTTACTTCCCCCGTCACCCGCATTTTGACCGCTCTGGATTGCACCATGGAGGTAGTAGAGGAAGCAAAACGCTTGAAGGCGGAACTGATCCTCACCCATCACCCGCTGATGTATCATGCCAGAAATAACATGCGGGAGGATGAACCCGAAGGCCGCGTACTTTCCGGCCTGATCCGCAGTAACATCGCCCTGATCAGCGCCCATACGAACCTGGACAGAGCCAAGGGCGGCATCAGCGATGTGTTGGGAAGTCTATTCTCGTTGACCGATATAAAAGGGGATGTCTATCTGCGGGCAGGCAGGCTACCCTCTACTACAACAGCCGGCGCTTTGCGTTCGCTGGCAGAATCCATTCTAAAAGCTCCCGTCCGGCTGTACGGCAGCCCGGATCATGCGATCAAAATTCTGGCTGTTAGCGGCGGCGCGTATGACGAGGGCTATGAGGAAGCCATTGCTCTTGGCGCGCAAGCTTATTTAACTGGCGAAGTGCATCACCACAACGCCATATACGCGACCGCAAGGAACATTGTACTGTTGGAAGGCGGGCACTTTGCCACAGAGGTCCCGGGCATAACCGCCTTTGGCCGCTGTTTACAAAACGGGATGAATCAGTTACAATACTCTGTGGACGTTTTTCACTTTTCGGGAGTCTCCTATCCAGGAGCGCTGAATTTGTAGTCTAGTCAGGGACAGGCGGATATCGGACGCCTTTCCTTGTACAATACAAGGAGGTCAATTATGGATCAGTTGGAAATGCTCTGGGAGTATCAGCAGGCGGATATGGAAGCGGACAGGTTGGAGAATGATATCCGCCGCTCACCGAATCGCATCAAGCTGGTCAAGAGCCGTGATTTTTTGATGGAGCAGCAAAATACCATCAAGCGCATCGAAAATGAGGTTATGGTCATGAGCGACCGTATCGATGTGATCCGGGATGCCATTACAAGGGCGGAGGATCAATTAAAGGCACTGATGTCTAAACTGGAAAAAGACCCGCCCCAGACCATGGAGGAAGCCCGTCAGCAAACAAACGATGCCCGCAAGCTGATGGATACCCTCAATGGCTTTGAGCAGGAAATGAAACGTATCCGCAAAGACGCCGGAGACAGGGATCATCAGCAGCATGACGTGCGCTTAAAGGCTGCCAAGGTGAAAGCCGAGTTTGACCAGTTGAAGGCCTCCTATGATGTGGAATACAAGGAGCGGATGGCCGAACTGGAAAAGCAGCGGGCCCTGGCCAGCCAGAAAGCCAAGGGTATACGGCCAGAATATATGGAGAAATACAAAAACATCAAGCTCCACTGCGTTCCTCCCATGGCGCGGCTGCTAAACGACCAGTGCGGCGGCTGCAACATGTCCCTGCCATCGGTGGTACTGCGTTCCATCAAGGCTGGCGGAACAATTGTGGAATGCGAGACCTGCGGCCGCATGATCGTGCAGTAAGCCGTAAGTCACGTTACATATCAAGCTTGATCATAACCTGCGCTATTTCGGCGCAGGTTTTTGGTTACACTAAAATTTGCGCATTGCTGATCCCGCAAGCAATTAAGTTTAGTATCTACATTGATAGATTAAATCACATGGTTCAAATAAATAAAGGAGATATCACATTGATCACCATACAAGGCACCCATAATACTGCCGTTTGCTATTGTGAAGCGCTGGATACGGCGACGGAGAATCAAATTCGGTCTGTATGCGACCAAAGCGCCTTTCAGAGCAGCACAATCCGCATTATGCCCGATGTACACCTGGGCAAGGGCTGCACCATTGGCACCACCATGACCATTGGCAACAAGGTGGTGCCTGGCATGGTAGGCGTGGATATTGGCTGCGGCATGGAAACCGTACGCATCAAGGAAAGCGACATTGACTTTAGGCAACTTGATTCCTTGATTCATGCCAAAATTCCCTGCGGACAGAAGGTGCGTTCCTCCCCCCATCCGCTGAGCAAGGAGATCGAGCTTGCTAAGCTGCGCTGCTATAAGCAAATGGATGCTGACCGGGCGAAGCTTAGCATCGGCAGCCTAGGCGGAGGCAACCACTTTATCGAGGTGGACCGGGGTTCAGATGGTTCGCTCTACATCGTTATCCATTCCGGTAGCCGCCATATCGGCAACGAGGTCGCGAAGCACTACCAGGAGGAGGGCATAAAGGCACTTCGCGGCAATCACCGCATGCGGGAAGAAACCATCCAGCGTCTAAAAAAGGAAGGCCGCATGCAAGATATTCAAGCCTTTCTGAATCAAAAAAGTGCACAGACAGATATCCCCCGTGATTTGGCCTATGTGGAGGGGAGTCTATTTGATGACTATATCCACGACATGAAAATCATACAGCGCTTTGCCATGCTTAACCGCAAGGCCATGATGGATGTGATTATTCAAGGAATGGGCTTGACCACTCAAGAGAGCTTTACCACGATCCACAATTACATTGACACAGAAAACATGATCCTGCGCAAGGGGGCCGTTTCTGCCCAAAGTGGAGAGAAGCTGTTGATCCCCATCAACATGCGGGATGGCAGCCTAGTTTGCTTAGGGAAAGGGAACAAGGAATGGAACTACTCGGCACCCCACGGTGCCGGTCGGCTGCTCAGTCGCTCGGAAGCGCAAAAGCGCCTTGACATGGAAGAGTATAGAAGAGAAATGCAAGGCATTTATACGACTTGCGTCTCCCATGGTACACTGGATGAATCGCCCATGGCTTATAAGCCCATGGAGGATATATTGAAGCAGATCGGGCCAACAGTGGACATTGTTGATACCATCAAGCCGGTGTACAACTTCAAGGCAGCAGGGTAAGAGATAAAAAATAGGACACGGGCCGGAAAATGAGTCCAGGCTGTGTCCTGTTTCTATTTGGTGTTCAATAAAGATGTATTCACTAACAATCCACCTGTCAGTCACAAAATCACCCAAACCGACGAACCAATTCATCCATCACAGCGTCCCATTCCAGGTCATAGCCCAGGTTTTCTGGATGGGCCTCATACCACGCAAGGGTGCGGCGGATGCCCTTTTCAAAAGGAACTACCGCCTCAAATCCGGGTACAAAGGTTTTGATCTTGCTGTTGTCAAAAATGGCAGTTTGCGCCTTATCGCCGGTTAACGCTCCTCGCTCCTGCGGCAAATGCATCACGATAGCATCTGTTGCAATGTGCGCAATCTCCGCTTTTTCGCCCACAGCGGCTGCAATAATATGCAGGTACTGGTCCCAGGTCATCGCTTCATCGCTGGTAATATGGAAAGCATGGCCAATGGCCTGCGATCTTCCCATCAAGCCCACAAAGGCATGGGCGAAATCGGTATTATGAGTCAGGGTCCAAAAGCTGGTGCCATCCCCTGGGATGACAATGGGCTTATGGGCCTTGATTCTGTGAATCAGCGAATATCGCATGGCCCGGGAATTTAACACCCATGGAATACTGCTGTCGCCATAGGTGGAGGAAGGGCGCACAATGGTCACAGGAAACCCCTTCTCACGATATGCTTCCAGAAAGCATAATTCACAGTCAATTTTCTGCCTGGAATATTCCCAGTAGGGGTTATAAAGCGGCGTGCTTTCAGTAATCAGATAATGGGCCGGAGGCTTTTGATAAGCAGATGCGCTAGAGATAAACAAATACTGACTAGCCTTACCGCCAAAGATTTCAATATTCTGCAATGCCTGCTCCTCTGTGAAGGTCAGGTAATCACACACGACATCGAAGGTCTCGCCTTTGAGCGCTGCTTCCATAGCCGCTCTGTCGCGTACATCCGCATGAATCTGCCGGATGGACCCTTGCACATCCTTTTGATTGCCGCGGTTTAATATGGTCACATCAAAGCCTGCTTCCAGCGCCTTAGCGGTGACCGCTGTGCTAATGGTGCCCGTGCCGCCTATAATCAGTGCTTTCATACCAAATCCTCCTTTGTGCAAACCTTTTTCAGGCTTACGCTGTCAAACCTATCAAAATGTGTTATGATATATACATAAGCTGCATATGCATGACCAAGGAGGGTCTTCCCATGGAGAAAAAGCGGGAAAACATTTGGAATGTACCCAATGTGCTGACGATGATACGTGCGGCACTGATTCCCGTTTTCCTTATCCAGTACTACCAAAACCAACGCTACTTGGCGCTTGGCGTTTTTCTGCTGGCCAGTTTTACCGATTTGCTGGATGGCTATATCGCCAGGAAATATAACCTGATCACCAACTTTGGCAAGCTGATGGACCCCCTGGCCGACAAGTTGATGGTAATTTCTGTTTTGCTGGTGCAGACACTAAGCGGAGTTCTGCCGCCGGCCGCAGTAATTATTGTCGTACTCAAGGAGCTTATCATGGTGCTGGGCGGCGTCTATATGCTGAAAAGGGGTATTGTCGTCTACAGCGAGCTTGTGGGTAAGGCTGCGCAGTTTCTGTTCATCGCCGCTATCGCCCTTTCCTTTTTCCATGAGCACTTTTTGGCTGCAGGTGTGATGCAATGGGATATGCTGTTGATTTGGATCTCTGTAGGCTTAACGCTGCTGGCTCTGGCCTTTTATGCCCGCCGGGCCATTGACAAGCTGAGGGCTGCAAAACAAACGTGATTTGCCTTAGCTTATTGCGTTACAGGCAGCTTGCGCGTTCCCAGAAAGAGCGGCGCATTACCGGCAAGCAAATCCTGAATATTTTTGCGCAGTGCCAAAGGATATAGATTCATTGCACTCAAATGCTGTATATCGACCCATTCAAACCCATTCTGCCCCTCATCCATTTCTGAGGGGCTTTGTTGTACTTCGCTCTTCAGGCGGCATAAAAAGATGTGAAATATCTTGTGCGCATAATCAGGGTGCCTCTCCTGAAAAGTCTTGTCTTCCATAATCTCCTCATACAATGCCAGAAAATCAGAGACAGCTACCTGATATCCCGTTTCTTCCAGGCACTCCCGCTCGATGGCCTCACTCATGGTCTCCAGGCAATTCTGGCCGCCGCCGGGTATGGTATAGCACGTTTCTCCTGTCCGGCTGCTGTATTTGATAAGCAGTACCTTTCCCTCATGAACGATGATGGCCTTGGCCGCGTTTCGGATCGTCATATAACAAGCCTCTATCCCTTTATCTATATCGCTGTACTGATCATGCATCTTACCTAATGCCGCGTGCCGCACCGCTCATGTCTTCTTCTCCTGCGCCCATTTAAGCACAGCCTCCGCTGCGGGCTTTGTTATGCCGGGTACAGCTATCAGTTCCTCAAACGAAGCATTTTTGACTGCCTGCAAGGAGTGAAAGTGCTTCAATAGCGCTTTGCGCCGGGCCGGTCCGATGCCCGGAATATCCTCGATCTGGCTGTGCACGTTTTCCTTGCCGCGCAGATTGCGATGATGGGTGATGGCGAAACGGTGCGCCTCATCCCGGATACGCTGTATCAAATGCAGCGCGGGCGACCGCTTGTCCAGCAGTATGGGTAGTTCCCTGCCTGGCAGATAGATTTCCTCCAGCCGCTTGGCAAGGCCAAACATGGGTACATCGGCTCCTGCCTCCCGCATGGCCCGCAGTGCAAACGCCAGCTGTTCCGGACCGCCGTCGATCAGCACCAGATCCGGCAGGTCAGAAAACCGGCCGCCTTCCATGGGCAACCCCTCGGCAGCTCTTTCCTTCTGCTCTTCCAGCCCGTGGCGGAACCTGCGGCCCAGCACCTCATTCATAGATGCAAAGTCGTTAGGCCCTTCCACTGTTTTGATGCGGAAGTGCCTATATTCCTTTTTCGCTGGCTCGCCGCCGATAAACACCACCATGGAAGCAACACTCAAAACGCCCTGGGTGTTGGAAATATCAAAGCCTTCGATGCGCCTGGGCGCCTGCGCAAGGCCCAACGCCTCACCCAAGGCCGCCGCAGCGCCAGTGGTCCTCTCCTCCTTGATGGAGCTGCGGGCATTGCGCTTTTCCAGTGCATCCTGCGCATTTTTTTCCGCCATCACCACCAAGTCATGTTTTTCACCCCGTTTGGGGGTAGAAAGGGTAACAGTGCCGTCTCTCGTTTCCCGAAGCCAGGCTTCCAACTCGTCTCTGTTATCGGGGAGCTCCTGGCACAAGACATGCCTTGGGATCAGATTACCATCCTCATAATACTGGGTCAAAAAAGCGGCCAGCACTTCTCCTTTGGGATCAGCCCCAGCCTGGGGCAATACATAATGATCGCCGCCGATCATCAAGCCGTTCCGCACGTAGAGCACCTGGACCATGGCATCCAGCCCATCCTGGGCAATGGCCAGTATATCCTGATCCGCGCCGCTGACCTGTATGGCCCGCTGACGCTCCATCAGTATCTCCACATCCTGCATCTTATCCCGGATATGGGCGGCACGCTCAAAATTCAAATTCTTGGCCGCTGTCTCCATATCGGCTTTCATACGGCTTAAAACATCTTGATACCGGCCGCCCAAAAAATTCAAAACCTGCTCCATCATAGCGGCGTACTCTTCCCTTGTGCATTTGTTGGCGCAGGGGGCCAGACAACGCCCAATCTCATACTGAACGCAAGGCCGGCGCGGCGTTTTCAGCGGAAGGTCCAACGTGCAGGATCGCAGTGGAAAGATATTCTGCACCGCATCCATCACCTGGCGCACTACCGTCGCGCCAATATAAGGACCAAAGTACTTTGCACCATCCTTCTCGATACGCCGTGCCACCTCCAGCCTGGGGAAGGGCTTTTGCATATCTACACGCACATACGGATAGTGCTTATCATCCTTTAATAGAATGTTATAGTAAGGTTTGTGGCGCTTGATGAGGTTGCATTCCAGTATCAGTGCTTCCAAATTGGTAGAGCAGAGCATGATGTCAAAATCATCGATCTTGCCCACCATGGCCGCTACTTTGGGCGTATGTCCCCGGGAGTTCTGGAAATAGCTACGCACTCGATTTTTAAGGTTCACAGCTTTCCCAACATATATAATCTCTCCCTGCTGCCTCATCAGATAGCAGCCGGGGCTGTCGGGAAGATTCTCTATTTTCAGTCGCAGTTCGTCTGTCATGGCTGACCTACTTTCATTCATAGAAAAAAATTGCCCATACTGTTTTTCGATGTATTTATGAGAATATCCTCTTGTGCTAGGGATAGGCACACTTTGGCAGGAGCTTTTGCTTAGAATGGAATCACCAAAATGCTTTCATCAAAATGAGACTGATTTGCGCCAAAATTTTTGGGATACACGGAAGAAGTATGTACGAATCACTGGCTGCTGAAGCGGAAGTCTCAAATGTGAATGGAACAACTTTTCTCGTTTAGCAGGTCATTTAGTGGAGTAAAAAGCCGGACAGCGAATGCTGCCCGGCCAACCGAGACTATGAAGTTAAGGAAACCGATGGAGATTATTCTTCGTCCTCATCTTCCAGGTCTTCATCATCATCGTCTTCATTGAAATTGGTTTGAACCACCTGGATGAGCTTATCCATTAAGTCTTCGTCCACGGGCACGAATTCTTCCACTTCTTCGCCGTTTTCCTCGGTGGTGAGCACCTTCATAATATAAAGGTCTGTTTCATGTTCGTGGTCATCATGCCCACAGGCTTCGCATTCTTCGCACTCTTCGTCTTCACATTCGTCTGCAGCGCCCAGGACTACATATTCCTCACCATTGTAGAAGAAGTACTCCATGACCTGCAGAAGAACCTTGTTCCCCTCCTCGTCAGTGCCTTCAACGATGTCCACCTGGTCATCCTCGTACAATGGAATCACCTCCGCTTTCTTTGCATCGCATAGGCTATAGCGGCCCGGGCTTGATGCATTCTGTATAAGTACTTTCCCCTTGTTCCGTCTTAATTATACCAGAACTGCACTATATACGCAAGATTTACGCCAAACATTTTGGCTTTGACAGACGCCGGTTACGAATGTATACTATTAGTTGGGGCGCTTTTTTTTCAAGGGAGAAACAGACCCATCTTCCTCCTTGATAAAAACGCCATCCAGCATCTGTTGCATGTTTGCACGAAATGCCTTCAAATATTCGTTGCGCAATGCCTGTTGCTCGACAACTTCGCCTTCTGTCAGGCCTACCGATTTCTTTTTTTGTGCCAGTTCGTTGATGCGCCTGATTTTGTCTTCATTCATAAATATATCCTCCTGGAAAGCAGGTGTCGGTATGGTGGAAGGAAAATGGCTCCCCCCGGGAGCCGACATCGAACCGGCGCTTTTTTTGCGCCGTGCGATCTTTACAATGGACAGGGATGATGTTGACAGCCTATCCTGGCAGACACTGGCCCTGTGGGAAGGCCGGCCGGTGGGCACAGGCCGCATCTGGTGGCAGGATGGCGCTTTCATGCTCGGCATGATCGGCGTGCTTCCGGACTTCAGGGGCCTACGGTTCGGCGATTTTCTCATTCGGCTATTGCTGCTTAAAGCCCAACAGCATAATGCCGTAAAAGTAGCGCTGTATTCCCCCACCCAGGCGTTACCTTTCTTTCAAAAATATGGCTTTACCGTCTGCGAACAGCAAGGCATGAATGGCAGCATCCGCCTTGAGTTAAGCGGTGATAGCATTATACTTGATTCCTGTAAAGGGTGCAAGCAGCAACACGCGAAATAAAAATCAGGCCTCTTCCATGAGCGTACTGCCAATGCCTTTCGACCTCGCCTTTTCCAGAACATCATCGGCTCTTGTCATCCACTGGGCAGCTACCATATTATCCTTGGGCAACCCATAGACAACACCTATGCTCAGCGATAGGGGCACCTGTGCTTCATCCTGCCACACCTGCTTGCTCAGTTCATCCCGTACGCGTCGGATTAGCATATCTGTATCCTCTCTGGATGGCCCAGAATACAAGATAATAAACTTATCCTCCTCATACCGGCCAAGAAAATCAGACTGTCGCCGGACAAAGGGCTTCAATGCCTGAGCGAACTGGCTTAACCTGCGAAGGGCTGCTATTGGCCCTTTTTCTTTACGCAAAGTATTTATGCCATCGGGCGAAAGCATGATTACCGCCACAGGAATATGATTGCGCACGCACAGAGGCCACACGGCTTCAAGCCAAGAACTCATTGCCCGGCGATTGCTCATTTGTGTTTGATCGTCCCATGCTGTCATCCGTTCCAGGCGCCTTTGCAACTCAGCATAGCTTTGAGCCAAATCCTCGTTATGCAGCATTTGAGAAAAACGACCGAGCTGCTGCCGGTACTGCTCACGGGATAATAGATATGCGCAAACCACTGCAAAAAGGCCATAGACTGGCGCGCCGGCAAAAAGAAAAAGGCAGATAAAATAGCCTAGGAATGAGGCGGCGCTGAGCCATGCTGGCAGTACGGCCAGCGAACCTAATAAAAGCAATGGCAAAAGCTGCAGAAGATCCTGCCGCATTTGATAGCCCAGGAACAGGATACACAGATCCACCACCGCGTAATACACAACAAAGGCTGCCTGACAGGCCCAAAGGGAGGCAGCCGGCAAACTCCCGCGTGACTGGCGAAGGAAAAACAACCCGAAGACAAGCAGACCGATGATGGCGGCAAGGGTGAACCAGCGCATCAGCGGATCGCTCATGACAGGCATATCCCTTAAGGAATACAGAACAAGCGCTTGCATTACCGCGCCTGCAATACCCAAGCATCCCAGCCGCAGATTATTAGCGCTTACCATGGCACCAAAAAAGCCGCCGCTCCGCTCTTTGATATCTGGCGCGAACTCTCCGGTGAAAAAGCGCTTCAGTGCTTCCCTATTCTCTTTCATCTGTATGCCCTCCCTATCGTCGGTAGGGGTTACTTAAGCTGTTTTTGATTCTTTGCCCACTTCCATTGCATCAGCATAACAGCAGCAAGTGTCGCCAAAGACAGCGACATGATCAGATATTCCCGCAGAAGGTTATTGCTCGTATCAATATCAAACTCCTTGATAATCCCAATGGCGATAGCTCCTGCTGCCACAAGCCATGATGCAATAACCTTAATTCCCATGCCCTCACGCTGGATCAGCCGTATGCTGAATATAGTGATTGCAGCCACAGGCATCAATATGCTGATGACTTGAGAAGCCCGCACAAAGCCCCACAATAAATGCCCGTCATCCCGCAGGCTTTCCAGTATCACCTGTGCAGAACCAAACAAACCACCGAATACCAGCGCAAGGTCACCAGACTTGGCGGTCGCATTCGTTTTTCTGCCGAAGAACAAGCATATCATCACAAGAAGAATCAAAGCAGCAATTGCCGCCTCATACCTGAAAACCGCATGAAAGACATCCTCACTCCAGGTCTCCCGGATACCGAAAAAGGCGTTGTCGCGCATCCAAGCCACGTTAATCGTCTTACCACGGCCCAAGGTGGTGAAGGTTTCCGAGAGTCTGGCAACAACAAGAAATGCTCCTGCAGCAACAGCCAACACATCCATCAAGCGGCCATATTGCATCTTCTTCACTCTAGCCACAATCAGAGCCGCCAGGCTAACGCCCAGCAGCGCCCCCATCATGGAAAAACCGCCATCCCAGAAGTATAGCATGGCAATAGGTTGTCCAATGGTTTCCAGATAGTAGGCCAAACTAATCAAGCAAAAGGTAACCCTCGCAAACAACAGCCCTAGCGGTATGGCAAGTACGCTGGTAAGTAAAATCGTGCCGCCAGGCAGATTCTTTTTGGCTGACAGAAGCCAAGCGGCGCACAGCCAAAGGGCTGTGCCCAAAGCCAAACACAGCCCGTACTTGTATATGGTCAGCCCTAGAAAGCCAAAGGATTGCACATCCTCAAACATAATCCTTCTCCTTTGTGCAGAGGTTACTTCTGCCAGGTGGCAGGATCTACCGCTGAAGCAAAATAGATGATATCACTGACCGAGCGTTCAGAATTATCAGTTTTCCGGCTGTAATATGCATTATTGAAGATCATGGTGGCGGAGTTTCCGCCATCCAAGTTAAAAGCCTGGGTACAGCCCAATTCCATCATAAAAGAAGCCAATGCTTCAACGGTCACACCAGGCGAATCATCCGTACGTCCATCCACCACAACCATCACATATTCCAGCGGGCCGGTTTGACCAATCGCACCACGGGGCTCTGGACGACGAATATTAAAGGGATAGGATTCGGGCAGCGGCTGCAAAACGCCATCCACGATCAGCGCAGGGCCGAAGGTGAAGGACTGGATAATGGGGTTTTGCGCATCCTTGACAAGCGCGGTAAGCTTTTCCGGATTGCTTTGCACAAGCACATGAAAATCACCCTTGCTGTCGATGACCAGCATGTCCAAGCTCTTGGAAGGCTTTTTGCGGAAGGTTTCCCCCTGCCGTGCGATGTAACCGCCCTCCCTGTTGTTGTAGTAGTCGCCATTCATCGCCACTACCGCGTTGTTGGCTATGGCCATAGAGGAGGTCTTGTTTGTCTTTTTTGTACCGTAAGGGCCTGCCAGGGCTGTGCGCAGCTGGCTGGGGTCGGCAATCTTGACGCTGGCTACATGGAACATGGAATCGCCGACTTCCCTGCTTTCCATAGTCACGGTTATGCTTTCATCCTGATAGCTTTTTTCCGCAAACCCTGCCGGATTGGGGGCAAGACCAGGCGTAAAGTCAATGGGCAGCGGAACGATTGCAGAAGACGGCACAGACCCACCGCTAGCACGCATGCTCAAAAGCGCACCAGATGCGTCAAGCGGCGCTTCTGTAGGCTCTTGTGCTGGCACATCTTCCTCAAACACCTCATCTACACCCCAATCATCAAAGAGCAAAGGGGCGTTTTCCGTATAGGCGCGGTCTGCCGCCAGCGTAATGGCGCCAGAGGGGATCAAGAAAGGCATTGCCAAAATCATTGCCGCCAGTAAAACAGTCAGTATAGCTGTTTTGCCATTCCATTTTTTGCTCATACCATGTCACTCCCATATCTCGGCTTACTGTCCATCCGTTTGTGGCACAGCCGAGGCAAAATAAATAATATCAGAAATATTGCGTTCCGCGTCATCCACCAGCTTATTATAACAGGCACCGTTAAAAACCAACGTGGCTGATCCGCCGCCATCCAAATTGAATGCCTGTGTACAGCCAAGCTCCTGCATAAACATTGCCAGTGTTTTAATCGTAATGCCACGGGAATACCCTTCCTGCCGGCCATCAACTACTACAAACACATATTCCAGTGGGCCAATCTGCCCGATGCCGACTCTTTGCGCCCTGTCCTGTGGTGCAAACCCATAGTTGTTATAAATGGTTTGCAGCTCACTGTCCTTTACCAAGGCAGGTCCAAAGGTAAAAGCATTCACCGCCGTATGCCCCTTTAAAAAGGCGGAAAGTTCTTTTTTGTTGGACTTCTTAAAAACATGAAAATCGCCGGCTTCGTCAATGACCAACAGGTCAAGCTCGGTGTTGGGTGTTTTGCGAAGTGTTTCTCCTTGCCGGGCTTCGAACCCGCCGCCCCGATACTGAAAGTAGTCTCCATTAATGGCTACAACTGCATTATTATCAGCTGCCATATGTGACGCTTTTGCCGTTGCTTTCACCCCATAAGGTCCTGCCAGCGCCGTACGCAGCTGAGATGGGTGGGCAATTTTCACCCATGCGATGTGATACACCGAATCGTCAATTTTCCGGCTTTCCAGCTTGACAGAAAGCGTCTGATCCTGATATTCCGTTTGGGATATGTATCCGGCCGGATTGGGTCTAGGCCCTGGCGAACTATCCACCGGCAACGAATATTCTTCGCCGTTAGCAACAGCCATTGCACAAAACAGAAATAGGCAAATCAACGCAATGAGCGGCTTCTTCATCCAATTTCCGCCCCCTGCCCGGCATATTGAGGATGCTTGCGGAAGACCCAGCGCTGCTGCACACGGTAATTAACAAAAAACAACAGTGTGCTGGTAAGTATAAACGCCGGCATATAACTAAAGCCTATGAACTGACACAGGGCAGAAACAATTACCCACGACACGGTCCATGACCCTACGCAAAGCAGCAGATACTTGAAAAGTGTGTCCCTGGAACGATTTTGCGCATGGCTGTGGTGAAACACAAAATTCTTATTCAACAAAAAATTGATTGTGGAAGAAGTGATCCTCGCTGCCCCCATTGCGATGGCATAGCGCCAAACATCTGGGATTGGTGTAGACAGAAGCATTTCATGAACAACAAAATTCAACCCGATGTCCAGGCCAGTAGCTAGAAACGAAGAAGATATAAACCTGAAAAAATTTTTGAAAATAACACGATAGATACGCAAACTGTCCTTTAAGGGATGAAAATGTGTGCCCTTGTTCTGGTTTTCATATACGGTCTCAATAGGTACCGCCTTCATGGGCAGATTTTCCCTGGCGCAGGCGATGAGCATGTTCATTTCATACTCAAAACGGTGGCCCTCCACCTTGAGCATAAAGGTAAGATGCTTGGCAGATAGCGCTCGGAGGCCAGTTTGCGTATCGCTCAGCCAGCGGCCATACAAAAGGCAGAATATGAGAGAAGTAATCCTATTGCCGGCCCGGCTTTTAGGCGGAACATGGCTCAAAGAGAAATCGCGCGTGCCAAGCAGCAGGCCTTCCTCTCCTTCGGAAAGGCACTGTGCCAGCGCCCAAACGTCCTTCACTGTATGCTGTCCGTCAGAATCGGCGGTGACCACACCCGGACAATCGGACCACTCACTTTTGATATAGGCAAACCCGGTCTTCAACGCATCACCCTTGCCCAGATTCTTTGTGTGATGAAGCACATAGCAGCCGTTCAGCGCTGCCAAATCGTTAAAAACAGGTTGATAGGCGGGGCCGGAGCCGTCGTCAACAATCAGCACTCTTTCAAAGCCCTGTTTCAATAGCTTTTCAACATATGGCAAAAGTTTATCGTCCGGTTCAAGGGAGGGAATGAGCACCACAACCTGCGCAGGCACCATGACCATGCATACACCAGCTTTTCATCCGTAATCAGTTTTCGATGTAGGTGTCCAGGTAATCCAGAATCAGAGCCCTCCAATCCTGCCCGGTAACCTCCTGCAGGGTTTGCTCAAAATCATCCCGCCCCGCAAGCTTGAATGCGTATTCCTTGTAATAGGCGCGCTGAAATTCTTGAAATTTCTCTCCAATTGATGTATCCAGCGCAACCAGCATAGCTGCTCCACGGCGGTAGACCACCAACGAATACTCCGACATATTGCCAAAATAATCAATGGGACTGCCAGGTGTCACGCCCTGCGGAATGGTAACGCGCATAGCTGTTTCAAACCGGGAAAAAGCGAGGCTGTCCCTTGCGTCGCCGCCGTAGTACCTGTCAGTATAATCGAGCAGGGAGTATTCGGCCATAGCTTCGTCCTGCCAAGGCTGGTAATATTGGTCGGACCCTACGACAGCATACCACCATTGGTGCGCCACCTCATGTACTACAATAACCTCCAGGCTTTGCTCCGCTTCTTTGGCATATTGATCTAGCTGTACAAGCACCAGTCCAGGATACTCCATACCGCCGAAGGGAAAATCTACTGGCGTAACTGCCAGATGCCTGTATGGATACTCGCCGTATAGCTCATTGAAACAGGATAGGGCTTGCTTCGCATATTTCAAGGCGATTTGTGCCTCCTGCCCGCTGAAAGCATAGCTGGAAACCAGCGTGTCTCCAACCGTCTCCTGCGCAAGCGTATACTTGTCGCTGATGGACAGGGCAAAATCCCGTACAGCAGGAGCATCATAGGCATAGACCCATTTGTCCCCAGTTTGTGTTCTTTGACCATACGCGCTGCCAACACACTCATAGCCTTGCGGCATAGTGACCGTGACGTTGTAGTTGGCACAGCTTGAGTAAAACGGATCACCCAGTGGAAAATACTCCTCCGTGCGCCAGGTGCCATTTTCCCACAAAGAGGGAGTTGGGAATGTATTGCCCAACGTATATATTCCGGAAGCGTAGCCAAAGCGGTAACTGCATATGGGGATTTGTATGGTATACTCCAGTGCGATTTCTATCCATTCCCCTGGCTGCCATGTATCAGGCAGGGCCATTCGCGCAACCGTCTTCGCATCGTCGTCATATGTATAGGATACAGCCTGACCAGAGAGAGTAACGGCATTTATCGTTATACCTCCTTCACTAAACCCTTGGGGATAGCACTTATCATACACTTCCTCAATGGCAGCGGGGCTGTATTCCTCTGATAAGAAGGCATTGGCAAAGGTGCGAAGCACCACATCAGGCAAAGCTTGTCCAGTTCTATTTTGAAGGCGTAGTGTCTGCTTTGCATCCATTACACGCTGCTGAGGAAAAAGCTCTGCTTCGATAGATATTTCATCCAGACCCTGTGCCGCTGTAGTCAATACCGCCTGCTGCACCGGCGGGGTTTGAGAGCCGGCAACAACGTGCAACGACAAAAGCAACGCCAGCAATGCAATCGCACCACAGGCTGCGGCAAGCCGAATGATCATACGGCGCCGGAATAGGCCTTCCGTCTTTATTTCTGCCTGCTCCCGTGTTTTTTTCATATCCACTCCCACAGCGGCCCAATGGTTACCGCTTTATTAAGTATACTACATTTTGTGGTGGCTTTCCAGCTTTTCCCCACCATGTGTACAAAAATTCACAGTCTCTTCACTTACACCTGCAAGCAGTCTGGAGCACTCACCCGTGTAGACAAGCGCCAGCTTATGCAAAGGTCTTGTGCAAAGTACATACAACAGCCGACAGTAGAATGGTTCATCCGGATAGGCACAAGCGCCTGCATCAGCCACCAGCACACAGTCAAATTCCAATCCCTTCACCAGCGCAGCAGGCATGATCAAAACCCCGCCGCCAAAGTGGCTGTCCCCAGCCTTGATGAGCCTGGCATTCAAAAATGGCGGCAAGCTCTTATGCAGTACCTTGCAGGCATCCTCCGTCTTTTCTATCAGCGCAATGCTATGATACCCTTGGGCAACCCAGGCTTCCGCCTGATCTGCAATGGCGCGTATCCTATCCTTTTCATTCCCGAAGGCACTTACCAGCGGCTTTTCTCCATGGCGCAAAACGGGCTGCGCCTTGGGTTGGTTTGGTACTGGATGCCGGGCGGCGATTATGCTTGCAACCGTCATGATCTCCACCGTGTTACGGTAACTGACCACCAAGTGCTTCTTGATAGACTGGCCATGGAACACCTGGCCCGCCACATCGTCCCAATCCCTGATCCCTTCATCGCCATGGATGCCCTGCATCAGGTCACCCACCATAGTAAACGATTCATGACCGGCCATTTCTTTCAACAGCTGGCACTGAAAGGGAGAAAAGTCCTGCGCCTCATCCATGACGACGTGCTTGACATTCAGCCTCTTGATGCCGAAAACTTTGCGGCCGATGACCAGCACGGCCGGTAAATCCTCTGCGCCAGCTTCATTTTTTTCAATTGTCTCCCTGGTTCTTTGGATCAGTTCCATTCCATTCTGCCCAAATTCGTTTTCTCGCTCCATATGCTCCAGGAATGCGCCGTATACCTCCAGCACACCCATGGCAGGCCAGACGGCAGGATAGGTTTTTAGAAAGAGTTTTTGCTCTTCCTTAATTTCGATCAACCGCTTTTCACGGCTCTCCAGCAGCTTTTTCGTTCGCGCGCGGCGCTCCTCGTTATCCGGCAGGTGCATCATAAGCGCATTCAAGCGCTCGTTGCACATGGCCTCCAACTGTTCTCTCATACGGTCAACAGCCTTTTGCAGCTGGGTCTTGATATATTTTTGCAGTTCGACCACCCGTTGTCTAAGCGGGAAAGGACGAAGCTGCTTTAAATAGATTTGCGAAAGCTCCTCATGGGTATACAAAACCACATTGCCAAAGCGAACATCGCCCTGAGGGATTACTTGCCGTTCGTACGTATTCAAAAAGCTTTCCAGTGCGTTTTTATACCTGAGTGACCCCTTTAGCCTTAGCACCCCGCCAAGGCTTAAACGTTCGTCATCGGTCATATGCAGCTGGTCTTCCAGCCGGTTTTCCCAGCGGACCTTGACCATCTGCTTACCGAGCAAATCTCTGCACAGGTTCAAAAAGGTTGTCTGCTGCACCTGCTGCACGCCAAGATCCGGCAGAACGGCAGAAATGTAGTCCAGAAAAAGTGGGTTTGGCGCAACAATCATCATGGAGGCGGGGTCCAGCGTATTCTGGTATGCATACAAAAGCCAGGCGATACGGTGCAGTGCGATGGTTGTCTTTCCGCTGCCCGCTACCCCCTGGACTATCAATGGCTGCCCTATTCCGTGCCTGATAACAATGTTCTGTTCCGCCTGTATGGTGGTGACAATTTCTCGAAGCCGGTCAGTGCTTACAGAGCCCAATACGCCCTGTAAATATGCATCCTGGCTGACGACGCCAGAATCAAAAATGCCGGTAAGATGACCATCTGTTATGGTAATCATCCGTTTGAGGGTCAGTTCCCCTTCCACCTTGCCATCTGGCGCCTCGTAAGCCATAGGTCCAACCTGGCCGGAATAGTACAAGTTAGCTACTGGGCTTCGCCAGTCCACCACTTCCACGCTGTACTCCGGTGTTTTCAAAACGCCCCAACGGCCCAGGTAATGGGTCTCCTTGTGTCCCCCTTTGGGAATGAAATCCAGCCTGGAGAAAAAGGGTTGTCTTCGCGCCAGAGCCAGGTTATGCAGCGATTGCAGCTTCATACGCAGGATATTCAGAGCTACCTGCTCATCGGCGTCGATACCCTCCGGCACCTTGATAATCCGATCTTCCTCCGCGCCAACACCTGTCTCTTTTTCCAATTTGCCGATTTCGTCGTTGATCACCACCTGCGTCCGTGAAAGCCGAGCGGCTTCTTGCTGAGCTTCCGGGTGGTCCGGCATCTTCCATTCCAAGGGGAACACCTCCTATCGTTCTGTCGTAAAAGCAAGGATAAATATTTTAATGCACAAGCCTAATTATGTCAATCATTTTATTTTGTGAGTAGTGATTGACAAAGCTGAATTTGACAGATAGAATCTATATCATCTTGATATAGTGAGGCGGTTAAGTGGTCAAAGATAACAACACCCGTTATGTGCTGCTAGGGCTTTTAAGCCATGAACCCCTGAGTGGATATGACATCAAAAAGCGTATCGACCAATCGATCAGTCAATTCTGGAACGTAGGCTATGGGCAAATTTACCCCACGCTTGCCTTGTTGGAAAAAGAAGGGCTGATAGAAAGAATTTTATCAGAAAACGCAAAAGGCCCTCAGCGGAATGTGTTTGCCATTACGAACAAAGGCCGCACACTACTTGAGCAATGGCTATTACAGCCGGAGGAAAAGGAATATACCCGGTATGAAATTTTGCTGAAAATGTTCTTTTCAGGCAAGCTGGATGCAGCCGTCAGCATACAGCGCATCAGAGCTTTTCAAAAGCGGTATGAGCCGATATCAAAAATGATGGCGCTATACGCGGATAACTTGAAAACAGTGATGGATATGGACCCTGACCACAAGCACTTTTTTCTGACCGTACGCTTCGGCGAATATGTGTACAAAGCCTACCTCGATTGGGCAGAGGAAGCGCTTTCCATGCTTTCGTCCGATGAGCACAAGAAAACGGGGGAGCAAAATCATGAGTAAACTCAGTAAGATAAGAAAAACGGTACAGCTTTTCTTTTTCATCACCTTTCCCATCACACTCAATTACCTTTCGCCCTACCTCATTGTTCAAGGCAGCTTTGAAGGAATTGTAAGCGGCAGTGCACTGGTGTTCCTCGGTTTGTTTGTAAGCGCCCTCTTCTTTGGGCGGAGCTTTTGCTCCTGGGTCTGCCCTGCCGGCGCACTGCAGGATGCCTGCGCCGGCATCGTCAATAAACGGGTATCCAAACGCCAGAATAACCTCAAATACATCATCTGGGCCGTATGGATGGGTGCCATTATTGCCGGTTTCATCAGCGCGGGCGGTATTAAGGGAGTCAATATGATCTACATGACCGATGGCGGCATCTCGGTTAACGAACCCTCCCGATACTTCATCTATTTACCCATCGTGTTCTTGATGGCGGTGCCTGCGCTGATCTTCGGCCGCCGCAGCCCCTGCCATAGTTTTTGCTGGATGGCACCCTTCATGGTGCTGGGCACCAAGCTCAAGGAGCTTTTGCGCTTGCCCGCCCGTAGGCTGACCGCAGAAAGCGCCAAATGCATCAGCTGCAAGGGCTGCGACAAGGTGTGCCCCATGAGCCTTAACGTGAATGATATGGTAAAGGAAAACAAGATGTTCCATACCGAATGTATCCTTTGCGGCCAATGTCAAGATGCATGCCCCAAGGAGGTTTTGAAGGTGGGGTTCTGCACCATGAAATCAGCCGGATCGAAAACAAACCTAAGCGCATAAGCAATACGTAAAAAGTGAGGCCGAAGGGAAATTCCCTCCGGCCTTTATTCATTAAAATTGGGATTCCCAAGGGATAATATCCCTTGGGCAAGGGTCCAGGGGACAGCGTCCCCTGGTCAGCCCACGACCGCCTTAATACGGCGAACGCCGGCGGAGGAAGATTCCTCTTTGAGAATTTTGAAGGATTTCAGGTCTCCGGTATTTTCAGCATGAGGGCCACCGCAGATTTCCTTGCTGAATGTACCCATGGTGTATACCTTGACACGCTCGCCATACTTGCTTTCAAACAAGCCGATGGCGCCTTGGGCCTTGGCTTCTTCCACGGTCATTTCTTCCACGATGATGGGGGCCTGTGCGGAAATAGCCTCATTGACCAGTTTTTCGACCTCTTTCACTTCTTCAGGGGTCATCTTCCGTCCGAAGGAGAAGTCAAAGCGTAAACGTTCTGCTGTAATGTTGGAACCTTTTTGGGCCACTTCTTCACCCAGCACCTTGCGAAGGGCAGCGTGCATCAGGTGGGTAGCGGTATGCAGGCGGGCCGTCTCGTCGGTGTGATCGGCCAAGCCGCCCTTAAAGCGCTGTTCGGCGCCAGCCTGGGAAGTAGCCTGGTGCTGCTTGAAGCACTCGTGGAAGCCATCCACGTCTACCGTCAGGTTATGCTCTTTGGCCAGTTCCACCGTTATCTCAATGGGAAAGCCGTAGGTGTCGTACAGATGGAAAGCACTCACGCCATCGATAATGCCGCCCTCCACCTTTTGGGCAACCTTTTCAAACTCCTTGTTGCCCTGCTTGAGCGTGCGGGCAAACCGGGCCTCTTCCAGCTTCAATTGCTCCAGCACGAAAGCGCTGTTCTTTTCCAATTCGGGATAGACATGCTGGTACTGGTCAATGATGACCTGGGCAATTTCAGCGGTGAAGTTGTCGGGCAGACCCAACTGCATGCCATAGCGCACAGCGCGGCGGATGATGCGGCGCAGCACATAACCCTGGTCTACATTGGAGGGGCTGACGCCGCGGTGGTCACCCAAGATAAAGGTAGAAGTGCGGGTATGGTCGGCAATGATGCGGAAAGCCTTGGTGGTCTCTTCATCAGAACCATACATCTTGCCGGAAAGCTCTGCAATCTTGCCAAGGATACCGGCAAACAGGTCGGTTTCATACACGGTCTTTTTGCCGGTCAATACGCAAATGGTACGCTCCAGACCCATGCCCGTATCCACGTTCATTTGGCTCAGGGGCACAAAGGTGCCATCGGCCTGCTTATTGTATTGCATGAACACGTCGTTCCAGATTTCCAGGTACCGGCCGCAGGAGCAGGCCGGCGAGCAATCGGGGCCGCAAGGCTCCTTGTCGGTGATGATGAACATTTCGCTGTCAGGGCCGCAGGGGCCGGTCAGGCCGGCAGGGCCCCACCAGTTATTTTCCTTGGGCAGGAAGAAAATGCGGTCTTCCTTTACACCGCAGTCACGCCACAGTTGATAGCTTTCCATATCGCGGGGGGCATTTTCATCCCCTGCGAAAACTGAGAAGGCAAGCCGTTCTGGAGAAAGGCCCAGATACTCCTCGCTGGTCAAAAACTCCCAGCTCCAAGTGATGGCTTCCTTCTTGAAATAATCACCCAGGCTCCAATTGCCCAGCATCTCAAAAAAGGTTAAATGGGAGGGATCGCCTACATCGTCGATATCAGCCGTACGTACGCACTTTTGTACGTCGGTGAGCCGGGTTCCGGCGGGATGCTTGGAACCCATCAAATACGGCACAAGAGGGTGCATACCCGCGGTGGTAAACAACACCGTGGGATCGTTTTCTGGGATCAGGGAGGCGCTAGGAATCACAGCATGGCCTTTGGATTCAAAAAACTTTAAAAACAACGATCTTAACTCATTGGATGTAAGCGGCCTCATAACAAATCGCTCCTTTATTCTTCCGGCCGCCAACGTCTTTGAGGCAACCGGGCCCTGGCATTTTTCTGTAATTCGCTACATTATAAGGGAGGAAAACATGCCCTGTCAAGAAAAGACGATACCGGCTCATATGCCCTCATGTGTAGGCGCATTTCTTGCCAGCTATGTCTGTCATATTTTACTTTAACCTTCTATCCGTTGATCCACTTCTATTTTGTCATGGCAATGGATATATCAGATGGTCGTTTACTACGGCTCAATGTCTCACCGCATGGAGCGAACAGCTACAAAGGTCAAGAAACCCAGAAAGGCGCTTTCCAGCAGTACGGTCATTGGTCCAGCGGAGGCCAGAATACCAAGAGCCGCAACCTGCCATATTCCTTTCATATGCAGATATTGATACACAATTGTGATCAGTAAAAGGATTGCCGGAATAAAGTACAGGCGGCTGAAGGTTTCTCGCCGGCGGCTGCCCATCAAGGGAATCAAAAGCGCCAAGGATATGCCAATCAGCAGCCCATCAATGACGTATTCAAAAAAATCCAAGGCAGGGAACGTCTTGGACAAAAACGGAAAAATCACCGTTAACAGCAGGCATAGCAGAAGGGGCAATGCCATAACCATGAGTTTTCTCAGAAACACGCTTGTTCCCCCTTACTCCGTTTCCTGTAGAAATCTCTTCTCTGCCAGGGTCAGTTCCGCACATTCCAGCAGGTCAGGACGGTATTTTTTTGTTGCGAGCAAGGATTGCTGCCTGCGCCAGGCCTTTATTTTGGCATGATCGCCGTTTAGCAGCACTTCCGGAACCGTTTGCCCCTCCCACTCTCTGGGCCTGGTATAGTGGGGATATTCCAACAGCCCATCGGAAAAGGATTCCTCCTCCGGGCTTTCATTACTGCCTAATACACCGGGAATCAGACGCGCCACACAGTCCACAAGCACCATGGCAGCCAGCTCGCCGCCGGTTAAAATATAGTCACCGATAGAAATTTCCTCATCAATCAAAGTATCCAACGCCCGTTGATCCACACCCTCGTAATGGCCGCAAAGAAAAACCAACTCTTTTTCATTGGCCAGTTCCTTCGCTTTTGCCTGGGTCATCGTTTTTCCCCGTGGGCCAAGATAAATGCGCCTGCCGGAGAAGCCGGGACCTGTAACGGATGCCATGGCCGCAGCAATGGGTTGCGCCATCATTACCATGCCGGCCCCTCCGCCAAAGGGGTAATCATCGGTGTTCTGATGCTTTTTATCAGAGAAGGGTCGGATATCCACACACTGTATGTCAATGAGCCCCGCTTCCCTGGCCCGGCCAAGAATGCTTGCCGAAAGAACGCTTTCAAACATCTGCGGAAAGATGGTAAGTATCCTAATCCTCAAAGAAGGCCACCTCGCTGAGCTTGTCCGCGTCCAGTACGATCTTTCGGGCTTTCACATCAACAGACGGGATGGCAGCCTTAAGTGCCGGCATCATCATTCGACCCCTTGACGTTTCAAACACATAGACATCCGTGCTGCCGCCCGGCTGCAACACATCCACCAGCTTGCCAATAGGTGCACCCGCTGTATCCACCGCCTCACAGCCGATGAGGTCGCAGATAAAGTTTTCATCTTCTGAGAGCTTCACAGCGTGGGCCCTGTCCACAAAAAGCTTTGTTCCGCGCAAAGCTTCTGCCTTGTCGCGATCATCCACATTAGGAAGCGTCAGGTATACAGCATCGCTGCCTACCCGTGCACTTTTAATAACAATTTCCTCGTACCCGTCACCCTTTTGCACAAACACCTTATCTAGGTCTAAAAAGCGGCCAGGGTCATCGGTATAGGCTTGCACCTTCACTTCTCCCGATATGCCCTGGGGCTTTGTAATTTCACCGATCAATAGGTAACTGCTCAATTCTGTCTTGCTCATTCTCTATTTCCCACCTGTTCCACCAAATCGTTATGCCTTGACAAGGAGCGTTCTATACGTTCTTTCATATCTCTGATATCCGCCATAAATACATCAACCAATAGTTTATCAGCCATTTGATAATCTTGCCTTACAACCTGAGCTCCGAATTTTCGATAAAAAGCATTGGATGGCGCATAGTGGTGATTGTAAACAACAATTCTTTCCATGCCCATCGGGAGATAGAACTGGAATACATGCAGCATCAACCGCAACGAGATGCCCCGACCCCGGTGGTCAGAATGCACCCACAAGCCATTGAGTTCGATCCCCCGTGATGGAATATCACTAACTTCCGCAAGGCTTGCAAAAGCGACGCCAAGCATCTGTTCCTGCTCAAAAGCGCCGATGAGCAGACGTATATCATTATTCTCCTTTGCAGATAGCATCCAATCCACCCAGATAGCAAGCTCGTCGTTTTCGGACAGTGTGTTTTCACAATGGCCCGCTAGTTCCTCCGTCCAGCATCGAACTTTCAGTTCCATTGCCTGAAGCATGTCCCGCTCAGTCAATGTGCGAATCAAAATCATATCTGCAATAAACCTCCTGGGTGGCATTGGAGGGCGGGGCCTACAACAGCGAATCACAAACGACATGTTTGTTAAGAAAGGTAAGCGCTGCCAGTGGCCGCAAAGAGCGAACCGAACGGATCAACCCATACAAGCGGCTGGAAGCCGCGCCGATTGAGGTTGCGGAGATGCACGTAGAAAATTCTATTAAATGCCTTTCTCGACCAAGCGAACGGCTGCGGAAAGATTAAGCCTTTGCGCAGTGCGGCGAGGGGAAAACTCAAAAAAGTGGCATCGCCACTTTTTTGATACGTTAAGGGCTGCCCGAGGCAGCCCTTAACGGGTTTACTGAATTTCCACAAACACCGGCTTGCTGTTTTTGGCTGTAGCAGCCTTGACCACCGCACGGATGGCCTTGGCGATTCGGCCCTGCTTGCCGATGACTTTGCCCATATCCTCTGGGGCCACATTCAATTCCAGAATAATGGCTTCGGGGCCTTCGGTCTCATTGACCACAACGGCGTCCGGATTTTCCACCAGGGACTTAGCTACGAATAGCACTAACTCTCGCATGGCGTTCCTTTCTGGAACAGCTGCTTAGCCTTCGATCGCACCGCTCTTCTTGAGCAGGATGCGGGTGGTATCGGTGGGCTGCGCGCCGTTCCCGAGCCAGTATTTGGCACGTTCGTTGTCAATCTTGATTTCAGCGGGAGAGGTCATGGGGTTGTAATAGCCGATTTCCTCGATAAAGCGGCCATCGCGGGGGCTGCGGATGTCAGCAACGACAACACGGTAGAAGGGCTTTTTCTTCATGCCCATTCTCTTGAGGCGGATTTTTACAGACATGGGGTTTCCTCCTTGCAAATTGGGAATGTGTATATGGAAATCATATAAGTATGATAACCAGCGTGGATTAAAGATCCTCGCGTCTGAGGACGCGCCAAAGGGCTTTCCGTTCAGTCCGGCCAGCTCAATAGTCGCATCGCGGCGCTGCCGCTTGCTTTGCTCCTTTTCACCGGCTTCCTGCACCCTGCCGTTTTCCGCCACAGGCGGCGGCAGGCGTTCGGAACCTTTGGAAACCTTCGGGCGGCATCCCTAGAATGGAAGCCTCATGCGGCCCTTGCCACCGCCCTTTTTCATGCCCATGACCTGCTTCATCATCTGCCGCGCCTGGTCAAACTGGCGGATCAAAGCATTCACGTCCTGAACGGTGGTGCCGCTGCCGGCAGCGATGCGCTTGCGGCGGCTGGCATTTAGAAGGTCCGGGTTGCGGCGTTCTCTGGGGGTCATGCTGCGGATGATGGCCTCGGGCTTTTTCATGGCGTTGTCGTCAATTTCAACATCCTTGAGCTTTGCGCCAACGCCAGGCAGCATACCCAGTACATTTTGCAATGGGCCCATCTTCTTCATCTGCTGCATGTTTTCCAAAAAGTCTTCCAGGGTCAGATCCTGTACCTTGGTTTTGCGGGCGAGTTTGTCAACTTCCTTCTCATCAAAGGCTTCCTGCGCCTTTTCGATCAGCGTCATCACATCGCCCATGCCAAGAATGCGGGAAGCCATGCGCTCGGGATGGAAGGGTTCGATATCACCAAGCTTTTCGCCAATGCCGGCAAACTTGATGGGCTTGCCGGTGACTGCCCGCACCGACAGCGCCGCGCCGCCGCGAGTATCGCCGTCCAGCTTGGTCAAAATTACGCCGCCCAGCTCCAGCTTTTCATTAAAGGATTTGGCTACATTCACCGCATCCTGGCCGGTCATGGCGTCAACTACCAACAGGATTTCCTGAGGTTTAACGGCAGCCCTGATTTGCGCCAGCTCGTCCATGAGCTCCTCGTCGATATGCAAGCGGCCGGCGGTGTCGATAATCAGCACATCACGGCCATAGTACCTTGCCTGCTCCACGGCTTCTTTGGCGGTTTGCACCGGGTTTTGGGTGCCCTTTTCAAATACCGGCACCTTGACTTGCTGACCAACCACCTGCAATTGCTTAATGGCGGCGGGGCGGTAGATATCGCAGGCAGCCAGCATGGGCTTTTTGCCCTGCTTAGTCAGATAACCGGCCAGCTTGGCAGCCATGGTGGTTTTTCCGGCGCCCTGCAGGCCGCAGAGCATGTAAATGGTAGGCACGCTGGAGGACCAGGTAAGCCGGGCGTTTTGCCCGCCCATCAGCGCGGTCAGTTCTTCCTGCACGATTTTGACGACCTGCTGGCCGGGGGTCAGGCTTTCGAGGATTTCCACGCCCACGCAGCGGTTGGTGACCTTTTGTATAAAGTCCTTGGCCACAGCATAGTTGACATCGGCTTCCAGCAAGGCCATACGAACCTCACGCATGGCTTCCTTGACCATCTGGTCATTTAGCTTGCCGCGGCCAGTAAGCTTTTTAAACGCATTTTGCAGTTTTTCCGACAAGCCTTCAAAGGCCATTTTATTCCTCCTTGTCCGCCAACTGTGGCGAACCCAAGACCTTTTGATTCGTAATCAAACACTCGTTCGAGGTTCATCTACCAAAATAAAACTATTCTTCATCCGCATGAAGCAGCTCAGAAATTCTTTGCTTAATAGCTGCCACCTGCTCTACACTCGCGGCCCCTTGAACTCCATTCAAGTACACCAGCAAGCTATCCAAGCCATATTGCATCCGCCGAAACCTTTGCAGCATGCCCAGTTTTTCTTCCAACTGGTACAACTGTTGGGTGGCTCTGTGCAGGATATCGTGAACACCCTGTCGGCTGACACCTGCCTGCTGGGCAATCTCCGCAAGGGACAAGTCCTCTTCGCAGCTTAGGTGAAGCAGCTCCTGCTGCCGCTCAGTTAAAAGCGGTCCATAGAAATCCAACAGCCAGCCGGTTTCGATTTTCGATTCGACCCGGGCGCTATTGTCGGCGTTGCCTTCCTGCATGGAATTCACCTCCGCCAGCCATGGTGTAAAGTGCTTTTACTTGACACCTTGATTAGTATACGGATTTTCTGGAGAATGTCAAGGTTTTTTTGCATTGTAAGCCGTGCAATCTCTGTTAAAGTGGACATTACTTTGGGTGAGAATTATTTTTCAGTCCATCTCCACAAAGAAACTGCCAGCGTTGACAGCCTGACCGGCGATTTTCACCTTGATTTTTCCATCCATGTCATGCGCAAAAACATAGACTGTTCCTTCTTTGCCGATCTCATTTCCCTGTTCCACCATCATGTTAACCGGCATGCCGGGCTTTACATACTTCAGAAAGTACGCACCCATGACGCCCGAGGCTGTACCGGTAACAGAATCTTCTACTGTTCCTGAATAGACAGAGGAAAAATGGCGGCCATGCAGCGAATGCTTATGATCAAAACACTCAAAGGTCATCGGATGGATGGAAGCCCGGGGAGTGGATACCAGTATTTCCGGAAACAGAGCGCTATTCGGCTGCATTCTTGCAAAGCAGGCAAGATTTTTTACTGGAACAATTACTGTCCAGGAGCCGGTGCTGCCGTAAACGATGGGATACCTGTCATCGTAGTCAGATGCATCCAGACCGATTGCTGCCATCAAATCATGCACATTACCCTCAAAGCCAATAAATTCCGCATCTGCCTGTTCCATGGTCACTTCATGCTTTGCTGCATGATACCAGACATCAATGATCCCCGCCAGTGTTTCCACCCGCAAGTCGGTATCTTGATGTATATCGTTTCTTTCCATCAGCGCGGCAATGGAACCAATCGTAGCATGACCGCACAGCGGCGTTTCATAACCCGGCGTGAAATACCGCAGCCGAATATCCGCTTTGTCTGATGGGCAGATAAAGCAGCACTCATTAAAGCCAACGATTTTTGCAATGGATTGCATTTCCTCATCGGTATAGGCACTGCCGTCAAAAATAACGCCGGCCGGGTTGCCTTTGCCAGGTGTTCTCGTAAACGCGTCATACCTTGAGATTTCTACCCTGCGCATGTATATTGTCCTCCATCATCTGTATCACCCAAGCACTTTCATATTGTACCGCGGCACCACCATAAATCAAAGCTATGCACTTCACCAGATTTGTTTTTTTACAGCTTTGAAAGAGAGAATGGTACATTTGAAAGGAAAAAGCATGCGGGAATAGAATCGTTTAGATGCAGCCCCTATCCCCTGATGAACAAGACCATTTCACTTTTTATCAATTACAAATCAAAATGCAAAAAGAAGGGCTTATGTTGAAGATTGCAGTTGCCGCCATGATGCAGGAAACCAATACGTTTTCCCATCTACGAACTGATTTTGACAATTTTGTAACGGCCAAGGGCGATGATGTCTATCAGGTCAAACGCTGGAAGCGCCACTCTATATCAGGAATCATGGATACGCTAAAGGCTGGCGGTGCGGAGCTTGTTCCTACCTTTTTCGCGGTGGCCTTGCCCGGCGCCCTGATCAAAAAGGAAGTGTTTGAAAAAATCGTATCCGAAATCGTTGCCAGCATCAAAGCCTCCCTGCCGCTTGACGGCATATGCATTGCACTGCACGGCTCCATGGCCGCGGAAGGGGTTGACGATCCTGAAGGAACATTGCTGGAAGAAATACGCAATGCTGTAGGCTTTGATATTCCCATCGTTTGCTCACTGGATATGCACACCACAGCAACAGAGAAAATGGTTTCCTGCGCCAATGGCTACTCCGCTTATCGAACCGCTCCCCATATGGACCAGTACGAAACCGGCACGAGGGCGGCAAATATTCTGCTGGCGGCTATCACAAGCGGCAAAAAAACCATTACCAAAATGGTGAAGCTGCCTGTCTTGATCGCCGGTGAGCAAACAGAAACCGATATGCCGCCTATCAAGCCATTGATCGACAGCCTATGGGGGTATGACCGCATTCCCAGCGTTCTGGATGCCTCCTTTGTGCTGGGTTACCCCTGGGCCGATTCCCCTCATGCCGGTGT
Organism: Bacillota bacterium; assembly: GCA_023398575.1. Lineage (GTDB taxonomy): Bacteria > Bacillota > Clostridia > Christensenellales > Aristaeellaceae > JAEWAH01. The sequence goes on along the minus strand of JAEWSC010000050.1, from coordinate 5,912 downwards.
AGCCGCGCTTGTTACAGGCTTTGAAGAGGCATCACCGGTGCTTGTATCCTGCGCCCAAAAGCTTGCAGATGAATTTAAAGCCATTCAAACGCAATTTACATTTACAACAGAAGCCTACCCGCTGGAGGAGGCGGTAAGGCTTGCTCTTGCGCATGACCGGCATCCAGTGGTTATCTCTGATTCGGGCGATAATCCCACCGCTGGAGCGTCGCAAGATTTGGCGATCACCGCAAAAGCGCTGATCGATGCAAAGGCTGTGAGCGCAATTGTCATCGCCATCGCGGACAAGCTCTCTTATGAGGCTTGCAAAAGCGCAGGCGTCGGAAGCACAATTGACCTCCGCCTCGGCCGCTTGAATCCTTATACTATAGAGCCGCCGTCTCCGCTTGCAATCCGTGTGAAGGTCCTGTTGGTAGCCCACGCCGGCAGCGGTGACTATGCTGTTGCTGCGCACGATGGCGTCACCATCGTTATCAGCAAAACCCGCGTTTCAGTTGCGGAACCATATGATATGCAGGAGCTTGGGCTCAAGCTGGAAGCATACAAGATCATTGCCGTCAAGTACGGATATCTGGACCCTACCTACAAGGCATTCACAGCAAGGAGCATACTGGCATTAACACCAGGCTACACCTGCGAGCTGCTGGAAACCCTGCCCTATAGGCGCATCCCACGGCCTATGTTTCCGCTGGACAAATGAAACTGCATATTGGAGGAATATAAATGATCAACTGGATTCAAACGGAGCGGCCCAAACTGCACTTTGCCCCGCAAAATGGATGGATCAACGATCCAAACGGGCTGATTTATGATGGACGGCAGTATCACCTGTTTGCACAGCACAATCCCGCCGATACTGTATGGGGCCCTATGCACTGGCTGCATGCGGTCAGCGATGACCTGCTTCATTGGAAGGAAATTGGCATCGCACTGTATCCCGACCACCTTGGCACCATTTTCTCCGGCAGTGCGGTCATCGACACAGATAACACAGCCGGCTTTGGCCCCGGTGCCATAATTGCCATGTACACACTGCATGGCGATAGGGAGAGCCAAGGCATTGCTTATTCATTGGATGGTATCCACTTTACCCCCTATGAAGGCAACCCCGTAATCGAAAACCCCGGCATTGCGGACTTTCGCGATCCCAAGGTTTTTTGGAACGCCAGCAATGCCTGCTGGACCATGGCGCTGGCTGCAAGGGATTGCATTGCATTCTATCGTTCCAAAGACATGCGCGCCTGGAGAAAAACTGGTTCCTTCGGCAAACAGGAGAACTATTATGGCGATGTGTTTGAGTGCCCGGATTTGTTTCCACTGACAGCTCCGGATGGCCGGACCCTATGGGTACTGCTCGTCAGCATGGCTGCGCCGGCGGAAATTGGCGGCAGCAGGATGCAGTATTATCTGGGCGAGTTCGACGGTGAAACCTTCCACAAGCTGCCCGAACAGGAACAGGCGTATTGGGTGGATACTGGCTTTGACAACTACGCCGGTGTCACCTACTATGGCACGCAGGAAAGAGTCTACATTGGCTGGGCAGCCAGCCCTACCTATGCGGGCAAGGTGCCGGCTGGCAGCTACCGCGGCTGCATGACGCTGCCTCGCAAACTGTCACTGGTTGACACGAACGCTGGAGTCCGCCTGGCCGCCGAACCGATGGTACAAGGCGAAAAATATGAGACTGTGTTAGATGGTACAACGGTTCCCAACTGTCCATTTGAACTGAGCCTCAAAGCGGACGGGCCTTTTGAAGTACTGCTTTCCAACGAATTAGGCCATGTGCTGCGCTTTGGTTTGAATGATGATAATAGCATCTATACCGATCGTACAAAAGCAGGCGCATCGGATTTTGATGCACATTATGACAGCGGCTTATACAGCGTAACAAGCATACCCCGCTTGATGTCGGGACCGGTGGAAATGCGGGTGATAATGGATCATACCCTTGTGGAACTATTCGCAGACAAGGGCACATACGTCCATTCTGCACTTGTCTTCCCCACATCAAAATACTCTACGATCACTTTTAGCGGAAAGGTGGATGTACAGGCTGCAGCCCTGTAAATTCCACAAAAGTGTATAGCTTTTCCATCCGAAGTATATCAATATTAAAAAGGGACATCATTCAGCTTGATGCCCCTTTTTAGTCCCCAATCAAACATCAATTCAAAAATTTATTTAAACGAGCATAAGGAAATCCACTGCGGCAATGCGGCGTAAGGATTGACCGTCCAGTCAGCCTTTGCGTCCCATCCGTCAAGCTCCCACCAGTGTGCACCGATAGGGGTTTTCTCGGCATGAAACTCGTCCACATTTATTATCCCAAAGCCACTGACCATTAAACCATTTATCATATCACATACGCGCCACAGATAATTAGGCGGATTTCCAAAGGGACCAGTCTGAGAATATGGCTTTATTACACGCAATTCATTGGTGCTATCATCAAAAGGCCGAATAAATGGATGTGTTTCAAAAAAGATATACTTTCCGTTATCCTTCAATACTCGGCGAAAGGTGCCGTACATAGCACATAGATCAGAAATCCAAACATGCACACCATTGGAGGTATAGACAAGATCGTATGCCGCATCTTCGATTCCCACAAGCGCCATGCTGTCGGCAATCTCGAATCTCATCTTCCATCCCTGCGCGTCTGCAATCTTGCCGGCATTTTTCAACTGCTCGTTTGACAAATCGCAGGATGTCACCGATGCGCCTAGTAAATGAAATGCAAATGCCGCCACGTTATCGCCGCTGGATGGAACACACACCCGAATACCTTGCAATGAGGGGAATGACTCTTTGATCATCTGGCCTACTTGAGAAGGAAAACCCAACCACGGGTCCTTTTTCAGCCGTTCTATCGTGCCTGCATCTGAGTACTGCCTTTGGTAATGATCGTATGATTGTCTATCCCAACTAGCCCGTATCGCTTCGGAGTCGTTCATATTCCTGGCACTCCCTTTTGTATATCCTAACCCTGCGGCAAGATAAGCTTAGGTTTCATAAGAGAAATCATCTCCCCCACAGCGCCTTGTCCGCATCCAACACTTCATACAAGTTCTTACCCATCTTCTGCTCAAAATATCGCTTATGCTCAAAATGCTTGTCCCACTTGTCCTGTGGATACCTTCCATATCGGCTTTTGACATCGCCCATCCTGGTTTCAAGATCAGCAACGCCAAAGGGCATGGCGACGCTGTCGCACAATTGAATCATACGGTCATAATCATTGTATTCATACGAAGCAATCAACTGCGAAATCTCCAGGTAGCCTTCCTCTGACACATCTACTTCGCCTATATAGTCTCGAATATCCGGTATGGAAAAAGAATGTGTCAGGCAGATTCTAGCCGTCTCGTCATACCCCAATTCCATCAGGAAATGGTAGCCATCGATGACATGCCTCATATAGGTCACGCCAAACCTTCGGCCAATGTCATGCAAAAGGCCGCAGACATACGCCTTCTCCTCGTCCATGCCGGAGCAAAGCTGGGCTATCTTTTTTGCGCAATCCGCAGTGACGCGGCTATGCTGAACCCATGGTCCGGGATTCATAGCTGCTGCTTCGCATAAAAGGCTTTCGGCTTGTTGGGGGGATGGATACAAATAAATACGCCTCCTTAGATAAAACAACATTCTACAGCAATTGGAAGAAGATACCCTGCCAATAGTTCACTACTTAATACAATGCTCCGCAAGAATATCCTGCACTAAAGGTTTGCTTGTGCATTTAGCGCGCTTAAAATCACATCCGACGCAAGGATGAGTGCTTTGATTCTATTTTTCTGTAGCGAATGCTGAGATGTTCCTATAGAAAACTTCATCTGGGCTTTTTCACTTCTGCTTATCATGGAGGCCAACGCCTGCAATGCCTTTTGATAATCGCTTATTGAGACTTCATCAGTATGAACTGCCTGTCCATGCATAATCTGCAATGCAATGCGCAGTGCTTTCAAGTTGTCTTGCAGCATGGTATGCTGCCAAGTTCCCGGTGTCAATTTCTGCTGCGCTTTCTCAGACTTGCTGATCAGCGACTCTATGGGACGAAGGGCTTCATTCCTCTCTTCATTCATACAAATCTGCATAAGCATGGTCCTCCCATCATCGAAACACACCTTATTGTAGCACAACAACGGCAAAACGGATAGAAAAGGCCCCAGGCAAAATGCCCGGGGCCAAAGCACATCAAAAACCGTTATGAGCAAAGCAGCTTTAACCCTTTAGCGCACCGGTGGTGAAGCTCTTTTGAATCTCGCCGCTCATCAGCAAATAAATGGCCAGCGTGGGTACTGTTGCGACCACCAAACCGGCGCCAAGCGCGCCCCAGTTGGTGGCATACATGCCCACCATGCCCATAATGCCAACCGTCAGCGTCTTCCATTGCTGCTTGCTGATAAAGGATATGGCAAACATCAACTCATTCCAACAGCTAAGGTACGTAAAAATGGCAACCGTAGCGATGGCCGGACGGATGAGCGGCGCCATGATTCGAAGGAAGATGCCATAAATACTCATGCCATCCAAACAGGCCGCTTCCTCCATTTCGGTAGGAATCGTCTTGAAAAAGCCTACAAAGATATAGATGGCCATGGGGATTGCGAAGGCGACATACGGCAAGATCAACGCAAAGGGTGTATCGTACAGCCTGGTGCGTTTGAGGAAGATAAACAGCGGCACCAAGGTTGCATGCAGCGGAATCATCATACCCATCAAGAAAAACAGCAGCGTGCGGTTGCTCCATTTCCACTTCATGCGCGCAATGGCATAGGCCGCCATGGTGGAAAGAATGGTAGATATAACAATTGTAGAGGCAGTGACCAAAAAGCTGTTAAAAAGGAAGGATGCCACATTGCCCCTTTGCAGCACATCCGTGAAGTTTTCAAAATGATAGGTGGTAGGAAACCCCAAAGGATTGGTGCCAAAAATCTGCATGTTATCCTTGAGCGAAAAAGTAAACAGCCAATACAGTGGGAAAAGCTGCACCAGCGCGATCATAATCAGCACGGTATACAGAATGACTTTTCGAGTGGTTCTTGTAAAGCGATTCATATGCATCCTCCTTAGAACTCAAGGTTTTCCACCTTGAACAGCCGCTGTACACAAACGGTGAACAACAAGCATTCCAAGAGGATAAAAATCGCCATCGAGCTTCCCAGTCCGTAGCGGTAATTGAGAAAAATGTTGCTAAACATTAGCGTTGTAGGCACCTCGGTAGCGTGGATTGGGCCTCCCTTGGTGAGCACATAAATAAGGTCAAAGGTTTTCAATGAACCAATCAGCGCAAAAGTAACACATACCTTAATCATGGGCATGACCAGCGGAATCGAAATATAGCGGGACAACTGCGATTTGGAGCAGCCGTCAATTTCGGCAGCCTCATATAGTGAAGTCGGAACGGCTTTGATAGCTGAATAAAGCAGCAGCATGTGATAGCCAAGATACTGCCATATCAGCACAAAAAACACAGCGCCAAGGGATATTTGAGGGTCGGCGAGCCAGTTGCGTTTCAATGCTTCAAGCCCCATGCTTTGCAGCAACAAGTTCAGCATTCCGTTATTGGGGTGATATATCTTCATCCACAATTGTCCGATAACCGTAGTGGAGATAATAACGGGAATAAAGTACACATTCCGAAAAAAACCTTCAAACTTGACCCCGCGGGATATGAGCAGCGCCAATCCAAGAGCCAGCGGCACCTGAACAAACACAGACAAACCGGCTAAGATAGCCGAATTGATGATCCCTTTAACAAAGTATGTCGACGAATTAGTGAACATCTCCACGTAGTTGGCAAGCCCAATAAATGTTCCTTGGCCAGCGCCATTCCATTCCAATAAAGAATAATATCCGGAAAAAACGATGGGTAATACCACCACAGATGCAAACACGATCAAAGCGGGCAG
>JAEWSC010000047.1 GCA_023398575.1 Bacillota bacterium | reverse complement strand
ACAATGGCTACGCGAATCATAATCGGGTTCCCCTTTCATGAGGACGGCCGCCGTCTTGCCCCGGCGGCCGCCTTTTTCTTTTCTGTAGACCTTACGCTTTGTCCTGCCTGTAAGCAGGATTATTTATGCATGTTCTCCCAAGCGGCGATCTTTTCATCCATAACTGCCTGGCCGCCATCCTTCATGTACTGGTCCCTCAGCTCACGGAATACCTTCAGGCATTCTTCCGGCGCAGCCATGGTGGCCTTGGTCAGCAATTCCTTTTTGAACGCGGTAAGTGAGGTACCATACTGGGAATCGGCCTTCAAAACCACGTCAAAGTGGAAGTTGGTGGTGATGGGATCGATCATAAAGGTGTTATACATCGGCTCAAAGAGACTGGCGTAATTCTGATAGGAAAGCGCCTGTGCCTTTAAGCGCACAGCGGGATCAGCAAATTCCTGGCCGTTGGTCAAAATGGTGTAGTCGATATTCTGCATGGAATTGTACCTTTTCTCACCCTGCACATCCTGCAGTACCGGCACGCCTTCTTCATTGAGAATATGATGCACGCCTTCCTCACCGTTTTGCAGGAAGTACAGCACATCCAGGTCCGTTAACCAATCCAGGTACATGATGGCCGCCTCGGGATGCTTTGCATACACTGGAATGAAAGCAAAGATACCGTTGGGTGCATACATGCCATGATAATATTTGCTGGGATCGGTGACAGATTCAAAGCAGTTCAGCGGGCTTAACTTCGCATCCGGAGAATAGGCCTGCAGCGCGCTAAGAATACCGGGAGAAACGCGGATGGGATGGTCATAGTTGTAAGTGTACCCGCCGGCCTGGCCGGAGCTGACGGCATTCCACAAAAGGTTGCTCTTGTCCAGTGCGAAGTCGGGAGAAATGAGCTTTTCGTTATACAGCTTGTTGAGGAAGAGCACATAATCCTCATAGCCGTCCCACATGATATCCGGCACGGTGGCCAGTGTCTTTTCCTCCAGGTTCTTGATGAAGGACAGCATCAAATGGTTGTGGCCTGTCAGATCATCGCTCATGGCGTAGGGGATCACTTTCTCCACACCACCAGGGTTCTTGTCGCGGAAGGCTACCAAGGCTTCATAGAATTCCTGCTTGGTGGTAGGCATCTTCATGCCCAGCTTTTCAAGCCAGTCTTCGCGGATGAACATACCCTGAGTCGCCAGCACCACGCGCTTGGCGGGAATGGCATACTGGCCGCCCTCGAAGATGCCGTACTTTAGCAGGTCTTCACCCAGGTACGATTTGATGCCCTGGCCGTACTGGCCGATGAGGCTGCTCAACTCCACCAGACCGCCCTGCTGCACAAAATTGGTGATGACGGCTTCGGTGTAGGTGAAGCAGATGTCCGCAGCCTCGCCGGAGGCCATCAATACATTCAGCTTATCCACTTCTTCCGTACGGGGAATAACGACCCATTCGATTTTGATGTTTCTGGGATCGCCGAAGTTCTTTTGAATCCAGTCCGTCCAATAGTTATTGTCCACCGGGGTTCCGCCGGTCACGCCGCGGTCGAATACGGAAACCTTCAAGGTTACCTGTTCGTCAAACCGGAACACATCCGCCTTGGCCTCAGCCCCGGCGAAAGCCAGCACCGGCAGGCAAAGAAGCAGGCACAGGAGCAGGGCAACGATTCTCTTCATGATATAGACCTCCTCTATTTTTTACCATCCGCATGTTTGGGATGGCAATGCCCATAAAAATACTCACTCCTTGACTGCGCCAATCATAACGCCCTGAACAAAATGCTTCTGCAAGAAAGGATAAACGATGATGATGGGAACCGTGGCAAATACAATGGCCGCAGACTTAATGGTTTCGGAGAGCACGGCGTTCGCGCCCCCTTCCAACATGTTGACCTGGGTATCGGTGCTGTTAAAAACCACCTGGTACAGTTTCATTTGCAGGGTGTAGAACTTGGTAGAGTTAATGTAGTAGCGCACATCTGCAAAAGAGTTCCACCGTGTGACCGCGTAAAACAGGCTGATGGTGGCAATAGCGGCGGTGGATAGTGGCAGCACAATTCGAAGCAGGATGCCCACATCGTTGCAGCCATCCAGCGCGGCAGATTCCTCCAGACTGTCTGGAATGCTGGAAAAGAAATTGCGCAGGATGATGGTATTGTAGGTGCTGATCAAAATCGGCAGTATCAGTGCCATGGGCTTATCGATCAGGTTTAATTGCTTGATCCACAGGTATTCGGGAATGATGCCGCCGGAAAAGTACATGGGGATCAGAATATAGGCCATCAGCCATTTGCGGCCCGGCAGATGGGTCTTGCTCAAGGGATAGGCCAGCAGTATGCTGCCAATCATGGCAAATACGGTATAGCCAACCGTCAGCAGCGCCGAAAATACCAAGGAGGTCTGCATGCCGGTGTCCATAAACACGGAAACGTACGCGTTAAAATCCAAATCCACCGGCCAAAGGGAAACCTTGTGGGCCAGCACGGCATCCCGGCCGCTCATGGATAATGCCACCAAATGAATCAGCGGGACAATGCACACCAGCACACTGAAAAGGACAACAACGTAAATGAATATGGCGGAACCCGTATAGCGCCGGCCCTTGGCAACGCCGGGCATTTTTTGAGTCTGCGCGTTTACCATAAGCCGCCCTCCCCCATGCGCTTGGCGCTTTGATTGGCTGCCACCAAAAAAATCATGTTAACAATGGAGCCAAACATGCCTACCGCTGTGGCAAAGGAGTACCTGGCATTTTTGATGCCCATTTTATATACGAAGGTGGATATCACTTCGGAGCTGTTGATGACCATGTCATTGCCCATCACAAAGGGCCGCTCAAAACCGATGGAAACCATTTGCCCAAGCCGCAGGATCAGCATGATGACAATAGTGGGGATGATGCAGGGAATAGTAACGTGGAAAATACGCCGCCAGCGCCCACAACCATCCACCTCGGCGGCCTCATACAACTCCGGATTCACGCCAGAAATGGCTGCCAGATAGATGATGGTTCCCCACCCCGCACTCTGCCAAATGCCAACGCCTACATACACGGCCACCCAATTCCCCTCATGCATCAGAAAATTGGCCGGACTGCCCGTGGCCAGGGTGACCAGGTGGTTGACCAGGCCATTGGTGGCAAATATCTGATTGACGATACCACCGATAATAATCCAGGAAAGGAAATGAGGCATGTATAAAATGGTCTGTGCAATACGCTTTACCCGCATCGACCGCATCTCATACAATAATATAGCTAATATGATGGGCACCGGGAAACCGAATATCAAATCCAAGCCGTTTAAGATAACCGTGTTCTTCAGCGCCAGCCAAAACTTGGGGTAGGAGAATATTTCCTGGAACACAGCAAAGCCAGCCCAGTCGCTTAACCACATGCCCTTAAAAATATTAAAATTCTTAAATGCGACCTGTAAACCGGTCAGCGGCGCATACCGAAAAACCGCATATTGAATCAGCGGCAGCAAAAGCATCAGGTACAGATACTTATAGCGGATCATGCGCTTTATCCATTTTTGTCCCTTTTTGGGCGCTTTCGCGTCCACAAACACAAGGCGTCCCCTCCTTCTTATATGAGCCGGGCGTTTACCTTCTCGTTTACTTGTTCGCTGCATTTGGGTGCTTACTCCCGTTCATTACTTGTATGATATTGTACAATATCCTCAAAGTAAATTGAAAAAATTGCTTGAAACATTGCAAAAGTTGATGTAGTATACAAGCAAAGGATGTGGTCGAATTGAATAACGCAGCTGTCTGGGATATTTTAAACCCCATGCAGGATGAGCGGGAATACGAGCTGTATCATCATTCCTGCCATCGAAGAACGACGCCGGAGTTTCACAGCCACGACTTTTATGAAATCTACTTTTTCATATCTGGTGATGCATCCATTTATATTGAGGAATACGCCTACCGGTTAAAGCCCAACGATGTGGTAATCATACCGCCGGGCCGTATGCATCGCGCGTACTTTCACAATACGGAAGCCTATTATGAGCGTATGTTCATCTACATCAGCCGCAATGCGCTTCGTGACATGGGTTCCAAAGACTTTTCACTGCTGGACATCATAGACGATTGCATCGGCCGAGGAAAGTTCTGCCATTCCCTCTCCGATGAAGATTTTGCCGCCTGCCGCTATACCATCAGTGAGCTTGCAGGCGATGCATCCGGCGCGGCGCCCCACCAGCGGCTGATCAGCAGATGCAAATTGATTATGATGCTGACCAGGCTATGCGCTCTCTTTAATGAGGCTGGGGATGAACCAAGCTGCCGGTCTTTAAAGCGGGTTGCGGACATTATCGCCTATATCAATGAAAATATTGATAAAGACCTATCTCTGGACGAGGTGAGTAACCGCTTTTTCATCAGCAAATTCCATTTGATTCGGGAGTTTAAAAGCTATACCAACAAATCTGTATACCAGTATATTGTCGCCAAACGCATCATACAGGCCAAGCTGATGATGCAGTCGGGCCAAAACCCGACAGATGTATATCTAAAGTGCGGATTTCGGGAATATTCCTGCTTCTACAAAGCTTTCAAAAAGGAAACGGACATGTCGCCCCAGCAGTACATCGCATGTTTGAGCAGCAGCGCGCTGATGCCTGATAAGTACAATGTGATGTAGCCTATTATGAAAAAGCCGCCGGAGCTAATCACTCCGGCAGCTTTCGTATTATGTTGTTCAGATTTTAGCCGATGGATCGTTTCTATATTCCACCCAAGGGAAGATGCATTGACAATCCCCCTGAGCATACAACCCCAGATACACACCCGTAAAGCTGCAAGGGGTAACCTCGGTGCTGACATACCGCGTCAATGCCGTTCCTGCAACCTTCTTTTCTGCTCCCGGCTTGCCATAGGCAAAGGTGTACTTCAAGCGGTCAAACATTACTTCCAACTCACATTCGCCGTTCAACGGGGCTTTAAACACCACGGCGCTCATATCGCCAATCGTCTTTTTCAGGCACAGGCCGGATGTAGTCAGATAAAAGTCATAGTGGTTATAAGGGCCATAGAAGACGGTAATGCCAGCCTGAGCGCCAATTTCCAGCTGCTGCGGCTGAACAAGGGTGCGGAAAACGCCTTCAAACTGCTCCTGCCGCCGGCCCAAAAAGGTAGGCGAGGCGTTATCATTCAGCGTGTATTCAGAGCCAGTCAGTGTAAGCCCCTGCGGCCCCCAGGAATATTTGCTACTATCCGGGTTACGCAAATAGTTCCAGTGAAAACCGATACCGTCATGAAAATCATCCCGCAAATCCGGTGCAGAAGCAACACACTGCGTAAGCGTATCACAATCCATGGTGAGGGTAATGGGCTTGCCGCCGTTGACGATGGGCCAGCCATTTTCCCAAGTGACGGGAGCCAGAAAGGTTTCCCGGCCCAGGTGATGAAAATAGGCTTCGCTCATGCGGAAGGCCAGGAACACTGTCCACCAACTGCCATCCTGGGCCTGTATGAGGTCTGCGTGGCCGGTGCCGGATATTTTGCCTTCCATATCGTTCCGGTGGGTTAAAATGGGATTATGGGGGCAGGGCTCATATGCCCCAAAAGGTGTTTTTGCCCTGGCCAGGGTTACCATGTGTCCCATTTCCGTACCACCTTCGGAAATCATGAGGTAATACCAGCCGTCGATTTTATACAGATGGGGCCCTTCCGGGTACCGGCCACCGGTGCCTTCCCAGGCAAGCCTTACAGGCGAAAGCTTTTCCCCCGTCAATGGATCAATTTCAAATATTGCGATGCCGCCGACGCCATCCACCGGCCCGGTGCCTGTAAAATAGACCTTGCCATCATCATCAAAAAATAATGATGGATCAATGCCACCCTGATCCACAAGCACAGGCTCCGACCAGGGTCCGGCCGGGTCTTTGGCATGCACAATAAAATTGCCCATGCCGGACACGTTGGTTGTAATCATGTAAAACAGGCCGTCATGATAGCGGATGGTAGGCGCATAAATGCCGCCGGATGGGTTGCAGCCGCTGAGTGGCAATTGGCTTTCCCGGTCAAGCACATGCCCGATTTGAAGCCAATGTACAAGGTCTCGGCTGTGAAAGATGGGTACACCGGGAAAATACTCAAAGCTGGAAGTAACCAGATAATAATCCTCCCCCCGGCGCGTAATGCTGGGGTCGGGATGGAAACCGGGAATGATGGGGTTTTGATACGGCATTGCTATACACTCCCATAAGCATATTGTCCGCTTGTACGTATTGGACATATTAAGGTAAGTATACATGCTTTTTCCTACGCCGTAAATCATCGCAGGTAAAGAAGCACCATTTTACACGCAAACACCCCTGCCGAAAAATGGCTGGGGTGTTTGTGCGTACCTAGATAATGAAGAAACGTTACTGCACGTTGGGAATATCATCTTTTCCGCAGGGCTCCAGGCCCGCTTCGGCAGATTTCACACCCAAATGCTGATCCAGCCGTTTGTGAGCAGATTTTACAGATTCCTCAACCCTGATGACCCGCTCGTTTAAGCTGCCGAAATCTTCATGCATATCACGCTGGTCTGTTTTAATATCATCAATACCGCGCTTGATATAATCAATATCCAACTTCAGTGTGGTCTCCGTGGAAACATCGGCAGCAAAATCTTGCTTCTTTAACCGGCGGTGATAGGATATACCCAGCACCATGCTGACCACAACCCCTGCCGCCCCAAGAAGTCCACCCAGAATGCCGACATACAAGCCAGTTTGTTCCATGGGCAACACCTTTTTCTTTTGATATATCGTTCAGGGTATAAAAAGCGCATCAATCATGCGCCTCAAAATCAGTTTATGCCGAGGCATAAGGCCCAGTGCGCAAACAAAAAAAGTACGCAGGCCATCCCTTGGCTAATACCCTGGGATAACCCGCGCTGCCTTGCGAATAAAAAGCATCAATACACTCTAAAAAGCCTTAGTACACCCAATAGAATCATTACGCCGCCCGCCGCTTTGCGTATAAACGCCTGATGTGTGCGCAAAAAGCGAAGGGCACTGCCAAGCTTGGCATACAAGAGCATAAAAGCCAAAAAGGGAATGGTTAAGCCAAGGGAATACAAAAGAAGCAAGCCCATGCCCCGAAGCGCATTGCTGCCTTCACCGGCTGCCATTAACAAAACGTTGAACAAGAAGGGCGATGTGCAGGACAGCCAGGATATCGCCAGCATGATTCCCAGCAGCATGGTTTTGAGAAAACCGCCTGACGCCAAAGCTTTCGCGTCAGCCTTTACGGAAAACAGGTGCAGCCCCGGTATCACATCCAGCATCATCAGACCGAATAGCACCATCAGCACGCCGCCTGCATATGGCAGCGCATCGCGATATTTTTGCAATAAGCCGCCTAATGCGCCGGCCCCCGCCCCCAACGCTACAAAAAAGGGAACAAAACCCATCATAAAGCCAAGCATTCGCAGCGCCGCCTGCTTTTTACCCTCTGCGCCTTGTCGGGAATACGCCCCTTCGCCTATCAGGTAAGCTGCGTAAACAGGCAGCATGGGCAAAATGCAAGGAGAGATAAACGCCAGCACACCGTTGAGCAAAGCCGACCATATTGAAAGGTCCACTTGAACAAGCTGGGGTGCGGTGCTGAAATCAAAACCCGCCGGCACAATACCGCCCCCTTACTTTGCTGAAGGCGCAGGAAGGCCAGCCATTTGAACGGCCTGTTCCATCTGCTCGTAGGTCATGCCGCCAGGCTGATACGCCGCAAGATAACCATCCTTGTCAATGAATACAGAAAGCGGATAGCCTGTCAACTGATACATGGTGGTGAGCACCATATTGGCATCCTCCACCATATTCAAGGAATCAAGACCATTGTCCTTCAAGTACTGTCTGGCTGTCTCCTCCGTATCCCTGTCTGGCACATGAATCAAGACAACCGCCAAATCATCGCCATAGGTTTGCGAGAGCTTGAGGATATGGGGCATTTCTGCCTGGCAGGGAGGGCACCAGCTTGTAAAAAAGTTCAGGTAAATAACCTTCCCCTTTAAATTGCTGAAGGTCATGGGGAAAGAAGGATCATCGAAGGTTAAGTAAGGCATTCCCTTGTCATTGAGTGTCCAAGGTTCGGGTGTTGCGCCTGGCACAGCGGCGGTTGCTACAGCCTCCGGCTGGGCAGTTGCCTCTGTCTGGACAGCAGATGATGGAGCCGGCGTTGCCGTGGCTGATGGCTGCTCGGCAGCAGCACAGCCGCTAACAAACAACACCAGTGAGAGTAAAAGTGTGGTCAATGCAAAACGGGAACGGTGCATGGCGTTACCTCCTTTTGTCAGGGGCCGTTATATAGATATGTAGAAAGTATACCAAAAAAGAAGCTTGCATGAAACAGTGGAAGATTCCCATACGACTTTTTGAGCCGTTTTGCGCAAAGTTTTACATGTTCCTTTTGCATACAAGCGTACTTGGTATGGCATTAGTATACAAGACCAGGCAAATAGCTTCTGTGACCAGCGCACAAAGGAAAAGACATCTTAAAGATATGCTTGTGCATGATCCATCGTCACTGTGCGCCTCCCAATGACAATGCCTGCGCATTCACCCCAAAATCCCTTCTGGCGGTCTATCATTCTCCTTATATTTCCATAATATTTTTGGGGACGAGGTGCGGGGAAGGTGATTTTTACAAAATGCACCCTCCCCGACGAAATTCCGCGCTGCCCCGTCTTGATTTATTCCTGCATTTTTCGCGGGAATACTTGCTTCGCGGGCAGTTTTATGGCAGAATAGGTTAGTCCTTCATTCAGGGGACAAGTTTCCTATTTCCTGTCCAAGCGTTAAGGAGGAGTGCCCCCATGCAAACTACCCAGTGTGTGGTGATCCTGGACTTTGGCGGCCAGTACACCCAGTTGATCGCCCGGCGCGTGCGGGAGAATAGCGTATATTCTGAAGTAGTGCCTTATACTGCATCCCTCCGGCAGATTGAAGAATTAAAGCCGGTGGGTATTATTTTAAGTGGGGGTCCAGCCAGCGTATTGGATCAGGATGCCCCCAGCTGTGACGTAGGTATTTTTGATCTTGGCGTGCCGGTACTGGGCATCTGCTATGGCATGCAGCTGATGTCGGTTCTTTTAGGCGGACAGGTCACAAGGCCGGATCAGCGGGAATACGGCCGCAACCTGGTCACCATGGATAAAAGGGACGGGCTGTTTGCAAATGCTTCCCCCGCTTCTGTCTGCTGGCTGAGCCACACCTATCAGGTGTCCAAGCTGCCCGAAGGCTTTGAAGTGATTGCCCACAGTGACAACTGTCCCATTGCCGCCATGGAGCATAAACGAAAGCGTCTGTTCGGGGTGCAGTTCCACCCCGAGGTTACGCACACCCAGGAAGGGTCTATCCTCCTCAAAAACTTTTTGAAGGATATCTGCGGCTGCGTGGGCGACTGGTCGATGGAAGCCTATGCCCAAATGTCTATACGCCGCATTCGCGAGCAAGTAGGCGAAACCGGCACAGTTCTTTTAGGCCTGTCCGGCGGTGTCGATTCCTCCGTGGCGGCAGCACTGTTATACCAGGCCATCGGCGACCGGCTGACCTGCGTGTTTGTAGACCATGGGTTCATGCGCAAGGGTGAGGCCGAGCAGGTAGTCGAAATCTTCAGCAAGGTTTTTCCGGTGCATCTTGTGCATGCCGATGCCAGCGAGCGGTTCTTTAACGATTTGGCAGGCATTTCAGACCCGGAGCAGAAGCGCAAGATTATCGGTCGTGACTTTGTGGAAGTATTTATAGATGAAGCGCAAAAGCTGGGAAAGCTGGACCATTTCGCCCAGGGCACCATTTATCCCGACGTCATCGAAAGCGGCAGTGTCAAGGGTAGCGCGGTGATCAAAAGCCACCACAATGTGGGCGGTCTGCCGGCGCAATTGGGCTTTACCAGTCTGGTGGAACCCTTGCGCATGCTCTTTAAAGACGAGGTGCGCAAGCTGGGTCTGACCCTGGGCTTGCCCGCCGATCTGGTTTGGCGTCAACCCTTCCCCGGCCCGGGCCTGGCCATCCGCGTAATGGGCGATGTGACGCCGGAAAAGGTGCACATTGTGCGCGAAAGCGACGCGATTCTGCGTCAGGAAATCGCCAACGCAGGCCTGAACGGTCAGGTTCACCAGTACTTTACGGTACTCACCGGCGTACGCTCTGTCGGCGTGATGGGCGATGAGCGCACCTACGATTACACCCTGGCCCTTCGGGCCGTGACCACCGACGACTTTATGACCGCCGATTGGGCCCGCATCCCCTATGACGTCATTGCACGCATCAGCGAGCGCATTGTCAATGAGGTGCCCCATGTAAACCGCGTGGTCTTTGACGTTACAACCAAGCCCCCGGCCTCCATTGAGTGGGAGTGATTTGGGGCCAGATTTGGAAGGAGTGCATCCCCGTGCCCAACTTTTCTGTACCCGACGAGGTATTTTTACGGGCGGCGAAGGAATATCAAACGCCCTTTCACTTATATGATGAGCAAGGCATCCGCCAAACCGCCCGTGCCCTAAAAGAAGCGTTCTCCTGGTGCGAAGACTTTCAGGAGTACTTTGCGGTCAAGGCACTGCCCAATCCCACCATCCTTCGCATTTTGAAGGAGGAGGGCTGTGGCACCGACTGTTCTTCCATGACGGAGCTTATGCTCTCCGAAGCCCTGGGCATTGTTGGCCGGGATATTATGTTCAGCGCCAACGCCATGCCCCCTGAGGAGTTTGATTATGCCCGTAGGCTCAATGCGTTTGTGAACCTGGATGACATCACCCATATTGAGGTGTTGAAAGAGCATGGCGGCATACCCGAATGCGTTTGCTGCCGCTATAACCCAGGCGGAGACTTCGCCATTGGCAACACCATTATGGGCAACCCCGGCGAATCCAAGTACGGGTTTACAAGGGCACAACTGACCCAAGGCCTAAAAACGCTGAAGGAACTCGGAGCCAAGTCCTTTGGTATTCACGCTTTCCTGTCCAGCAACACCACCGACAACAGCTATTATCCTGGCCTTGCAAAGCTGCTGTTTCAGGTGGCGGCAGAGGTTCGCGCAGAAACGGGCCTTGAGCTTGCCTTTATCAACCTTTCCGGCGGCATCGGAATTCCCTATCAACCAGGCCAGCAAAGGGCGGATATCGCTGCCATCGGCCTGGGTGTGAAGGAAGCGTATCATGAGGTGTTCACCGCTGCCGGCATACATGGCGTTGCCATCAAGACAGAGCTGGGCCGCTTTATGACCGGCCCTCACGGCTGGCTGGTAACCACCGCTACCAGCCGCAAAGAAACCTACCGCCATTATATCGGCCTGGATGCCTGCGCCGCCAACCTGATGCGGCCGGCCATGTATGGCGCATACCACCACATTCACATCGCCGGCAAGCGTGACCTGCCCGAAGATAAGGTGTACGATATTACCGGTTCGCTGTGCGAAAACAATGACAAGTTTGCCATTCACCGTCCGCTGCCGCAAATAGACATGGGCGATGTGGTGGTCATTCACGACACCGGTGCTCACGGCTTTGCCATGGGTTACAACTACAACGGCAAGCTGCGCAGTGCCGAAGTGCTTTTAAAAACCGACGGCAGCTTCCAGTTGATCCGCCGGGCAGAAACTGCACAGGATTACTTTGCCACCTTGGATATTGATCCAATTGCCCCTAAACTTGGCCTGTAGCCAGGGGACACCGTCCCCTGGACCCCTGCCAAAGGGATAAAATCCCTTTGGAATCCCCTATTCAGGATAATTACCGCTGCAATTTCTGGGCTGTTGTGCTGGTCGTACTATTGCATAGAAATTCAAGATAATGGCCTCCGAAGGTTTCCAAAGGGCGAGCGGAAAGCCCTTTGGTCACGTCCGAAGGCACGACACCTTTTATCTTGATTGTTTTCATGCAAAAGACACCGTTAGCACAGCAGCCTAATATTTTTATACTCTTCTTGACTCCCGGGTTACCCCAGGCCTTATGATGTACTTGTATGAAGGAGCGCGCGCCTATATCGTACAAACCCTAAGGAGGAGCCCATGTTTAAAATCGGTGAATTTGCCAAGCTATGCGGCCTGTCAGTGGAGACACTGTACCATTACGAGGCTATGAAGCTATTGCAGCCTGTCAAGACAGATGGAGAGAATGGCTACCGGTACTACGATGCCAGTCAACTGATCACTGTCAACAAGATTCTCGCCTTCAAGGATGCGGGCTGTTCCCTCGCGGAGATTGCCAGGGTTCTGAGCACAGACCCTTCTGTTGCCACGCTGGTCACGCTGCTTCAAGAAAAAGCCGGTTTGATGGAGGATGCCCTCAAAGCACATACCGCAAGGCTGGAACGATTGCACACCAATATTTTTCTATTAAAGAATGGAGGCATACCTGTTATGCATGATATTGCGTTAAAGCGCGTTGAACCTATCTTGGCCGCCACCATCCGCAAATCCTTTCACAAGAGCCGCTTTGATGAAGAACTGGAAGCCATGTGGGCCGATGTAAACCGGCACATTACTGCCATGGGCGGCCGGCGCACCGTTCCCTGCATGATGCTGTACCACGTGGGATGGTGGAATCTTCAAGAAGACGGGCAGTTGGATGTGGAGGTGGCCGAGCCCCTGACTACCCAAATCAAAGATAGTGATTCAGTGGCTGTTCATACCCTGCCTGCAGAAGCGCGCATGGCCTGCGTGGTGCACAAAGGGCCATTTTCAACCATCGGCAAGACCTTTGAGGCGTTGTTCGCCTGGATCAGGGAAAATGGCTATACGCCAAGCGGCCCTCTGCGAGAAATCTACCACAAGGGCGATTTTGCAACCGATGACGAAAATGAGTACATTACCGAATTGCAGGTACCGGTGAAATAACGCCATCGCAGTAGGTATTGGCACTAGACAAAACATCCCCTCGATACACCTCCGTTCTCCTTGCCGAAAATGCGGGAGGACGGATTTTTTGTAACTTTTTCCTCATATTTTCCAGAAACCGCACACAGATTATGCTTTTTATGGTATGATTTTCAAACTACTGGCAACCGTTACGTTTTGGGTTTGAGCAGACATATACATAAGATGGCAAAAGCATGAGGATGCCACCTTACCCAAAACACATACAAAGGAGAATGACCGGTGAAATTTTTTGCACGACATATTTGCTGCATGCTATTGGCTTTATCCATTGTGCCTGCGGCATACGCCCAAATGCGGCGGTACACGCCTTTGACGGCTGAAGAAATTGCAAACATGACACAAGTGGTTATCACTATGACAGGAGACTGCGTGCTAGGCGGAGAGGAAAAAACGCGAAAAAACGAACGCTCCTTTGATCATGTCATTGCTCAAAAAGGAATGGCTTGGCCTTTTTCGGGCTTTACACAGCTTTTCAGTGCAGATGATATCACGCTCATCAATCTGGAAGGGGTTCTGAAAGACAACTCCCGTGACCGGTTGATGGACAAGGTGCATACCTTTCGGGGCAGTACCGCATACACGGAGATTTTAACCTTGGGAAGCGTAGAAAAGGTCAACATCGCCAACAATCACTATATTGACTACGGTAAAGCAGGCAAGACTAGCACCCTTAATGCACTGAAGCAGGCCGGCATTGCCTATAGCGGTTACAAAGAGTTGCATACTACCATGGCAAATGGCAAAAAGATTGGCTTTGGGGGCATACGCGAAACAGTTTACCGCCAGAAGCGCAGCACCATGGCGGAGGATATACAAGCACTCAAAGAAATGAACTGCGACCTCATTATCTACACCTGCCACTTTGGCAAGGAGTATGCCAAAACCCACAACGACCTGCAAGAAAAAATGGCTCGTGAGGCCATTGACCTTGGCGCCAATTTGGTCATCGGCCATCATCCCCATGTAGTACAGGGCGTTGAGTATTACAATGGGGGCGTGATATTATACAGCCTGGGTAATTTTGTGTTTGGCGGCAACTTGAAGCTAACGGAGTTTGATGCCTATATTGCCCAAGCCCTGTTCTTATGGGAAAAGGATCAATATCAGGGAGTGCAACTGCAGTTCATCCCTGTGCTTACCACCGGCATTATTCCCGATAACGACTTTCGTCCGGAAATAGCCATGAAAGAGGATAAAGCCCGGATTTTGAAAAAGATGCAAGCCGACAGCAGCATACTGATAAAGGAAAGTATGTTTTTCCCAAGGTAGTAAAACGGTTACAATACCGCCCGCCACTTTCGCTTTGTGCGAATCTGGCGGGCGGCATTTTGCTTTGTCTATTTTCCAAGTAGCTCAATGGCGATCTGCCGCCCAGGGTCAGGCTTACCATCCTTATTTGGCATGGCAAGCAGCATTTCCTCCGGCCAAACATCCGGCGGTACAATGCGCATGAGAATAGCGGTTGGAGGTTCATCCTGTCCACCGGCTTCCACGAAAGAGGAAACAGGCGGTTCTCCGATTGGCACACCCGCCAGGGTATATAGCCTGGCGTCCTGCCCAAAGGCATACACCAAGCCCTTTGCATCCCTAGTGCCATCGCCTGTCACATCCAGCCGGATGGACCCCGCCACGGGTGTAAAAGCTGCCTCAATCATCGAATACACCACGCCGTCAATCATCGCCTCCGCCGGCTTGGCGTTACGGACAAGCTTTAGCGCATCCGATGCGTTCAGCGTAAACTGCAATTCCGGCGGCACAACCGATGCAGGTCGCTCGCCGGTTGTATTCCTGAATAGGGGCAAGCCAACCGTAAAATCCCCTTCAGGATGAACCCCCTGCTCCGCTGTCAGTGCCTGCAGGTAGAAAAGAAGCTCACCGTTTTGTGCGCCGGATTTTGTGCCACAATCGGAAAGGTATACATCTGCGCCATCTATCACTACCCAATCACAAATAATGCCCAAGCTGTCCTTTTCGGCGGCTATTCCAAGCAGCGCTTCATCCTCCTGGGTATACGGCCTCTTCGCGTTCTTATCACGTATGGAGTAGACCACCCTTAGTTCCTGCCCGTCGAAGGCGGCTTCCAGTATCGTGACCGCTACATGCTCCTTCTGGATATTGCCAAGATTCATCTTCACCTGGTCTGCTGCATCTTTTTGCACAAAAGCATTGGGGTTTTCCTGCCCCCACAGAAAGGAAAACACCTGTGGTGAAAGTGCCGCGGCCAAACCAGCGGCAGCCAGGGCAAGTATCAGCACCATGACAATGACCATGCCTGTGTGCCTTCTTACAGCCTTCCGCTGCGAAGTCTCCCGTTTCATACGGTCTATATCTTGAGCAATCATGTTCCAAACCCTCCTTTGCGCTTGTGAGGCAGCGGAGTCATCCGTCGTCAGGGCAGCGGCGCATTCCTGCATTAAGCCCGTATCGCGATTGCGGGCAGGCAGCAATAACTGGCCGCGGAAAATCAAGTCGATTTCTTGCCTGGACAGTGCGCCCTTTTTCAGCACAGTCATAAGCCATGCCTTGTATCTGCGCATTTTGGGGATGTTCATTCTTCAGCCTCCATACCGCCTATGTCCAAAGGGTTCATAAACGCAACATGCACACAAATACAACTGCCGTAAAAATTTCCGGGTGTCCGAGTACCTTTTTGCGGATTCGGCTCGCCCGCATGCGGATGCAGGCCTCTGTCATCACAAACTCTCCGGTTAACTCTTTGGCGGGCACCCGGTCAATGCAAAACAGTGTAAACAGGCGCGCATCCTCCCGCCCCAACAGCTGCTCCAGCGCTTCCTGCCTTGTCAAATCCACAGCAGATTCGAAAACCTCGTCCCCATCCGTAGACGGTATGATAGGCTGGCTTTCCCCATCCAGTGAAAAGGCCAAGTGCTTTTGCTCCCTGCGCCACTTTCGGTAATGGGATAAAAGGCGCTTGCGCATGGCCTCTACCAGCCAACCGGCGGGATTGGGATGGCGCATCAGGTACTCACGCTTTTGCATAGCCAACAGAAATACATCGTGAATCTCCTCTTCAATGCGGCCCTGCTGATCCGGTGTAGCACCCAGAAAGGTGCGGCCGATATGATACAGCAGCCGGAAGTTGTCCTGATACAAGTTTTCCAGCCATACCTGCTCGTCCAATTGCCGCCACCTCCCTTTCTGCTAATTTGGATGGCAACAGTATACACATAAACC
Source organism: Bacillota bacterium (assembly GCA_023398575.1). Classification (GTDB taxonomy): domain Bacteria; phylum Bacillota; class Clostridia; order Christensenellales; family Aristaeellaceae; genus JAEWAH01. The sequence continues at coordinate 35,847 of JAEWSC010000047.1, read as the reverse complement.
CAAATTTGGCAATAGCTCTTTTTCCTGTTGCATTATTTGGTCCTACAGACATATACGCCATATACACAAATACAGGGAGGACTGCCGCTATGAAAGATCCGGTGAAATTGTTTGTTCTGGTTTTGCTTTTGGTCATTGGCTATTTGCTAACCTGGCCTGCCGATTCCCGGGCAGAGTATGTATCCATTACTGATCTCATCTTTGATGCGGAGGCCGGATGGCATGAAACGTATCAGGCCCATGGCCGGACGATAACGGTCGATATCCCCGTTACCATTCCGAAGGTGGATTCATTTCCTATTTTTCGGGTCGAAAAACAGCCCGCCGTGCCAAATGGACTGCTGGAAGGTTTTGATTATGCAACCAACCAAGCCAATTGCCTGTCTTTCAATCGGGAATCTCCCAGCCGGCAGCCTACCAAAGAAGGCGATGCCTGGTTTCGCGAAACCTTTATTCTCACTCCCGAAAAAATTGATTGGGACAAACGTCTGACACTGGATAACCCCATTACCGCAGGAGAAGCCATCACCATTTTTGATCAATCGTTTATCCGTTTATATGGCAGCAGTTGGAAAGAAAACTTTCGTTTGGATGACCTTTGGGTTACCAGCCGGTTGTACGCTTATAACCGAAAGACAAAGGAATTCGGGGAGCCTATGAACACTTGGGGCGGATATTACTTCAAGTTTACACAGACGCTGAGCGGCATACCGGTATGACTCAGCGGACGCAGCAGTCTTTCGCCACACCTGGAACAAACGCATCCTTGTCCCGGCTCCAGCGCATCCACACTTATATCGGCTGCAGACGACTATTCCCTAAATATAGAAAGGGTAAGGATATTGGATATGCCCTGTGTTGACGTGCCGCTGCTGTCCCTTGACACCGTAAAGAAGGAGTTTGAAAAGTGGATTGATTCCGGCCGTTTACGAGAGGTAAGAAGCCTCTCCCTGGGCTATGGATATTGCGCCGATCCCAACACAACGGGTATATACTGGGCCTACCCCGTTTGGGTATTGGATGGAATATTATATAGAAATGCCAAGGAGGAACCAGCGCCGCCCCCGGAGGAAGGCTATGATACCCGCCCTACGCGCACCCTGTATCTGCCTGCCCAGTCTGCTCAGATGATGCCGCAATTTGACGAGGCACTAGGCGGGTGGCAAATGCCTGAACTCATCCGCTGGGAGGATATCAAATGAACCCAATTATTTTGCCGCCCGCCTGCCAATGTACCGCATGACCCTTGCCTTATAAGCCGCATACGCCTCTCCGAAAGTTTTTGATAGGTATTGCTCCTCACCCTTGATCTGCACATGAAACAGGAAAAGTGATGCGATTGCGGCTGCAATGTTCAGCCAGAAGGGAAACACCATGGCACAACCGATATACACAAGGTCAAAGCCTACAAAAGCCGGGTTTCGGCTAATTTGATAGATGCCGCGTGTCACTAAGCGCGTTTTTTGCTTTTCATCAAAACCCGCGCGCCAATTATCGCGCATGGTAACGACCGAAATGCTGAAAAAAATCAGACCGGCAAAGGAAAGTGAAAGGCCGGACATATAGGCGGCGGGATTTTTTGATGGATGCGTTAAAAGCGCGCTGGCAAACTGAATAATCGTACCGATGGAGGCGCAAAGATTTAGCAGCAGTTCCACCACTCTGGCGCCTTCAGGCTTATTGCCCTTTCCCAGTAAATTTCCCTGAATTCCTCGCGCCTTGAGCATCAGCATTTTCACTGCATAGGTTGTATAAAATCCGCAAAGCATCAGCAGCATCCAAAATCACACAAGCTCCATCATGCATCCCTCATCCTTTTCATCCTTACAACTACGGCAGCGCGAAGATAATTTGCGCCGCCGCTGGTTGTTTCAGTTCATATGAGCGTTTATTCATATGTCTTTTTACCATTATACGCAAGGAAGAGTGATTGTCAAGGGCCTGCCAAAAAGGCACTCGCTTTCGGCGCGCCTATCTTAAAACGCCAGCCTATCCCTGTTTTCCCACAGCCAAAGGGTCATGCGCTTGTTCACATCCGCCAGAGCCTGAAACTTAGGCGTTTGGCTGAAGTAGGCGACGCAGATCATTTGAATGGTGAACACCATATACATCGCGGCCTCCCGTTCTTCGGGTGTTAGCCTACACACGCTGTCATAACCCCGCAGCACCGCCTGATAGACCTCAAACCACTTGTCATAGGAGGGGGGAGTATTTTGCGGAAAAGTCTCCGACAAAATGGCGGTGGCAAGACAGCAGGGGTCGTACAGGCGTGCGCTGCGCTGGCTAAGTTCAAAATCCACGAACCCGCTGAACTCGTTCCCTTGCATGAGGATATTTGCCGGATTCGTATCCCTGTGAATGACATGCTTTAGCAAAAGCGGGTACAACTTGGAGAAACGAGCCGTGTATTCCTGATAGAAGGCCTCGGGCATCGATGCTGCAGCCTTTGTACCGGCGATGGCATAATCCCTTGCCGTCGCCAAAAGGTCCATATCATCGGCGGCAATCTCCTCATCATGGCTGCTGAGCACCACATGCAGCCGGCCGATCAAGCTTCCCAACTTATATGCCTTTTCTGCCCACTCCTTTTCCATCAGCCTCCTGCTGTTCACAGGCTTTCCATTCAACCGGGGCAGCAGATAAAAGTACCATTCGCTCTCCTTGATATATTCCCGCCCATCTAATGCCAAAATTGGTACAGCAGCACTCATGCCCTCCCCCGCCAAGGCCCTGGCAATAGACCCATGGGTTTTCAGCCCATCCAGGTTCTGGGTCGCCTTGAATACATACTCCTGTCCCACATACCACGCGGTATCGGAAACGAAGCCGCTGTTTTCATACTGGACGGGAACGCAGGGGATGTCCTTCAGGCGCCATTGCTGCAATACAGCATTCAATCTTTCATTGCTTATCATACAATCATCTCCTTTATACAAATCAATCCGGTGGGGCGGCAGCGTTGCGCCATGCTTTTTGACAGTGGCGGGTGACTTGTCAAAAGCCCGCACAAATGCCTTGTAGAATCCGGCGTAGGTGTCAAATCCATAGCTCAGAGCGGCCTCCTTCGCATCCATCCCCTGGGCGATATGGAAGGCAGCGTGCAAAAGCCTGCGTTTTAGTACATAAGCCATCACCGGTAGGCCAATGGCTCCCTGGAACATGCGGCTGAAATGGAAGGGCGAGAACCCAACCTTCTCAGCGATATCTGCCAAAGTGATCTCCGCCATTAAATGATCCTCAATAAAATCCAGGCACCGTTGCATGTAGGCCTTCTCCATGACAACCATCCCTCTAGCCGGCCGGCTGATTTCAGACACATCATAGCATGTTCGCTGCCCAAAAACATTTCCTGGAATGCTGTATGCTAAATACCATACTTTTTCTATAGTTTAGAGTAAAATATCTAATTGACAAGTACATGAAATTTTTGTATGATATAAGCACTGAAGTGTGCTCGAGCACATGGATCGTTATGGAATATACAAGGGTATATGGCACATATGTATGTCGCAGTGCACATTATACGTTCTGCGCACTTATTGCATTAATCCCACGCCGGTGCTTTTATACTAATTTGGAGTTAGTATAATGTTCATCCAGCGTGCAGGCATGTCCAAGAGAGCGTTTTGCTTGTAAAGGTCTTGTCTGTTTTTTTGTACCCCAAAAATAATTTTCCTGCTGCCATTCGTATTTTAGGCGTTTTGTACGCCTGAAAAATAAAAAAGGGAGCTGTCACTATGAAGAAACTTATCGCGGTACTTTTGGCAATGGTTTTGTGCCTCTCGCTCACCGGCGCACTGGCGGCCGACAAAATCGGCGTATCCATGCCCACCCAGAGTTTGCAGCGCTGGAACCAGGACGGCGCCAACATGAAGGCCCAGTTGGAAGCTGCCGGCTTTGAAGTCGACCTCCAGTTTGCCAATGATGACGTAGCCACCCAGGTTACGCAGTTGGAAGCCATGATCACCGGCGGCTGCAAGGTGCTTGTAATCTCCGCCATCAACGGCGGCTCCCTGGGCACGGTGCTTGCGCAGGCCAAGGAAGCCAACATTCCCGTTATCGCTTATGACCGCCTGATCATGGACACCGATGCTGTGAGCTATTATGCCACCTTCGATAACTACATGGTTGGCACCATTCAGGGCGAGTACATTGAGACTGCCTTGGATCTGAAGAACGCCGCTGGCCCCTTCAACATGGAAATCGTTGCCGGCGACCCGGGCGACAACAACGCCCTCTACTTCTATCAGGGCGCTATCGACGTCTTGAAGCCCTACATCGACGCTGGCAAAATTGTGATCCCCAGCGGCCAGATTGACTTTGCCACCGTTGCCACCCCCACCTGGAAGACAGACATTGCCCAGGCCCGTATGGACACCCTGCTGACCGCCTTCTATGCCGACGGCAAGAAGCTGGATGCGGTGCTCTGCTCCAACGACTCCACCGCCTTGGGCGCCACCAACGCTTTGGAAAACGCCAAGGTCGAAAAGTTCCCCATCATCACCGGCCAGGATTGTGACATCGCCAACACCAAGAACATCATCGCCGGCAAACAGTCCATGTCCATCTTCAAGGATACCCGTACCCTGGCTGAAAAGGTTGTCGGCATGGTGCAGGCCATCATGAAGGGCGAAAAGCCGGAAATCAACGACGAAAAATCCTACAACAACAACGTGTTTGTCGTGCCCACCTACCTGTGCGCACCCGTGTTCGCCGATATCGACAACTACAAAGAGCTGCTCATCGAAAGCGGATACTACACCGAAGACCAGCTGAAGTAATCTGAGCAAGTCGATTACACAAACATAACCGGGGAGACGGACGAAGAAACCCTCGTCCGTCTCTCCTTTCCAAATGGGAGGCGAAGCCTTTGTCCAACAGCTTGCTAGAAATGCGGGATATTACCAAACTCTTTCCAGGCGTTCGTGCTCTGAGCCACGTGAACATGGATGTGGCGGAGGGCGAGATTCACGCTGTATGCGGTGAGAACGGCGCCGGGAAATCCACACTGATGAACATACTGAGCGGCATCTATCCTTATGGCTCCTATGAAGGGGATGTTATTTACCGGGGAGAAACATGCCGCTTCCACAATATTAAGGATAGTGAAGCCAAAGGCATCGTCATCATCCATCAAGAGCTGGCCCTGGTGCCCTATTTATCAATCGGTGAAAACATGTTCCTGGGCAACGAACAGGAGAAGCGTGGCGTTATCAACTGGGACACCACCTACCAAAAGGCCGAAGAATTTATGCGCGTGGTAGGATTGCTGGAGACCCCCCGCACCCTCATCAAGGATATTGGCATGGGCAAGCAGCAGCTGGTGGAAATCGCCAAGGCACTGGCAAAAAACGTAAAGCTGCTGATTTTGGATGAGCCAACATCCTCCCTGAATGAAAGCGACGCCAAAAAGCTTTTGGACCTGCTGCTGCAGTTGAAACGGGAAAAGGGGATCACATCGATACTCATTTCCCACAAGCTCAACGAACTGAGCTACTGCGCCGACAGGATTACCATCATCCGTGATGGACAAACCATTGAAACCCTCGTCAAGGGGGTGGATGAATGGAGCGAAGCCAGGATCATCAAGGGCATGGTCGGCCGCGAAATGACAAGCCGTTTTCCCAAGCGCGAAAGCAGTATTGGCGAAACAGCCCTGGAAATCAGGGATTGGAATGTGTTTCATCCCCTGCATGCCAGCCGCAAGGTGGTGGACAATGTGTCCATAACTCTACGCCGGGGCGAGGTGGTGGGTGTTGCCGGTCTGATTGGTGCCGGGCGAACGGAACTTGCCATGTCCATTTTCGGAAAGTCCTATGGCGCAAAGATTTCCGGAAAGCTGCTCAAGGATGGACGGGAGATTGAACTGAACAACATCCCCCACGCCATTCAGTCGGGCCTTGCCTATATAACGGAGGACCGTAAGGGAAACGGACTTGTTTTGTCCAACAGCATCAAGCACAATTTCACGCTGGCCCGCACCCAGCGTATCAGCAAAAGAGGCGTTCTGGACAAGGATGCCGAAAAAAACCACGCTGATAAACTTAAAGAAAAGTTAGGCGTCAAAGCACCAACAGTGGAACAGCTGGTGGGTAACCTATCCGGCGGCAACCAACAAAAGGTGCTGGTTGGCAAGTGGATTTTTACTGAACCTGATATTCTCTTGCTGGATGAGCCTACCCGCGGCGTGGACGTCGGTGCCAAATTTGAAATTTACCAGATCATCAACACCCTGGCAGCCCAGGGCAAATCCATTTTGATGATTTCGTCGGAACTGCCGGAGATACTGGGCATGTGCGACAGAATCTATGTGATGAATGAAGGAAAGCTGATCGCAGAGCTGAAAGCCAGCGAAGCCTCCCAGGAAGTCATCATGGGCCATATTATGAAGGCAAGCAAGGGGGAAATCAGCGCATGAAAGGAATCAAAACAATATTCAAGGGCAATATGCGGCAATACTCCATGCTGATTGCGCTGGTGCTGATCGTCATCCTTTTCCAAATTACCACCGGCGGCAAGCTGCTGTTTCCCAAAAACGTATCCAACATTGTTTTCCAGAACGCTTACGTGATCATTTTGGCAGTAGGCATGCTCATGTGCATTTTAACAGGCGGCAACATTGACTTGTCCATTGGTTCTGTACTGGCTGTGGTCATGGCCTGCGCCGGCACCGCCATTATGACATGGAAGGCCGATCCGTATCTTACCATGCTGGTCTGTCTGGGCATTGGCGTTTTGATTGGTGCCTGGCAAGGGTTCTGGATTGCGTATGTAGGCATCCCCGCCTTTATTGTCACGCTGTCGGGCATGCTTTTGTTCCGCGGCCTGACGCTGTCTATTCTGCAGGGATTGACATTAAGCAATTTCCCCACCAGCTTTTTGCAGTTGTCCACGGGCTTTGTACCCGATTTTCTGGGCAGCATCACGTTGTTTGGAATGACACTGAACGGCGTTTCCCTGATGACCGGCATTCTGCTTGCTGCCGCCTTTGCGGTGTTGCAAATCCTTCGCAACGTGAACCGCAAGAAAAAGGGCTATGAGGCGGAACAACTGCCTGCCTTGATTCTAAAAATCGTAATTGTCGGTGCAGCACTGATTTGGTTCTTTGGACTCTTGGCTCAAGCCAACGGCGTTCCGACGGTATTGATTACAGTGGGCGTTATATTGCTATTGTATTCCTTCATCACCAGCAGCACCGTCATGGGCAGGCACCTGTATGCGCTTGGCGGCAACCAAAAGGCTGCCTGGCTTTCTGGCGTTAACACCAAGCGGCTTTTGTTCCTGGCCTATACAAACATGGGCCTTCTGTCCGGCGTCGCCGGCCTGGTTTGTGCCGCCCGATTCAACTCCGCCTTCCCCCTGGCAGGCCAGGGTTATGAACTGGATGCCATCGCTGCCTGCTTCATCGGCGGCGCTTCCGCCTCCGGCGGCATCGGCACCGTCAGCGGCGCATTAATCGGTGCGTTGATTATGGGTACGCTAAACAACGGCATGACCATTATGGGCGTTAACCAGTACATGCAGCAGGTTGTCAAGGGCTTGGTGCTATTAACAGCTGTTGCCTTTGATGTGATTGCTAAAACCAGGTATGGGTTTGAACAGGCGGCCCAGTTTGCCGCATGGGTCAAGAGGCTTTTCTCTCCTCATTCCAGTGGAAAGAGTCAGTCTGTATAAGACCACGACGAATCGGTATCATACTTTATGGTAAAGCGCATTGGATAGAAAAATGTTTTCTGCCCAGTGCGCTTTTACTTTAAAACAAATCATGCAACAACAACTCTATGGAAAGCTGCAGCCGCACAAAATAGTCATTCATACTGATGCCGCACAATTCGTCGATTTTCTCTAGACGGTTTTTCAGCGTGTGTCGGTGGATATACAACTTTTCTGCACAGGCGCAAGCATTGCCTTCACTTGTAAGATATGCCCGCATAGTTTTGACATAGGCGGTATTGTGCTCTTTATCATATGCAAGCAGCTTGTTCAACTGGGTAAGCTGTGTTTTTACAGATGATCCGCCACCCAAAGGAGTCAGCAGTTTGAACAGTCCAATGTTGTGATGCGGGCATACGCCTCTTTTCGCGCCTGCACTTTTTATTACCTCGGCAGCCTCCAGCGCTTCTTCCAGCCCCTTTTCATTGCATTGCCCTGGTAATAGTATGGCCGCCCCACCTTGCAAGTTGATATTTTCCATCTGGCCTGCTTCGCACAGTAACAGATTTACTTCTTCTATCACAGTGGAAGCCTGCTCTGCTTTGAGCCCTTGGGTGTACAAAAGCGTTCCGCCACCCTGCATGTGGGTGAACACACGGCTGCTTTTTTGCTGCAAGAATTGTTTCACCTGATTCATAAGGTTCTTCAATTTTGTACTCTCAGTCCCGGAAGGCTTAATGGCAGTCAGCCACAACAGGCAGCGCACGCTCTCCTGCAGGGTGCTGCGATCACCGGACGGCGTACTTTTTTCCCATTGGGATAGCTTTTGCAAAAGCACACTCCTATCAATGGCAAGCTCATCTTGCTCGCTGTTTACAATGCATTCCAGCAGCACATGGGTGATGTGGGAAAACGTCAGGTCATGGGGCAGCTCTATCACCGGAAAATCCAGCCGGTCTGCCTCTTTCAAAATGTAGGTTGGAATGGAGGAGATATAGTAGCCCGGTTGAATGGCAATACCGCAGGCCCCTCGGGCCTTTAAATGAGTCAACAGATTCTTGTGCTTCTGCTCATCCTCCATTCTGTAGGCTGTTGTGACAAGCAGCTCATGCTCCTGCACAGAGCCTGGCATATCCAATATCTCCATAATATTGACCCAGCGCATCACATTTCCACTGCCGCGGTGGCCGGCGACAATCCTCGCGCCGCTAAACAGGCGAAGCTCTATCATATCCCGAACAAGAAAGCTCATGCCGTGTCTCCTTCATAAAGCAAATGATGCCACACATTGTTTGAGCAGATAACAGATACTCTCGTGCCGGCAGGATGGTTTTTCCCGCCGCACTTAGCATACTTGTCCAACGAAAGCGTGTCAATACAATCGGCTTAAATACTACACTATTTGCAGTTTGATGGACACATTGTACACTGAACTGTTCATTTGTTATCCACTTTGAAGATTGCCATGGAGGCTTTTGATGAATAGAATAACAATGCAGGATGATTTATCTGAAAATTCATTCTGCAAAACACAAGCACGATTGCAGCAAAAGATTCTGTCGCTTGATCAGCGGCCAGCGGAGGTTTACGCTTATGACTTATCGTATATTAGTGCCAGAAGCCATCCACCAAAAGGGCATGGCTTTTTTGTTGGAAAAAGGATATCACATAAAGCAAGGCTCCAGCCCAAACGAGGATACGGTTGCAAAAGAAGTGGAAGATTGCGACGCGATTTTGACCAGGAACGCCATCATCTCCGAGCGGGTGATGCGGTCTTCAAAGCAATTGAAGGTAGTCGCCATGCATGGCGTAGGCGTTGATTTGATTGATGTGGAGGCGGCGACCAGACTTGGCATACAAGTCGTTAACGCCAAGGATTCCAACAAGCTGGCTGTGGCAGAATTCACCATTGGCTTGTTGATCGCCCTATCCCGCAACTTGCTGCTCTATGACAAAGGTCTTCGGGCCGGCAACTGGCAGATACGCCGCACGCTGGGTACAGATTTGGAAGACAAGACGCTGGGCATCATCGGCATGGGCGCCATCGGCTCGCTGGTCGCCCAAAAAGCAGTGACCGGCCTAGATATGAATGTTATTGCCTATAAGCGTGATGTAAAGGATGCTCACCCTATGCCCGGCGTTACCTATACCTCCGACATGGATGATGTCTTGCGTGCCGCCGACTATTTGAGCCTGCACATCCCCAGTACTTCAGCAACACAAAAGCTCATCGGCCGCAGGGAGCTTTCCCTTTTAAAGCCCGGCTCTTTTCTGATCAATACTGCCCGAGGCGAAGTCGTCGATAGCCAGGCGCTGTATGAAGCCCTTCGCGACAAGAGAATCGCCGGTGCTGCCCTGGATGTGTTCCCCGGCGAAGTCCCCGATCCAAGTGATCCACTGCTGACACTGGACAACGTGATCCTGACGCCCCATGCCGCCGCCTTTACCGAGCAATCGGTAGCCCGTATGTCATTGTACGCGGCCTCCGGCATTCATGAAGTGCTCAGCGGTCAAGCCCCCACCAGGCCAGTCAACAGGCCGCGCCAGCCGCAGATGGCGTAATACCGGGAAAGCAGGAAGATAAGCCATGCATCAGAATGTTGATCTGTATACCGGTGCCAAGCGCCTTGACGCCATGTACATTTCCCCCATCCGCACCGTGCTGGACAAGGCCAAGGCCATGGAGGATCAGGGCCTTGAGGTGGTGCGCCTTCTGGCTGGAGAGCCGGATTTTCACACGCCGGAGGATATCAAGGAAGCGACCGTCCAGGCCTTGCGGCAGAACCAGACCCGCTACAGCTCCAACCGGGGCGATATAAAGCTTCGAAAGGCTATCGCACAAATTCTTTTGGAGGATGGCCAAGCAGCCTATGATCCAGAAACGGAGATCATTGTTACCTCCAGCGGTGCGGAAGCCATTAACAACGCGCTGCTTTCCTTTATTAATCCGGGGGACGAAGTGATCCTTTTTACCCCGGCCTTTGTGAATTATGAAAACTTGGTCTATATGGCCGGAGGGAATCCTGTTCAGATACCGCTTTTGATGGAGAATGGCTTTCAGATTGACCCGGACGAAGTAGAACAGAGAATCACAGACCGCACTAAAATGATCGTACTCAACAATCCCTGCAATCCCACCGGCGCTGTATATCAAAGGCCACTACTTACCAAGCTGGCGCAGCTTGCGCAAAAATACAACCTTCTCATCTTTTCGGATGAGATTTATAGCCGCCTGACTTATAACGGCTCCTTCACCTCCATGGCCTCGCTGCCAGGCATGAAGGAGCGGACCATTACCATGAATGGTTTCTCCAAAACATATGCCATGACGGGCTGGCGGCTGGGGTATCTGGCATCCGATAAGCGCCTTGTTTCCTTGATGATGAAGATACACCAATACTCCACCACCTGCTCGCCCACCTTCATTCAGGCCGGGCTGGCAAATGCCATCTTTACCCCCCGCACCAAACAGGCGGTGGATGACATGATCGCGGAATTTTCCCGCCGGAGGGAGTTTATTGTGCAGGGGCTGAAGGCCATTCCCCGCCTGCGCTTTCTACCACCCGACGGTGCATTTTATGTATTTGTGAACGTGGCGGAAACAGGGCTTGACGGCGATACTTTTGCCAAAAGGCTGCTGGAAGAGCATTTGGTGGCCACGGTGCCCGGCGGAGCATTGGGAAAGGGCTGCGGCGACTTTGTACGGCTTTCCTTTGCCGCTTCGCAGAAAACCATCGCCTTGGGGCTTGACAGGATACAGGCATTTGTTCGCGATAGATAAATCTATCTGTTCATTTAATTCAGAAAGCGGCGATGCAATGGATTTTTCGGTCATGCTCAAGCTACAGGGAATGTTGTTTTTACTGACGCTGCTTGGCGTTTATGCCAGGCGGCGTAACATTATCACAGAAAAGGCACGTTCCCATCTTTCCGATTTGCTCATTGAAATCATCCTCCCCATGAATATTCTGTCGTCTTTTGATATACAGCTGGACCCTGGCATTTTTTCGCGGGCGGCGCTGGCGCTGCTCCTTTCCTTTTTTGTGCAGGCGTTTTGCTTTGGGCTGGGCATGCTGCTCTACGCAAAAACGGATGAAAGCCGGCAGGCAGTGCTCCGCTATTCCACCATGGTCTCCAACGCGGCGTTCATGGGTTTGCCCATCATTCGTGCTGCTCTGGGGTCGGAAGCGGCGCTGTATGCCTCGGTAGCGCTGATTCCGCTTCGGGTTTTCATGTGGTCTGCCGCGCTTTCGCTCTTCACAAAAACAGATGCCAAATCAGCAGTACGCCGCCTTGTAACGCATCCTTGCAACATTGCTGTAGCCGCCGGTTCTGTGGTACTGCTGATACCCGGGGGCCTGCCAGACTTTTTATCCATGGCTGTTACAAGTGTAGGCAACTGTGCCACCGCCGTTTCCATGCTCATCATCGGCGGATTTCTCGCCGAGATTGATATGAAAACTGTCTTATCCAAGGAAGCACTGCTTTTTTCCGCAGTTCGCCTTTTGCTGATACCGCTGGTGGTTTTGGGGTTAACATCTCTTTTACACGTAGACCGCCTGCTATCTGGCGCGCTGGTGCTCCTTGCAGCTATGCCGGCCGGCAGCACCACGGCCATATTGGCTGCCAAATACGGAGGTGATGCACCCTTTGCTTCCAAAATCATCTTTGTATCTACGCTGCTTTCACTGCTTACCTTGCCGCTGTTCAGCCTGATTGCCGTTTAGCGGCGGTATGATAAGGAAAATCAAACAAAAACAGAAGGCTGCTTTATGCACCTTCCGCCAGACTATCAAAAAACCTATGGGAGGGCTGGGAGGGCCGATGTCCTCCCATTTTGGATCGCAAATTGGCGACATGTGCGGCAATTTGCGTTGGAATTTCGTAGAAATTCCTTCCTTTCCCGAGCAAACGACCGCACAGAGGCGTAGCCGATGTGTAGTGCCACGAGGGTAAAACTCAACAAAGTGGCATCGCCACTTTGTTGATGGGCTAACGGAAGGCTGATTTATGCACCTTCCGTTTTTTGATTATTCCCTGATAAAATTCGTCCAGACTCTTTTTTCCCGCTCAGGCAGCGGTATTCCCGCCTGTTTTCCAGCCTCCAGGCACTTTAGCAGCCATGCCATATTCAGCCCCAAGGTGCGCATGACCTGCATGCCCTCCAGGTCCTGTTGCACCTGCTCCGGCGTGCTGCCATGGACCATGGCCCAATACTGGGAGCCCACCACCATCATATTGGAAATGGTCAGGTATTTCAGCAGTTGATCCAGCGCCGCGGTGGTTCCAGCTCTGCGGGCGGATACGACACAGGCACCGGGCTTGTTTTTGAAGCAATCGCCAGCAAAGAACAGCCGATCCATAAAGGCGGTCATTGAGCCCGCGGCGGAGGCGTAATACACTGGAGAACCGAAGATAAAGGCGTCGGCCTGTTCCCCTTTTTCCAGCACCCTGTTCACCAGGTCATTGTCAAACACGCAGCGGTCAGGGCCGGAAAAGCAATGGCCACAGGCGGTACAGCCCTGAATGGGCTTGGCGCCGATATGCACGATCTCCGTTTCAATTCCCTGCTGGTTCAGCGTTTTTTCCACCTCGGATAACGCGGTAAAGGTACATCCGTTTTTGTGCGGGCTTCCGTTGACCATCAAAACCTTCATGCCGGCATGCCTCCCTGAACGTTTTCCCTTATGATTTCTTCAACCGCTCCGCCCATTCCTGCCCAAAGGCAACGCATTGCGAAAGTCCCTTTTCATCAGGCACCCACTGCATTTTCAGGCCGTCGTTTATAAGCTCAAATCCCGCCTCGGTTAGGCCCTTGCTCAGCATCTTCACCGCTTCGCCGCTCCAGCCGTAGCTGCCGAAGGCGGCCGCCTGCTTGTTCTGGAACTTTAAGCCCCGCATCATCTCCAACAAGCCTCCTATCGAAGATAGGTAGCCATTGTTGATGGTGGATGAGCCCAGTAGAATCGCCTTGGAGCGGAACACCTGGGTAATGACATCGTTTTTATCTTCCTTGGCGGTGTGCATCAGCTTAACGGTCATGCTGGGATCTGCCTCCCGTATGCCTTCACCGATGGCTTCCGCCATTTTCCGGGTGGCGTTCCACATGGAGTCATAGAGGATGGTCACCTGGTTCTCCTGGTACTTGTCCGCCCACTTGACATACTGCTCCACAATCTGCGTAGGATTCTCCTTCCATATTACGCCGTGGCTGGGGCAAATCATGTCCACTGGGAGATTGAGGCTCAGTACCTCCTGTATCTTTTTTGAGACCAGGGGGGAGAAGGGTGTCAGAATGTTGGCGTAATACTTCATGGCCTCACCATACAATTCGGCCGTATCCACTTTGTCGTTGTATAGTGATTCGGTGGCGTAGTGCTGGCCGAAAGCATCATTGGAGAACAGAATATTCTCACCGGTTAAATAGGTAAACATGGTGTCAGGCCAATGCAGCATAGGCGCTTCCACAAATGCCAAGCTCACGCTTCCCAGCGAAAGGGTGTCCCCTGTCTTTACGGGTACAAAATTCCAATCCTGATGATAATGGCCCTTTAACGATTTCACGGCGTTTTGCGTGCAGTAGACAGGCTTACCGGGGATGGCGCGCAAAAGCTCAGGCAGTGCACCGCTGTGATCAATCTCTCCATGATTGATCACAATGTAGTCAATCTCGTTAAGGTCAATTTCCTGCTTCAGCCGTGAAACAAACTCCTTGTCAAAGGGCTGCCACACGGTATCAATGAGCGCTGTTTTCTCATCACGGATGAGATACGAATTGTAGGAAGACCCCTTATAAGTGGAATACTCCTCGCCATGAAAAGCTTTCAGTTCCCAATCCACCTTGCCTACCCAAGTTACTCTCTTTGTAAGGGCCTTTCCCATACAAACGCCTCCCTTTCGTATTCCTGCATTCAGTATACCCAGTGGGGAAAAATTATTCAGTTGTATTTACAACACATCAACAGAAGCGCCATTTATATAACGTTTTGTATAAGGGCAGATTTCTATACACTTGCCGCAGAGCGTGATCTCCTCATTCAAAAGAGATTTGGACAGTTTTCTGGCCGCCTTGCGGCAGTCTTCAGCGCTGAAAAAATCATCTCTGTCCATGGTCACATCCCAGAGTTTCCCTGATATTGCCTTACCGGGACAATGATCCACACAGGCGGTGCAATTTCCGCATTTCGACCGGTCGATGGGCTGAACGGTATCCAGCGGAGCATCGGTCAGAAGGGAGGATATGCGCACCGCCGGACCAAATTCTTTGGTCACCAGCAGCGCACTTTTCCCAATCCAGCCAAGGCCGGCCCGGGTAGCCACGGTTTTGTGGGGAAGGTCAGTGCGGTGACCATCTCGCTCCTTTACGTTGGCCCTTGTTTGGGCATGTGCGCGGTACCCCTTCTCCATCAAATACGCAGCCCCAGCTGTTACAATACCATCCAGCTTTGCGTTGATTGCGTGGTAAGCGTCAAAATAGCCTCGGCTGGGGCCATCCGCAATAGACAGTAAGATGTCCTTTGGCAGTGCCACGGCAATGGACACGCCGCAGTGAAGTTCACCTTCCACGATTTGCGAAAGGTCACCAAAGCCGCACAGGGATGCACCTTGCGCCAGCAAAAAGTTACGAAATTCCTTTGAAATCGTATCCACGGTGACGCCTCCTTTGCGTTATCATTTGCTAGCGCCTTGAGGCAGATCAATCGCATGATGCCAGAAAAATACACGCCAACGGTCAAATCTATGCCGGTCCATGTTGGTATAAGAACGTTGATCGTACCAGATGCACTTTTTAGTAGATAGATGATCCTTTCGCTGTAGATTTGCAGGCTGCCAGTGCTTATCGCGCATGAAACATCCAGTGCTGCTTTTTATCACACCTGCAAATTCAGCCACATCACACTGAGCAGGTCATGCTGCTGTATGCGTTCAAAACCCATTTCTTCATACATGTGAAGCGTTCCCCGGTAACGCTTTTGCAAGTCATCCTTGATATCTACAGGCAGGGTCAGTACAGCTTCATACCCCTTTGCCTTGAAATCCTCCACTGCCCTTTTCAAAAGCTGCCGTGCCACACCCTGGCCCCGGTATTCTGGCCGGATGACATAACAAAGGATGGAACCAACCCTTTTGCCTGTGATGACTGGCGCCATTTCGTTTTTTAGGCGGATGAACCGCGTTGCGTCGTCGGCCAAGCACCAGCCGATACAGGTATCCCCATCAAAAGCAAGGTATCCGTTCATCTGCCCTTCATTAATCCTTTGAACGGCCTCGGCAGCGTTCTTCTCCCCGGTGCGGCCCATCCACTCCTCTTGCGGGCAATCGGTATAGTAAAAACGGCAAAAGCATGTGGACCAGTGCGGCGCATGATGAAAGTCAAGATTGCCCAGATATTCCACAAAGGTTTGGGCCAGTTCAGGCCCAAGGGGCTTGATGGTGTAGTTCATTCAATCATCCTTTCCGCGTTTTTTCAACATTGATTTATTGCATACTATTGCAAAAGAGGGAATGCCAGCTTTTGATTTTCAGGCAGGTACATGTTCTCACTATCGATGACACGGCTTTGTGTAAAATACCAGCCGGGAATCTCTTTGCCAGATAAGGCCTGCATGGCAAACTGCACGCCCAGGTACCCCATGGCAAAGGGCATCCCCAATACCATGGCATCTACCTGGCCGTTTTCCAAGTACAGATTTCGGTTTTGTCCGCAGTCCATACCTACCAGGGGAATATCCATGGTATAGCGTCCCATGGCCAAGGCGCAAATTTCCGTTGCGTTTCCGGTAAGCGCCAAAATGCAGTTGATTTTCTTATTCTCCTGCAACTGTGAAAGCACATCGTCAGGTGATTTCCCTTCTAAAGACACCTCTTGCATAATCACAAAATCTTTTTTTCCTTCAAGAACCTTCATGGCCCCTAGCTTACGCAGAGCGGCCGCATTATCCGCTGCATCGCCTGTAATAAGCAATGCCTGTCCAGGCCCCTTCAGCCTTTGTAAAAGTGCTTGGGCTGCCAGTGACCCTGCCTCCTCATGATTAGCGCTGATGGTGCATGCCGTTCCGCCCAGAACGGGTGCCTCTCCCAATGTCAAGACTGGAACCTTGCGCTTTTCCGCCTCCATCATTGGCTCGGAAAGATCAGCCCCTTGCACCGGAACCAGCAAAATTGCCTTCACATTGCGCGAGAGCAGCTGCATCATTAAAGCTGCCTGGCTTTGGGCAGTGTTTTGCGAATAATCAGCGGTAGCCATAATTAGCTCCACCTTCTGCTCTTTGGCGGCCTGCTTGGCACCCTGCTTCATTTGCAGCGCACCGGCACCGATATCGGTATCCAGCAAAAGGGCAACGGTGCCGCCTGAGACCTGTGTATGGGTACTGGCAATCGGCGTTAATCCCCAGATCAGTGTCAGCACTGCCAGCACAACACAAAGAATGGAGATGACGACATGCTTTTTCATTCCATTCCCTCCCTTCTGCCCGGCAGGCGGATCAGCACCTCTGTGCCTTCATCCTGCACACTGCTGATCACAAGCCCGTATTCGCGGCCAAAGGTAAGCTGTATGCGCTCATGCACATTTTTCACCCCAATCCCAGAACCACCTGGTGTGGCGTCAAAAATGCCGGCCACCTGCTCTGGCGTCATGCCCGCGCCGTTGTCCTTGACCCGGAAGATGAGCGTATCACCCTCCATATAGGCGCTGATTTCTACCAGCCCCTCCTCAACGGAGTACTCCTCCAGACCATGCTGGATGGCATTTTCCACAATGGGCTGAACAATCAGCTTGATGGTGCGCAGCTCCAATGTTTCCTCCTGGGCATTGATTACGTAATCAAACTTGTTTTTGAAGCGCATTTTCTGAATAATCAAATAATTGCGCACATGCTCCAATTCTTCCCGAACGGGAATGATATTTCTGCCCTTGCTGATGGATATGCGGAACAGCCTGGCCAGTGCTGTCACCATGACGATTGCTTCCCGGCTTCGGCCGCGTTCCTCCATCCAGACAATGGAATCCAGGGTATTGTATAGAAAATGGGGGTTGATCTGGGCTTGAAGCGCGTTCAACTCATGCAGACGCTTCAGCTCTTGTTCATGGACAATCTCATCCATCAGTCTTCGGATGCGGGAAAGCATGTGGTTGAACGTGCGGCTGAGTGACCTGATTTCTGCAAAGCCCTGCTCCTGGATGCACACATCCAGATTGCCGGCCTCCACATTGGCCATAATTTTTTCCAGTTGGATGATAGGTGTGGACACATGAACCGCAGACAGGATGGCGATCACCATTGCCAACAAAGCACCGGCGATTAAGATGGCGATGGTCACGCGGAAAAGCTCCGGCTGTATGGCCAGTATCTCATCCAGATACGCCACGCCCACCAGGCGCCAACGGGTATAATCCACCGTCGTGATTGTCAAGAGACGCTCCCGGCCATCCAGCGTATCCCGGCATCGGCCAAACACCTGCTCACGGACGGCGTTCAAATTCTCTGTTTTCAGCCCGGCATAGATTAGCTGCTGCTGGGGATGGTATACGATCTCCGTCTTCGTATCCACCAGGTACACATAACCGCTTTCGCCCAGACTAATGTTTTCGCAAAGGCTTGTAATTGCGCTAAAGGCAAAGTCTGCCATTAAAACCCCTGTCTCTCTTACCCCATCCCGCCGGTACTCCACAGCCCGGCTTAGGGTAATGATCCAGGCATATTGGCCGGCAAATATGTTTTGCACATAGGGTGAGGAAAAGAAAATCGCTGTGGTGCCAGACTGTCTCGGCTTTTGAAACCAGCCATACGCCTTCACCTCTTGAGCAGGCTTGGCCAATTTACCAGCAGTCCCTGATAAAAGTTCGCCTTCTGGTGAGAACAGCGCCATGGCTGCCACGTCCTTGCGGCTCTTTTGCAAAAACGCCATGTCTTCTTTGAGTTCGGGCAGCGTTACATCCTCAGACACAGTAACCATGTTACCCAAATAATCCATGGTCTCCAGCATGCCACTGACATACACGCCAAGGCTTGCATTTCCCTGGTCCACCGTCTGCCGTGTACGATCCATTGCGTTTTCCTCTAGAATGTGCGAAAGACGTGTCACCAGGCTGACACTTACGAACAGCAAAAGCAAGATCATCCCACCCATGAAAAAGGTGGTAATGACCATTTGAAGGCTGTTGCCCTCCGCTTTGCGCCGCAAAAGCCACCTCATGGCTTGTCCTCCCTTTGAACCTTTCTGGCCTGGGATGGGGATATGCCAAAGTGCTTTTTGAAGGAATAGCTGAAATAGCTGGGGTCACCCAACCCCACCTGTATGGAGATATCGGCAGTCTTTAAATCGCTGCCTGTTAAAAGCGTCATGGCCTTGTCCATGCGCAGCTCTGTCAAATACTGATGAAACGTCTTCTTTGTTTCCCTTTTAAACAGCGTAGAGAAGTAAGCAGCGCTGATGTGCAAATGCCTGCATACCTTTTCTAAAGAAACGTCACTCAAATGGTAGCGCGCACTTACATACTCCACTGCCTTTTGTACCAACAGCCTGCCCGATTCCAGCCTCGTATCCCGGATGGAACTGGTCAAATAGCGGCAGAGGGAGCACAGCATTTCCTCTGTTTTCTCCAGATCTCGGCATTTCAGCATGGCTTCCAGGGTAACAGGCACCCCTTCCCGCTCAGACCATTCCACTTCCAAGTCACGGCCGGTGCGTATAATCGCCAGGTAAATTTCCAAAAGATATACCTGGTAATCCCGAAAGGCTGCCTTGGACCGTTTGACCTCCGCCATCAATTGATGAACAAGCTCTTCCGTCTCTGCAATATTCCCAAGTTTGATACTGTTGGATAAGGCCCGCAGCGTTATCTCCTCCGCCGTAAGCTGTCTGGCGCTGCCAGGCTCCACATCGGCGATATTCAGCACCTGTCCATCATCGATTAAAGCAGACTGATCCAGGGCGGATGCCGCCTGCTGGGCCGCATGATGTAATTGCGCAAGCTGCGAACAGGGGTTGCTGACGCCGATAGCCGTCATGCAATCCAGATAGCGGAGCACCGTTTGACGTGCCGTTTCCAACACATCCATGACCTGGGAGAAGGGCTGGTATTCCTCCTCGCTGATCAAAAACAAAACAGCAATCAAACCATTGTAATGAAATACCTGACAGGAAATACTGTCTTTCAGCACCTCGTCCACAATGTTCATGACCGCAAAGCGCATAAGCTCTTGATCGCCGGCCAAATCATGCTCTGTTTTTGTGCCCAAGATGCCGCCAATGCGAAGAAGGGCTACTGCGTAGCGGGGGCTTTCAATGGAAAGATCATATCTTTGGGCGCTTGCAATGGCCTCCTTATGGGATATCCCGCCGCTGAGCAGGGAAGTTAGTAAAAGCTCCTTCAACACCGGAAGGCTGCTCTTTAGATGCTCCTTTAATATTTTCACGTCACTGCGCTGGGCAAAGTCCTCATCCAAGTGGCTTTTTACGCGGCGCAGCACCTGCACAAACTCATCCGAGGAGATGGGCTTTAACACATAATCCTTGATCTGTATTTGTATGGCCTGGCGTGCATAATCAAATTCATCATAGCCGCTCAACACCACAAACTGTACAGCTGGCAGCATTTTACGCATGCGACGCGCCACTTCCAGCCCATCCATAAAGGGCATACGGATGTCAGTCACCACCAGATCAGGCGATACGTTCTGCGCCACCTGCAATGCCTCCAGCCCGTTTTCCGCCACGCCGACGACCTGGAACCCTTCCTGTTCCCACTGAATAATCTCCTGTAAGCCGTCGCGAATCTCCGGCTCGTCATCTACCAGCATCAGTCGGTACATTCTTTTTCTCAATCTCCTGCTTTACGCTTTGGCTACAATATAACATAAATCCTGCCGGATAGGAACACCCTGGACCAACGTGTATATATGCAGCAGGAAGCACCTCACTATATGAAGTGCCTCCCACTTGATTACACTGGCTAAAGGAGGGAGGATTACACATCAAGCCTGCCAAATTGCTTCAGATAAAGCACCTTTTCCGTGCCCTTGATGGCCTTCCACCAGTTTTCACTAATGGCAAACTGCCTGGGATATTTTTCGTTGTTGTCAAACCAACTCCACGGTATGGGCCAAATGCCATTCTGCGGCCTGGTATCAATCAAGAAATCAAGCTCTGCCTGAACGATATCCTCGTTTTCTTGAAAAAAGGGGCAGTCAGGCGATGTGATATACCGGGATGGGTGCGCTCCATAATATACCCATTTTGACGTATCCCGCTCGATGGTCGCATTTACAAGCTTGCGCAGCGCATCTGTCAAGAATGCCACATCATAACGTGTTTGAAGCCCTGCCTTATGTATGTATTGGAGCAGCTCTATATACCCGCCCAGGCCCATATCGCCATGCACAGCAGAGCTGTTTAGTTTTTGAATAACTCCATTGGCAAACAACTCTGCCTTTTCGTAAAGTGCCGAACCCTTTTCGCATAGCAGCAAAACAACACCTGCCAGCTCAGCGGTTAGGCCAATGCTTTCGTAGGTGTTCGCCTCTTCGCTATAGGTCCACCAAGGGGCGTGGGCATGCGCATCATTGGTAGGGATGCTGAAGAGCCAGCCATACTCCCGCTGGTGGGAACACTCCAGCAAATAACGGAAGGCTTCCTTCATAAAGGGATGTTCTCTATCCACAACACCAACCGCAAGCAGTATTCGGATAGCCTGCAATGTAGTATAAGGTGATGACTCAGGGTTCCAGCAATCCGGCTCCAGAACATTACCGAAGCCGCCATCCGCATTTTGATAAAAGGTCAGTTCTTTCAAAACTGTTTCGCGGCTGCCGCCCTCAAAGTGGTACTGCCATACCGCCAAATCGATAGGCCTTGCACTTTGGTGTATCCATTGCGTGATCTCTTTCAACGCTTGCGTTGTAAGCTTTTTCATATGCATACCTCTTTTGATTGTTTACCCTTATTCTACCACATGTGTCAGACGCCGTACATTCATAGATTTTATTGCACACAATGAGATACCGGCGAGTAAAAAATCCTATCTTTTTCTGATTGCCGCCTGCAGCCGCCCATGGTATAATCACAAATTGTGCGGCCAAATTCAGCCGCCAAAAAACATATTTATTATATTGGAGGATTTTTCATGAGCTTGCCGGAACAGAAAAACCCGATCGCCAATCCCGCCCCGCTGGGCCTGTTAGGCTTTGGCATGACCACCGTGCTTTTAAACCTGCACAACGCCGGCATTCTTCCCCTCTCTATTGTCATAGCGGCCATGGGCTTTGCGCTGGGCGGCGCTGCGCAGATTATTGCCGGCATCATGGAGTTTAAAAAAGGGAACACCTTTGGTGCAACGGCGTTTACAGCATATGGATTTTTCTGGTGGTCACTAATTGTGATTTGGGCGAACCCGGGCGCTGCCGTTGGGGCAGCCGACGCCGCTTCCGTAGGCTTTTATCTCTTGCTGTGGGGCGTTTTCACATTGGTGATGTTTGTCGGCACGCTGCGTCACAATCGTGCGACACAAGTAGTTTTCGGCTCACTGACAATCCTCTTTTTTCTGCTGGCCATCGGCGACTTTACGGGCATACACGCAGTCAAAACCGCTGCCGGCATTGTGGGCATTTTCTGCGGCCTTTCTGCCATTTACAACAGTGCTGCGCAAATCATCAACGGTGAGTTTGGTAAAAAGATTCTGCCTCTATAATAATGTATATAAACGGGGATGGCTTCCACAAAGCGAAGCCATCCCCGTTTTTAATTGGCTTGGAAAGTCATATGCAATTGACAAGCTGCCCAATCCTCCTATATGATGAGGAAAATGAGCTTCGTACATTTTTGAATAAGGAGCGGTGCCGATATGCCTACCAAGCAGGCGATTCTAAGCCATGCTCAAACTGAACAACGCGTTTTTTTACACTCCTTAGCCGGTCGAGATGTTTTGAAAGGAGTTGATGTCATTTAGCATAGAGAAGGAGTTTTGAAACATGTTGGCTGTTCAAGCCTTATATACATCCTTGCGTTCTTTGAAGGGAAACCAAAGGGCATGTGTGTTTACTGAACCCTTATGGGCAGTTCCCTATAATCTCTTGCTGCCTTTTGCATCCTTGTATATGTCGGCAATCGGCCTTATAGATGCGCAAATCGGCGCCATTGCCAGCCTGGCCCTTGCCATGGAGCTTGTGTGGGGACTATTGTCCGGCGCGATCGTCGATCGGTTCGGAAGGCGCAAAACGATGCTGATATTCGGCCTATTGAGTTGGACCATATCCTGCGCACTCTGGGCGTTTGCCCAGAATTATTGGTTTTTTGTACTTGCTGCCGCCTTTAACAGCATGTGGCGCGTAACCGGAAACAGCTTCAGCTGCATGATAGTGGAAGATGGCGATATGAAACAGATGGTGAACATCTATACGATCCTGAACATTATGGGGCTGCTTGCAGGCTTTCTTTCGCCGCTCTACGGCTTGTTCGTTGAACGAAATGAGCTGGTGCCCGCTATGCGCGGGCTGTATGGGCTGGCAATGGTTTTGATGACCCTCAAATTCTCAATACAATACCGCCTGTCCTTTGAGAGCAGCATGGGAGAGCAGCGCATACAGGAATGCAAGGGCCGCTCCATTTTAGCCCTTTCCTTTGGCGCCTGGCCCGCATTTAAAGAAGCACTTAAGCAAAAGCACTTGCTGCTGTGCTTGCTATTGATGGTGCTCATGACCTGCTTTAACACGGTTCAGGCGAATTTCTGGCCGCTGTTTGTCACAGATAAATATGGGATAAGCGATTCCAATCTTTCCGTTTTCCCCATGGTCAAAGCGGTTGTCACCTTGCTGGCTTATATTATGATTACCCCACGCATCAACCTTCTGCGCGTCCGCCGCCCGCTTCTTCTGGGCTTTACAGCCCAGGGGTTAGGACTTATTACATTGCTGCTTCTTTTGCCGATGGGTGCAGCCGCTAAAGGGGCCGTGTTCTTTTCCGCCGCGTGCGATGCCTTTGCGCTGGCCATGCTTGGGCCAGTAATGGAATCATTGATGTCGCTGAGCATTCCCAGTGGAGAGAGGGCACGTATCAACAGTTTGATGTTCGCGAGCATCCTGCTTATCAGCCTGCCTGCCGGGTGGATCGCTGGGCAGGCTGCCCAGTTGAGCAGGGTCCTTCCCCTGATTATGAACCTTTGCCTGGTCATAGGCGAATCCGCTGTAGCGCTTGGGATTGCACGGGTAATCCAAAAAGAACAGCCTGCTGATCCTGCCTGAAAAAAGTTTTCTAGGAAGAGGTGCGGGGATGCCGTCTTTTTGAAAAGAAGGCATCCCCGCTAATCCTTACAATATATATTCCTTTTTCGCTTCAGGCTTACCGGTCATCTCCCGGCGCTTTTTCGCGTACTTTTCACTTTCATTGCCCAGCACCGCGTAGGAGGCGATTTTGCTTTCCTCTACGCCGGGTTGGTTGAAAGCGTCGATATCGAACAATTCACCGGCATAGGCGGTAGCCATCTGGAAGAAGTACAGCAGCTGGCCAATGGTATGAGCATTAACCTCGGGCAGGGTAATCACCTGGCTCATGCGGCCGGCCCGGTACAGCGCGTATTCGGTACCCGCCAGTTCTGCGGCCAGCAGCTGATTTAAGCTCTTGCCGCCCAGGAAGGCTACATCCGGGAATTCCTCACAGCCGTGGGGAATGGGCGATTCATTGCGGAAGGCACCGACTTTCAAGAAGGTGATGATCTTGTCATAGGGGCCTTCGGTATAAAGCTGCAGCTGGCTGTGCTGATCGGTAACACCCAGGGCCTTGGTGGGGGTCTGGCCCACATTCACCGCCATGCCCTTTCTGGTAACGTTCTTGCCCAGAGATTCGGCCCACAGCTGGCAGAACCAGTCGGCCATGTATTTCAAGCTGTCAGCATAAGGCATGACCACCTGAACATTCGTGTCCATATCCTGCATGGCAATGTACTGCAGCACCGCCTCCAAAAGCGCGGGGTTCTGCCACACATCGTCATTCTTGCAGCGCTGATCCATATCCTTGGCACCGGCGATCATGGCCTTCACATCAATACCGCAGACAGCGGCGGGCAGAAGGCCCACAGGGCACAGCTCGGAGAAGCGGCCGCCCACGCTGGAAGGAATGTAAAACAGGCGGAAGCCTTCGGTCTTGGCCAGCTTGATCAGGTTGCCCTTTTCGGTATCGGTGGTGGCGATGATGTGTTTTTGCCAGCCCGCGCCAACCTCTTTCTTCAAAAGCTCACTGATGATCAGGTATTGGCTCATGGTCTCGGCAGTTGCGCCGGACTTGGTGATGATGTTGAAGCAAGTCGTTTTGACATCAATGATGTCCAGCAGCGACTGCATCCTCTCCGGATCGATATTATCTTCCACATACAGCTTTGGGCCGTTACGCTTGGCGGCAGATAGTTCGTTGTAGCGCAAATGGTTCAGCGCCTGCTGCACGGCAATGGGGCCTAAGGCCGAACCGCCGATGCCCAGCACCACGAAGGTGTCAAAGTCCTTGCGCACATCAGCTGCGACCTTTTCTACTTCAGCAATGATGTCAGTCTGATTATAAGGCAGCTCCATCCAGCCCAGCCAGCCGGTGCCGCGATTCTTTTGCAGCGCCTGATTGGCTTTTGCGGCATAGCCGGAAAGCGCTTCGACCTGGCTTGCATCAATACCATATTGCAGGCCAAGAGTGTCGGTCATCATATGGTTTACGTCCAGCGTGATCCGTTGATTGAACATCATTAACTCCCCCTCTGGTTCTCGTCAAAATTGAATCATGCCATTATAGCATAGTTTCCCACAAGCGGAACAGGCAATTCCGTCGGATAACATAAAAAAAAGCGCAGGGAAAGGCATCTTTTTGCCTTCCCTGCGCTTTCTTCCAATATGTATATAACAATGCCTTGCTTTTGCCGCTTATGGATTATCTACTATAAAAGAAAGCTTATTTTCATAAAAGTATGAATGGGCGTAGCTATCCTTTTTCACCCGAACCGTCAAATTTGGGCAGCCGGAAAATGCGGAAGTGCCGATGGTCGTGACGCTGGCGGGTAGGGAGATGGACGTAAGCTTTGTACATTCGCCAAAGGCATACGCGCCGATGGATTGGACACTGCCTGAAAGGTCAACGGATGCCAGCCAGTCGGAGCCCATAAACGCGTAATCGCCAATGGATACTACACTGCCGGGTATGACAATAGAGAACAGCTCAATGCAATACGCAAAGGCATAAGGTTCAATAGTCGTTACGCCATAGGGGATGTTTACTTTGGCAAGCTTTCCGCAGTTGAAAAACGCCTGGGCGCCGATTGACTGCACGCCATCGGGTATTTGCACTTCCTTTAGTTTCGGGCAGGCCGCGAATACATTGGCCTCCAGTCTGGTAATGCCCTTGGGCAGCAATATGGATTCCAGCTTGGCACTGCCGCTGAACGCACCATCACCAATGGCCGAAACGCTGTCGGGAATTTGAATGCCAATCAAATTCAAATTGTTTGCAAAAGCCACGCTTCCAATTGCCAGCGTACCCAATGGCACTTGATAGTTTTCGCCTGGCAAGGCTGGCGGATACGTGTGCAAAAGCCCCTGTACCTTGTCAAACAGCACTCCGCCCAACACCGTGTATACGGTATTTGCGGCATCAACGTTGACTGTAACAAGGCTTGCGCAAAGCTCAAAGGGGTTCAGGCCAATGCTCGTAACGCTTGCGGGAATGGAGACAGACTGCAAGGCTGTGCACATGGAGAAAGCACGGCTTCCCACCGTTTTGACGCCATTTGGGATTGTAATGGAAACAAGCCCGCTGCAGCCATTAAAGGCCGTTTCACCAATCTCCGTCAAGCTTTCAGGAAGCGTGATGGAGATCAACTGTGATGCCATAAAAAACGCGCCGCTGTAGATGCTTGTAACCCCGTTTGGTACCTGGTAATCGATAGCGGCTCTTGCCGCTGGGTAGGTATGCAGCGCATTTTTCGTTTTATCATACAAAACACCGTCCACCTGCTGATACGTAGGATTCTCGGCTGCAACGTCAATGGCGGTCAAGTTCATGCAGCTGCCAAATACGCCGGGCTTGATGTCAGTAATGGAGGCCGGAATGGTAACAGCCGTGAAGCTATTGCCAAGAAAAGCCGCCTCCCCAATGGATACCACCGGGTTCCCATCTAGTTGGTCCGGCAAAACAAGCATGCCTGTTTCTGCACCGGTATAGAAGCGGATAACCGCTTTGCCGCTTGTTACTGTATACTGAAAATCTCCCGTGGTAATCACTTCTGCCTGTGCATGCCGGCCTGCGCCCAGGCATACAAACAACATTAGGGATAATAGAATGATGGTTTTTGACTTACACTTCATGCAAAACTCCTTGCACCGGCTAAAGACGCCGTCTTAATTACCCGTATCTTGTTCATTATATCGTTTTTCCATATATATGCAATCAAAAATGGCCGACATTTCCAATGCGCAATTGTAAAATAACGGCCCATTATATGCGTTTTTGAGGGCATACCTGTCGATAAGCCTTAAAAAGCCACGGCTCAAAGCACGCTTTATGCGATCATTCAACGTCAAAAACATCGCGCAGATAAGCAATGCTCTCCCGCAGCGCCTGTTCATCAAGCGCCTGGTCGGCATAGGGTTCCAAAACTACATCTCCCTGATAGCCAATCTCCCTAAGGCCATTTTTAAGCTTTTGAAAATCAAACAAGCCTTGTCCCGGCAGGCAGTGATGCCCGGATGCATCATAATCCAGCACATGCACATGGGCAAGCCGGTCTTTCATCACCGGCAAGAACGCCAGTGGATCAACGCCGCTCTGGCGCGCCTGCTTGATATCCAGCGTATAGTGCAATTCCGGCAAAAGCGAGATCAGGTATAACGCGTCCTCAGGCCGCTTGAGTGCGCACCAGGATACGTTTTCCCAGGCAAGGGTAATCCCCCGTTTCCGGGCTATTTCCATTATGCGGCTGATGGTTTCTGCAAGCCTTGGCACCTTTTCTATCGTAAGCCTTCCCCTAAAATCCGGCAAGCCGTGAAATACATACACCGCGGCACCAAGCGCCATGCCGCAATCCAGCACCCCGGCAAGGATGGAAAACGCATCCTCCCGCTGCCGTGGCGAAGCGCCAAAAAGGTCGCTTTCAAATTGCGTGCCCTTGGCATGAATCGACCGGCATGGCAAATCACAAAGCCGCTCCCTTAAAAGCTTGCCAAAGGCCAAATTATACTCCCCATGTGTCTCCAGAAACATTTCGCATATATCAAGCGGAAAATCCCGCAGCTTACGCGCTGCGTCCTCCGTCTCCAAGCGGCCATAGAATGCCGCGGAGGTCAGCCCAAGGCGCATCATTCACCTCCGCCGGACAATTCGTCCAGCGACAGGCCAAAGCTTGGCACAAACTCCAGCATAAACGCCTGCACCTCGGGAAGATCGATCTCAATAATCGATTGGTATATCGATGCTTTCGCTTTCAAAAACTCGCTGTTGCCGGCCTTTTCCTCTTCCACACACTTGATGTACGCGCAAATGCGGTCGGCGGCCTTGACCAGCTTCCACTCGTAAGAATCGATTGGCATCAGGTATGGCTGGTAAGCGGGCTGAAGATCAGTTGGCAGCATGGACAACAGCTTTTCGTGGGCCAGCTGCTCCAGCTTTTTGTATTCAGTTCGCAAAAAAGGGTTGTGATACTTAATGGGCGTAGGCATATCGCCGGTAATGACTTCGCCTGCGTCATGATATACAGCGAGGGCCATTACATGCTCTGGATTCACGGTTTTTGAAAAGCGCGTTACCGCCAGCGCCGCCAACCCATGGGCGATAATGGCAGCCTGCAGCGCATGCTCCATGTCGTTTTCCGGCCTGGTGTTGCGCATTAGGCCCCATCGCTGGATCAGCTTCATCCTGGATATGTACGCAAAAAAGTGCTTCATTTTTCTCCTCTGTGCAGCCATTTCATGTGTACTAAGGGAGAGATTTCATCCCCCACTGCTCCCTTTTGCAAAACACATAGAACAGATACACCATATCAAAGGCGTATTGTTATTATGAAATCGGTTAAAACGGCACCCGCATCTCATTCTTGACTTTTCTTGCCTTAACAGGCTATAATTATACTTGAAAATTGCATCCACCGCTAGGGGGGCAACACGGTTTTTCACCGTGGCTGAGAGGGGCAATACCCGACCCTTAGAACCTGTGTAGGTAATCCTACCGTAGGGAAGCGGAGGGCACGAATCCAATTCGTGTCCAGCCTGAATTTCTGTAAATGAAATTAGGCCTCTCTGTTTCCCGCGTGCTGTATGCCGCGGGTTTTTCATTTTCTTGATGGATGCACAAGAAAGGGAGGAATTCTATCTCATGCTGGACTTCTTGTTTTCTTCTGCCCTGGCCGAAGGCGAAACGGCCGCAACTACGGAACCTACCTGGCTGCAAAGCGCACTGGAGCGTTTTGGCGAAATCTCTTACACCGGTTGGATTATCGTCGCCGTGCTTGCCATCCTTGCCGCCGGCCTGTTTGTCATCGCCCGGCAAAAAGTAAAATGGACACCCAAGCTGTTGGCCTATGCCGCCCTGGCCATTGCGCTGGCCTTTGTACTCTCCTGCGTGCGCCTGTGGCGTATGCCCCAAGGCGGCACGGTAACCCCCTCCAGCATGCTGCCGATGATGCTGTTTTCCTACGCCTTCGGCGTTGGCCCCGGCCTTGTAGCCAGCCTGGCATATGGCCTTTTGCAAGCCATACAGGACCCGTACATCGTTGGCTTCTGGCAGTTTTTGTTGGACTATCCCATCGCCTTTGGCGTCATGGGCTTAATGGGCCTGTTTGCTGGCAAGCAAAACAAATGGTTATTGTTTGTTGGCATCGGCGTGGTCAGCGTTCTGCGCATGATTTTCCATACCCTAAGCGGCGTTTTGTTCTTTGCGGAATACGCCGGCGATATGAACCCATGGATTTACAGCCTGGGCTATAACTCCTTTGTTCTGGTGGATGCAGCCATCTGCGTCGTTGTGGCCCTGCTCATCGCACCGCGCATGCTCAAGCTGATGAAAGCAAAATAAGCCTGCTGCTGCATCGATGCGAAACAAAATATCGAGCAAGTGGTGTTGCCACTTTTTCCAAAACAAAACGCCGCATATTGCACGCGGCGTTTTGCTTTTCACTCATTTGTCTTTCACTTCAACCGTTGCGCCAAGGGTATTCAGTTTTTCGGCCAGGTCGGAATAGCCCCGCGCAATGTTCCCTTGCGGGTCTATGATCTCCGTCTCGCCTTGGGCAATCAGCCCGGCCAGCATCAGCGCCGCACCGGCCCGAAGGTCCGTTACCGTCACGCAAGCGCCTTGCATGGGTGCGCCGCCCTCGATAATCGCCACGCGGTTTTCCACCCGGATACGCGCGCCCATGCGCTTTAATTCCTGGGCGTGCATAAACCGGTTTTCAAAAATGGTCTCCGAAAAAACGCTGGTTCCCTTTACCGCCAATGCCACCGTCATCATGGGCGCTTGCATATCGGTGGGAAAACCGGGATAACTTAACGTACGAAGTTCAAATGGATGGGCCGCCCGGCCAGAGATACGCAGTCCGCCGCGGCTTTCCCGAACCTGTACGCCAGCCTCCTGCAATTTGAAAAGCACTGCCCGCATGTGCTCCGGCCGCGCGCCCTGCAACAGCACGCTGCCCTTAGTGATGGCTGCGGCACACGCCAATGTGCCCGCCTCAATGCGGTCGCTGATGGGCGTAAAGCTGCAGCCGTGAAGCTCCTTTACGCCCTCCACAAAAATCGTGCCGCTGCCGGCGCCCATAATGTTTGCGCCCATGTTGACAAGGCAGTCGGCCAGGTCTACAATCTCCGGCTCCTTGGCCGCGTTTTCGATGCGCGTTGTTCCCTCGGCCAGACAAGCCGCCATAAGGATGTTTTCCGTCGCGCCCACGCTGGGCAGATCGAGATACACATTTCCGCCTTTTAGCTTGCCCTTTAACGTCACGCTGCCGGAGGTAATTTCCACCTCCGCACCCATGGCCTGCATGCCTTTTACGTGCAGGTCAATGGGCCGCTGGCCAATGGCGCAGCCGCCCGGCAGCGCTACCTTGGCGTAGCCTGTCCGTGCCAACAGCGGACCCATAATCAGTACCGACGCCCGCATCAGGCGAATGCTTTCTTCATCTGTAGGGTTGTGCGGAATTTCAGCAAAAGCCGTGACCGTGCTGCCATCTTCCTCCACATGCGCGCCGCAATCCTTTAAAATATGGATCAGCGTTTGCACGTCGGTCAGATTGGGCACCCTTTGAACAGATAGCGGTTCGCCGGTCAGGAGCGCTGCGGCCAAAATAGGCAAAACGGCATTTTTTGCCGTATTGATCTCGACTTCGCCGCTTAAGCCCGGACTGTGCGATACTACATACGTGGTCATAATCCGCATCCCTTCAAAGCGGTCAAAATAGGCCCGGGAGCCGCGTTTTTCACAAGTGTGATAGCCATACACTTCCCTCCTGTCGCATTCAGTTTCTCCTGCGAAGGAGCAAATATTCTGCTGGAAAATGCCGCAAAACGGCACTGACGGGCGGATTTTGGCATCATAAAGCGATGCGGTCAAGACGCCCGGATTCATACAAGGCAGATTTTAAAGCTCCATTGCCGCCAACAATTTTTTCTGGAGAAGACTTCTCATATCAGTGGATTTATGGTAAAATAACAGAACAAGCGTTCCCACTCCTCAAAAGTATGAGATGCCGCCGGGGATGCAATGAAGGGGTTTAACCCCTTCATTTGTAATCGTATCGACCGGCTTTGCCGGTCGGGCGGGCCGCTTGCGAAGCAAGCATTCCTTTCGCGGTTCACCAGCCGAAATGCCGCAGGCATTTGCGGTGAATCGTGCAGACTCGATAAAACGACAAGTCGTTTTATCGAATTGCCGGAGGCATTATGAACAAATTTGTTTTGAAAGCACCCTATACCGCCACAGGCGATCAGCCCCGGGCCATTGAGGCATTGTCCAAGGGCCTGCAAGACGGCCTTTCCGATCAGGTACTGCTGGGCGTTACCGGCTCGGGTAAAACCTTTACCATGGCCTCCATCATTGAAAAGGTGCAGCGGCCCGCGCTTGTCATGGCCCACAACAAAACACTGGCGGCCCAGCTTTGCAGCGAGTTCAAATCCTTCTTCCCTGACAGCGCGGTGGAGTACTTCGTCAGCTACTACGACTACTACCAGCCGGAAGCATACATTGCCTCCTCTGACACCTACATCGAAAAAGACTCCTCTATCAACGAGGAGATTGACCGCCTGCGCCACAGCGCTACGGCGGCCCTTCGCGAGCGGCGGGATGTGATTATCGTCGCTTCCGTCAGCTGCATCTACTCCATGGGCGACCCCAAGGAGTACGAGGGGTTAATGCTCTCCATCCGCCCAGGCATGCGGATGGACCGCGACGCCCTTTTGCGAAAGCTGGTGGACATTCAGTATGAGCGCAACGACATGGATTTTTCCCGCGGGACCTTTCGGGTTCGCGGCGATGTGGTAGAAATCATACCTGCCGGTTCGTACGACCATGGGCTGCGGGTGGAGTTTTTCGGCGATGAAATCGAGCGTATCAGCGAAATCGAAGTCACCACCGGCCATGTGCTGGGCACGCTTTTGCATGCCGCCATCTTCCCCGCCACCCATTACGCTACCGATCCCGAAGGCATGGAAAAGGGAATCCAGCAAATCGAGGCGGACCTGGAAAAACGCCTGCAAGAACTAAAGGATGCCGACCGGCTGCTGGAAGCCCAGCGCCTGCAGCAGCGCACCCGCTACGATATCGAAATGATGCGCGAGCTGGGCTACTGCACCGGCATTGAAAACTACAGCCGCTACTTTGACGGCCGCAGCCCAGGCGATGCGCCCTTCTGCCTGCTGGATTACTTTCCGGAGGATTTCATTACCTTTATCGACGAAAGCCACGTGTCCGTGCCCCAGGTGCGCGCCATGTACCGTGGCGACCGCATGCGCAAGGATGCGCTGGTGGAATATGGATTCCGTCTACCATCAGCCTATGATAACAGGCCCCTTTTGTTCGAGGAGTTCCAGACACGCATACATCAAACGATTTATGTATCTGCAACTCCTGCACCCTACGAACTGGAAAGATCTGGCCAGATTGTGGAGCAGATCATACGCCCCACCGGCCTGATCGACCCGGAAATCATTATCCGCCCTGCCACCGGGCAGGTGGATAACCTGGTGGGCGAACTGTACGAGGTCACAAAAAAAGGCTTCCGCGTGCTGGTGACCACCCTCACCAAACGCATGGCCGAAAGCTTGACTTCGTATTTAAAAGATTTGGATATCAAGGTCCGCTATCTGCACAGCGATATACAGACCATGGAGCGTATGGAGCTGATACGCGGCTTACGCCTGGGTGAATTTGACGTGCTGGTGGGCATTAACCTGCTCCGCGAAGGCCTTGACCTGCCGGAGGTGGCGCTGGTGGCCATACTCGACGCCGATAAGGAAGGCTTTCTGCGCAGTGAAACCTCCCTGGTGCAGACCATTGGCCGCGCCGCCCGTAACCTGGAAGGCCGGGTGATCATGTATGCCGATAAGCTTACCGATTCCATGATGCGCGCCATACAGGAGACCAACCGCCGCCGCGCGCTGCAGCAGGCCTATAACGAGGCCCACAACATTACACCCCAAAGCGTGCAAAACACCGTTCGCGCCCTGCTGGAGATCACCCGCCAGGTGGAAGAAAAATCGCCGGAAACCCTCTCCGACGAAGACAAGCAAATTCTTATCCTCCAACTGGAAGATCAAATGCTTTCCGCCGCCCAGTCCTTGGACTTTGAAAAAGCCGCCAAACTCCGCGACCAACTCTTCACCCTCCGCGGCCAGGCCGTGGAAAAGCATGACGAGCAGGTGAGACGAAGGAGACGGGCGAAGAGGAGATAACCCTGGGGCTCTGCCCCTGGGAACCCCGCCAAAGGGATACATCCCTTTGGAAACCCCAATTTTGATGATCAACAACCTTTTCCTTTCCGAGCTCTATGCACAATATAATATCAAGCATTAAGGTGATGCATCATGAGTAATAGCCATGATAATTTTAACCCCTTTGAACAAATGACATTTACGAATGATCGTTGTTTTCTCTGTGGTGAAATTCTTCATGACAATAATAGAACAGTTGAGCATGTTTTCCCAAAGTGGTTACAGCATAAATATAACCTTTGGGATAAAAAATTACAGCTTCTTAATCAATCACTATTTAGATATAGACAATTAACTATTCCATGCTGCAAAGAGTGTAATCAAGCCTTAAATAATAAAATTGAGGTACCTGTGTGTAATGCTGTAAACTTAGGTTATAAAGGAGTAGCAGATTTAGACCAAAGAGTATTGTTTCTTTGGCTTAACAAGATTGCTTATGGCATTTTGTTTAGAGAGCTTTCGCTAAGAGTAGACATAAAAGATCCAAAAAGTGAATCAATATATTCAGCAGAAAATCTAAAAAAACATCAAATGCAGTTTATATTCTTAAGAAGTGCCATTCTAGATGCTGAATTTATATATAATCCATGGAGTATCCTTTTATTTAGGTTGGATTCGCGTAAACATGAGAAGTATTGGTCATTTAACAGTCCATTTTTGAAATGCTTTTTTATACGAGTGGACGATGTAGGAATTATTGCAAACTTAATGGACAATGGCATCCAACAAGAATACTTCATGGAATATGAGGACATGAGGTCGCTGCTTGGGGAGATTCTTCACCCCTTGCAGTTTGCAGAATTATGCGCAAAAATATTATATAAGACGTCACTGTTTTTTAGAACACCTTATTACACAATTATTTTTGACAATGAGAAGAGTCCAAAGACAATAATATCTCATCCAATAGGTGGTGACGCGTTTGATACGTGGGATCAAAAGCATTATGCTTCCATTTTGGCGGAGTTCATTAAACCATGGAAAATTCCTGTTAAAGATTTTTATCAAGGTGACGATCAAGTCATAACTTATTTGCGCAATAATGATGGTACCTTTATGCAGATGATTGAATAGCAATGGGCATTGAATTTTAGTGGCAAGATTGTTAGTTTTGCCTTTTTGTTTGCAAGCAATGGATATTAATGGTATGATTTACTAAAGCATATTACTAAAGCTTTAAGAAGGTTCAATATGAGTAGAGCGTTAGCTAGCAGCACAGAATTATTCATGCTACTGCTTGGTAATACTACAAATGCTATCGGAGGCGCCCCTCAACAAGCCGATTATATGACAGCGATACTACCTCTTATTGGTACGTTTGTCGGTACGATTGTTGGCGGCATGCTTTCTTATTTCACAACCTTGGCACTTAGCAAAAGGGATAACCATAGCAAAATGGAAATCAAACGCCGTGATCAACTGTATATCCCAATATGCTCTGCTATCGAAAAGTTAAAACAGGTTTCTTATGGCAATGATGCGGCCTTTTTTGGGCTAGTCATAGCAAACAATATCAATGGGCCTGAATGGAAGGAGTTTCGCAAAATCATCAAAGAATCTACATTGGCTGCCTCAAGACCCTATCTGCAAAAATCTGAATTAGTGCTCCTTGTTAAAATTAATAAGATGATTGATGATTTATATATCAATCTTGAGGAGCTTGTCAATTTGCCCGAAGGAGAATTTGGAATCTATCTTGATGATGTAATTAAGACTGATGTTTTATCGGCTCTAGATTATTCTCCGTTGTCGATGAAGATTATCGATCTCGATTTGTATGACGATATTGATATGCTTATGGGCGTTTTAACTGGCGAATCACCGGACCTTAAAGTAAATTCATTCCGTATAACATTAGAAGATAATGATGGAAATAAAGAAGAATATATCGAAGAGTTCATTCCTAATAATCTAATGTTGTGTCGCAACCTCATTCTACCAGAGATCTGCATTCCTTGTCCCTTTTTATCCCTTTTTTGAATTTGCGCAATTTATTGTACCTTATCCATTCCCAACGTCCCGATGCTTTGGATTGGTTTCAATGTTACAGATCTTGTTCGTTCAAATTCTGATGTGTGAAAAAACCAATGACAAAGCATTATCGCCCAATATGACAGCAAATAAGTAAAAGCCTTTTGTATACTGTATCAAGGCCGAATCTCATCCCCGGGTCCAGGGCCGCGGCCCTGGTCGGTTTATGGGGGTTACGGGGGTGCAGGGGGGATTAATGGGGGGAATAGAAATCCCC
>JAEWSC010000093.1 GCA_023398575.1 Bacillota bacterium | reverse complement strand
CCGTGAACGGTATCGTCACACTGACGGATGGCCAGACGGCAACGATCTCCGATCTGCCGTATGGACAGACGTACAACGTAGAAGAAGACATACCTGACGGATATTCAAACGACACACCCGAAGTCGGTGGAACCATCGGCGATGAAGAGACCGATCCGAACATCACGATGATCAACATGCCGCTGACGGATATCAGGGTGACAAAGGTCTGGGAAGATAACAACGACCAAGACGGCCTGCGCAGCGATGTAACCGTGCAGCTGTTCAAAGACGGCACGGCAGTGACGGAAGCGGAAGGCGGAATACTGACGCTGACCGAAGGCAACGGCTGGACAGATAGTTGGACCGGACTTGCGAAGTACCGTGATGGCGGCATATTTATCCAGTACACCGTCGAAGAAAGCGGCATAAACGATGCATACGCAAGCGAAGTAACGTATGAAGGCGAAGTCGCTTACGCCAATGGTGATTACACTATCACCGTAACCAACAGCTATACGCCGGAAACGGTAAGCATTCCCGTGAGCAAGGCATGGGATGACGCAAACAATGCAAATGGATTGCGCACGAGTGTAACTGTGCAGCTGTACAAGGATGGCACGGCAGTAACAGCCCAGGAAGGCGGCATACTGACACTGACCCAAGCCAATGGCTGGACGGATAGCTGGACTGGACTTGCCAGATATCGTAACGGCGGCATTCCCATCGTATATACCGTATCTGAAACCCCCGTGCCAGGTTATCGCACAATTCAGAACGGCAATAACTTCTTAAATACGCTGAACACTCCCATTGTGGAGCTGTCCAAGTCCGTCGATAAGACGCAAGTATTGGGTGGCGAACAGTTCGCCTACACCATTACCCTGACCAACAGAATGCTACGGCCTGTTACCATCACTGGCGTATATGACAGCTTGGCTGCCGGCCAGACATTCGTAGCCTTTACGAACCAAGGCACCGGAAGTGCTGCCTACAATACCGCTACAAGGGTCATCGCCTGGAACGGTACGGTACCTGCCGCCACATTGGTAAATGGCGCACTGGTGCCAGGCACTACATCCTTTACCTTCACAGTAACGGCGAATGAATTGGTACCGCTAGAGGAAGGCTACCGCTTGTTGAAAAACAGCGCCACAGGCGAATATACCGATCCCTATGGCGAAGAATTCCCTTCCGAAGACCCGGCTACCTATCCGCTGACCAGTAACGAAGTACAGGTGGAAGTCTTTGGTCCTGTGATGTCCATCGTCAAGGAAACCAGCAAGACAGAATCCCATCCCGGCGAGACACTGACTTATACACTGAGAGTTATAAGCAGATCGCTTAGGGCCTTTGATGTAACTGTAAGCGATTTGTTGGCAGACGGCGTTACATTCAACGCTTTTACGACCACAGGCTTTGGCGAAAGCCAGGATGCTTTGAACGCAAAGCTTCTTACCTGGAACTTTACAATGCCTGCAGCGACCTTCAACCCTGAAACCATGGAAGTCACCGCGCCCGCGGAAGTCACTCTTTCCTTTGTGGTTAGCGTAGATGCCATCAAGGTGAATCAGGATGTTATAACCATCCAAAACAGCGCAACCGTAACACCTAAGAAGGAAGATGAAACTCCCTATGATCCTATCCCCTCCAATGAGGTGGAAACCGATGTATCGGCCGCAGTCACAGCACGTAAGGCAGCCAGCGTTTCAGAGATGTACGTTGGCGATCCGACGCAAGACAGACGCTGGGTGTATGTATTCACACTCACAAATACGAATACAGCTCCCATGCGTGTGAACCTGGTGGATGAGTTTGATGCTAACATCAATTTCTACAACTGGGTGAATGCTATCAACGCCGATGCATCCATCTTCCCCAGGATAATAGCGCAGGATGCTTACCAAGATCCTGATACGGGTAAACACTCTATCAATGTGTCTCTGGTGCTTGCACCGGCTACGGTGGATGCTCAGGGTAATGTAATCCCCAGCGAAATGCAGTATGCCGTCATCGTTGAAGGCAAGTACATTGAACTGGAAGGCAACGAAAGCGTTGAGATAGCAGTACCCAATGTCGGCATTTATACCACCTCTACCAATCTTGCCGAACCAATTAGCCAGACGGCAGTTCGCAAGAACACCAATACGGCGACAGTAATCGTCTATGCCATTAACGGCGTCTTGCCTGTGACTGGTGAATGGGTCATGATTCTGGTACCCTTTGGCGGTCTTATGACATTGGCTGGCGTGCTGTTGCTGATCATGAACCGCAGGAAGCTCCGTTCCAAGTAATCCCTCAAGTGACAGTGAACCGGGGCAGCCCTCTTGAGAGGACTGCCCCTTTCCCTTCCTTGTTGTATCGGTGAAAAAGGGAATTCCAAAAAGAATGCCGCTTACAATCGCGCGCAGCTGTGCTATAATAACCAGGTGTACGCCTTACACTTTACGCTTGAGTGATGGGAGGCATCACAGACATGAAGAGAACAAACGAAATACGGCATATGAAACAAAAATGGATTACTGTGCTTGCCGTCGTTCTTATTTCAGCAGGTGTACTTGCATTTGTAGTTCCATTGGTCTGGCAGCAGATTGATTACCGTATCGCCGCGCAAAAAGCTGCCGAGGCGCAGGCTCAAATGGTCATCCCGGATGCGGGTGACTATCAGCCTGTGGATTATGCCGCTATGAAAAAGGGGGTAACGCCAACGTTTTCCCCTCAAGAAATGCAGGAGGCGGCCAATCCGCCAAGCTTTCTGGAGGAACTCGGTATCGTCGGCGATCCTTCCAGCCTGTTCTTTGGCATTATATCAGCGAGTGCGGAATCAGCGGAGCCCGCGTCTATACGGGAGGCGTTGAACACGGGAGCAAAAGCACTTTTAGACAGCGCAAAAGCGCCATTGAATGCTGATCAAATGAGCAAGGCACTCGAGAAGGCGCGAAGGCAGGTGGAAAACGCATTTTTTCTGCTGACAATGATTCAGCCTATTACCGATGTGGAGCAGCTATCCGCATTATCTGGTCAGAAAGTGGTGGATGGCATAACCCGCGGCGATAAAACCATCACAGCCGCAAGGGAACTGATGTATGCTTCATTGACAGACCTGGAAGAATTGCTCAAGCAGGTAGAAGCACTGAACACCAAGGTTGCAAATGGTGCGGCGGGCGGTGGTGCTGAAAGCCAACTTCTGGCTAACATGAAAATGATGGCATCGTATATGGAAATGCTGGCGCTGCATATGCCGCAGGACGATATGAAGTCGGCCATCGCCCAGCAGCGCGAACTGGCAGCTTTAGCAGGGAAAGATCAGCCGCAAGGGGAGGATGAAAGTGAGTATGCCGCTATCGATATCGATCCCAAAGGGGCGAAGCGTTCTTACTTGTTGGAGATACCCGGGATTAATGTAAAGGTTGCTGCTTATCGCTCCGGCTCCTTTAACAAAATGTATGAAAATATGCGGGTTGGAGCGGCCATGTTCCCCCGTGCGCCAGAGCCGGATACGATTGCAAATTTGTGTATCAGTGCGCACCGTACCGGAACAAGGGATTATTTTAGAAATTTGAATAATCTGTCTTCCGGAGACGTTATATATCTGCATACTTCTCATTTGGGTTCATTCAAGTATGAGGTCGTC
The DNA here is from genome assembly GCA_023398575.1 of Bacillota bacterium. Lineage (GTDB taxonomy): Bacteria > Bacillota > Clostridia > Christensenellales > Aristaeellaceae > JAEWAH01. The sequence continues at coordinate 22,541 of JAEWSC010000093.1, read as the reverse complement.
AAGGTATACATTATCAACAATAACGACTGGTCTCCAACACTTGATACCAGTTATCCGGCATTGACACTGATGTCCTGTCAAGCGTTTGGCGGAATCAGCAATGCCCAGCGCATTATTGTACGTGCAAAACTTGTGGGTGCATCAGACGGCCAATAGGAATGTGAACCCGTTTTATGCGTCTGCCTATTATAAGGGGATATGGAATGATCAGGGGATTTATAAAGCGGGTATTCAGTTTGTTCTGTGCTTGCGTATTGTGTATATTATCACTGACTATCGGTATGATCCATGCTCAAGCAGAAGAGGTTGCAAATAAGGGTGTTGATTTTTCGATCAGCGCATCTATGGATCCTACGGCCGCAGGTCAGCAGCCTGACATGTTTTTACGGGGATTGGCAAAGGCGCTGGAAGCACTTACTCTGAAAGGGCATATGATCCTTCAAAACGGTCAGGCTGACATTTCCGGCGATGTAATGCTCAATGGCCTAAGTGCTGTCGATTTTCATTTGTCCGGTTGGGAAGAAAGAATGAGCCTGCAAACCAGCCTCTTTGGTGAAAAACCGGTTCTTTTGACCCTTGCAAACTACATGCCATATCTTCTAAAGGTATATGACTACTTCGGCATGCCTGTGCAATATTTAGGTGTTTTTACTGATTTGTATTCCTATAAATATGGAATCATGCCTATTGTTCAAAAGTGGAATGATTTGACCGGCGGCACACAGAGCCGGTCGTACACGCCAAAGGAATGCATTGCTATAGCGGAGCAATTGTCAGCAGCCTTGGAGCAGGATGAGAATCAAGCATTTTACCAATGGAGAAGGGGACTGCTGCTGTATGTAACACTGGATGAACTGATTAACGAATTTATTTATTCCTTACCTGATTGGATGACAGCGGTTACAGAAAATGGCGGGCTCACCATAGATATTACCAGTGAAGGTGAATCCTGGACACTGGGCGAAGAGACCGTATATACGATAAAAAAGGAAGATGATCGTTCAGCCTGGCAAGTAAATCTTCCTGAATGGGAAGGGTATGAGCTAGCGGGAAACGGTGTTTTCGGGGAAACAGATGCGGGGCTAAATGTCGATATGGAATGGAATCTCTTTGAGAGCGGGACACCATATGGCTTCGCCAAAGTAAAAGCAGCCGGCTTGCCTGACGGAAAACAGCTGCAGGGAAACAGCAAAATCATTGTATCAGTGGGTGGTGAAGGGTTAGGCCTTGAGAAAACATTTATGTTAACCCTGGCCTGGAATCAGCGGGAGCAAAATGGCAAGACAATGCTTGACTGCCAGCTTGAATACCTGAATCCCGAAACAGAGAAGAGCCTACTGAAAGTCAATGCGAGCATTACCATAGCCGACACGCAAGAAAATTTTGAACCAAGAACAGCGGAAAACATCATCGGTATTGATTTCTTTTGTATGAATGATATAACGATCAAGGAATTCTTTCATGACGCAAAAAGTTCGCTTGTTCGAAGTGCTATTCCCTTTATTGTAGAGTTACCGGCTGGTTTGTGGAATGGCTTGTTCGATTGGATGGATCAAAACGGGATATTGCTGATGGTAATGGAGAGTCTGAAAGGTTCGGCATCCAGTAATTGAAGACAACATGCAAATCGCTTCTGACTGGAAACGAGGAAAGTCAATGAATATATTATAGAACTACTGTACCTTGTGAAAAAAAGACGACACAAGACAGCGCATAAAAAATGGACGCCTCATTTTCATAATGAGGCGTCCACGTTTTACGCTTGGTTATTGTGCCGTGTAGGAAACAGGTGTGCTGTAATCCAGCATGCTGATAAAGGTCTTGCCCCTTTGCAGCTTCAGCTCATTACCATCCTGGTCGAAGAATACGGTACGCTGATCCATGCCGGTCCGCATCCAATAGCCGGGAATATAACGGCCGCCGATAAAAATATCAGCATTGCCCGAACCTACGTTCACAGTCACCGGCCTATCAGGGATATCATGATAGAAAGTGACTTCTGTACGCTGAATGATGAGATTAGCAAAGGAAAGCTGATCGCCAGTGGCCTTATCCACATAAGGATTGCCACCAACAAAACGGTAGTACACATTGGCATCGGAATCGTACATAAAGCTGGATGAGTATTCTGGCAGCTTTAACGTGATGGAAATGTCTGTTGCAAAATCGCCCAACTCAGGCAGATCATCGGTAAAAAGATAGGGCCTGGAGGGTGCTTTAAAGTCGGCAGGGGTCAAATCCTGCATGGCTTTCACATTGGCATCGACATTATGGGGACCAGCCAATTTGGGAACACGGGTATAGTACTTTTTCCAGGCTTTACCTTCACCAACCATGCCGCTGAAGAGAATCCCCTTTTTGTTGGCGCCGGTTTTGCTGAATACGTCGTTAATATTTGTGCCTTTATACTCCTGACCGCCGTAGAACAGGAAGGCGGCATCCCATTCTTCCCGAAGCTCTGCATGTGTCATGCGGGCTGAACGGACGGGACCAACGCTTTCGGGTACGGTATCGTTGAAGAGGAAGGACAACCTGGTGTGGCCGACCTTATGCAGTGGTGTCTCATAGATGATGTCAGCGTAGGATGCACCCCATGGTGCGCGCACGCCGATACCACCATCTTCATTATCGATCTGCACAAGCATGGGCATATATCTGCCCGTCCATTCAAGGCCTGTGGTGGGGCTTTGGCCAGCGATTTCAGGATTAGCAGCAAAATTTCCGTCACTGCCAAGACCTTGTACATTCATCTTGCGGTCCATTTCATCCTGCAGAATCGTCATCACGCCGCCGGCTACCGCGGTTTGCATAACCATTACGAAGCATACCATCGCCAAGACCAGGCATAAAACTCTTTTCATGGGTCGTCCTCCTAAAATGAATAGCTTTATCCTTTGTTGCCATTGCATAGAAAACGGGGAGCCTAATGGGGATATAATCCATATAGACGCAGCATGTGCAGTATAACATTTTCAAAAGTTCAAAGTCAACAAAACATATGTAAAAATTCCATTATAAGGCAAAACCAATATGTAGGTAACATGTGCTAATCATTCTGCAAAAAGGGGGCCAGCCCTTGGTAGGTCAGCTTTATCATCAGTTCGGCCATTTCCCTGGCAGATTGCTTGAGGCCATCATGCAGCCATTTTTGAACAACCCCAATGCTTCCGTTTACACCAAAAAGAAATAGATATTGCAGTAGATCTTCATGAATCACAGCACCTTTGTTTTTCCATTCTTTGATTCCTTGGCGCTGAATAATCATCATAATCTCCTTTTGCAGGGAGATGTCGCCGTTTTCCCCCAGCAACACTTTACACAGTTCGGCATTATCCACAATATATTCAAAAATGCTGCACATCACCTGTTCTGATTCAGGCTCAAACTCCTTAAAATTGTAGTTTGACAGGTATTCATTTACATCTTTAAGCGTTTCTTGAACGATTTGCCGCAGCAGGTCATATTGATCGGCATAATGGGCATAGAATGTGCTTCTATTAATATCAGCTGTTTCACAGATCTCTTTAATAGAAATTTTCGATATGGGCTTGGATTGTAAAAGCGTGACAAGGCTTTGCTTTAATACCATTTTCGTATATTTGATCCGCCTGTCGTTTTTGTCACCATTCATGGCAGCACCTCCCCATTGCACTTTGAAAGGAAACTCCTTGTTACAGATTAAACCGACACGGTACAGCAATTCTGTTGGACATTCCACATGCTGATTTGATCTGTCCATTGTAAACCGACGCTGTGCTGATTATACTGTATCTGTGGTATTTATTCAACATAATGTTGGACAAATAGTAGAAAGGTGTTTTATGGCCGAGATCATTTTTGAAGAAGTAAGCAAGTCCTACCACATGGGCGAGGTCACCATACATGCGGTAGACCGTGCCGGCTTTGAAATCAGGCACGGAGAGTTTGCGGCGGTATTGGGGCCAAGCGGTGCTGGAAAAACAACAGTGCTGAACCTGCTAGGTGGCATGGATAGCGCAACCAACGGCCGGATACTTGTTGGCGGCCGGGATATTGCTAAACTAAGTGCCAGAGAACTGAATGTTTACCGTAGGCTGGATGTAGGCTTTGTATTTCAGTTTTATAATCTGATGCCAAATCTAACTGCCTTGGAGAATGTGGAACTGGCGCAGCAGGTATGCTCCAATCCCCTATCCCCCCAAGAAATGCTGGACAGAGTAGGGCTGAAGGATCGCATGAACAACTTTCCGGCGCAACTATCCGGCGGAGAGCAGCAGCGGGTGGCTATTGCTCGGGCGCTATGTAAAAATCCGGAGCTGCTGCTGTGCGATGAGCCTACCGGTGCATTGGATTCACAAACCGGGCGCATGGTGTTGATGCTGCTAAGCGACGTATGCCGTGACCTTGGCAAGACAGTTGTGATCATTACCCATAACGCGTCGATTGTGCCCGCAGTCAGGCGGGTGATACGTATGAAGAGCGGCAAGGTGCATTCCGTCGAGGTGAATGACAGCCCAATCGCCATGGAGGATGTTGTGTGGTGAAGGGAAAAGCACAAAACAATCTGCTCAGGCGGAAGATGCTGCGTGATATTCGGGAGAACTGGAAGTCATTTGCGGCAGTGTTTACCATCTGCATGCTTTCCGCCATGCTTTTTTTAAGCCTTGACGGTGCTTGGCGCGGCATGGAAAAAAATCTGGAAGAGCAGTTTGCCAAGAGCAATCTGGCAGATATCTGGATTGCAGGCAATATCAGCGACCGTAAGGCCAGGGATATAGCCAAACTGAAAGACGTTGCTGATGCGCAGCGGCGTGTACATGTCAGGGCCACTGCCACTTTGCCAGGCGAGCCTGATATGGATTTATACATGAACGAGGGGACGGCCCGTGTCAGCACCGCAATGGTTTTTGAAGGTGAATCGCTGCCCGATACAAGAAAGAGCATTTGTGTGCTGGACAGTCGGTTTGCAAAAGCAATTGGCCTCAAGTCCGGAGACACCTTTACGGTCAAGGTGCAGGGCGAAAAAATCAATCTTCTGGTTGGCGGTATCGGTTACAGTCCTGAGTATGTGGTCTATTCAGATGGATTTGCTTTCAGTGCCGATCCCGCATCCTTTGGCTATGCATACCTATCGCCCGGCACTCTTGGGTTTTTGCCATACCGTGAAACGGTGGTTACACTAAAACAAGGCGCAGATGTGGAACAGGTTAAGCAGTCCATTCAGGCGTTGCTGGATGACCCATCCATATTAATCGTGACCCGGGACGATAAAATGGGCATTAAAATGGCCATTGAAGAAGTAGATCAGGTGCGGGCACTGGGCCAGGTTTTCCCATCAGTATTTTTTCTGGTAGCGGCGCTGATCACCTTCAGCACCATGAAGCGCATGGTGGAGAGCCAACGGCTGCAAATTGGGACACTGTGCTCCTTGGGTTACAGCAAAAAAGAACTGGTCAGGCACTATACAGGGTATGGACTGCTGGTAGCCGCTTTGGGGGCTGTATTCGGGCTCCTGGGTGCACGTTTGTTATTAGGAAATATTGTGATGTGGGTACTGATGTCCATTTATAACATGCCTGGCGCTGGGGTATACATGCATCCCGGCGTGATGGTTGGCATCAGCGCGGTAACCATCCTGATTGCTATGGGAGCCAGCTATTTAAGCTGCATCAAGGCCCTGCGGGAGGTGCCGGCAGGATTGCTGCGGCCCAAGCCGCCTGCTCATGGCAAACGGATATTGCTGGAGTATATAACCCCTGTATGGAAGCGGCTCTCCTTCAGTACAAAGCTGATTACCAGAAACATGTTCCGCAACACTTCCAGGTTTTTTATCGGCATCATCGGTGTGGTCGGTTGTTCCGCTTTGCTGCTTACAGGGTTTGGCATGCGGGATTCGGTGGTATATGTGCTGGAAAATCACTATACCAAAACCATGCGGTACGATGTGCGGGTAGACCTGGAGTCTTCTGCCACGAACCAAGATTATTTGCAGGCGATACAGCTGCGTGCAGGCGCTTTGCGGCAGGAGGCTGTAATGGAAGGCAGCTGTGAGCTGGAGATTGACGGGAAATGGGTAACCAAGGGTCTGCATGTATTGGAAGACAGGCATGAGGCGGTATACTTGCAGCAGGATGACCAGCGGGTATGGTTGCCAATGGAGGGTATCACACTCAGTGAGCGTACGGCGGAGGAAACAGGGCTCGCGGTTGGGGACAGCGTCAGAATGCGCGCACCTAACGGCCATTCGGTAACGGCCTCCGTTAAGAGCATTATCAGTATACAGTTGGGTCAGGGCGTATACATTAGTAAAAGCGCCTGGCGCCAGCTGGACATGATGCCCTATTCCCCCACTGCCCTTTTCCTCACGGGAGGAAATATAGATACAGATGCGGTCAAGGATATGGATGGCGTTGCCAAGGTACGCACCATCGTACAGGAGCGCACGGGGAATGAGACCATTGTTCGGGTGCTGGACGTTGTGGTGATGGTGATGGTTATCTTTGCAGGCGCGCTTTTGCTGGTAGTGCTGTTTACCTTAGGTCAGCTGAACTTTTTTGAGCGGGTACGGGAGTTGGCGACTTTGATGGTGCTGGGATTTTACCCGCGTGAGACAAAGAGGCTGATTCTCAGGGAGAACATAGCTGTGGCAGTTATTGGGCTGCCGCTGGGCTTGCTGGCAGGCCCATATCTGCATTGGTGGGTGCTGACATATGGCTTTCCCACCATGCTGGAGTTCATACCATATATTGCAACATCGAGTTGGGTGTTTACGCCTCTGTTGACTCTTTTGTTTGCACAGATAGTTAATCTGATGATCGGTGCAAAATTCAAAAGTGTGAACATGGTTGAAGCCTTAAAGAGTGTAGAATAAAAAGTATAAGGGGTAAAATGAAAATGAAACGTAAATGGCTGATACTTTTGATGGTGTGTGTATTATTGACTGGCTCTGCTTATGCCAATGCTGAAAATGGGAATGATGTAAAGCCGCAAAGATGGGCAAAAGGAACCGTGCAGCCGGTGGAGACGGTGGATGTATTTGCGCCGCTGGGCGGTCAGCTGCAGCCCTTTGATGTAAAGATCGGTGATGTGGTAAACGCGGACGCACAGCTTTTTGCCATCAGGCCACTGAGCATATTGGCGCCTGCCAATGGCACTGTACGGCTTTTGCAGGGCAAGGTGGGAGATCAGGCGTCAGGTGTGATCCAGCAATATGGAGCCTTGTGCTTCATTGAGCGGGAGGGTGTGATGCATGTCCGCGCAACAACCGCAACAGCGTACAACAAGCCGAAAAACCGGGCAATAACCCTTGGAGAAACGCTGCGCGTATATGATGGCGATAACAATGATCCGGTTGAATCGCAGGGCAAGGTGGTACATGTAAACGGCGCCAGCTACGTGGTAGAAATTTCAGCCGGCGACTTTGAACTGGAGGATAAAGTGAAGCTGTACCGCGGGGAAGGCGATACCTATAACACCAAGGATAAGGTAGGCGAAGGTGTGGTTGAGCGTGCTCCATTGATACAGGTAATGGCCGAAGGCGTGATTGCCGGCATACAGGTGACTGAGGGCCAAAAGGTTGTTCAGGGTGACGCGCTCTTTGTTATGGATGATACGTCCTCCGCGCACAATCAGCCAGCGGAGCTTACAGCGGTGGCATCAAAGGGAGGCGTGGTAACAGCGCTGTTTGTGCAGGATGGACAGCAGGTACGCAAGGATCAGCTGTTGCTGACGATAAAGCCGGTAGATACACTGGAGTTTGTGGTGGATGTGGATGAGATGGATGTTCCTGCTGTTATGGTTGGGAAGACGATGCAGGTGAAGGCAGATGCTATTGGCGATACTGTCTTTACAGCTATTGTTAGGGAAATAAGTCCGCTGGGCATAACCGTTCTGGATACGACCAAATACCCTGTAACCTTGACGATTCAAAGCGCTGCGGATGGGCTGCTGCCAGGCATGCACGTAACGGCGTATTGGGAATAGACCTCAGCTTATTACAAAGTGGCACCGCCGCTTTGCCGGCGCTTGGAAGCTTGGCAGGGATTGCGTAACCGAGTAGGGAAAGCACGTAATTATTTGCAGAGATCATGCAATTTTTGGCGCTTTTTGTCGATGTATTAAATTGTGCTAACACGATAAAGGAGACGGAGCAATGCTTTGGAAAGATAAGTACAAAATTGGTGTGCCGCTGATTGATGAACAGCACGAAGAGTTGTTCAGGCGTGTTGCCGATTTTCTGGAAACATTGCGCTCCGGTGGCGAGTGGTCACAAAAGGTATCCAAGGTAAACGATACCTTGGCTTTTATGAAAGAATATGTAGTTGTCCATTTTCATGATGAAGAGGCGTATCAGCGCAGCATCGGCTATCCCGAAACGGCCAGCCATAGTGCGACGCATCAGGGCATGGTCAATTACGTGATTAATTTTGCTTCGCAATATGAAAGTCAGGGTTATCAGGAAACGCTCGTCCAGCAATTTGGCGGAAAGCTTCTGGCTTGGCTGATCAATCATGTTGTGGCAACCGATCAAAAAATCGGTATTTATGCAAAGGCAAAGGGAGGGATTGAATCATGAATAACGCGCTATACCCTCCATTTTCCAAAGCTACCTGTGAAGTGTTTAAACTGATGCTGGATTTGGATGCGTCTGCCGGGCTGCCCCATACCGGTGAAGGCGGCGGGGAAGCTGCCGATGACGTCCGTGTGTCGGTGGAGATAACAGGTGATCTGACTGGAGAGATATACTACCGCTTTCCCAGGGAGACCACTTTGAAAATCGTAAACATTATGAGCGGCATGGAATTTGACCAGGTGGATGAATTTGTGACCTCTGCGCTGGGTGAGATCGCAAATATCATTAGCGGCAATGCCATGACAACCTTGTCAGAGCAAAACGTAACCTGCGATATTCAGCCGCCCAGAATTCTGGGCGCAAATGAACCGCTGTTTGGGCAGGGCGATGTGACCGTTATCGAAGTAAAGACCTACATTGGCGAAGTGGAGCTTGGAATGCGTATCAAGCCTAAAAGCTAAAACTATTGCCTTGGCAGCATAGACTTACAAGGGCCGGCAGCATTGTTTCCGGTCTTTTTTTGTATGCAATCGGTGTGAAACGGGTAAGGGTTTCCGACAATTTACAATTGTAAAAAAGGAAACGAACGCATCCCATGGAATATATTGGACTTATCATAAGAAAGGGACTTCTCACTTCAAATGAAAAAGCATTATCTGATAGCCCTAATACTCCTTGTCCTCTGCTTTTGTTTTCCGGCCATGGCTGACATCACCATTAAAGAAGTGGTTACGCAAAATCTTTCCCTGAACCTGACTGATAAAGGGGAAGCTTTCGATTATGTGATACTTCAAAACACCGGCGCTGATGCTGTAGATTTAAGTGGCTATGAGCTGTCGGAGGAAGGCGGCAAGGAAGCATATGTTTTGACCGATGTATCCCTTCAACCAGGGGAAGAGATGACCATTTACTGCTCAGGAAAAAAAGAAGGCGCGCCATTTAAGCTGGCAGCCGAAGGTGTAACCATATACTTGCATGACGCCAAGGGCACGCTTGTAGAATCATTGGTTGTGCCTGCTATGACATACAATCAGCGGTTTTTGGGCGGCGAGGTGCTGGTCGGGGATGTCGCGGCGAAGGGCGACTTATACATCAGCGAAATCCTGGCGGACAATTCGCTGCTTTTGGAAAATGGCGAAACACCTGATTATATAGAGCTTCACAATGCGGGTTCAAGCGATATAAACCTTTCGGGTTACGGTCTTTCCGATAATCCTAACAAGCCTGGCAAATGGCACTTTAAGGACGGTGTTCTTCCGGCCGGCGGATATCTTGCGGTATATTTGATAGATGCGGAAGTGGGTTTCGGCTTAAGCAGCGACGGTGAATGCGTGCTGTTGACTAATTCGGATAACAAGACAGTTGATTTTATCACCTTTGGTGAGCAGGAAGAGGATGTTGCGCTGGCGTACATGGATGGGACCTATCAAAAAACATGGACGCCTACACCCAATGAGGCGAACATCATCACCGCCAAAGATTCAGACTAATGCAATTCACAAGTTTATCGCTTAAACAGCAGCGTTTTTTCATTGAAAAGACACTGCTGTTTTCGTTATGATCGTTCATAACATATACTTTTGCGTAAAGCGCCAAAAAATGTGATACAGGCCCTTGACAACCTGTCATGGCAGTGATAACATACCATCGAAAACCCGATAAAATTAGTAGGGATTGCGCTGGAAGCGGCTATACCCTCAAGATTCCGGGCAGGATAATGCCGCAAAGGCAGAAAGGAGGCTGGCGGATGAAGCTTTCGACCCGTGGAAAATACGGGTTGTACGCCATGTTTTATCTGGCGACACAAAACGGAAATGGTCCCCAGCCATTAAAGGCCATTGCGGAAACCGGGGTACCCGAACAATACCTGGAGCAGCTGCTGGGCAACCTCCGCCGCGCAGGCCTCGTTTCCACCGTGCGCGGTGTACAGGGTGGGTATCAACTGGCCAGGGACCCTGGGGAAATTACGGTAGGTAACATCATCGATGCTACCGAAGGGCCGGTTTCCTTATCTGAATGTCTGCACGACGGCGATACCTGTCAAAAAAGCTGCAGCTGTCCTACCAGAATGGTTTGGATCAGGCTAACCGACCAAATCAACGGCCTTTTGCAAAGCATTACCTTAAAGGATATGCTTACCAAGGAAACCTAAAAAGCTCGGAAGGAAGAAGCGCTATGAACCGCATTTATATGGACAATGCCGCCACCACGCCTGTCAGCCCGGCAGTGCTTGACGCTATGCTGCCTTACTTTACACAGGTGTACGGCAATGCCAGCAGTATTCACCAAACGGGCCGGGAGGCATTTAAGGCCATCGCCAATGCCAGAAGGCAGGTAGCCGCGGCCATCGGCGCCAAGCCTGAGGAGATTTATTTTACCGCTGGCGGATCAGAAAGCGACAACTGGGCCATCAAAGGCACAGCCTTTGCCCGCCGGGCGAAAGGAAACCATATTATCACCAGCGCCATCGAGCACCATGCGGTGTTGCATACTTGTGAATGGCTGCAAAAGCAGGGCTTTGAGGTGACCTATCTGCCGGTTGACAGCGACGGCCTCGTATCCCCTGCGGATGTGGAAAGGGCCATTACAGATAAGACTATTTTGATTACCATCATGGCTGCCAATAATGAGATTGGTACCATTGAACCCATTGCCGAAATTGGCAAAATTGCCAAGGCAAGGGGTGTGGCCTTTCATACCGACGCCGTGCAGGCGGTAGGTTCAATACCTGTTGACGTGAACGCCTGGCAGGTGGATATGCTGTCCCTTTCCGCCCACAAGTTCAATGGCCCCAAGGGCGTAGGTGCATTGTATATCCGTAAAGGAACGCGGCTGGAAACGCTTGTGCAAGGCGGTGCCCAGGAGCGGGGGCTTCGGGCCGGTACTGAAAACCTGGCCGGCATTATCGGCCTTGGCGCTGCTATTACCTTGGCTACGGGGCATATGGATGAAAAGGCCAGCCGGCTCTCTGCCCTGCGGGACAGGCTGATGGAGGGCATCGTAAATAGTATGCCTGATGTGCGTGTAAACGGCTCCAGGGAGCACAGGCTCCCCGGCAATGTCAACGTGTCTGTACGTTACATAGAAGGCGAAGCATTGCTTTTGCGGCTGGACCTGGCCGGCATTGCCGCCTCCAGCGGCTCAGCCTGCACCAGCGGTTCACTGGACCCGTCTCATGTGCTGCTGGCCATTGGCCTCCCCCATGAAATTGCCCATGGCAGCCTGCGGTTGTCGCTAGGCCAGGACAGCACCCGGGAGGAAGTGGATGAGGTGTTGAAGGTATTGCCCGGCATTGTGAAAGATCTTCGCTCTATGTCGCCGCTTTACGCGGCTCAAGTGAAATAAGGAGGGAATTCCCCATGCAATACAGCGAAAAGGTTTGGGAGCATTTTGAAAATCCAAGAAACGTCGGTGAGCTGGAAAATCCCAGCGGCACCGGTACCGTAGGCAATGCCAAGTGCGGCGATATCATGAAAATGGACATTCAGGTGGAAGACGGGGTCATTACCGATGTAAGGTTTAAAACCTTTGGCTGCGGGGCCGCCATCGCCACCAGCAGCATGGCCACCGAAATGGTAAAGGGTAAAACCATTGAGGAAGCTTTGAAGCTTACCAACAAGGCTGTAATGGAAGCACTGGATGGGCTTCCGCCGGTCAAGGTTCACTGTTCTCTGCTGGCGGAGGAAGCCATACACGCCGCCATTGAGGATTATCAAAAGAAGCATCCAGAGGCACAATAAAAGCCGGGGGCGCAGGGCGTATCCCCGGCTTCCCCATGTCATCAAGGAGGTTTTTTATGCCAGAGATTCATGGCAATACCGAGGGTTTACGCAAAACGCTGCTGGCGGAGCTGGAAAAGCTGTATGCCTATGAAGTGGAACGGGATGAGTTTGTCCCCGCCGGTATGATCGATATACTCAAAGAGCATTCCCTGAACATCAACCGGGAAATCGCCGTGTACATCACACGAGACGGCGAGGTGGTGGATGTGATCATCGGCGGTATTGATACCGTGCCGTTGACGGAATACCGGCTGCGGCGCAATACGCAGCGGCTTTCCATGGTCCGCTGCATCCATACCCATCCCAGCGGCAGCGGTGAACTGTCAGATGTGGATATCAGTGCGCTGCGCACCATGCGCTTTGATGCCATGGCTGCTGTGGGCCTGTCCCTGAACCGCTCACCGGAAATCGGCGTGGGCTTTCTTGGCGAAATGGAGGATGGCCAGCCGGCACTCCGGCTTTTTGGCCCTCTGCCTTATCACAAAATCCCCCAGGAAGCCTGGATGCAGGAAATACAGGTATCCGATGAGCTGGTGACACATGGTCAGGAGCAGTCTCTGCATACAGGACCCGAGCGGGCAATCCTGGTTGGTGCCGAAAGTGAGGAAAGCCTGGAGGAGCTCAGGCGGCTTGCGGAGACAGCCGGTGCGCAGGTGGTAGATACGGTTTTGCAAAAAAGGTCAAGGCCCGACGGGGCAACCTTTATTGGCCGCGGCAAGGCGGATGAGCTTTCGCTGGATTGCCAGGCCCAACATATCGATATCGCCATTTTTGATGAAGAGCTATCCGGCATGCAAGTAAGAAACCTGGAGGAGATCCTTCGGGTCAAGGTAATCGACCGGACCATGCTGATACTGGATATCTTTGCCCAGCGGGCCTCCTCCCGGGAGGGCAAGCTGCAGGTGGAGTTGGCGCAGCTGAATTACCGTGCCACCAGGCTTATCGGTCAGGGCTTGGTGCTATCCCGCCTGGCCGGCGGCATTGGCACCCGGGGTCCTGGCGAGAGCAAGCTGGAAATCAGCCGCCGCCGCATCAGGGAGCGGATCACCGATGTCAAGCGGGAACTAAATGAAATGGAAAAGCAGCGCGGCTTGCGCCGGCGGCTTCGGGAGCGCAGCCAGGTACCCGTTGTGGCGCTGGTTGGCTACACCAATGCGGGCAAGTCTACCCTGCTCAATAAACTGAGTGGTGCGGACGTGTATGTGAAAGACCAGCTTTTTGCCACACTGGACGCCGTGTCCAGAAATGTTAAGCTGCCAAACGGCAGTGAGTTTCTGCTGGTAGACACGGTGGGTTTTATCCGCAAGCTGCCCCACGACCTGATAGATGCCTTCCACTCCACGTTGGAAGAAGCGGTTCTGGCGGATATTCTGCTCATTGTCTCCGATGCATCCTCCCCCGACTGTCTAAAACAGCACCAGGTAGTGCTGGAGGTGCTTGAGCATTTGGGTGCGGTTTCGCAGGAGCGCATCGAGGTGCTCAACAAATGCGACGCGGCGGGTGAGGTTCCTTTTCTGCCTGGTGCGGTGCAGGTATCCGCATTGGAGGGTACGGGGCTTGACAACCTGTTTGAAAAAATATCGGGCCTGATTGGCGCCCGCAGGCGCGAGGCTGTGTTGCTTGTGCCCTTTTCCAAGTATGGGGCTATCAGCGATGTTCGTTCCCTAGGGCAGGTTGTCAGCGAGGAGCATCTGGCGGAAGGCACGCAACTGACTGCCCTTTTGGAGGAGAGCGCCGTCAACCGTCTGGTATCAAAATATGGGAACGAAATTTTTGTCAGAAAACTGTGAAGGATTTGCCAGTCTTTATCGTCGAATAGTAAGAATAGATACAGATGAAAGAGGTGGAGGGCCTTGCTGATCCGGCAGCTTATTGCGGCGGCCGCCTTAAGTGCGACCCTGATGGAAGGCGCTATGGATGCGGGGCTTCCTCAAATGGACGTAGATGGTTCTGTTTTTTTGGTCAACCGGCAGAATGTGATTGTGCAAGAATATGTGCCATCTATCGTGGAAGTGGAAGTGTCTGGCCAAAGCCGCCAAATGCGGGAGGATGCCGCCAGGGCCCTGGAAGAAATGTTTCAAGCGGCGAAGAAGGAGTCCAAGATCACGCTTTTGAGTGTGTCAGGTTACCGCAGCTATAGCAAGCAGAACCTTTTGCACAGCAATAAAATAAAGTCTGCCGGCAGCTTGGCAAAGGCGGAGGAATACGTAGCCCCTCCCGGCGCCAGCGAGCACCAGTTGGGACTGGCCATGGATATAGGGGGCAAAGGCTCTACGGGCCTCAATGGCTCCTTTGGCAAAACAAAGGCTGGCATCTGGGTAAGGGAAAATGCCCATCGCTTTGGTTTCATCATCCGCTACCAGCAGGGCTGGGAAGAGATTACGGGCTATAATTACGAGCCGTGGCATGTACGGTATGTAGGTGTTGAGCATGCTACCGCCATGTATGAGCAGCAAATTCCCATGGAAGAATATATACAGTCTCTGCAGGTAAAGGCCATATTGGATATATTGGAACCATAAGGGAAAAGGAGCGTGCGAACTGGTGGGAAAGAGATGGCTGATGGCGGCGCTTTGTCTGGCCTTGCTTTTTGTGGGGGGCTGCGCTTATGCCCAGGAGCTTGGACAAGAGAATACGGCTTCATGGACGTATCCGGTTTCGCTTGAGGAACTGAAAAAGGAATACGTTCGCCTGGTGAATCAGGAGAGCCTTCTCCCGTCTGATTATATTCCTGAGGATTTGGTCAAGATCAAGGTCAAAAAGACTTCCAGCTCATCCATACAAATGTGCGGCTTTGTTTCCGACGCGCTGGACACAATGTTTGCCGACGCACTCAATGATGGAATCACGCTTTATGCCCACAGCGGCTACCGCAGCTACCAAACCCAGAAAACCATGTACAACAACCGCCTAGAAAAGAATGGCGGCAAGGATGATGGTGTGGTAGCCTATCCTGGCGCCAGCGATCATCAGACCGGCCTTGGCATCGACGTAATCAGCAAGGCTTGGATCGGCAAAAGGTTCAACGCTGAGTTTGCTAAGACGGAGGAAGCGCAGTGGATGGCGGCGCATTGCGCAGACTATGGCTTTGTTATCCGCTATCCTGAAGGCAAGGAAGACATAACTAAGATTATTTATGAGCCCTGGCATCTGCGCTATGTGGGTATGGAGGCGGCAAAATACATGACCTCCATGGGCTTGACGCTGGAAGAGTTCACGGTGGAGTGGCAGCAGGCGCAGGCGGCTTTTGAAGGCTCCGGTGGGAGTGTGGACCAGTCCGTGACCCAGGATCAGGCCTTGGTCCAGGAACAGCAGCTTCCGCCTGAAGAAGTAGTCCTGCAGGAATATGGTGCCGATGGTGATCCGGAGGTTACCTTGTTCTACAAGTAAATGCATGTTGCTTGTATGCGCAGCAAGGAGAAAGCCGGCGAGCTTATAAACTCGCCGGCTTTTCGATTTGCGTTTTACCCGCTGGGAATCATGTAAGTACAGACAGGAGGAACAAGGCGCAAAGCATGGCGGTACCACCGTACAGGTAAGGCCTGGGTCTTGAGTATGCGCAAAGCGCCTTCACCCCGGCTGCCTGGCCGAAAAGCAGCGCGCCGCATGCCACCAGCGCATCCAGCCAATATACCTGCTGCCCCCAAATAAGGCCATACAGGCCGTGCGCCCCAAGCATCGTCAGGGTGCTGACCAGTTGTGCGACAGCTGCGCTCCACAGCACGCGCGTGGCATGACGCGCAGCCCGTGGCATGCTTGCTGCCCAGGGGCGTGGATTGCGCCTGACAAGGGCAATACCAAGCACCCACCAGACAAGCAAAAGGCCCGCCGCCCATCTGTTCAGCCGCCAGATGCTGGCGGGGTTGCCGGCTTGTCCAAGCGCAAGCGCTATCGCGGCGAGTATTGCCGCCATAGGTGCTGCACCAATGATATGCCAGCGTTGTGCACGTACCGTATAATCCATATTGCATCTCCCCCTCTGGGATAAGCCTATGAGTGCTGCCAGAGGGATATGCCGCTTGTGGACAAGTTTTTCGAAAAATTTTTTACGGTTGGAATGCTATGGTAGCTGGCAGGGATTCGTTGGCCAAATATCTTGTGGCAGGGAACTAAGATGTTGGTTTTGCCGAAAGTATTTTCCAGCAAAAAATGATGCGCGAAAGGGGATGCTGAATGCACCCCTGCGCAGCCTTACGGAGCGGTTGTCGCGCCGGCATTGGCTGTAATGGTTTTATACAGGGCATCCACCTGGGTTTGCAATGATGCGATGGTCGTGCCGGACTTGGCCATGTTATTGGCAAGGTCCTGAATGGATTTGACCTGTGCTGCTTCGGCAGTCACGCCTACGTTGGTGATACCGGTATTGACAGTTCCGACCCGATCCTTGACCATATCGGTCACACGCTGGGTCATACCGCCTTTATACTGGCTGTCAAACGTGACACCAACCACCGCGGTATTGCCGGCTGCAACAACAGCAGCGCTTTTCACTTCGCTCAATTTGTTCAGCTCAGCGGCAATGTCCTCGGATGTTTTTTGTGCATCCTCAAGCGATGTGATGCCCGCGCCCGATGTTCCGGGCGCGGTTGTGGGTGTTCCGACGCCGGGGCTCGGGCTGGCCGGCATCACAGTGGGCAGAATTGACGGGCTGGGCATCATTGTCGTGGCGTTGGGCGAGGGAGACGGCAAGACATCCGCATTGCTCGTACAACCGGCCAACAGCACCAGTGAAAAAACGCACAGCATGGTGAGAATCCATTTCTTGTTCAAGGTATTCGCCTCCTCGCGGCTATTGTGTGCAAAAGGCCCTGCTCTTATCAGCACCAAACCATGGAAAGAAATATTGTCTTCTTCAACTAAAGCGTTTACCGCGGGGCAGAAAAAAAGCAGGCGCTGCGGCGCCTGTCTTTATATAAAGAATGATGGATGCGAATTTTGCCCTATGCTCGCCTTTTAGCGTTTTTGCACCTGTTCGATTAATTTCAGTACGGCCATTGTCCCGTCTGCCGCCGGTGCGTGATTCAAAGCTATGCGCAGCTTTTCGCGGCTGTCATATAAATGAGTAAGAGCGCCGGTAAGGGAATCTGCCGTCAGATTCTCCTGCAAAAGCACATGACACAGCCCGCGGCGCTCATAGCTTTGCGCGTTTAGGATCTGATCGCCACGGCTGGCTGTGCGGGGATAAGGAATCAGCAGCATAGGCTTTTTCAACGCCTGAAATTCACACAGCGCATTGCTGCCGGCTCGTGATAAAATCAGGTCGGCCGCTGCAAAGGCATCGGGCAGTTCGTCCGACAAAAACTCCCTTTGCCAGTATCCCTTAAGGTGGTTTAAATCCGGTTTCAGATTTCCCTTGCCGCAGATGTGAATGATATCCAACTTCTCTTGAAAGCGGGGCAGCACTTCACGAAGTACCTGGTTGACGCTCTGGGCGCCGGAGCTGCCACCCATCATTAAGAGCACCGGTTTGTTTCCATCAAAGCCTGCCATGGCTAATCCCCTGGCACGGCTGCCGGAGAACAGTTCGGGCCGAAGGGGCGTGCCTGTCATGATCGCTTTTTCACCAAGCGCCTTGGCGCATTCGGGAAAAGTGGTGGCTATATGCCTTGCGAACACAGCGCAAATGCGGTTGGCCAGGCCGGGCGTAAAATCACTTTCATGGCAGACCACCGGCACACGAAAAAGCCACGCGCCAAACACAACGGGTACGGAAACGAAACCACCTTTGCTGAAGCAGACATCGGGCTTTAGTTTCCCCATCAGCCGGGCAGATTGAAACGCCCCCCACAATACGCGGAAAGGATCAGTAAAGTTTTTCCAAGAAAAATAGCGGCGCAGTTTCCCACCCTTAACGGCATGATAGGTGATGCCGGGCAAGCGGCTGATCATATCCCTTTCCATGCCGGCTTCGGTGCCGATGTAGTGTATGTCATACCCAGCTTTTTGTAAATGGGGAATCAGGGCCAGGTGGGGCGTAACATGGCCGGCGGTGCCGCCTCCGGTGAGCACAATTCTCTTCAAAATGCGGCCTCCTTATCAAATACTTGGTATAGTATAGCACAAAAGCGGAAAAGTTTGCACAATCTTAACGGCGCGTTGTACTGCGCAAGTTCTCTTTCTGTATAAACATTGCGGCCTCAAGGGATTTTCTGTATACTGTTTTCCATGGGAAAGGATGTGTCTCATGAAGTATTTGATGGTGATTGGCGATGGCATGGCGGACAAGCCCCTAGCCAATCTTTTAGGCAAAACGCCTCTAGGGTTTTTGCATTTGCCGGCTATGGATACATTGGCAGGCAGTGAAATTGGCACAGCCCTTACTGTGCCGGAAGGCGTTATGCCTGGCAGTGATACAGCGATATTGAATATATTTGGCTATGATCCACGAAAGTGCTATACCGGCCGCAGTGTACTGGAAGCCGCCGGCGTTGGCGTTTTGTTGAATGATGGCGAAGTATCTCTTCGGGTCAACCTTTGCGCCATCGAGGATGCAGAAAACGGATTTGTGATCCGCAGCCATAATGGCGGCAGCGTGGAAGGGGATGAAGCCGAAACCCTGATGCGCGACCTCATGGCCCATGCTAATTATCAGGCGATTGCAAATGAAATCGGGCTTTCCATTACGGTCAGCCGCAGCTTCCGCCACATTGGCGTGCTTCGCGGCCCGGTGCCTATGGATGCGGCCTTTGACTTGTCAGAGCCCCATAATATTTTAGATCATGCCATTGCGCCTTATTGGCCCAAAGGGTATCTTTCTGTGAAAATCGAGGCGCTGATGCGGGCAAGCTATGAGATACTGGACCGGCACCCTATCAATGCTTCCCGGCGCCAGCGTGGCCTGCTGCCCGCGAACATGATTTGGCCGTGGGGCCCAGGCCGGGCAATACGTCTGCCTTCCTTTGCTGAAAAATACGGGCACTATGGTTCCGTTATTAGTGCCGTGCCCTTGGTGTGGGGTATTGCAGCGCTGGCCGGACTGAAAACACCAAAGGTGGAAGGTGCCAACGGAGAACTGGATACCAATTATGAGGGCAAGGTGGATGCTGCCATTTTAGCTTTAAAAGCAGGAGATGATTTTGCGGTTATCCACGTGGAAGCACCGGATGAGATGTCTCACGCCGGGGATACGGAGAAAAAGCTGGAGGCTATCCGGCGCCTGGATCAGCGCGTCATTGCACCACTTTTATCAAAGATGCCGGAACTTGGCGATTTCCGTCTGTTGATATTAAGCGACCATCTGACGCTTTTGTCCACCAGGGGCCACGACGGTTCTCCCGTTCCATGGGCCTTATATGATAGCCGCCGGCCGGGCATTCCCGCCAAATTGGATGAGGAGAACGCTGCTAGGGGTTTATATCTTGACGACGGAACACAATTGATGCCTCACTTGTTTGAACAAGATTGAAGGCGAATGCCAATCCACTGATTCACCCGACGGAATTTGGGGTATGTAAAAGGTAAGAAATCCGCCGGGAGGTGACAGATGTGGAGAAGACCAAAGATGATAAGGTAAACCAGCAAGCGCCGGAAGAAGAAATTTCCTTCGATGAAAGCGTATGCTCTGCAGAGTTTCCGCAAGGCTGCACCCTGCCTGTCAGCGAGCAGCTGGATGAGCCGTAAATAGCGTTGCCAATAGGCACACACCCCGCCTCTATAGCGAAAAGGCGGGGTTTTTCCTTGCCAAAGGGCAGTACTGCAACTCAATTGGAATGGAAAAAAATAACCGTTTTGTGCTATGCTACTGTCATGGATGGATACATGCGGGGGGGCAAAATCGGCAATGGCAGTGATAGCGCAATATCAAGGTGATGTAGATGCCATTTTGGCGGCGCGGCATGATAATGGGGCTGACTTTTGGACGACCCCTGACAAGCGGCTGAACAAAGGCAGCCCATTTTCTACCCTGGGCAGTGCGATGCTATTGCTGGAACTGGGCATGCCTTCTTCTGATCCGGTTTTGCAGGGCGTTGCCGATCTCTTCTTCAGTACCTGGCGGGAGGATGGAAGATTCAGATTATTCCCTGATGGTGCGATCTATCCCTGCCATACAATCAACGCTGCAAACGTGCTTTGCCATTTGGGTTATGCCAGCGACAGCCGGTTGCAAAAAACGTTTCATTACCTACTGGATACGCAATATGGCGATGGCGGATGGCGCTGCAATAAATTCAGCTTTGGGCATGGTCCGGAAACGGCTTTTTCCAATCCCGGTCCCACACTGAACGCGCTTAATGCCTTTCGTTTCACAGGCGCCCTGCGCCATGAACCAGCCCTGAATCAGGCAGTTGATTTTCTTTTAAACCACTGGACAATCAAAAAGCCCATTGGCCCCTGCCACTATGGGATAGGAACCCTATTTATGCAAGTGGAGTATCCCTTCTTAAGCTACAATCTCTTTTTGTATGTATATGTGCTGTCGTTCTATCATAAGGCTCGCAGCGACCCCCGCTTCCTGGAGGCACTATCCGTGCTAGAATCAAAATTGCTGGATGGACAGGTGGTTGTGGAACGTGTGAATCCGAAGATGGCCAAATTCACCTTTTGCAAAAAGGGAGCAGCAAGCGCACTGGGAACCCGGCGCTACCATGATATCCTCGAAAACATGGGAAGATAGTGCTTGAGATACTTTGTAACCCGCTCCTTTGGAAAAAAGGGCGGGTTTTTGTTTACTTCTTAATTATTGAACAATTGACAGACTGAGGGGAAGGTGATATGCTTCTCACGATATTAGTAAAATACTAAATTAGTAATATTGAGAGAAGGGATGTCCGTATGAATCATCAGTTCACACCGATCGATGTTACCACCTGGCCCAGGGGCGAGGAGTTTTACTATTTCTCCAAACTGGCACCTACTGGCTACAGCATTTGTGTCAATATGAATGTAAGCCGTCTTCGGGCGGACTTAAAAGCCCGCGGCAAAAAATTCTATCCGGCATATTTGTATCTTGTAACCAGGGTGATTAACTTGCTGCCGGAATTTCGAACTGCCATAAAGGATGAAATGGTTGGGTTTTATCAAATGCTGACACCGTTGTACGCCTGCTTCCATGAAGAGAATAAAACAATCTCCTTGATGTGGACGGAGTATAACGAAAGCTTTTCCGCCTTCCATCAGGCATATCTTGAGGATGCGGCTGCGTACGGCGGGAGGTTAGGCCTTTTGTCAAAGCCAGGCCTTCCGCCAGAAAATAGTTATATCGTATCCTGTATCCCTTGGATCCATTTCAATAGCTTCTCCCTGCACAGCTATGAAAAGAAGGATTACTTCCTCCCCTCCATTGAAGCAGGAAAATTCGAAGAAAAGGATGGAACGACGCTGATGCCCCTATCCATCACCGCGCATCACGCGGCAACAGACGGTTACCACTTAACAATATTCATTCAAGAGCTGCAGCGTCTGATGGATCAAACAGATATATGGATCGACAAATAAAAGAGGATGACCGGTTCAAAAGCCGGTCATCCTTTTTCACAGTCTTTTTAGCCCTGTTCAGCTTTCTATGTTCTCCAGCCATTCCTCTACATCTTCCAGCGAATCAAAGCCTTTGCCCTGGCGCACTTCCTCCTGCATGGAATCGGGCAAGGTACCTAAAGGCAACTGCAGGGATTGCACAAAGGCCATGGCATCGCCGTACTTGTTTTGGAAAACACCCAGTACGCCGCTCTCATCGGGCATTACGACCACATGATTGGCACAAAACATGTCAAACAGCTTGGCCATGGTAACACGCTTGGGCAAAAACTCAGTTACCTGCCATCCTTCATAGGCGGTTTCCACATCCTGGCGGCTTTTGCCCACCAGTTCCTGGGGCAATGGCGTTCGCCGCGTTACGTCGTGCCCGCAGCGGCTGTAGGTCAGCTGCTGTATCAGCTCACATCCGGTCTCCACGCGGGAAGGCTGTGTGCCCGCTTCGTTGGCAGCGCTTTCCGGCGGTAGCGTGCTTGTTATGTCCGGGGCGGAGGCACCTCTTGGATATAGGCCAATAATCAGCAGCGCTGCCGCTGCTACCAGTGCGGCTGCACCAAAGAATACCTGCCGATTCATGGGAAGTTTCATCCCAGTCAGCTTTTTTTGCTTGTCCTGCCCGTTTTTCTGCATATGGTTACGCCATCCTTTTCCTGCTGATGGCAGTATTATGCCCCAAACGGCAGATTGCATGCTTTTCTTCCCTATGTTACAATGACCAAATCAATAGTTGGGATGTG
>JAEWSC010000084.1 GCA_023398575.1 Bacillota bacterium | reverse complement strand
ATGGTTTTCACATCCGTAGCGCGAATGGGCACACAAACCGCATCCTCCGCCATACCGCCGTTTCCGGGCAATACATAGATTTCAGTTACGGTAGCGTTTTCTTTTAACTTTTTCAGTATGGCATGTTCCCGGCCTCCGCCGCCAACCAACAATAGCCGCATAGACATCCTCCCATCAATGGTGAAACAGGCGGATGCCTGTAAAGCACATGACCATGTCATAATTATCGCAAGTTGCAATGACCTGGTCATCCCGCACAGAACCACCCGGCTGGGCGACATAGGCAACACCGCTGCGCCTTGCCCTTTGAATATTGTCCCCGAAGGGGAAAAAGGCATCGCTGCCCAAGGCCACGCCGCTAAGTGTATTCAACCATTCCCTGCGCTCCGCAGGTGTCAATTCATCAGGCTTTGTTGAAAAGAATTGCTGCCATTTCCCATCCTCCAGCACATCACCGCAATCATCGGAGATATACAGGTCGATGGTGTTGTCTCTGTCTGGGCGGCCTAATTTCTCCGCAAAGGGTAATGCCAGTACCTTGGGGTGCTGCCGCAGCCACCAACTATCGGCCTTATTGCCGGCCAGGCGGGTACAATGGATGCGAGACTGCTGCCCGGCACCTACGCCGATAACCTGCCCGTCTTTTACATAGCACACGGAATTGGACTGGGTGTATTTGAGCGTAATCAAGGATATGATCAGGTCACGTTTTCCCTCCACGGGCAGCGCCTTGTTCTGCGTCACAATGTTCTCAAGCAGCGCTTCATCAATCTTTAACTCATTCCGTCCCTGCTCAAAAGTGATACCGAACACATCCTTCTGTTCAATGGGATTGGGAATATAGTCAGGATCAATTTCCACAACATTATAGGAGCCGCTGCGTTTGGCCTTTAAAATCTCCAGCGCTTCCGGCAAATAGCCCGGGGCAATCACACCGTCGGATACTTCCGGCTTGATGAGGTTCGCAGTTTCCACATCACAAACATCCGATAAAGCAATGAAATCGCCGAAAGATGACATGCGGTCGGCACCCCTGGCACGGGCATAAGCGCAAGCCAAAGGCGACATGGGCTTATTGCCAACAAAGTATATCTTTTTGAGCACGTCATCAAGGGGCAGGCCCACCGCCGCACCAGCCGGGCTGACATGCTTGAAGGACGCAGCGGCAGGCAGGCCTGTAGCCAGCTTTAATTCTCGCACCAGCTGCCAACCGTTCAGCGCATCCAGCAGGTTGATGTAGCCTGGCCGGCCGCCCAGTACCTTGATAGGCAGGCTACCATCATTCATAAACACACGGGCCGGCTTTTGGTTTGGATTGCAGCCATATTTCAACGCCATTTCATTGGGCATAACCTTATCCCCCGTTTACTTTTGGTTTTTGTTGAAAATCAAAGCAGTCGCCTTTCCGCCATCCAGCGGGCTATAGCAAACAAAAAGAGACACTTTATTGTCATCATTCAGGCTGTTCCACAAAGCATCTGAAAAGTCATCGATCGAATCCGGTAAGGCTACGCACACCGGTTCTCCGCAAAAGGAGGGGATGGGATTGCCATCACCGCTGTAAGTGTGAATGAAATGGCCTTGCCCTAAAACGGGCTTTGCATACTCAAAGAAAAAGCGTTGCACCGCTTCAGGGTTTCCGTGATTACTTTTCAATATGGATAATTGATAATCGCAATCGCCCTTATTGAGAGTCATTATACCGCTGATACGGGGGGTATAATTTGGCGCATCCGGCTCAAAGGTACGGGTCCGCAATGCTTGTTCGAAACTGCCGCCGTTTTGAAGCGATTCAATGATAGTATCTGTCTGGTCACCGTTTGTAACAACCGTTTGCTCACCCAACATACGCACTGGCGAATAAATAATCAAGGAGGGATCGGAAAGCTTTGCCGGATCAAACGCCTCTGTGCGGATACCATCATGCGTATACGCAAATATCCGATTTCTGCTATTCTCGCTGCGGCCCATAATAAAGTAGGCGATGACCGCGTGCTTTTCTGTTTTGCCCAGTACGATTCCCCTGCCCGGATAAGTATTCTCTTTTAAAATCGAAAACAAGTCTGCAGCCATTAGGAAACCGTCCTCCTTTTTTCATACAATTCGCGGCAACAATCCTCCACCGCTTTGGGCAAAAGCTGCCATTCCGCTTCCACCATCACACGCTTTTGCAGCGTTTCTGCCGTATCCTCCGGCTGGATATACACCGCCTTTTGCGCGATGATCTTTCCTCCATCCGGAATTTCATTCACATAATGCACCGTGGCGCCAGTGACCTTTACGCCATACGCAAGGGCCGCCTCGTGCACCTTTAATCCATAATATCCCGCCCCACAAAAGGAGGGGATCAGGCTTGGATGCACGTTGATGATGCGGCCCTCATACGCCTTGATGAAATTTTCCGGCAAGATGGCTAAAAAACCTGCCAACACAATAAAGTCAATATCATTTTCTAATAGCTTTTCTAAAAGAAGCACCCCATAGGCTTCCGGCGCCAAACCCTTCTCCCGCTTCACCACGTAGGAGGGGATGTTGTTCTCCCGCGCGCGCGTAAGTGCATATGCATTTTCACGGTTGGAAAGCACCAAGGCGATTTCCCCATGAGGGATTAGGCCCGACGATTTGGCATCCAAAACAGCTTGCAGGTTGGTGCCGCCTCCGGAAACCAGTACAGCTACTCTTACCATAGCTGAACTCCATCCTCTCCCGAAACCACTTCGCCAACGATATATGCCGCTTCTCCCTGCTCACGCAACAGAGCCAGCGCCTTGTCTGCCTGATCTTTGGGTACGGTCACGCACATGCCAACGCCCATATTAAATGTGTTGAACATATCACGTTCCGGGATGCTGCCCGCGGCTTGGATCAAGCGGAAGATGGCCGGCGTTTTGACAGCCGCTTTTTCAATACGGGCGCAAAGGCCCTTGGGGAGAGCCCGGGGAATATTCTCGTAGAACCCGCCGCCGGTAATGTGGGAAATGCCCCGTGCATCCACTTCTTTTAATAGCGCGAGAATCGGCTTCACGTATATTTTTGTGGGGGTCAGCAGTTCTTCGCCCAAAGACTTTTGCAGCTCCAACTGATACCTGTGCAAGCAGTCTCCCTCCACATGAAACACCCGGCGCACCAGAGAAAAACCATTGGAATGCACGCCGGAGGAGGGCAAGGCGATCAGCACGTCACCGGCCTTTGTCTTTTCGTTATCGATAATCTTTTCTTTATCAACCATGCCCACAGAAAAACCGGCCAGGTCATATTCGTCTTCAGGATAAAAGCCGGGCATCTCCGCTGTTTCGCCGCCAATGAGTGCGCAGCCTGCCTGCACGCAGCCTTCCGCCACACCAGATACAATGGCTGCTACCCGCTGGGGCAGATTTTTGCCCACGGCCACATAATCCAAAAAATATAGAGGCTTTGCGCCGCAGCATACCACATCATTGACGCACATGGCGACACAATCAATGCCCACGGTGTCATGCTTGTCCATCAAAAAGGCGATTTTGAGTTTGGTGCCTACGCCGTCGGTGCCCGATACCAGTACCGGTTTTTTTATGCCTTCCAAGTCTAGCTCAAATAGCCCGCCAAACCCGCCGATGCCGCTAAGAACACCAGGTATCAACGTTCTGGCCACATGGCTTTTCATCAACTCAACAGCCTTATACCCTGCGGTAATATCCACACCCGCGGCTTTATAGCTTGCGCTTTCGCTCTTCATCGGCAAAACCCCCCGCTTATTCTTTATCAGTGATGGGCGTCTCGAACCTGGATTTCTTTGTAACTGCAGGCGGCGGTACCGGGTAATCCCCTGTAAAGCAGGCGGTGCAGAAGCCGCCGCACGGATGATCGGCCAGCTTGTCCAAAAAGGAAGTGTTTAAAAAGCCCAAGCTATCCACGCCAATAATGCCGCGCATTTCTTCCACCGTATGATTATGTGCCAGCAAATTCTCGGTTGAATCGATATCTGTGCCAAAGAAACAAGGATGTATAAATGGGGGTGCAGACAGGCGCAGATGCACTTCCGTGGCCCCGGCATCCCGCAAGAGCTTAACGATTCTGGCGCTGGTAGTACCCCGGACAACGGAGTCATCCACCAATACCACACGCTTGTCTTTCACGGTAGAGGCAATGACATTCAGCTTTATATTCACAGAACGCTGCCGTTGGGCCTGCTCCGGCTGAATAAAGGTACGGCCAATATATTTGTTTTTAATAAAGCCCATGCCGTAGGGAATGCCGCTTTGCCTGGAATAGCCAATGGCGGCATCAATGCCTGAATCTGGTACGCCGACCACCACATCCGCTTGAACGGGGTGCTCCAGCGCCAAAAAGGCCCCCGCCCGAAGCCGCGCTACGTGTACGCTGGAACCGTCAATCACCGAGTCCGGCCTGGAGAAATAGATAAACTCAAACACGCACAGGCTGCGTTTGGCAGTTTCTTTCGGCGCAATACTGGAAAGGCCCTGTTCGCCCGCTATCACAATCTCGCCCGGCAAAACATCCCTTATAAATTCCGCACCAATAGCATCCAAGGCGCAGGTCTCACTGGCAAACACATATCCACCCTCGCCAATTCGGCCAACGCAAAGGGGCCTAAAGCCCAACGGGTCACGGGCAGCAACCACCTTTTGGGGGCTCATGAGCACAATAGAGTAAGCGCCTTTGATTCGATCCATGCAGCGGCTGACCGCTTCCTCGATGGAGCCGGCACCGATACGCTCCTGAGTAATCGTATAGGCAATGACCTCGGTGTCTGAGGTAGTGTGAAAGATTGCGCCTTTTTCCTCCAGCGCTTCCCGAAGCTCCGTGGCATTGACCAGGTTTCCATTGTGACACAAGGCCATGCCGCCTTTTAGGTGATTGACCAAGAGAGGCTGGGCGTTGCTCACATTATGTGAGCCCGTGGTGGCATAGCGGCAGTGTCCAACCGCTGCCTGGCCATCTTTCATGCCGCGCAGCACTTCAGGCGTAAACACGTCATTCACCAGCCCCACATCTTTATGACAGTGGATGACGCCGTTTACATTGACCGCAATGCCGCAGCTTTCCTGTCCCCTGTGCTGCAGGGCATAAAGCGCATTATACGCGGGAACAACGACACCCCCACCATCCTTGCGCCAGATGCCGAAAACACCGCACTCCTCGTGGATTTTCGCGCCAATTGAAAGTTGTTTCATTTATTCCCCCAGCAAACGTTTGAGTATCTCCTGGTAAGCATCCTCGACGCCGCCAAGGTCTCTGCGGAAGCGGTCTTTGTCCAGCTTCTCGCCGGTGCGGGTATCCCAAAAGCGGCAGGTGTCCGGCGAGATTTCATCCGCCAATACGATCTGACCATCGGTGGTCTTGCCAAATTCCAATTTGAAGTCTATCAATTCAATGTTCAAATCCTTTAGATAAGCGGAGAGAACGTCGTTTACTTTCAGTGCGTAATTAGCGATAAGCGCCACTTCTTCTTTCGAGGCCCACCCCATGGCATCAATGTGATATTCATTGACCATGGGGTCGCCCAGTTCATCGTCCTTATAACAATATTCCAACACAGTCTTTGAAAGCTTGGTGCCCTCCGGCAGGCCAAGACGCTTGGAAAGAGAACCGGCCGCTATGTTGCGGACGATGACCTCCAGCGGTACGATAGTCACCTTTTTCACCAGCGTTTCGCGGGGAGAAATCTCCTGAATCAAGTGAGTGGGAATGCCCGCCTTTTCCAAGAGTTTCATCAGATGGTTGGTCACGCGGTTATTGATGACACCCTTGCCCGCGATAGAACCCTTTTTCAAGCCGTTAAAAGCCGTAGCGTCGTCCTTGTAATCTACGATAAAGACATTGGGGTCTTCGGTACGGAATACCTTTTTTGCTTTGCCTTCGTATACCTGCTCCATTTTGTTCATACACTCTTCCTCCTGTGCATTGCGTCATTCATTAAACATTCAAGTTTTTGTCTTTTTCCAATGCCGCCTGGCGCATGGCATCCCGCAGGCCATTGAGGCGTACTGCCAGACCTTCCTCGCTGACGGACAAAATCTGTGCCGCCAACAACGCCGCGTTACCGGCCCCATCAATGGCCACCGTCGCTACGGGAATACCGGTTGGCATTTGAACAGTGGATAATAGCGCGTCCAGCCCATCCAACGAGGACTTGATGGGAATGCCAATCACCGGCAATGTAGTCTGCGCTGCCAGCGCACCAGCCAGATGTGCGGCCTTGCCGGCCGCGGCAATGATAACGCCAAAGTCATTTTCTCGAGCGCCTTTTGCAAAAGCAGCTGCTTCCAGCGGCGTGCGGTGGGCAGAATAGACATGGGCTTCATAAGGTATGCCCAACCCCTTTAGCTTGTCAAAACAATCCTTAAGTACCGGCAAGTCGCTGTCGCTTCCCATGATAACGGCTACTTTCTTCATTGATGTTCCCCCTTTTCACAATAGCTTGTCCCGAAAAACAAAAAGGCAACGGTTACCAATCAACAACCGCTGCTTCCATACGCCTATAAGGCTATTTTATTCCATCCGGAAAAGTCTGCAGTTCTCCCCAAGTTTTTCGTCCCCTTGAGAAGCTGTGCCATCATCGCCACATCCTTTCCGAACTATTTTCAAATGATACGGCACATATCGCCATTTGTCAATATAATTTCCCGAACATTATTAATCATTTACTCGATATTGTTTTGTTTTCATCGAGATAGACAAGCTTCTCGCAAACCAATATACAGTTTGCACAAGAGTGTATACGCAACAAAAAAAGCCCGCAAAATTGCGGGCCAAAGCAATCTTAGGCAACTACGATTTGCACATTGGCATAAGTGATCGATTGAAGCAGTTCGCCTTCCGGCATTTGGTTTGTCACCAGCACGTTTATGCTTTTTATTTCCGCCGTCCGGCACAGAAAATACTGATTGATCTTTGCGCTGTCGCACAGCAGCATATGTTTTTCACTGGCGTCCAGCATACACCGCTTAAGTGCTGCCTCCTCTATGCTGCTTTCCCAAACGCCGTCTTTTGTCAACCCACGGCAGGATTGCACGCTCCACAAGGCGTGATGATTGCGAATATAAGTCGCTGCTTCTTCCCCTGCCAGGGAAGCAGACCCTTCCCGCAGCCCGCCTCCGGTTAGAAGCACCTGCCGCCCAGCCACAGCGAAAGCTTGTGCAGTAAAAAGCCCGCTGGTAATCACTGTCATGGAATCAACGTGCTGCATTTCCTCACTCAAAGCCAGCACCGTTGTACTGGCATCCAACATCAGTGTATCGCCAGATGCGAAAAACTTCGCAGCTGCTCTTGCGATGGCTCGCTTTTCCGCCATGCGCTCCTGCCGCCTGGCGTATAGAGGAATATCCGTCATCCGTTGGATAGGCATCGCCGCGCCGCCATGGGTTCTGCGGACTCGACCTTCCTCTTCCAAAAGCTGCAGGTCACGTCTGAGTGTGGCTTCGCTGACATATAGCCTTGATGCCATACTTTCCACAGTCACCGTCTTTTCCGCTTCCAGCAAGGTCATGATTTTCTCCCGACGTTCAAAGGGCAGCATTCTTCATTCCCCTTTCGCCAATTGCTCATTTAACCACAGTCGTTGATCGTTTATGCAGCTATGCGCGATTTTGAGCCTGATAATAGACAAGTATGCGCAAGGTCAGTATAATGAGGCTGCAACTTTCTGTCAACAAGGGAGGTTCCCATGGCTAACAATTCAAAAGCGTTTGATCTAGCCCGAGAACAGTATGCATCGTTGGGTGTGGATGTAGAGAAAGCACTAAAGCTTGCGGCATCAACACCCATTTCCATGCATTGCTGGCAGGGCGACGACGTGCTGGGTTTTGAAGGCAGCAGCGGCTTAACCGGTGGCATTGCCGCTACAGGCAACTATCCTGGCCGCGCCCGCACCCCAGAGGAGCTGCGCTGCGATATGGATAAAGCCCTTTCCCTGCTGCCTGGCGTGCACAAAATCAACCTGCATACCAACTATTTGGATACCTCAGAAAAAGTGGATCGGGATGCGTTGGCTCCCCACCATTTCTCTCCCTGGGTATCCTGGGCCAAAGACAAAGGGCTGGGGCTGGATTTTAACACGACCTTCTTCTCCCATGAAAAGAGCAGCGGCGGCACCCTAACACATCCTGACAAAGGCATACGGGAATTCTGGATTAACCACGCCAAAGCGGTTCGTGAAATCGCCGCGTACTTTTCCCGGGAAACAGGTAAAACTTGCGTCATCAATCACTGGATTCCCGATGGTGAAAAGGAAATCCCTGTGGATGGCCTATCCCCTCGGCTTCGTCTGAAGGATAGCCTCGACAAAATCTTTGATGGTTCTCCTGCCTATGAGAATATTAAAGATTCCGTGGAAAGCAAGCTCTTTGGAATCGGTGCGGAGGCCTATACTCCCGGCTCTCATGAGTTTTATATGGGCTATGCCCTATCCAGGCCCAACATGCTGCTGACGCTGGATGCCGGCCATTTCCATCCCACCGAAAGCATCGCTGCCAAAATACCCGCGTTGCTGTGCTTTTTGCCGGAGCTTCTTTTGCATGTTAGCCGCCCGGTGCGCTGGGACAGCGATCATGTGGTGCTGCTGGATGAGGAAACAAGGCAAATCATGCGGGAGGTTGTCCGGGCTGACGCGCTTGGCCGCGTATACCTCGCGACAGATTACTTCGATGCCTCCATCAATCGCATCATGGCCTGGGTCACCGGCCTTCGCAGCACCCGTAAGGCGCTTTTGATCGCCTTGTTGGAACCGATAGAGCGATTGAAGGAAATTGAACGCCAGGGCGATGTTTCCGCCCGGCTGGCCTTTTCCCAGGAAATCCTCTCCCTGCCCTGGGCAGCTGTGTGGGACGAATTGTGTGCAAGGGAAAATGTGATTCCAGGCGCGGCGTACATTCAGGAAATCCAAACGTATGAAAAAGTGGTCCTTTCCAAGCGAAAGTAATATACCACCATTATAAGGAGATGTGAATGATGGAATTTCAATCCTTGCGGGAACTGATGTGCGATATTGGCCGCCGGGTATGGCAGCAGGGTTGGGTAGCCGCCAATGATGGCAACTTTACGATCAAGGTGGGCGACGACCTGTATTTAACCACCCCCACCGGCACCTCCAAGGGCTTTTTGACCCCGGATATGATATTGCTCATCAACGGCCGCTGCGAAAAGCAGGAGGAGTCCAAATACCGCCCCTCCAGTGAACTACCCATGCACATGGGCTGCTATAAGGAAAGAAGCGATGTCGGCGCTGTCGTGCACGCCCATCCGCCGGCCGCCACCTCCTTTGCCATCGCCCATATTCCGCTGGATGAGTTCACCATGCCGGAAGCTATTTTGACATTAGGCGCAGTGCCTATTGCTCCCTATGGCTGCCCCTCCACAAATGAAATTCCAGATGCCGTAGCACCCTATTTGCAAGATCATGATTGTGTGCTATTGGAAAACCATGGTGCGCTAACGGTTGGCCCTGATCTGATGTCTGCGTATTACCGCATGGAAACCCTGGAACTGTTCTCCAAGCTATGCCTCAATACCCGCATTCTAGGCGGCGGCAAGGAACTGCCTAGGGAGCGTATTGACGAATTGCTTTCTATGCGTTCAAAGTTCGGCCTGAACGGCCGGCATGGCGGATATCAAAAGTTCAGCAAGTAATACGCCTAAGGAGGTCAGTCTATGGCCCGCACCGTACTTGCCTTTGACCTGGGGGCATCCTCCGGCCGCGCTATACTGGCTCGGCTTGATGGGGAGCAATTGTCACTAACCGAGGTCCACCGCTTTGACAATATCCCCGTCAAGCTTCATGAAACTCTGTATTGGGATTTTCCAAGGCTCATGCACGAAATCTATACAGGTCTGAAAAAGGCACATGAAGCCGGTCCTTACGAAAGCGTTGCCATCGACACCTGGGGTGTGGATTTTGGTCTGTTGGACATCCGGGGGCATTTGCTGGAAAACCCAGTTCACTATCGGGATGTCCGTACGGAGGCCGCGGTGCCATGGGTTTTTGATCGCATCACAAAAGAGTCACTATATGATATCACCGGAATACAGCACATGTCCTTGAATACCGTCTTTCAGCTGGCATCGCTAAAGAAGGACCGCCCGGAGATGTTGGAGCGCTCGGCGGCGCTTTTGCCCATGCCCAACCTGATTGCCTATTTTCTGACAGGACAAAAACAGGCGGAGTATACCATGGCATCCACCATGGAACTGCTTCCGGCCGGTCAATGCGATTGGTCAAAAGAAATTCTAGATGGCCTCAGGCTCCCCGGCAGCATCTTCCCGGCCATCAAAATGCCAGGGGAGCCCTGCGGACTTTTATCGCCCGAGCTTTGTAAGGAGCTTTCTATCCCTCAGGTGATGGTTTATAACACCGCCTGCCACGATACGGCCAGCGCAGTAGCTGCCGTGCCGTCGCAGAATGCAGATTTCCTTTTCCTCTCCAGCGGCACCTGGTCGCTGATAGGCACGGAAATAGCTGCACCTGTCGTGAACGAGGAAAGTCGGACCAGCAATTTTACCAACGAAGGTGGCATCAACCACACCATACGCTTTTTGAAGAACATTATGGGCCTATGGATCGCGCAAGAATGCCGCCGCCACTGGTCGGAAAAGGAAACGGTATCCTATGCGCAGCTAGCCGCAGAAGCAGAAGAAGCAGAACCCTTTGCCTGTTTTATTAACCCGGATGATCCGCTGTTTCTAGCACCCGGTGATATGCCGCAGCGAATTTCCGATTACCTGATAAAAACCGGCCAAAATGTGCCAAAGTCAAGAGGAGGCTTTGTGCGCTGCATTTATGAAAGCCTGGCTATGGCTTACCGGTCTAGCGCGCTAGCCATATCTCATTTAACAAGCAAAACATACGATACACTGCATGCCGTAGGCGGCGGAACAAACGCGCCATTGCTGATGCAAATGACTGCCGATGCCCTGAACATGAAGGTTTTAGCTGGCCCTGCCGAGGCTACCGCCATTGGTAATGCCATGATGCAGTTGATCGCTTTAGGCGCTATCAAGGATGTTGCCCACGGCCGGCGCATTGTGGCGTTATCGTCAGCACCCAGACAGTATATGCCCAGCAACAGCAGGGCTTGGGATGAAGCCTATGAGCGTTACCTGAGCATAACCCAAAAGTGAAACGGCATCCAATGACACCCCTTTTTCCTGCATTATGTTTCAGAAGTTATGAACCTTAGATACAAGAATCAAAACGCACCATGTCTGCTGATCTTGACAGAACGGCAAACGTGGTGTGCTTTATTGAGAGGCAATTTCTCATCTGGCATGCAAAAATGAAGGTAAAACTATAAGCCTCATTTTCTTTAAATATGTGCAAAATCATAAAGAATTCTCCAACGGCTTTTCATATCCAATCATGTATGATACACTATTTGCAGCAATGAAAAGGAGTACAAGCATGCAGAAGATTCCATTTCGTGATTTAGGCATTACCGTATCGCGGTTGGGCTTTGGTGCGATGCGTCTGCCCACAAAAGAGGCAGAGGGCAAGCAGGTTATCGACCGTGAAGAAGCGATCGCCATGATCCGCCACGCCATTGATTGCGGCGTTACTTATGTGGATACGGCATATCCCTACCATGGCGGCGAAAGCGAACTTGTAGTCGGAGAAGCACTGAAAAACGGATACAGGGAGAAAGTGGTGGTTTCCACCAAGCTGCCCGTCTGGCTGGTTAAAACGCGGGAGGATATGGACCGCCTGCTGGATGAGCAGCTTCAAAAGTTGCAAACAGACCATATCGATTTTTACCTATTGCATGCGCTGAACAAAAATAGCTTCGCGGCCATGCAAAAGCTGGGCTACCACGATTTTCTTAACAAAGCGGTGGCCAGCGGTAAAATTCGCTATCCTTCCTTTTCCTTCCACGATGAAGGCGATCTGTTCCCCAAAATCATTGATGATTATCCTTGGAAGATGGCCCAAATTCAGTTGAATCTGTTGGATGGCGAGTACCAGGCCGGCCTGGCCGGCATGAAATATGCCACTGATAAAGGCGTGGGCATCGTGGTCATGGAACCCCTGCGCGGCGGTGCGCTGGCCACCCCTCCCACCGAAGTGAAAGCGCTCTATGAGAATTTTCCTCAAAAGCGCAGCAGCGTAGAATGGGCTTTCCGCTACCTGTACAACATGCCGGAGGTCTTGACCATATTAAGCGGTATGAGCACCATGGATCAAGTGAAGGACAATCTGCGCATTTTTGAAAGCGCTGCATCTGACGTTCTCACAAAAGAAGAAGAAGCGCTGCTTGATAATGTTCGGGAAGCCTATGTAAAGCGGATCAAGACAAACTGCACCGGCTGCAACTATTGCCAGCCCTGTCCCAAAAACGTTGCCATCCCCCACATTTTCCGGGGCTATGACAGCGCCGCCATGCTGGACAAAAAGCCGGAATTCTTTGGCCGTTACGCAGGTCTTGCGGACGAGAAAAAGGATGCGGGCCAATGCGTTTCCTGCGGCTTGTGCGAAAAAGCCTGCCCCCAGCATTTGCCGATTATCCGTTATTTGAAGGAAATCAAAGCTGATTACGAGAGCGCATAAATCAAAGCATAAGCATATACCAAAAAGCAGCGGCCAAAAACCGCTGCTTTTTTATATCCTTGCTACTCCCGTTTGTATCTCAAAATCATATCCCTCTAGAAATGAATCTTCTCACTCGCTTCAAACGCTTCCAGTATCTGCTGGGTAATAAAACCGCTTTTGCCCGTTGTATCATCATTCTCAATTCCCTGAAGCACGCGAACCACATGTTCGATATAAGGCAGCTGCACATGTTCAAGTGGTTCAAAGGCTAACTGTTCTTCTGTGCCACAGCGATTTATTGTAATAGGTGACATGTCCATGATAGAAAAGTGAAGGCTGCCCTTATCACCGAAGATCACAGCTTCATCTCGATTTCCCGCTGCATGAAAGCTCATCTGCAGCGTACCTTGTACACCGCTTTGAAAGCGTATAAAAGCACTTGTCACATCATTAATATCGTTCCCGCCGCCAAGGTTGGCGGATAAACCGGAGGCCACATCAACATCTCCTAGTATAAAGCGCAGCGTATCCACCATATGAGAGCCGATGTCGTACAGCAAGCCGCCCCCCGCTTGTTTCTTATCAAGAAGCCAGGCACGGGCTGGATTTACTGCAGGCGGCGGGCAGGCATAGGTGTATTGAAAGGACATTACCTTCCCTATGCTGCCTTCTTCTAAGAGTGCTTTAGCCCGCCTGAACTTTTCCTGACCGCGGCGGTAGTAGGCAACAAACAAACGAACGCCATGTGCCTGACAGGCTTGCATCATTTCTCTGCATTCATTAACGCTAAGAGCCATGGGCTTTTCCACATACACATCCTTTTTGTGCTTTGCAGCCTCCAGCGTATAAAAGCAATGCATTTTTGGGGGCGTAGCGATGTAAATGGCACTGATATCCGGGTCTGTCAAAAGATCGAGGTAGTTGGTGGAGTATTTTTCTACACCATGGCGCCTTGCGTAATCCAACAGCTTATCGGGATCGCGGCGCATTACCGATACCAAGCGGCAACCCTCGATTTTTTGAAAAGCAGGACCGCTTTTCTTTTCTGTTACATCCCCGCAGCCGATGATGCCAAAGTGAATACTTTTCAATTTCATCCGCCTCCCATGTTCAAATCAGGTATGCAGTTCCCAGCCCATATCGTTGTGATAAACCATCTGCTTTGTCATGCCGCCATCCACTGTAAAATTCTGTCCTGTAATAAAGCCGGCGTCCTCTGTGCACAAGAATAAACACATGGCAGCAATGTCCTTGGGTTCGCCCACCTTACGGCAAGGATGCTGCATGATATCTCCCTTTGAATAATCCGCAAGGGAGCCACTCGCTTGATATTCCCCCGTATCAATCCAACCTGGGCTCACAGCGTTCACCCGTGCCTTCCCTGCCAGGCTAACTGCCAGGGCATGGGTGAGCGCGCTGATACCGCCTTTTGCAGCCGTATAGCTCTCCGTATCCGGCTGCGACATAAACGCTCTGGTGGAGGCGATGTTTACAATCGAAGCACCTGGCGATAAGTGTTCCATAAAAAGCTTGCACAGCATATAGGGAGCCGTGATCCCAAGAGACAGCACATAAGAAAAATCTGTCCAGGAGCAGCCTGATAGAATGCCGCGCTTTGATAAACAGGCGTTGTTGATCAGGGCATCAACCTTTTCAAATCGGTTCAGCGCTGTCTTTACAAAAGCCTGCACATCCGCCTCATTCGCCATATCGCCATGAAAAAATTGGCATTCACTGCCCTCACTATTGATGGAATGTGCAAGCATCTCTCCACGCTCGGCATCCACATCAGAGAACGCCACGGCGTAGCCATTGCTTGCAAAGCTTTCCACCAGGCAGCGACCAATACCATTGGCCCCACCGGTAATTACACAGACCTTGCTCATGTTTTATCCTCCTGCGCACCATTTAGCTCGAGTAAAACGATTTCTGGCGGATTAAAAATCCGAGGCAGCTCCGGATAAAAAGAAAGACCTCGACTGACCAGCAGCTTCATCGCGCCGATGTCATACAATCCGCCTGCATACTTGGGATAATACCCCTGGTTGGGTGCATACAAACCGTTGAGTATGAAAGGTATCCGTACCTGTCCGCCATGGGTATGGCCAGAAACCACCAAATCAAAACCGAGTTGGCTGTACTCGTTATAAAAGTCAGGCCTATGCGCTACCAGAATATTGTATTGGCTTTTGTCAATAGTCGTAAACGGCTGAAGCGCTCTGCGGTAGGCCTCATATTCCCCTTCGCCTGCCGTCTTAACAGCCATGGATGGGTCATCTATGCCTGAAATAAAGAGCTTTTGCCCCCGTATCGATATTTCTGCAGTATTGCCTTCCAGCACAGTTACACCCCTTGCGGTTACAGACGACTTTATTTTATCTATCTCGCCGCTCCAATAATCATGGCTGCCGGATACATAAAAGCAAGGTGCCAGTTCCGCAATGCCGGTAAGCAGCATATCCAAGCCCTTGTATGGATTCCGGTCATCTGCCATATCGCCGGAAAGAAAAATTACATCAGGCTGAAGGTTTTTCACTTTTTCAATCAGCGGCTTCTGATCCGGCTCATAGATATAGCTGTGCAAATCGGTCAGCAGCACCAAGTGGATGGATTCTTTTGCCCCAACCTTTGTTGTATCTGTTTCATAGCTGGTAATGACGATACCACGGTAGAATGCCGCAATAGTCAAAAGACCTAATGCAGCAAGTACAGACAGGCAGATAAATAGCCTATTCTTTCTTCGATTTCTCACGATCTTTCCCCTTTTGTGCAGAGTCACGGCGAAATCAGACCATATTTCCATTTTACACGAAGGATACGGCGCACGCTTTCATCAATCCGGTCTTGGGAAATGAAGCCGCTTTTCACCGCATCCAAAATCCCTCCTGCAGCCTTGCTTAAGTTAACCGGCATTAAAAGCACATCCACCCCAGCTTGAAGCGCAAGCACTGCCGCCTCATCCGATGTGTAACTGTCGGACACAGCATTCATTTTTAGCGCGTCTGTAATAATGACTCCCTCAAAATTGAGTTTCTCACGCAATATGCCCGTAACAATCCTTTGGGAAAGGGACGCGGGATATTCTTTGTCGATTTCCACCGCAGTCAGGTGTGACATCATTACAAATTCCACGCCAGCACTAATCCCCTCTTGAAAAGGCAGAAACTCCGTCTGTTCCATTTCATCAAGCGTTCGTGTTGTGATAGATGCACCATCGTGGGAATTATCTATTGTACTCCCATGCCCTGGGAAATGCTTCAACGTTGCCATGACGTCATTATCCTGCAGACCTCTTACCAGTTGACTTACCATGGCGGATACAAGGGCTGGATCTTTACCAAAGGAGCGGGAACCAATCTCTGTGTTCCGTCCTTCAATGATCACATCCGCCACTGGGGCAAAATCCAGGTTGAACCCTAGTTTGGAGATATCGCCGGCAATTGTTGCGCCAATTTGATAGGCTTCACTAGGGTCTCCTCTTTGCCCCACCTTTTTCATGGAATCAATTTTTGTTGTTTTTAAATTGTTCGCTACCCTTGCAATTGAGCCGCCTTCCTCATCTACTGCAATAAACAGCCCAATGCCTCGCTTTTCTTTGGCATATGCTTGAGAGCTAGCAATCATTTGTTTGATTTGCGATTCCTTTACAATATTCGTTGAGAAATAAACGATACCGCCTACAGGGTATTTGTTAAATCCTTTTTGAGTGGCTTCGGTAGCCTTTGTTGCCTTCTCCACCCCTGCCACACTTTCAGGTTTAACAATAAACAATTGGTATACCTTTTCTTCCAATGTCATGCTATTGAGTAAATCGCTGATTCGATTTTCCATGAGCATGATATCATCGCCGACGGTCGAATTCTCTGCACCGGCCCACGCATAAGAAAAGCAGGATAGTAGAAAAATGCAAACGATCATTCGTATCGTCTTTAACATGACACATGTCCTCCAAACCCCTTCACATATACTCATTGTATGTGATTTCCATAATCAATTCAATATTATCAAGTATTTTTACATACCGGTTTACAGTCTATAGGTAACGTGTCATTGCCTGCGGTAAAGATTTCTGTTATACTTCAATCGACATGTAACGATATTTGAGACAACTTGCATAGGGAGGTTCTGTCATGTATCTAGCTAATGACCAGCGATATGCCGCCATGCAATACCGTCGATGCGGAAAAAGCGGCATTCGGCTTCCGTTTGTATCACTTGGCCTGTGGCATAACTTTGGTGAAAGCGCCATATATGAAAATGCCAGACAAATGGTGCTGGGCAGTTTTGACCTTGGCATTACACACTTTGATCTGGCAAATAATTATGGCCCTCCTCCCGGTTCAGCTGAAGAAACC
The DNA here is from genome assembly GCA_023398575.1 of Bacillota bacterium. GTDB lineage: Bacteria > Bacillota > Clostridia > Christensenellales > Aristaeellaceae > JAEWAH01. Next base: position 41,001 of record JAEWSC010000084.1, on the reverse strand, counting down.
TTCGGCCGTATACTGAAAAAGGATCTTGCCCCCCACCGAGATGAACTGATCATCTCCACCAAAGCCGGCTACTACATGTGGCCCGGCCCTTATGGTGATTGGGGCAGCAAGAAATATTTGGTCTCCTCGCTGGATCAAAGCCTTAAGCGCATGGGCCTTGACTATGTGGATATTTTCTATCATCACCGGCCAGATCCCAACACACCACTGGAAGAAACCATGGACGCGCTGGCCACTGTCATCCGTCAGGGCAAGGCATTGTATGTAGGCTTGTCCAACTATAATACCGAAGACACGCGCAGAGCCAGCCATATCCTACATGATTTGGGGGTTCACTGCCTGATTCATCAGCCCAAGTATTCTATGTTCCACCGTGTACCAGAGACAGAAGGGCTTTTTGATGTTCTTGAGCAGGAAGGCATAGGCTGCATTGCTTTCTCCCCCTTGGCGCAAGGGCTGTTGACGGACCGCTATTTTGAAGGCATCCCAACCGACTCCAGGGTGGTCACCTCCGGTGTATTTTTAAAAGCCGAAGCCGTTACAGAAGAAAAGGTGGCAAAAGCAAGGCGGTTGAATGACATGGCCCAACGACGCGGGCAAAAGCTGTCGCAGATGGCGCTGGCCTGGGCGCTTAGAAACTCTGTCATGACTTCTCTGATCATAGGAGCCAGCCGTCTTTCTCAAATACAGGAGAATTTGAAAGCATTGGATTGCGGCAGCTTTACGCCAGATGAGCAGGCAGAAATAGACGCCATACTTTCCGAATAAAATAACAATGCATAGCAAAAGCGGGTTTGGCATCAGACAAACCCGCTTTTGCTATATTCTTGTTTAGTGCTGTTTAGAAAGGCATGCTTCCGCTTCCTCACCGGTCAACGCTTCTTTTTGCAAAAGCGCTTCCCACATAGCTGTCCAGGCTTGGTTGTATGATGACAAAACTTCCCTTGCCAGTTTGTATGCCTGTTCCAAAAGGCTTTGTGCACCGGATTTCAATTGATCCTTGCTTGCCATCAGTAGTTCGAAGGGCTTGTCCTCATCTGGGCCCATGCCCCAATCCGCTGCCATGCGCCCGGCGATATCCGCCGCCTTTTGCAGGTCGTTGGCTGCACCTGTAGTCACTTCCCCCGCGCCAAATGTCAACTCTTCTGCCGCGCGTCCAGCCAGCGCCACCGCCATATGATGGATCAATTCCTGCCTGGTATGAAACATTTTCTCTGGGGCAATAGACATACTGTATCCTGCCGCACCCTTGGTAGACGGGATGATCGATACACGGCTTAGCTTGCTTTCAGGCAGCAGCACCAGTGTTGCCAATGCATGACCCGCCTCGTGAACAGCGGTAATTTTTCGTTCTTTTTCGACCGTCTCTTTATTTCCCTTTTCCTCACCGACCAATGCAGCATTGAAAGCGTAGTCAATATCTTCTTTGGCAATAGCCTCTGCCTGGCGTCTGGCTGCATGGATGGCCGCCTCATTCAAAACGCTTTCCAATCTCGCACCAGAAAACATGGCCGTCTGTGCGGCAATATCCTGAAAACATACGTCCTCGGCCATTGGCTTGCCCTTGGCGTGTACCTTCAAAATCTTTAGCCGCTCATTCACATCGGGCAGCGGAACCTCAATCTGCCGGTCAAAGCGGCCTGCGCGTAGCAGCGCCTCATCCAGCGTATCGGGACGGTTGGTGGCTGCCAGTACCACAATGCCGTCTTTGTCGGAGAATCCGGACATCTCGGTAAGCAGCGCGTTTAACGTCTGTTCCCGTTCGTCGTTGCCATTGTCACGTTTTTTGCCGATTGCATCAATTTCGTCAATAAAGATTACGCCGCGGCCTGCCTTGCGCGCCTTTTGAAACAGCGTGCGGATACGGCTGGCGCCAACGCCTACATAAACCTGCACAAAGTCAGCACCGCTGACGGCAAAGAAAGGTACCTTCGCCTCACCTGCCAGCGCCCTTGCCATCAATGTCTTGCCTGTGCCCGGCGGGCCGTAAAGCATGACACCGCGGGGAATACGCGCGCCATATTTGGAAAAATACTCAGGTGTTTTGATAAAGTCCACCAAATCCCGCATGCTGCGCAGCGCTTCCTCATTGGCCGCAACGTTTGCAAAGGTTACCGATGGTATCTCCTTGCTTTCCTCAATACTCGCGTACTTGGCAAGTCCCGTAGCCCCTTTGGTCCTGGATCGCATTAAAAGCACCACTACAACCACCGCAAGCCCAATGCCAAGCAGCGTCCCTGTTTGACCCATGGAAGACTCCTCCACCTCTACGCCAGCCTTTAGGAGTGTTGTCTTCAGGGTGTTGTCACGCGGATTTGGTGCTGTAAGCACCGTACCATCCGATAAAGTCAGCGCCATTTCCGGTTCGTCCGTCAAGGTAACGCTGCGCACTTTTCCTTGTTCCAGCTCTTGCAAAAAGGCCGGATAGGAAATGGCATGCGGACGCTTCAACTGCCCGGATGCATACAGCCCCAAAGCCGTTGACATAATCGCCGCAAACAGCAACATCGTGATTTTATTCTTATTTTTCACAATTCACACTCATTTCTATTGCCTATATTGCACATATGAAAGTATACACAACGAACGCGTGCTTGTAAACGGTACATTCTGGCGTTCATTTTCCTGTTTGTTTTCATTTGAATCAGGGCACGCTACGCACAGGCATTTACTTGTGAAAGGCGGCTTGTGCGGTGAAAGCGGAAGATAAGAAAAAAAAGCGCTTCAAAAAAAGCAACGATGCTTCTGCGATAGGGCAGCCCCCTTCTTCTTTGGATCAGGGCGAGGAAAAAAAGGCTGTAAGCAATCAACATACAGATCCATCGAAAGATAAACAGCATCAGGATAAGGCAGACAAAGCAACATCTGCCGCTATCATCAAAAAGAAAAAGCAAGAGAAGAATCGGGAGGGTGGACCGAAAAAAAAGCGCCATGTCTTTCGGTATATATTGCTTTCCCTGGCGGCCATTTTCATGGGCACGCTGGTTTTTTGCTTCTTCTACTTTGATGTTCCCAACTGGCAGACACTTGACGTAAACAAAATCACTTCCGTTGCGCAGACGGGAAGCATCTATGATGCCAGCGGCAATTTTGTCACGGTGATTCAGGGCAAGGAAAACCGGACCAGCGTGCCCTTATCTGAAGTACCTACACATGTGCGGCAAGTGTTTTTGGCGGCAGAGGATCTAAGATTCTACAGCCACTTTGGCGTAGATCCTGTTCGATTTTTTGGGGCGGTTGTCGCAAACATTAAGTCCAGGAGCTTTTCGGAGGGTTTCAGCACCATTAGCCAGCAACTGATTAAGCTTAGCCACCTAAGTTCCAAAAAGACTGTCGCCCGTAAGCTGGAAGAAGTCTATCTTGCTTTGCAGCTGGAGCGAAAATTCACCAAGGACCAAATCTTTGAAATGTATTTGAACTATGTCTATTTCGGCAGCGGCGCGTATGGCATACAAGCGGCTAGCCGTACGTATTTTGATGTGGATGTCAAGGACTTGACTATCGCCCAGGCAGCCACATTAGCGGCCATTTTAAACGCAACCACTACCTATTCACCAGTTCTACATCCGGATAATAATAAAAACAGGCAGCGTTACATTTTGCGTACCATGCTGGATGCAGCCATGATCGATGAGCCCACCTATCAAGCGGCAATAAATGAAGAAATAAAGCTGGCTGAAACCAAGCCCATCATCACAGCATACGGCTGGTTTGTAGACGCTGTGTTGGCTGAGGCGGAGGAAAAGCTGGATGTCTCCGCAGAAACACTGCTGGGCAGCGGTTATAAAATTGATACCACGCTAGATGAAAGGCTGCAGGATATTGCTGACGCTCAATATAAGGCGGATGTATTCCCTGCCAATGCATCTGATGGTACGAAGGTTCAAAGTGCCATGGCCTGTGTGGATGTAAAGACCGGAGCTGTGCGGGCAATTGTGGGCGGACGTGAGTATACTGTTCTTCGAGGGCTCAACCGTGCAACACAGCTAAAGCGCCAGCCGGGTTCGGCACTTAAACCCCTGGCTGTGTATGCCCCTGCACTGGAGTACTATGGTTACACCACCGCCAGTGTTTTGAAGGACGAGCCTACCAATTTTAACGGCTATAAGCCTAGAAACAGCGGCGATGCGTATTATGGCAACGTTACCGTACGCACTGCATTGGAATTCAGCCTTAACGTTTCTACCGTCTCGCTCCTTAAGCAGATCGGCGTAGAAGCAGCACGAAACTTTTTAACGAAAACAGGCATTCCCTTGGATAATCGGGACGCCAATCTTTCGCTGGCCTTAGGTTCCCTCACCTATGGCGTGTCACCGGTTCAACTGGCTGCGGCTTATACTGCCTTTGCCAATCAGGGTGTATACAGCGCTCCTTACTTTATTGAAAAAATTACCGACAGCCAGGGCAAGGTAGTCTATCAGCATAGGCAAGATCCCCAGCGTGTACTCTCCGTGCAAAATGCTTATTTGATGACAAGCCTGCTCCAGTCCGTTACCAGTGCAGGCACAGGTGCAAAACTATCCGGGGCTGGTACGCCTGTTGCCGGTAAGACGGGTACGGTAAACATGCAGGGCGGCGGTACCCGGGATATCTGGATGGCCACATATAACACCGAAATTGCCACCGCCGTTTGGATGGGCTTTGATAATCCAGATAGCAAGCACCGCATCTCCGGCACCATCTCTGGCGGCGATAATACAGCTGCGCTCAGCCGTAACTTTTTTAAAGCTGCCTATCAAAACAGGAGCAAACCCCAATTTGACAAACCTGGCGGCATCGTGTCCTTGGAGTTGGACAAAAAATCGGTAGAATGGAAGGGTGAGGCCATGTTGGCCGCAAGCATTACCCCCAAGCTCTACCGTTTCTCAGAGGTATTTACAGCGTCTAATCACCCTACCAAGCAAAGTGATATATGGAACGCCCCCCGTACCCCCAATAGCTTCTATGTTACTTATAACGAAAGCGGAAATCCGTTGCTTGTAATTCAACCAGCCGATTATGCCGTATACCGCATTCAGCGGGATGCTGTAGGCGAATCTTTTGTACTGACAGAGTTATGGGGCTCTGCAGGAGAGACGCTGTATTACGCAGATACCAAGGCCGTACCGGGGGTGACGTATACCTACCGTGTCATCCCCGTCCATGCGGAGCTTTTAATCAATGGCATATTGTTGGAAGGTGTGCAAAGTGTACAGGTAGCCCAAGCCAGATCACCATCTACTGGGAATAACGTACTCAACGATATGTTCGGATTTCTGTTTGGTGCCGACAACCAAAACCAAAATAGCAATACCACCAGCGAAGCAGTGCCGCCGGTGGTAACAGAGAATACAAGTTCGATTTTCTGGACTGACTAGCGCTTTCTTTGTCAGGAAAGCACCTCGTTGGGATTAGCCTTCGCATTCGCCTTATGCTCGTTTAATTCGATCTGCTCATTTAAAAGATTAATGTTGCCGCAGCCCATGGTAATCACCAGATCACCCGGCTGCCAGTGGGTACGAAGATATGCCTCGGTATCGTTGAAACTGGGCGTCAAATGGGCGTCTATGCCGTTTTCCACCATTCCCGCAACCACCATAGAGGCGTGTATGTCGCCAGGGTCTTTTTCCCTGGCGGCATAAATATCAGTGACAAGCGTGATATCAGCCGCTTTGGTACAGGTAAGGTAATCTTTAAAAAGCCGCTTCACCCTGCTGAAAGTATGTGGCTGCATGACCGCCCACAGGCGGTTGTGAGGCTGAAGCTTGGCTACAGACAGTGCATTACGCATTTCGGTGGGATTATGGCCATAATCGTGATACAGCTTTACACCCTGCACAACACTTGTCAATTCAAAGCGACGGTGTGCCCCGACAAACCGACCCATTGATGCGGCTGCCTTATCCATATCCGCTCCCAAGCGGTAAGCACATGCCAAGGCAGCCAGACCGTTGAGCACATTAAAGCTGCCTGGCACGCCCATTGCTACATGGCACAGCTTTTTGCCCCTAAAAAGCAAATCAAATTCGCCACAGCCCAGCGCATCATACCGAAGCTGCGTGGGCTGCCAATCGTTTTTTCCATCAAAACCAAAGGTTTGTGTCTCCTTATCCAGCTCTGCAAACAATTTCATAACACGAAAATCATCACCCCAGCCGATGGCCAAACCACTTTCAGGCAGCAGAGCAAGATAATCTCCAAAGGCGTTTTGTATGTCATCAATGTCCCGGTAATAATCAAGATGGTCTTCTTCAATATTGAGCACCACGGCCACGGTGGGCCGCATATGCAAAAAGCTGCCGCTGAATTCGCAGGCTTCAGCTATGAAGGCGTTGCCCGATCCAATACGTGTGCTGCCGCCAACGGCATCCAGCCGGCCGCCGATGTGAATGGTCGGATCTAAGCCGCACTCCATCATCATTTGCGAGAGCATGGCTGTTGTCGTCGTTTTTCCATGGGTGCCGCTGATACCAACGGCTGTTTTATACCCCTCCATCAACTGGCCTAAAAGAACAGCCCGCTCCATATTGGGTATGGCAAGCTTATCTATCTCCTGCCGCTCTGGGTTATCCGGCAAAATAGCTGCAGAATACACCACCATATCGGCACCACGTACATTTTCTTCCCGGTGGCCAACCGCCACGGGAATACCCATTGCCTCCAACTTTTCCACACTGTGGCTGTGCACGTTATCCGAACCGGTGACCTTGTATCCTTTTTCCACCAGCATTTGCGCAAGCCCAGACATGCTGGACCCGCCAATGCCGATCATGTGCACCCGCTTGCCATGATAGTCCCGGATATGAGGTATTTGCATACAGTCACCTGCTCCTTTTTGCGGCAGTACAACCGCTTTGATATTATACGCCGAATCCTGCCTAATAATCAACACTTGCCACACTCAGGTCAAAATCATAAGCGAGTTGGCACTATTATGATTTTGAGCTTTCATGCACGCAGCATACATACCATTGCGGACACAAAAGATAAAGTATCTAGAGCAATGGCTAACCTCTCCTTTCTTGATTAACATGCATGTTAACGTTTTCAAATTTTTTTCTTTTTCCCGGCTCTTGATTTCATGTTTCGTTCATATGCAAGGATTATAGTATGCCTGTAAAAACAAAAGGAGGCTTATTCATGCAAACCCGCAAAGCAAAAAAAAGAAAGAAAAGAATCATTTGGGCGGCGATACTGACAGTACTCTTCGCAGCCGCCGCATACGGCATGTTCCTCCGTCCTCGCCCCATTCCTTATGATCAAGAAACGGCAAAAACGCAAGATATTATCACCTACTACAGCTTCTCCGGCAATGTGGAGCCAGGCGATGAAAAAGTGGTGACAGCATCCTCTCCCATGAAGATAAAGACCCTCCCCATTGTGGAAGGTACAACCGTTAAGGAGGATGACGACATCATTGTCCCCAAAAATGGCAGCAAGGTGGAGGCCGGCATGGCTGGAATTCTTACCGATATTTTTGTGGAAGTAGATGATACCGTATCTGCCGGCCGGGATCTGTTCCGTATTGCGGATTATGACCACCCAGTCGTAACCATCCGCGTGGATGAGTACGATGTCGGCGCACTTTCCGTCGGTATGGAGGTAACGGTTTACGTTCAGGCGTTGGATCAAACACTGACCGGAACCATATCGGAAATTGGCCGAGAAGCTGAAGTCTCCGGCAGCATCGCCTATTATGAAGCCAAGGTCTCCGTACCGCAGGATGGCACGCTGCGCATGGGCATGAGCGCAGAGGTAACTGCGCTGAAAGAAAAAGCCCTTTCCGCCACTACCGTTACTCTATCCTCCATTCAGTTTGACGAGGACAACAAGCCTTATGTATATTGCTACAGCCGCGGAGAAGAAATCGTTCGTCAACCGGTGATGCTGGGCATCAGCAACGGCACCATTGTACAGATTCAGGACGGCATCAAGTCCGGAGAAACAGTGTTAATCCCTAGAGATGATACCGTCGTGCTCACACCCATGGCCGGCATGCGCAACCAGTAAGGGGGCTAAATCATGTCAGAACCGATTGTCGTCATGCGGGACATTGAAAAAGTCTACAGCATGGATGAAGAAGAACATAAAGTGTTAAAGGGCATCTCCTTCTCAGTAGAAAAAGGCGAGTTTGTCGCTATCCTTGGTCCTTCCGGTTCCGGTAAGTCAACGCTTATGAACATTCTGGGCTGCCTGGATACGCCCACCAGCGGCGAATACATACTCCACAATCGGCCTATACAGGAGCTGGATGAAGAAGACCTGGCCAAGATACGCAGCCGGGAGGTAGGCTTTATCTTTCAATCCTTTCAGTTATTGCCTCGCATGAATGCGATGCGCAACGTCATGCTGCCGCTGATTTATGCCGGCGTGCCAAACAGTGACCGTGAAGAAATCGCCACTAAGATGCTAAAGCGTGTAGGTCTGGAAGATAAGTTTTACCATTTTCCCAACCAGTTGTCCGGCGGCCAGCAGCAGCGCGTTGCCATCGCCAGGGCCTTATCCACCAACCCAACCATCTTACTTGCCGACGAGCCCACCGGCGCGCTGGACCAGAAAACAGGCCGGCAAGTCATGGCCCTGTTTCATGAACTGAATGAAGAGGGGCACACCATATTGATGATTACCCATGACGCCTCTATCGCCGCCCACGCTGGCCGCATCGTGCGACTGTTGGACGGACACCTGGTGGAAGGAGAGGTGGAAGATGTTTAAAGAAAGCTTTCAGATGTCCATACAAAACATACTGAGCAATAAAATGCGCTCCTTTTTAACGATGCTGGGCATCATTATCGGTGTAACAGCGATCATTGCGTTGATTACAACAGTGGAAGGTGTGACTACTGAAGTCACCTCTCAGTTTGTTGAGCTAGGTGCCGGTAAAATTAATGTGCGCGCACCCGGCACGCCGCTGAAAAAAGGCCTTTTTGACAGTGACGTGCAAAAGCTGGCCGAGCTTGATAATGTAGCCGGCGTCTCCCCCAATGTTTCCTTTACGTCCGATGTAGTAGCCCACCAGCAGGTGCTGGAAGATGTAAATATCGAAGGTCGCAATGATATTTATTTCAGCAGCAACAAAAAGCTGATTGGTAAAGGCCGCGGTCTTACAACTATGGATATGCCGGTAGAAAGCCGCGTCTGCGTCGTTAACAAGGCGCTTTACGACGAGCTGTTCTTCGGTCAGGATATTATCGGTCAAAAGCTTCTGGTTTCCGGTCACACATACACCATTGTGGGTATGCTTGACCCGGATGTTGCGGATGATGTCATGTCAGCCATGAACCGCATGAACAGCGACAATACGGAGGCAAAGGTCATTGTGCCATACAAGGCTGCTCTCCGCATGACCGGCAGCAGCAACGTTAACTCCCTGGAAATCATCGTATCTGATGCTTCTTTGACAGACGATGTCATTCCCCAGGTGGAAACAGTGCTGAATCAAGCCTTTAACTTTAAGGATGATGCCTATACCATTATTAATCTGGACAGCCTGCTGGATACCATGAACACCATGACCGGCATGATGACCACCATGTTGGCCGGCATCGCATCCATTGCGCTATTGGTTGGCGGCATTGGAATCATGAACATGATGCTGGTCTCCGTCACTGAGCGTACAACCGAAATTGGCTTGCGCAAAGCTCTTGGCGCGCAGCCCAAACGCATACAGCTGCAGTTCTTGATGGAGTCGGTAGTACTCTCCCTGCTTGGCGGTATTGGCGGCATTATTCTTGGCAACCTCATCTCCATTGCCGTCGCTATGGCTATTGGATTTGACTTCATCCTATCTTCCGGTGCTATGCTCCTTGCGGTCAGCTTTTCCGCTGCGGTCGGGGTGCTGTTTGGCTGGGCACCGGCCCGCAAGGCGTCGCGCTTAAATCCCATAGATGCGCTTCGAAGCAACTAAAAAGGATTTGCGCCGCTACAACACGAATGAGTTAAAAAGATGCAAAGGAGAAGCGCCATGTTCAAAATCCTTGTGGTCGAGGATGACCCCCATATCCGGCAATTGATGTCCGTGTTTTTAATCCGCAGTGGTTTTGAAGTCATGCGCGCCCAAGATGGAGAGGAGGCGCTTTCCGTAATGGAAAGCGCCATGCCCGATCTTGTGGTTTGCGATATCATGATGCCTAAGATGGATGGTTTCTCTCTTACAAGGGATTTACGCCGCGCCTATCCTGAACTCCCTATTTTGATGGTCACTGCCAGAGAGGCGCTGGAAGATAAGCGGACGGCCTTTTCTGTTGGTACGGACGATTATATGGTCAAACCCATCGAGCTGGACGAGCTGCTTCTTCGCGTCAACGCGCTTTTGCGCCGCAGCCGCATCGCCACTGAACGGGAGCTTCGCCTTGGCGATACCATTCTGAATTATGATGCCTTGACGGTATCCCGCGGCGATGTTACACTAAGCTTGACGAAAAAAGAGTTTTTGCTTCTGTTCAAATTGCTCAGCTATCCTGGCCGCACCTTCACCCGCAGCCAATTGATGGATGAATTATGGGGCATGGACGCACAAAGCGACGAGCGGACCGTGGATGTGCATGTCAAGCGCTTGCGGGAGAAGTGTGCTGAGTTTCCGGAGTTTAATATTGTAACCGTCAGGGGACTTGGATATCGGGCGGATAAACTAATATGAATAACCGGTTTCACATGAAAAAATTCCAGACCAGGCTGATGGTGGCGCTATGTCTGATGATCATTTTGGCATCCGGCATCTCTTTTCTACTGTCCACCGCGCTGAACAACAACACGTTAATTAGTGAAATCAAAGCGGATCAGCGCAGTGTGGCCGTAAATGCGCTGGAACTGTTTCAAAAAACAAACCTTACGGCAAACGAGATCGCAAGTATATCCACCAACGCAATCTATCAGGTTGATGTCATAGAGGATGCCACAGGCCTTGTGATAAACGGTGACCAATTGTCCCACCTGTATCAGGGAGAAGTGGTCTCCGTAATGCCCAAAGCGAATTCTGTGCCGCAAACCTATTTTACGATAGCAGACAGCCTGCTAAAAATTAGCGTCCGCGCCCATGTAAATCTGTTTCGAAAGATTTCCCTCCGGGCATTCTATACACTGATGATGACGCTGGCTTCGTTTTTCTTGTTCATTTTTCTTACCACCGGCAGAATGGCCCGGCCAATCACCAAGCTTTCCGAGGCCACCAAGAAAGTGGCGGGCGGAGACTTTACAGTACGGCTTCCTGTCAAGCGTCAGGATGAATTGGGCCAGCTGATGGAAAATTTTAACCTCATGGCGGAGGAGCTACAGAGCATAGAATACTTACAGAAGGACTTTATCGGCAATGTCTCCCACGAATTCAAGACCCCTATCGCCTCCATCCAGGGGTTTGCCACACTGCTGAAAAGCCCGCAGACAACTGACGAAGAGCGCAAGGAGTATACGGATATCATTCTAAAGGAAAGCCAGCGTTTGTCGCGGCTTTCGCAGAATCTGCTGCGGCTTTCCAAGCTGGAATACCAGCAGCGGCTTACGGAGGTTTCGCCTTTTTCCCTGGATGAACAGCTTCGGCAGATAGTGCTTTTGCTAGAGCCGGAATGGACGCAAAAGTGCATTGTTTGGGATCTGCGCCTGGAAAGCACAATTGTGCAGGGCGATTCGGAACTGATGCAGCAGGTGTGGATCAATCTTTTGGGCAATGCAATCAAATTTTCTCCTGCCGGCGGTGAAATTCATCTTTCGCTATACACAAGCGATATGATAAAGGTAAAAATCCGCGATCATGGTGAAGGAATGGATGAAAACATGCAAACCCATATTTTTGAGCGTTTTTATCAAGGAGATACATCCCACGCCCACGAGGGCAACGGGCTTGGGCTGCCCCTGGCCAAAAGAATCATTGACCTGCATGGCGGCACTATTCGCGTAAAGAGCACCCCTGGTGAAGGCACCACCTTTACTGTCGAGCTTGCGCGAGGAAGCGCGCCGGAAAGGAGCCTTGCATGACCCTTGCAGACAAACCATTGCTTGCCAGAATTACGTTAAAAGGTATTCAGGAGCTATCGGACAGCTATCTGCAAATGCAGTGCCGCTATCAATCTGCCATCCGGGAAGTACGAACAAAGCTGGAGAACCTGGATGAGGAGTTTCAGCTAAGGCACAAGCGCAACCCCATTCATCACATGCAAAGCCGGCTGAAAACGGTTCAAAGCATCACAGAAAAGCTTCAGCGAAGAAATCTTCCAGTTTCTTTTGGCTCGGCCGCTGAAAACCTGAATGATATTGCAGGCATACGGGTCATCTGCTCTTATATCAGCGATATCTATACTGTGGCTGATATACTAAAAAGTCAGGATGATATTGTACTCATCAAGGAACAAGATTACATTGCAAACCCCAAGAAAAACGGCTATAGAAGCTTGCACCTGGTGGTTCAGGTTCCGGTATTCCTGGCAGAGGGCAAAGTATGGGTGACGGTGGAGATTCAAATCCGTTCCATCGCCATGGACTTGTGGGCCAGCCTGGAGCATCAGTTGCGGTACAAAGAGCCGCGCCGCATCCCCCCAGAGCTGTCGGCAGAATTGTACCGCACCGCCAAGGATATGGCGGAAATTGATTTGCGGATGCAGCGGATTTGCAACATGGTGGAAAAACTGGATTCCTCTGCTTCTTCATAAGACAAAACCGCATGGCAATAAAAAATCCCGGGCATGATACACTTACTGCGTTGCAGGAGGAGTATGATGGCCGGGATATTATTCAGCATTCTGGCAGGCGCTGCCATGAGCTTTCAAGGTGTCATAAATACAAGGCTGGGAGAAAAGATCGGCCTGTATGAATCCAATGCATATGTGCAGGGCACAGCTTTCCTTTTATCCCTTTTTGTGATGTGGTTCTTTGGTAAAGGCCAGCTTGCAGGGTTATTGAAGATGCCTTGGTATTACTGGATGGGCGGTGTTCTTGGGCTGACCATCACCTTAACTGTCATGCTTGGCATACAGCATCTGACACCGACCATCGCCATATCGACCATCCTCATTGCGCAGCTGCTGGCTGCGGCAATGATCGATGCCTTTGGCATTTTGGGTACAGATAAGGTGCCTTTTACCTGGAACAAGTATGTTGGTATGGCACTTTTGGTTGGAGGCGTTCTTTTGTTCAAATGGAAAAACTAACGAGGTGATTCTTACATCAGGCCTTGATAGACTTCAAGTTTTGCTTTTCAAATCGTCTATACTCATCTTCACGCATCGTCCGAATTAGGATAGATTGCAGCACTGACTTGGGATCAGCCGGAATTTCGGGCTACGCTCCAATGAGGGTTGATGATTCTGCCGCTTTTGAGTGCAGTGACTCTTCTGTGCACAAGCAGCGAACAAAAAGCCTTATCAAATTGCCTGTCATCCATCAAGGCGGCTTTTCTAATCGAATCCGCATCTGCCGGCTCTATCACGGACAAAACATCCAGCAGCCTTGAACAATCGTCATGTAGTTGCACATCCTTGTTTAGTGCCTTTATATAAAAATAAACTTCGATGGACAAATAAACAGCTCTGCCCCTGTATGCCTTGCAATAAAACAAACCCTGCTCATCCATAAACTGCGTCATGCCCTGCCACGTACACCCTATATCAGATAAGTCCGGCAGATAAGGGTTAACGTTGCAGCAAAGAATGCCGGCGAAGGCAAGGTAATCTCTCAAGTGTTCTCTTCCGCTCATAACGCACCTCACTTTGTCATCGATAATACAAGCATACTCAATTGCAAATCCTAGTCAACATCTATAAACCAAATACACACTTCCATTATGAAAGCCGCCTTGCCAGATTTATGGCAATCTGCTATAGTTGAGGCAACCAATTCCCACGCAAAGGAAGGATCGTTATGAACGTACGTAAAATTTACGAATCAGAAATGCTGGAGGCCCACCGTATATCCGCCTTGAGCTTTCACTGGCCGTTGGATGACAAAGGCAAATCCCCGGAGGAATACGGAAAAACGATTAGGGAAAACCCTTCTTCCAAGGGAGATTCGGCAGCCACCGATATTTGGGGTGCTTTTACTGATGAAGGCGCCATGATGGCAAGTCTGTGTGTCATCCCCTATCAGGTGGCCTTCGACGGTCATCAGGTTCCCATGGGTGGCATAGGTGCCGTATGTACTTATCCTGAGCATAGGCGCAAGGGTGCGGTAAAAGGCATGTTCTTACGCTTCCTGGATGACCTGTATGAAAAAAAAGTGCCTTTTTCCTACTTGTATCCCTTCAGTGAGCAGTTTTACGGCAGCTTTGGCTACCACCGTTCCTGCACAAGCATCTACTGGGAATTTGATTTGAAGACCATTCCCAACGCACCCATCCCCGGTACCTTTCACCTATACCGTCCCAGTGCGGCTATAGATGATTTCAAAGCTGCCTATCAGGCCTTTGCACCGCAATTCAACATGATGGTGTATCGTGAAGAGCTTGACTGGAACACTGTAAAAAACGCCGACCCCTTTAAAGGTGAGGTCCATGCTTTCCTGTACAAGAATCAGGCCGGAAAGCCCGCAGGCTATCTGGTGTTTGAAAAAAAAGCAGGTGATCATGGCCGCAGGATTTTAGGCTGCAAGGAAATCGCCTTTGACAGTTTTGATACGTTGAAAGTAATCATGGCGTTTTTCAAAACCTTTGCCGCTGATTATGAAGCCGTTTCCTTTAGCGTGCCTTCTACGCTAAATCTTGGCTACTTCTGCTCTGATTTCCCGCAGTCCAATACCAGCCGGCACTTGCATATGAACGGTATGGCCAGGGCTGTGCATGTGGAAGAGGTACTGAAACTGGCCAAGTATCAGGGCAGCGGCAGCCTATCTCTTTATCTGCATGACGATTCGCTTGCAAAGAACAACGGCCTGTACCATATCCGCTTTGAAGATGGAAAGGCGGCAGAGATAACATTTACCCCTATGCCTGTTTCTCCTTTTGGACAAACAGGTCAAAACGCAGATGTGGAGATGACCGTGAATGTTTTCTCCAACGCCATTCTTGGCAACTACCACCTCTCGGATTTCGAGTACATGGACGGCGTAAAAGTGAATGCACACCACGAGACAGTCGGTCGGGTATTTTACGTAAAGCCCTGCTGGATCAATAATTACTTTTAAACAAATCATTCTTTACAGGAGCGCGTCAAATGATGCGCTCCTTTTTTGTTTGTCGAACGATTGCAAAGTTTCCTGCATAAACACCTATTTTTCGAGGAAGGATAGTGACTGTACACAAGCCAATACTGCTAACAGCATTTAAGGGGGGACAAGCATGCTCAACCACGCCAAACAACGGGACAAGATCACTGTGGCCCTCTCCGGCGAACTGGACCACTGCAGCGCCATGAACACTCGCCGGGAACTGGATGAACTCATATCAGATCCTGCGGTTCGTCATTTGATGTTGGATATGACAGACCTGAAATTTATGGACTCATCGGGCATAGGCGTTATTTTGGGCCGCTACCGCATACTGGCCGCCAGGGGCGGCAGCGTTTGGGTCAGGAACATGAACCAGCAAATCAACCGCATTTTTCATCTTTCCGGCATGGGGCAGATCATTCATGTAGCCAGGCAGGAACAGGAGGCACAACGATGAACGGCAGAAATCATATGCAGCTATCCTTTTTGGGATGCCCTGAAAACGAATCCTTCGCCCGGGTGGTCATTGCCGCCTTTGCTGTGCAGCTAAGCCCCACGGTTTCCGAGATCGCGGATATCAAAACGGCGGTCAGCGAGGCGGTAACCAACGCCATCATCCATGGCTATGAAGGCACCCAAGGGATTGTCACCATGGTCGCCTCTTATACTCCCGGCGGCGTATTGACAGTAGAGGTATCTGATAAAGGGAAAGGCATTGCAGATGTCACCCAAGCCATGCAGCCCTTTTATACCTCCCATCCGGAGCAGGAGCGTTCCGGCATGGGCTTTGCCGTCATGCAAACGTTTATGGATGATGTGGAGGTTACATCCACCATTGGGCTTGGCACTGTGGTACGCATGCGCAAAACCATTGCTGCCGCCCGGCACGAGTGAGCAATGGCAGCGCTGGAACAATTGGATAGCTTGGAACTGATCGCCCGCGCCCAAGGGGATGACAAACAGGCGCTGGAGGAGATGACACGCCGCAACCTTCCCTTGGTACGGTGCGTTATAAAGCGCTTTTCGTCCTGGGGGAAGGACTCGGAAGAGTTGTACCAGCAGGGCTGTATGGGGCTTGTAAAGGCCATACAGCGTTTTGACTTAAATGCCGGGGTACAATTCTCCACCTATGCGGTACCCATGATCCTGGGCGAATTGCGCCGGTACCTTCGGGATGACAGCCCGGTGCATGTGGCCAGGACGGATAAGGAAAAGGCCACACAGGCGCGCAAAACCATTCGCATTCTCCGCCAGGCGCTGCACAGGGAGCCGACTCTGCCCGAAATTGCATCCGCTATGCGCATGCCGGCCGCGGAGCTGGTGTTGATATTGGACACGGGCAAGCAGACGGTGTCCCTGGATAGTTCCCCCAATACCGACCAGCGCCTGTCCTGGGGAGACATACTGCGCGATCCCCGAAGCGACGCATGGATGGAGCGCCTCTTTTTGCGGGATTTGATCGCACGGTTGCCCAAAACGGAGCAATGGCTTTTGTATTTGCGGTACGCTGCAGACAAAACTCAAGCAGAAACAGCAGAGCTGCTCAACATGACCCAGGTGCAAATTTCGCGTCTGGAAGCGAGAGTACGGGTTATGCTGCGGGAGCAGTGGAATGATACGGGTTGATAATTTTGGACAGCACAACTGGCCGGAGATGTAAATCACCGGCCAGTTGTACTGTTGTCTGGCTGCCAATGTCAGCTCATTTCTATTTGACACAGTCAGCGCATGGCAACAACATATTATACGGCTTCCCAGCCAGTTGGTTTATATCTATGGCTGTCAGCGGAAAGTATTTGGGATCTACGCAAGAGCATTGGGCATCCATATGATAGTATTTGCCACCCCGGCCATTATAATAAACCGTACCGGCTTTTACAGTAGGCGCTTGTGTGGGTTGACTTTCCGGCGTCCAGGAATAAACCACTGGTTCCTTATCAAACTGGCCTTTATAATCTTGCTTATAGATTGTTTCAACCGCTCCGCCAGGAGACAAAATATTTGCCTGAAATAGCATAGCATAATTACCGTTTGGCATGACAGACGGATGATGAAAGCAAAGTATCCAAGCGCCATGCGAATTTGACGTTCCATTGTTCCATACAGGAATGAACTGAGCATTCAATTTCAGTTCATTCAGCAGGTTTTGCGATACCGAAAAATACTGGGCTATGTTCTGCCTAGCAATGAATAGCGCCTGATCCAGTGATAGATCATCTGCTCCTGGCAACCCAGTCATCGTATCTGGATCGCCGTAGGCATTGCGCCCATATGTCAGAACGAAATCCGCTTTATCCTCATAACGCCAAAACCACCACGGGCCTTTTTCCTCCAGCCAAGCCTTGCCCTGCTCAACGGCTGTTGACCGAGCTGCATCGTCCTCAATAATTTCGGCCAGACGTTCCGAAAAATCAGTAGGCTCCGCAGAAACAAAAGCACCTGAAGGTGATGCGATCCATACAGTGTACCATATATTGGGGTTCTTCGTCAGCGTATATACAACTTGCCATCTCCTGGGTACGGTCTCGCCGCCAGCTTTTTCATATGGTCCATACAATTCAGCGAGAACTGTAAAGTCTTGCAAGCCCTTTTCGTCGATTCCTCCAGCTTTCAAAAACTGCTCTGTCGCGATGCGCACGGCCTGATCCTTTGGAAAATCCCCTGCCGCTGGTTGTATGGAGGTATCTGAAAGGGCTGGAATTTGCAGAACAATTATAAACAGCAGCAAGAGCAACATTGCACGACTTTTCATTAGTTCTCCCTCCATTTTTTAAATTCCTGTATCTACCAAAACGAATGACTCCTCAATTCAGTTCCCAAATTCTCACTGCATACATAAACTGTTACATTTATCCTTCTATCAAAAGATTGAAGTATCTGAGGCTATGGGACGACTGCACAAAACAAGCATGAAAAAAAACCAGTCTGTTTGTTTTCAGACTGGCCGCAAAACGGCAAAAGAACATCCTCAAATCCGCAAGGTCAAGCCTCTTCATCCATCAGCCCATAATTGTTGCCCTGATGCGCCCACTCCAGCGTCCGAATTGAATAGATCTTAAAGCCTTCTCTGATGAACGGATCGCTTTGGGCTATCTGATGTGCCTCCTGTATCGAGCTTGCTTTCAGGATTACCATTCCTCCTGGATAATCCATAAATGGACCGCAGGCAAACAGCTTTCCCTGTCCATCCATCGCACGTAAATGTTCCACATGTCTTTGCACTACGTCCAATGTCAAGGCATGTCCATTATCCATTAGCATGACGTATAGATATCTTTGTTCCATACATCCTCACTTTTACGCAACATCACGTTGCGGCATCACGGTATCTTTGCTGCCCCAATTCATAATAATCTCCGCCATAGCAGTCCACCACTACAATTAAGGGCAGATCCTTGAGTACCAATCGCTTGATGGATTCCGTGCCCAAATCCTCATACGCCACCACCTCGCAGGAGGTAACACATTCCGCCATCAAAGCAGCAGCACCACCTATAGCCGCAAAATACACCGCTGGATGCTGTTCCATGGCCATAACAACCTGCCTGGAGCGTTTCCCCTTGCCAATCATGGCACGCAGCCCAAGGGATAGCAGTAGCGGCGTATAAGCATCCATCCTTGTGCTGGTAGTGGGGCCGATAGCTCCCACCGCCATGCCCGGCGGCGTCGGCGTAGGCCCGGCATAATACAGCGTCTGGCCGTTTAGATCAATAGGCAGGGGGTCTCCCTTCTCCACCGCCTTTGCCATACGTTCGTGCGCCGCATCCCTGGCGGTATATACTATACCGCTTAAAAGCACGCTGTCGCCCGCACGAAGGCTCTTAACATCCTCCAAAGAAAGGGGGGCTGTCAATGAAATCGCCATATCTTCCCCTCCTTACAATGTCATCTTGGCGTGCCGTGTCACATGGCAGCCTACATTAACTGCCACTGGCAGCCCGGCAATATGGGTGGGATACGCTTTGATCTTCACTCCCAGACAAGTTGTTCTGCCGCCGAATCCTTGCGGACCGATGCCGGTTTCGTTGACCAGTGTTAGCAGCTCGCTTTCCAGCACCGCATAAAAAGGATCGGTATGAAACTCATCCATGGAAATAAGCAACGCCTCTTTTGCTAGTAAAGCTACCTTCTCAAACGTTCCGCCTATCCCCACTCCTAAAATCATGGGCGGGCAAGGATTAGGGCCTGCAAGCCTTACCGTTTCCACCACAAACTGCTTGATGCCTTCCACCCCATCAGAAGGGTTGAGCATAGCCACCCGGCTCATGTTTTCGCTGCCAAAACCCTTGGGTGCCACTTCAATAGTCAGTGTATTCCCTGGAACAATCTGCGTATGGATCACAGCCGGCGTGTTGTCGCCTGTGTTTTTTCGGCGCAACGGGTCAGCAACAACAGACTTGCGCAAATATCCTTCGGCGTATCCCCAGCGCACGCCTTCATTCACAGCGTCGTACAAATCGCCGCCTGTGATGTGCACATCCTGGCCAACAGTCAAAAACACTACGGCCATGCCCGTATCCTGGCAGATGGCCATCCGCTGCCGCGCAGCAACTTTTACGTTTTCTTGCAGGATACCGATGATCTCTCTGGCCGGCGCGTAGGTTTCTTCCTCCGCAGCTTTTGAAAAAGCGCAGACGATATCGTTATTCAAGAAGCAATTGGCGCGTATACACAGCTCCTTGACAGATTCAGCTACTGTTTCTGCGGATATGATGCGAAGTTTATCCATACACTCTCCTATTGCCTGTCAGTCTGCCATGAAATCTTTTACCTTCAGAGAAGCCGCATAGGCTGCATTTTTCTTAACGCCAGCTGCAACAAGCGCTTCCTGTGCTTCCCGTAGCGTTTTTCCAGAAAGCATGGCTTCCAAGATACGGGCTTCAAGGCTTAACTCCTGTGTTTGTGCAGGTTGCACCTTCGGCACATCGTGCAAGTCCAGCACCAAGCAATACTCCCCTTTTTCCACATTGGGATTGCTTTGCATGGCGCTTAACACTTCTTGAACAGGTCCCCTTAGCGTCAGCTCATAACGCTTCGTCAGATCGCAGCAAACGGCTGCTTTCGCCTCTGGAAGCACCTGCACAATCATTTCCATCAGTTCTACTACCCGGTGCGGCGATTCATGTAGAACAGCCACAGGCACCCCTTGGCCGATTTGCGCGAGCTTTTCCCGAAGCTCTTTTTTCTGCCTGGGCAAAAAACCGTAAAAGGCAAACTGTGCCGTATCAAAGCCGGATATAGATAATGCCGATGCCATGGCGGTTGGCCCGGGAATGGGAATCACTTTGATTCCTGCCTCCCATGCAGCCTTTACCAGCAAGTACCCTGGATCTGATATGGCAGGCGTGCCCGCGTCGGTGGTCAGCGCCGCGTCGATGTTTTCAGCCAGCATCCTATCAATGATTTTCTTGGATTTGCTTTCCTCGTTATGTTCATGACAACTGGTCAGCGGCGTTTGTATGCCAAAATGAGCAGTCAGCTTCATGGTGACCCGGGTATCCTCTGCTGCGATCAAGCCAACGCTTTTTAGTGTTTCTACTGCCCGTGCGCTCATATCACTCAAATTTCCGATGGGGGTGGCTACGACAAACAAGGTTGGCAAGCCGCTCACAGCCTTTCCACTACCCTAAGCTTTGCGCTGCGGGATCTTGGGTTTTTTGCCACTTCCTCCGGGCTGGGCGGCACCGCGCCGCCGGCCAACACTTTGGCTACAGGCTTTTTGCCGCAAGTACAAATCGGTGCCTTAGGCGGGCAGACGCAAGGGTTTTGCATGCTGCGGAAGGCCAGCTTTACAAGCCTGTCCTCCAGGGAATGAAATGTAATTACGCAGAACCGGCCGCCAGGCTTAAGACAATCTACAAAATCCCAAAGAGCCTTCGTTAGCGGCGCCAGCTCATCATTTACCGCAATGCGAATCGCCTGAAAGGTGCGGCGTGCCGGATGGCCTTCATCCTTGCGCCGGACGGCTTTGGGAATGGCATCATCAATCAGTCGTACCAAATCACCCGTGGTAGCGATAGGCATGTTCTTTCTTCTCTCAGACACAAACTGGGCAATGCGCGCCGCCCAACGTTCCTCGCCGTATTCCAGAAGCACTTTTGTTAGTTCGGATTGTGAAACGCTCTGCAGCCACTGCGCGGCTGTCAGGCCGGAGGTGGGGTCCATGCGCATATCCAGCGGTGCGTCTTCATGGTAGGAAAAGCCGCGCTCTGCCGTGTCTAATTGATGGGAGGAAACACCCAGATCAATTAACGCACCATCAAGCTTGGGCGCATTTACATCCTCAAGCAGCGCTTTCACATCATGAAAATTGCCGCGTACAGCATGAAAACCAGGATAAGCCGCAAGTCGGCTGGATGCGGCATGGATAGCCGCCGGGTCCCGGTCAATGCCATACAAGAGGCTTCCCTCTCCAGCTTTTTGCAAAATGGCTTCGCTGTGTCCGCCGCCGCCCAAGGTACCATCTGCAAAGGTTCCGCCAGGCTGTATATTCAGCCAATGCAGCACTTCCCCTAGCAGCACCGGTTCATGATGAAATTCCATGATTCCTCCACCACAATAAACTTTTATTGAAGCATATCACAAAAGGCTTTCATCCTGCAAGCCAAGAAGGTTCCGAAGTGCGCCGGCCAAGTATAACGAGCCTGCGGCAATGATGACACCCTCCGGCCCTGCCAGTTTTCGTGCCTTGATAAGTCCCTCCTCAAGGCTTGCTGCCGCTTCTGACGCACAGCCTTCCTCACATAGCAATTCCGCCAGTTCTACGGCCGGCATGGCTCTATGGTTGTCGGGCGTAACGGTCACGGTCCATTGAGCCAAGGATGCCATATCGCGTATCATTTCATCATTGAGCTTTTCACGCAATACGCCTGTCAGCAGGACACGCTTGTCCTTATGTAAAAACAATTCTGCAAACTCCCGCAGTGCCTTGACCCCCTGGGGGTTATGGGCCCCATCCAGCAGTACTCTGGGCGCATTCTCAATCCATTCCAACCGTGCCGGCCAGCGCACCTGTTCCATGCCTCTACGCATGGCAGTGCGACTGACCAAAAAGTCTGGTAATACTTCCAGGGCTGTAAGTGCCGTCAGTGCGTTTTCGACCTGATGCAAGCCAGGCACCGGGATCAGCACATCCTCCATCATCCCGCCTGGCAATTCAAAGTCTGCACGGCTGGAAAAGGCGTCTGCCTGATGGAAAACGGCTTGCCTGTGACGAAGGGCATACAGCGGCGCCTGCTTTTGCTCGCACACGGCCCGCACCACCGCTTCCGCCTCCGGCTTGGCGGGATACAGCACCAAAGGCACGCCTGGCTTAATGATACCGGCTTTTTCCCCGGCTATCTTTTCCAAAGTGTCACCCAGGTACTCCATGTGGTCCATGCCCAAGGCGGTGATCACAGATACCAGGGGAGTAATTACATTGGTAGGGTCGAGTCTTCCGCCCAATCCCACCTCGATGACAGCAATGTCGACCTTCTCTTCCCGAAAAATCAGAAAGGCTGCTGCCGTACCAAGTTCAAAGGCAGTGGGTCTAATTCCTGTATTTGCCAATACATCCGCTGCTTCTTTCATGCGGGTAACCGCCCAAGCCAGTAGCTCATCGGAAACAGGCACGCCATTGATGCGGATGCGTTCGTTATAAAACTGCAAAAAGGGAGAGGTGTACAGACCCACCTTCAGCTTTGCGGAGCAAAGCATGCTGCTGAGCATGGCGCAAACAGACCCCTTGCCATTGGTGCCCGCCACATGAATGGCGGGCACCGGGGTCATTGGGATTTGCAGTTGAGAAAGCAGTGCACGGGTGTTTTCAAGCCCGTTCTTTGAGCCGGTATATTGGGCGGCGTGAATAAAATCCACCGCCCCTTTTGCGTTCATCAGCCCATCCCCTTCAATTCGGCAATGCGCTTATCCAGTGTAGCGGCCATCTGCTGATTAGCAGAGAGCTTTTCCTTTTCCTGCTCCACCAATTGCGCAGGGGCTTTTGCAATAAAGCCTGGGTTATTCAATTTCCCCGCGGCACGCTCAATTTCCTTCAACAGGTTCTCGTGCTCTTTTGTTAGGCGTGCAATTTCCTTTTCAAAGTCCACCAAATCACCCAGCGGTATGAACAACTCACCGGCCAAGCACACAGCGCTCACCGTCTTTTCGGTAATCTGCGCACGATCAGCCATCAGCTCGCTGGCAGACACCCCAGCCAACCGCTGGAAATACATTTCAGCGCCGGACAATGTTGCCTCCCAGCCTTCAGTGGGTAGCAGCATAAGCCTGGTGCGTTTGCTCGGAGTCACGTTCATTTCGGCCCGCAGGTTGCGGATGGTCTTGATCATATCCATCACGCCTTGCATGTGGGTTTCATCCTCGGCAAAGTCATAGGCAGTGTCAATTTTCGGCCAGTTGGATAGCATTAAGAACCCTTCAGCCCCCGGCAGACTCTTGTACACCGCTTCCGTGAGGAAGGGCATAAAAGGATGCAGCAGCTTTAAAAGCGTTTCCAACACATGCAGCAGCACCGCCTGCGCCGTTGCCTTGCTTTCTACGTCTTCGCCCATTAAACGGCCCTTGGATAGCTCTATATACCAGTCACAGAACTCTGACCAGGCAAAATCATAAATCTTTTGGGCTGCCAAACCAAAATCGCCGTCTTCCATATGGGCCGACACTTCGCGTATGGCCTGCTGGCTTCTTGAAAGAATCCACTTGTCCGGCAGGAGCAGTGTTTTTCCTTCAAGTGTCTCCTTTTTATCGGCGTACATCAACACAAAGCGGGAAGCGTTCCACACTTTGTTGGCAAAATTCCTTGCCGCTTCCACCTTTTCAGTGGAAAAGCGGGTATCGTTGCCGGGGCTTACGCCCATCGCCAGGGAGAAACGCAGCGCGTCGGCACCGTACTGCTGGATAATATCCAGCGGGTCTACGCCGTTGCCCAGGGATTTGGACATCTTGCGGCCCTTGTCATCACGCACCAGGCCATGCATGAGCACGGTATGGAAAGGCGTTTCCCCCATCTGCTCAATGCCGCTGAAGATCATGCGGGCTACCCAGAAGAAGATAATATCATACCCTGTCACCAGCACATCGGTGGGATAAAAGTACTTCAAATCTTCTGTCTGATCCGGCCAGCCAAGGGTGGAGAAAGGCCACAGGGCGGAGGAGAACCAGGTATCCAGCACATCCTCATCCTGCTTCACATGCACGCTGCCGCACTTTTCGCAGGCTTTGACGTCTTTACGGGCTACGGTCATATGGCCGCAGTCATCGCAGTACCAGGCAGGAATGCGGTGCCCCCACCACAATTGACGGCTAATGCACCAATCGCGGATGTTATCCATCCAATTGTAATACGTCTTTGTAAAACGCTCAGGTACGAATTTCGTTTTGCCTTCACGCACCGCTGCAATGGCTGGTTCAGCCAACGGCTTCATGTTCACAAACCACTGACGGCTCACCAGCGGCTCTACTGTCTTGTGGCAGCGGTAGCAAGTGCCCACGTTATGGGTATAATCTTCGATCTTTACTAGTAAACCCAGTTCCTTGAGTTCTTCCACCACGCGCTTACGGCACTCCGGCTGGGTCAGGCCTTCATATTTTCCGGCGGCAGCGTTCATGGTGCCGTCGTCATTGGTCACACGTAAGATAGCCAAATTGTGCCGCTGCGCCACCTCAAAGTCGTTGGGGTCATGGGCCGGTGTCATCTTCACCGCACCGGTGCCGAATTCCTTATCTACATAGCTGTCGGCCACCACGGGAATTTCACGGTTCATCAGGGGCAGGATTACGGCCTTACCCACCAAATGGGTATAGCGTTCATCCTCCGGGTTCACGGCCACGCCGGTATCACCCAGCATGGTCTCCGGCCGTGTGGTGGCCACTACCACGCCCTGGGAGCCATCGGCACCCGGGTAGCGAATATGCCACAGGTGGGAAGCCTGCTCCTCATACTCCACTTCGGCATCGGAAAGGGCAGTGCGGCATACCGGGCACCAGTTGATAATGCGGTCACCCCGGTAGATCAGATCCTTTTCATACAGGCGCACAAACACTTCCCGCACAGCCTTGGAGCATCCCTCGTCCATGGTAAAGCGTTCACGGCTCCAGTCGCAGCTGGCGCCTAAACGGCGAAGCTGCTTGGTGATACGCCCGCCGTACTCCTCTTTCCATTTCCAGGCACGTTCTAAAAAGCCATCCCGGCCAATATCTTCTTTTTTTAGGCCTTCCTTGGCCATCTGTTCTACAATTTTCACTTCGGTAGCGATAGAGGCATGGTCAGTGCCCGGCAGCCACAGGGTGTTATCACCCTTCATACGGTGATAGCGCACGGGAGCATCCTGCATGAGGCAGTCCATCGCGTGGCCCATATGCAATTGACCGGTGATGTTGGGCGGTGGCATCACAATGGTGAACGTTTCTTTACCCGGAACCCGTTGGCCGATAAACGCACCAGCTTCTTCCCATTCTTTATAGAGTTCCCCTTCGATGTCTTGGGGATTAAACACCTTTTCCATTTCCATTTGAAACATCCTCCTCATCAATACGTCTGAAAGGGTGAAGTATTAACGTAACTCGCATTTTGAAGCAGCCTCTAGTTGCTTCTCCTTGCTAAGACAATCCTCGCCGTTTTCATGGCTGATCCTCCCCCTTCACGTACAAAAAAAAGGAACTGCCCACGTCCGAAAGGACGGAGCAGCTCCGTGGTACCACCTTGCTTCGCGGCATTATGCCGCCTCTTAGCGCTGTAACGGGCGCAACCGGACAGAGTAGTCAAGCATAAAGCTCTTTCCCCCGACGCCCTCCAAAGCGACCTTCCATCTGCAGGAACTTGCGGAGCCTTTCAGCCGGTGAGCCCCGCTCTCTTTAAAGAATGCAGATGTACTCCTCTTTATCTCAGGGCAATGATGTAACGGAATCAGGCCTTTTTCTTGTCTTCTTCGATTACGACAACCTGCTTGCCGTCATAAGAGCCGCAATGCTTGCAGACCCTGTGGGACATCTTCATTTTGTGGCACTGGGGGCATTCCACGATGCCGGGAAGGGTCAGTTTCCAGTTGGCCCGGCGGCTATGCTTGCGGGCCTTGGAAGTTCTATATTTGGGAAGAGCCATGACTACACCTCCTCATCCTTTGTCAGCAAATGCTGCAACGCCTCAAAAGGATGCTTTGTAAGCGTTTCCTTCCGGCAAGTGCATGTTTGATTGTTCAAGTTGGCTCCACAGGCCGGGCAAAGGCCCTTGCAATCCTCCCCGCACAAAAAGCGCATGGGCAATTCAAGCAAGACGAGGGACAGCGCCAAATGATCAAGATTCAACGAGTAGCCTTCAAAAGCAAACTTGTCAGGATCTTCCGGATCACCGTCCTGCACGAAATCTTCCCGAAATGGAACCGTGACTTCCGCTTGCGCAGGGCTTAAGCACTTTGCACAGCGGGCATGGGCGGCTGCGGTCAATTGGCCTTGCACCAACACGCTTTTGCCTGCGGCACTGTAGTTGCCGCTCATGGTTACCTTATCAAAGGAAACCATTTCCCCCAAGATGTCCTGGGTGGGTATTTCTCCCTCCAGCACGAATGAAAACTCCGTGCCTTGGGATCGAAGTGCCCGGGAAATATCCAAAAGCATGACTTCACCTCAAAATGTGACCGTCGACTATTATAGAATGCGGGGAGAAATTTGTCAATCTTTATTTTAAAGATCGCTTATTTTTGCACCAGTTCCAGGGTATCCCTGGCGATAACAATCTCCTCATTGGTAGGGATCACCACGATCTTCACCTTACTGTCATCTGTGGAGATAATGGCTTCTTCCCTGGTCTTGTTCTTTTCCAGATCAATCTTAGCGCCGAAGAAGTCCAAGCCTTCCATCACCATGCGGCGCAGATTCGTATTGTTTTCCCCGATGCCTGCGGTAAACACGATCACGTCCACACCATTCATAGCGGCTGCATACGCACCGATGTACTTGCGAATGCCATACACCAGCATTTCGCGGGCAGTGATGGCATCTTCATTTCCACTTTCAGCGGCGGCATCAATATCGCGCATATCGCTGGAGATACCGGAAAGTCCTACCAGGCCGGACTTCTTGTTCAGAATATCCAGCACTTCATCCACAGTTTTATTATCGTTGTTGGCAATGAACTGCACCACGGCCGGATCCAAACTACCGGAGCGGGTACCCATGACCACACCTTCCAAAGGTGTGATACCCATGCTGGTATCTACACATTTTCCGTCCATTACCGCGGCCAAGGAGGAGCCGTTGCCCAGATGGCAGGTGATGATCTTCAAGCCTTCAATAGGCAGACCAAGGAATTCTGCTGCGCGCTTTGACACGTAGCGGTGAGAAGTGCCATGAAAGCCATAACGTCTGACCTTTAAGCGGGTATAGTATTCCTTGGGCACGCCGTACAAATACGCTTTCTTAGGCATGGTCTGATGAAAAGCGGTGTCAAAAACAGCAACGTTGGGCGTATTGGGCATAATCTGCTGGCAGGCCCGAATACCCATCAGGTTGGCAGGGTTATGAAGTGGTCCCAGAGGAATGTTCTCTTCCACGGCCGCAATAACCGCGTCATTGATTAAAACAGAGCCTGAGAATTTTTCACCGCCATGGAGCACCCGGTGACCCACCGCGCCGATCTCATCCATGCTTTTGACAACGCCCTTATCCGCATCTGTTAAGGCTGCCAGCATATACTGAATGCCTTCCACATGGTCCTTCATGGGCGCCTGGGCTTCAAACACCTTGTCACCCGCCGTCTGCTTGATCTTGCTGCCCGCGATGCCGATGCGTTCTACCAGTCCCTTGGCAACGATGGTCTCATCCTGCATATCGATCAGTTGGTACTTTAATGACGAGGAACCGGCGTTCAGAATCAAAATCTTCATGTGCTTATAGTCTCCCTTTATGCTATTACTTTGCCATGACGGCGGTGATGGCGACGACGCTAACAATATCTTCAACTGAGCAGCCGCGGCTCAAATCGTTGACGGGCTTGGCAAGGCCCTGAATGATTGGGCCGATAGCCTCGGCGCCAGCCAGACGCTGCACAAGTTTGTAGCCAATATTGCCGGCTTGCAGGTCAGGGAAAACCAAAACATTGGCTTTGCCGGCCACAGGACTGCCGGGGCTCTTTAACTGACCCACAGATTCCACCAGCGCAGCATCTGCCTGGAGCTCGCCATCTACATTCAATGTGGGAGCCAAGGCTTTTACCTTTGCGGTAGCTTCCTGTACCTTTGTCACCAACTCATGGGAAGCACTGCCCTTGGTAGAGAAGGAAAGCATGGCCACACGGGGATCAATGCCAGTCAACTCCTTGCCGGTTTGAGCGCTGGCAATGGCAATGCCGGACAACTCATCAGCCGTAGGATTGGGAATTACAGCACAATCACCAAAGACCAGCACGCCGTCATCACCATACTTGCTGCCCTCAGGCATCTCCATGATAAAGCAGGAGGAAACGGACGTAATACCAGGAGCAGTCTTGATTATCTGCAGCGCAGGGCGAAGCGTGTTGCCGGTAGAATTAATGGCGCCGGCTACCATACCATCGGCATCGCCGGTTTTGACCATAACGGTAGCGAAATAAAGCGTATTGGTGCGGACCAGCTTGTCCGCCTCTTCCATGGTCATGCCCTTGCTCTTGCGCAGATCATAAAGCAGCTGAGCGTAAGGGGCCGTCTTCGCACTGGTCGCAGGATCCTCAATTTGTACCCCGGTTAAATCCACCTGATGTTGAGAAGCCACCTTCTTGATTTCATCGGCCGGGCCGACCAATGTAACACGGGCGACACCCTCTTTGATAATATGGGCGGATGCTTGAACGGTACGGGGCTCGGTTCCTTCTGCCAGGACGATGTGCTTGCCAACCAGCCTGGCCTTCGCCTTGATTTTCTCCAGCGCGGACATAAAAAAGCCTCCCTAACGCAAAAATGAACGCGAAAAAACGCGCATGTATTCCAACCAATCTATTATACAGGATTCATAACAAAAAAAAAAGGGTTCTTCCAGATAAAATAAGAATATTTCATTGCCAAAGTGGAAAATAATCAGCAAAAAAACAAATTCAGGAGCGATTTATGTCCAGTATGCGGCGAGTTTTGGGGATCATATGTGAGTACAACCCCTTCCATAATGGACATGCTTATCAACTGCAAACGGCCCGTGAAGTAACACGGGCCGACGTTGTTGTATGTGTCATGAGCGGGCCGTTTACCCAGCGCGGTGATGCCGCGCTGTTTTCGCCCCGGCTACGTGCGCAAATGGCTTTGTCTTCCGGTGCTGATGTCGTGGTGGAACTACCTTCGTCTTACGCTTTGCGGGAGGCTGAATTTTTCGCGCTAGGCGGCGTTTCCATCCTAAATGCGTTAGGTGTCACCCATATTTCTTTTGGCTGCGAAAATGAAGAATTGACAACCCTGCAGAAAGCGGCACTGCTTTTGGAAAAACCGTCAAGCGGCTTTCAATCTGCTTTGCGCTTAGGGCTCAATCAAGGCATGTCTCATGCCAAAGCCCAAGGAGAGGCACTGTCATCTCATGTAGATGGACTGCACAGGGGCATTATATCCTCTCCCAACAATGTACTTGCCATTTGCTATCTGCGGGCGATTCACCGCATTGGCAGCACTATGATTCCTGTTCCCGTAAAGCGTATGGGTGCCTATCATGATACAAACTGGAAAGAAGGCTTCGCCTCCGCCACTGCAGTCAGGGAGGCCTTGCGGCGTGGTGATTTTTCCTTTGTGGAAAAGGCTATCCCCAACAAGGCTTTGCCCCTTTTGCTTCACGCTATGGAGCATGGATTGTATCACCGCCCAGAATGCTTGGACCTTTTACTCCGTGATAGGCTGCGCACTATGACACATGATGATTTACGCAGGTATCCCAATGTCAGCGAAGGACTGGAGCACCGTGTCGCATCTATGGCCCCGAATCACACCTCCAGAAGGAGCCTGCTAGAGGAACTGAAAACAAAGCGATATACATACACCAGGCTAAATCGTCTGCTGACACATATTTTGCTTGATATGACAGTGGAAAAACTAAATAACTGTACTCCTTCCTCCTTCCGCCTGCTGGGTTTCAAAGCTTCCGCACGGCCATACCTGAGTTCCCTTCCTGAAGGTTTGCTGTATACGAAAGCCGCTCGACAGCAAAAGGATGAATCCTTTCGCCTAGATATGGTGGCCTATGACCTTTGGGCCTTGGGGGCATCTTTGCCCCTTGGAGAGGGATACCGGCAGCAGGTTGCGATCATTTAACACACCTTCTGCCTTCCCCATAACGAGCTTTATGCATTCTTTGATTTGAAATGGAAAACTGAAATCGCTGCCTTAAGGGTGGCCTGTCAAGAAAATTTTCTGTTTTGCTATTTCTGTTCGATGAGTGTGCTATAATACATATGAAATCATATGTAAGGAGCTTATGAATGAATATTCAAAAAATTAAGGAGTTACGAATCGGAAACCTCATCGCAAAGCTGCCCATCATTCAGGGTGGGATGGGCGTTGGCGTTTCCATGTCAGGGTTGGCATCAGCCGTTGCCAATCAAGGCGGAATCGGTGTTATTGCCGCTGCGGGAATCGGCATGATGGAAAAAGATGGTTCTTCCAATTATCTTGAGGCAAGCATTCGTGCGCTTCAAAACGAAATAAGAAAAGCTCGCAAGCTTACGCAAGGCATTATTGGCGTTAACATTATGGTAGCACTGTCAAACTTTGCAGAACTCGTAAAGGCATCAATTGATGAAGGCATTGATGCTGTTTTCTCCGGAGCTGGACTCCCGCTAAACCTCCCCGAATATATTGGCAAAACCTCTAAAACAAAACTCATCCCCATTGTCTCATCGGCAAAAGCCGCAACCCTAATTATCAAAAAGTGGGTTGGCAAATACAATTATGTTCCGGATGCTTTTGTGGTTGAAGGTCCCAAAGCAGGGGGACATCTAGGATTCAAGCAGGAGCAAATAAACGACCCAGAATATTCATTGGAAAAAATTGTCGTAGATGTGGTAAACTGTATAAAGCCGTTTGAAGCTGACTTGGGAAAGCCGATTCCAGTCATTGCAGGCGGAGGTATCTATACCGGTGAAGATATGTACAATATCATGAAACTTGGCGCATCGGGCGTTCAAATGGCGACTAGATTCGTTACTACCAACGAATGTGATGCTTCCATTGATTTTAAAAATACGTATATTCATGCCAGCCAAGAGGACATAGGTATCATAAAAAGCCCGGTTGGTTTGCCTGGAAGAGTGATTGTCAATGATTTTGTACATAGCATAAATGCGGGACAAAAAGCACCGTTTCACTGTCCGTATCATTGCATAACAACCTGTGATTACAAAAATAGTCCTTATTGTATTGCCGTTTCGCTTATTAATGCCAAAAAAGGGATACTAAAAAATGGTTTCGCATTTGCGGGAGAAAACGCCTTTAGAGCATCTGAAATAAAGTCAGTTGAAGAAGTGTGCGATCAGTTAAAAAGTGAATTTGTACATGCAGCAGATAGTGACCTTAATGCGTAACATAAAATAAAATATGCATCAAGTAAAAGCAAGCGTATAGATGAGAAATCTACCACTTGCTTTTTACTTATTTTCATTCTTACTAAACAGGAAGTATGATGAATATATGACCTCAAAGTATGATATACCACAATTCATGGTATGAAAAATGAACTATTTCATTCTACAATGTTGATGGAGGCGGTTTAGAATGAAGTAGATATTCCAAGGCACTTATATCATTGGCCATGGTCGAAGAATTAATAAAGGAAGTACGAAAGCATGAATCTCGAACAGCGTACAAGCACAACCACAAGAGGATTAAAAAAGCTTTCCGCCAAAATACTTATCTTCGTCGGCACCCCTGTTATTCTTGCCTTTATAATGGTCAGCTTAATTCTGCTGAATGCTGTCAGCAATACCATTACGAACCTGACAAGGAACGAATTGAGCGCAAGCTCAAAGGCTGCTTCCCACGAAATTAATGGCTATTTCGAAAAACATCTTGAAATCGTCAGAACCCTTTCCACACATGTTGAAATAGAGGCATTGTTCAAAGAAGTCCAACCCGGTATAAAAATTAACGAATACGCAAATTTTCTCCAAGTAAAGAAAACGCTGGAGAACGTGCAAGCCGCAAACAACAACTCTGTTTTGGCTGTGTGGATCGCGGATGTTGATTCAAGCCAGCTTGCGCAGGCGGACGGAGTACTCCTTGCAGACGGCACATGGAACATACAGGGACGGGCGTGGTTCAAACAACTGAGCAAGGAAAAAATCGCCATCATGACGGAGCCTTATGAAGACTCCGTTACAAAATTGCAGATAGTCAGTGTGGTCGCTCCTGTATTTGCGCCTGGAAGCCAGGAGATTATTGGTGTGGCCGGGCTGGATTTTTCATTGGAGGCACTTGGAAAAATCGTCAGCTCGTATACAGTGGGTGATACTGGATTTTGCATTTTGGCTACCGGATCTGGACAAATCATTTTTCATCCAATTTCGGATAATATCAACCGAAATATCGCAGATACCGATCTGTCGAATAATATTCAAGCATCCATGCTATCAAAAACCGAAGGGAGCCTAGAATATACCTCCCATGGTATTCATAGCAATGGATATATCTCACCAGTCGGGAATACTGGCTGGATGATAGCAACCGGTCTGCCGGATGCTGAGTTCCAACAAGAATTCTATAGCATTCGTAATATGATGTTGACCACCTTTGCAACTGCCATTGCAGCCATTGTTGTTGCTCTTCTGTTTTTATCCAACAAAATTGTTTCTCCCATCAAGGCCCTGACAAACACCGCCAATTTGATTGCAGAAGGAAATCTGGATGTAACGGCACAGGTAGCCTCACGGGATGAAACTGGGCAAATGGCCGAAGCTATTAACCGTACCGTCGTGCAGTTGCGCAGATATACCGCATATATAAAAGAGATCACCCATACGCTTGAAAACATGGCGCAGGGAGATATGCGTATCCATCTCAATGAAGATTATGTCGGCGAATTTGCCTCGATTAAATCTGCTTTTGAGAATATTGCCTCCTCCCTTAACAATGCGCTGTGCAACATCAACATCGCTGCTGAGCAGGTAAGTATTGGCGCATCGCAGGTTGCCAATGGTGCGCAGGCACTTGCGGCAGGATCAACTGAGCAAGCCTCCTCCGTTGAGGAATTAAGTGCAGCCATTACCAAAATTGCCGAACAGGCTGCTGAAAATTCAGCTCATGTAACAGCAGCCACCAATTCTGTAGAGCAGGCAGGCAGGGGCGTTGCCGCTGGGAACGAGCATATGGCACAGCTTAATAAAGCAATGATTGATATCGGATCTGCATCCAACCAGATTGCCAGCATTACCAAGGTCATTGAGGATATTGCTTTCCAGACCAACATCCTTGCTCTCAACGCTGCCATTGAAGCTGCGCGTGCTGGAAATGCCGGAAAAGGCTTTGCCGTTGTAGCTGATGAGGTCCGCAATCTGGCCGCAAAATCTGCTGAAGCTGCCAAACAAACCGGTGATTTGATCCAAAGCTCAGTGTCAATCGTATCCAAAGGCTCACAGATGGCGGCACAGACGGCTGATATATTGAAAACAGTCGGGGTAAGCACTGTCGAGGTAACACAAAGCTTTACAAAAATTGTGCAAGCTTCTGCTGAGCAGGCAAGTGCTATTGATCAGATCAAACAAGGACTCTCCCAAGTTTCCTCTATTGTTCAGAACAATGCAGCTACAGCAGAAGAGAACTCCGCAACAAGTGAGGAGATGTCTGCCCAGGCATCCACATTACGCGAAGAGGTCGGTAAGTTCAAGTTGGATCTCAACATAAGATGAAATGATGTATCACTATAAACTCTGTCCCTTGATTTGTCAAAGAAGGCCAATATAAATGCCATCTCCAGCTTAGGGCAAGTACTCCCGATTTTAGCTTCAGTGCAGTATGGCATGTAAGTCAGGCTCAACGAAAAGGGGCAGGAATGCTAATAATGATCAGCATTCCTGCCCCTTTTTATCAGTATACTAATACGACTTTGCAGCATCCCGTCCAACCCTGTACATATCCGCCAAGGCATGCAATTCTTCCTTAAACTCTTTCAGCGTCTGATCTGGCTCTTTTTTCAGCGTATCCAATATGGTCAAGGTAAATGCCTCTGGCCCATACACCTTCCAATCTTCGGCCAGAAGATGATGGGCACAGGAACCTATGGATTTTGAAAACTGAAACCTACTTTCCGCCCCACGTCGATTGGGTTCGCCAACAAGCAGATATCTGCCGTTTGCATGGTTTTCATACAAACTCACACAGCCAATTTCATCGGCTTCCTTATATGCCTTTTGCAGGCTTTTTCGTTTCTCCCGCGTATCCACGCCCATACCCCATTTCCAATAGCAAATTTGACAAAAGATGCAGACGCTCGGATAAAAGCTCATCATCCTTCGCAAGTGCATCCCTGAACAATTGAATGTCCTCATCAATACATGGGTTGTCTGTACATATTTCCACCGTCATGGCGTCACCCTGCAAAGGAATACGGTCCAACTGAGGTTTTACCTCATCATATAATTTGGGGTATCTGTATGCGTCCTGAAAGTGCTGCTTAGCACGGCATATTAGTACAGCTAAATCCAATACTCTGTGAAGCGGCAATTCTTCCGACTGCCTGGACCATTTTTCACCCGTATATCGCCATACCTTGGCAGAGATGTCCACCTTTCCCCTGTCATTCCATTGAGCCAAGCCCAAGGATAAGCCCTGTGTATCTGTGTGATACGCCACGCGGCCATCCACATTGGCGTAGTTCTCGCTGACGATGACCGGCTTGTGCTTGAGTGTTACAGGAATCTTCATCGCTATCCCTCACTTACTTATTTACTAATTTAGTATATTACTTTCTGATGATCTTGTCAAGCGTGTATTTCAAGATAACATTTGCACGCACCCTTTATGACAAAAAACAACCCTTTTCCAATCTAGATTGGAAAAGGGTTGTTTTAAATCCATTAGTTACTGAGCGGCTTTTGCACTCTTCTCACTTTTCAAGGTAATCACCACATGGCGATTGGGTTCCTCGCCTTCGCTGTGGGTGGTTACGGCATCGTTTGTTTGCAGGGCACTATGCAGAATGCGGCGCTCATACGGATTCATGGGCTCCAACACAACCTTGCGTCCTGTCTTTATGGCACGGCTCGCCATGCGGTTGGCCAAACGAGTCAAAGCCTCTTCTCGCTTAGCGCGGTAATTTTCCGTATCCAGCGTCACGCGTATATACTGGTCTGAACCTTTATTCACAATCAAACTGGTCAAATACTGCAAAGCATCCAGTGTCTCACCCCGGCGGCCAATTAAAATGCCAAGTGTGTCGCCCTGCATATTTACAAGCACATTGCCGTCTGCATCCCGGGAAACAGCAACGCTTACGTTGACATCCATCATAGTGGTAAGCGTTTGCAAAAACTGCTGGGCCTTGCCTTCAGGCGCTGATGCATCTGCCTGAGGAGCAGGCGTAACTGGTTCAGCCGGAGCGTCAGCCTTAACAACCTGAGGGCGTATTTCTTTCACTTGAGGCTGTGTTTCTTTGATGGGTGCCTTTGAAACAGGTTTCTTTTCTGCCGCTTTTCTATCCGGCAGAGGTTCATTCTTGTTCTCTTCGCGTTTTACAGCAGACTTAACAGCCTCTTTTTTGGGTAAATCCTTTTTGGGTTGTTCCTTTTTTGCGGTTTCGTCACGCCCTCTTGTCTCCTTTGCCGGCTTTTCGTTCTCCCGGGTTAAGGAGTTCCAAAGGGATTCTTCCTCTTGATCCTTGAGCGTCAGGCGTACCTTCGCCTGCCGGCTGCCAAACAAGCCAAATAACCCTTTGCTTCCTTCTTCCAGAATGTCAATGGTTACTTCGCCGATGGACACACCAAGATGATCCAACCCTGCAGATATGGCTTCCTCAATGGTTTTGGCAGAAGATTCGTATGCTTTCATTTCACGGTCCCCTCTCCCACGGCGGCAGCTTTCTTTTCCTGCGCGTCAAAGTACTTATTTAGCAGCACGTTCTGCGCAGCAGCAATCAAGTTTGCCGTAACCCAGTAGAGCGCAAAACCTGCGTTGGAACTGAAGCAAATAAACAGTGAAAATATTGGGAAGAACCACTTCATAAAGCCTGCCGTATTGGGCTGGCCCTCTTGGGTGGGCGCTGTCTGCGGCATAGCAGAACTCATCATAAATTGCGAGATGGCCGCCAATAAAGGCAGGATAAAGAAACCATTAAAGGCGGTGAAAATGGACAATTGTGCAATAAACAAATTGATGTTTGTCCACCCCGGAACGGTTGTTGTCTTTTCATAATACAAGGGTACATTATTCTGCAAAGCATCAACCATCTTTGCAACAGTAGCAGAATAATTTTCTTTAGAAAAATCAAAAGTAATCTTTTTTTCTTCAGGCAATGATTGATTAAAGGTATCCAATGCTGCCTTTTGCGTATCATTCAGGCTATTATAAACAGACTGCCAGTTTTCAGGCGTAATCTGCTTGATGCTGTTAGCATCCGGTACGCGGGAGGCAAAAGGACTATCCGGCATCCAAATGTTATGTACCCAAAGCCAGCCCTGATACACAGGTTCGTTACCGGTCAAGTATTGAAAAACATGTGATGCAATCTGCTCATGAGCCAAAATGTTCATTGCACCGAACATACCAAAAAGAATCGGCAAGGAAATCAGCATAGGCAAACAGCCGGAAAGCGGGCTCACCTTTTCCTTGCGGTACAATTCCATGGTCTTTTGGTTCAGCTTTTCCTTGTCATTCTTATACTTTTTTTGCAAGGCAGCTATTTGAGGCTGAAGTTTTTGCGTCTTACGCATGCTCTTGCGGCTTTTAGCATCCAAAGGCATCAGCAAAAGACGTATCAGAAGGGTAAATGCTACGATGGACCAACCATAGTTGCCTATCAATGAATATATACCCAGCAAAATGGCTTTCAATGGTTCATTCAGGAATGGAAACATGTGGGCTATTCCCTCCTAATCGTTACGTTCATGTCTTCCGGCACTGGATCGTACCCGCCCTCATGGAAAGGATTGCACCGAAGAATACGCCTAAACGCCATCCATCCTCCTTTAAGCGCTCCAAAGCGCTCAATGGCGGTCATGGCATACTGCGAACAAGTAGGCGTATATCGGCACGCGTCAGGCAAAAGCGGGCTGATGTGGCGCTTATAAAACCGGATCATCAAAAGTAGCAGGCGCTTCATTTAGACATATTCTCCCGCAACAGGTTCTGCTTTTTTAGCAAATAAGCCATCCCCTTTGCAAGCTCTGTAAAAGCCGCCTTATCGGCCCCCGGCCGGGCCACCACCACATACCAACCTGCTTTCAACTGGCCAATGTATGGACGAAAGCATTCCCGAAGCCGTCTTTTCACTCTGTTGCGTACAACAGCGTTGCCGATTTTTTTGCTGATGGAAAAGCCCACCTTCAGCCCTGCGCCTCTTGCATGCAATAAAACGATATCCTTGCACGCCGAGCTTTTCCCACGCCGGTACACATACTGAAACTGCTTATTCTTTTGTAGGCGGTATGTACGCTGCACGCAAAAACCCTTCGTTTTCCGGCAGTCAAAGCGCCATGCATATCCATAACGCTGATTCACGCCTGCCAAAATGCTTTCTCATACTGGAAAAGCCCGTACCCACTGCGCACGGTGGCAAGCAACGGGGCGGGCTGAGCCATGCATACTTTGGATGTTCACCATCACATCAGACGGTCAACACTTTACGGCCACGGCGGCGACGGGCAGCCAGAACACGGCGACCATTCTTGGTGGACATACGGGCACGGAAACCATGAACCTTGCTGCGCTGGCGTTTTTTCGGCTGATAGGTACGGAACATAAAACAACACTCCCTGTTTTTGAAAAAGTCTTGTATGTGTGACGCGCACCGCTGTCAGACGGCGCAAAATACCACAAAACAGCTATTCTAGTATACTAATCCGACTGGCTGATGTCAAGAGAAATTTCATTATTCCGTCCACTTTCTCCCGCATTCATCATACAATAAAAGCTGCCGTACCGCAAGACTTTTTCGGCACGGCAGCTTTCCATTGATCACAGCCTCAGCCCTTGACTGCACCAATCATTACGCCCTTGACAAAATACTTTTGCACGAATGGGTAGATGAGCAGAACAGGAACTGTAGAAATGACGATCGCTGCATACTTAATGGTTTCCGCAAACTCATTGATACGGTCATCCTCTGTTGCAGCAGCGTTTAGTATGTTGGAATTAGCGATCAACACACTGCGTAGCACATTTTGAATTGGCAGATTCTCATTGTCCTTGATATAGATGGAGGCAGAGAACCAACTGTTCCAGTGCGCAACACCATAGTACAAAAGAAGCACAGCGATGGTTGGCGTAATCAGCGGTAACACGATTTGAAACAGTACCCTCAAGTCGTTTGCGCCATCAATGTAAGCAGATTCCGCTAAACTATCTGGAACAGCTTCGATAGCGGTTTTACAGATAATCGAATTGTATATACTGATGGCGCCAGGCAAGATCAAAGCCCAAAGCGAATTGTACAGCCCCAAAGATTGAATGTTCAAGTAGTTGGGAATCATGCCGCCATTAAAGAACATCGTGAACAATATAACCGCCATAATTGGTTTTTTGAACATGATGTTCCGCCCGGCAAGAAAATACCCGCAAAACAGTGTCAGTAGAATGTTGAGCGGAAGAGCGAAGGCCATTATGAATAGAATATTCTTATAACCACTGGACAAAAGGGGATGTGTAAAAGCCAGGCGATAAGCGGCTGTGTTCCAGCCCAATGGATAGAGCATAAAACCAGGGTTCTGCAGAAGCTTGACGTTCTCACTCAGAGAGGCGCAGAACACGTAATAGACAGGATAGGCCGTTACAAGACAAAGCAGGACGAGAAGCAGAACATTGATGAAGCTAAACACCTTCTCACCTGGGGTATCGTATTGAATCGCATTTCTTTGTTTTGCCATGTTCGCTCTCACCTCCTTAGAATAGCGCAGAATCAGTATACTTCTTGCTTAGCGCATTGGCTGCTATCAAGAAGGCTACGTTGACAACAGAATTGAACAAGCCAACGGCGGTGGCGTAGCTGTAATCCGCCTGCATAATGCCGCGACGATATACATAGGTGGAAATGACGTCCGCCACCTCATAGGTTGCCTCAGAATATAGAAGCAGCACCTTTTCAAATCCAACGTTGAGAACGCTGCCCATACGAAGGATAAAGAGTACCGTAATTGTGGGCATCAAGCCAGGCAACGTAATATGAAGCATCTGCTTGAAACGTCCGGCCCCATCAATGCGGGCGGCTTCATACTGCTCCTGGTCAATGCCAGAAAGCGCTGCCAAATAGATAATTGAGTTCCACCCAACAAATTGCCAAAGGTCGGAAATAATATAGATGGGGTAAAAATATCGTGGATCTGTAAGAAGATTTTGCCGTGGTGCACCGAGCGATACAAGCATATCGGCAAAAATGCCGTTATTTTGGCAGTATACGCGTACCAGCGCGCAACTGACCACCATTGAAACAAAGTACGGCATGTAGGTGATGGTCTGCACTGTGCGCTTAAAGCTGTTTTTTCGCACTTCATTGAGCATAAGTGCCAGTATGATCGGCAACGGAAAGCCAAATAGGATGTTGAGAAGACTTATGGAAAGTGTATTGCGCAATAGACGCCCGAAATACACGTCTCCAAAGAAGTTTTCGAAATTTTGCAGTCCAACCCATTTGCTTCCTTCAATTCCTAGCCTGGGCCGGAAATTCTTGAAAGCAATGATCAAACCGTACATCGGCTTATATGCAAATATCGCCAATACAATCAGTACGGGTATGATCAATAAATATTTGTACTTATTTAGCTTGTAATCCCTGGCGAGCCTATGCAAAAACCCGTGTCTGTGCACCGGGCATACTGCGACCGCAGGAGCTTTCGCCATATTCATCGTTCCTTCCGTTTACAGTATCAAAATGGGGGATCGCCTCAGGATGAAGCGATCCCCGTCCATTTGCAATGGACCGTCAGGATTCCGCTTGTCAGTTAGCGGGCCATGAACCGATCAAGGGCGGCCTGGCGGATTTCCAGCGCACGCGCAAGGCCCATCTTGTCCAGTTCTTTCAGATAGTTCTCCCAGTCGGCCTTCGTGGCTTCGCCGGTAATGAACTTGGCTGACATTTCAGGAACATAGGTGCCCAGGGATGCTTCGATGTTGGTCAGTTCATCGCTTTCCTCAGCGGTCAGGGTGACACCAACGGGCATCTTGCCCTTGCCGGCGATTTCTTTGTTGGCATAGTACCACAGATCGTTGGCAGCAATGGATTCGGGTGTGTTCTTCATGTAAAGCAGCTTTGTAGCCTGAATGCAGCTGCCGCTCCAGGTCGAACCGCCGTACTTGGAAATGGCGTCGTTGAGCCCATCCGGATCCTCGGTTACCAAGGGGAGATAAGCGGGCTGGCCATCTTTGTCATAGTCCCAGGAAACGCCCTGCTTACCAAAGTTCCAGTACAGGTTGCCTTCAGGCGTATAAGCATAGTCCAGCACGCGCATGGCGGTTTCGATCTTATCTTCCGGGCAGTCGCCGGAAATGACGGAAACGACAGAGCCGATACCCTGGCCGCCAAACACCATACCGATAGAGCCATCATCCGCTGTGGGATACTGCAGGCCTACCCAGTTGGCGCCATTATTGGCAGCAGCGGCTTCTTTGCGCCAGTTGGACAACTGGCCCATAGAGGTATAGGAAATACCCATAACGCCGTTCAGAGCCTTGGTTTTGGCTTCGGTGTCCTTGGTAGCAAACACGTCCTGGTCGATCAGGCCGGCTGCCCACCACTCATTGAGCTTGAGCATGT
>JAEWSC010000031.1 GCA_023398575.1 Bacillota bacterium | reverse complement strand
AACATGCCATACTGAAAAAGTTAAAAGAAAACGCTACCGTAACTGAAATCTATGTATTGCCCGGAAACGGCGGTATGGCGGAGGATGCGGTTTGTGTGCCCATTCGCGCTACGGATGTGAAAACCATTGCTGCCTTTGCCAAAGAAAAAGCGGTGGATTATGTGGTGGTGGCACCGGATGATCCGCTGTGCCTGGGCTTGGTGGACCTCTTGCAAACCGAAGGGATACCTGCATTTGGGCCAGATCAAAAGGCGGCCATGATCGAGGGCAGCAAGGTGTTCAGCAAAGGGCTGATGAAAAAGTATGGCATTCCCACAGCCG
The DNA here is from genome assembly GCA_023398575.1 of Bacillota bacterium. Taxonomy (GTDB): domain Bacteria; phylum Bacillota; class Clostridia; order Christensenellales; family Aristaeellaceae; genus JAEWAH01. Next base: position 2,963 of record JAEWSC010000031.1, on the reverse strand, counting down.
TTTATGAGGCGTTTGATAACGCTCGGGCAGCAAAAGAATACTTATCACGCTGCAAGTACCCTGTTGTCATCAAGGCCGATGGCCTTGCCCTGGGCAAGGGTGTGCTGATCTGCCAAAACAATAATGAGGCGGAGGATGCCATTCACTCGATTATGGAAGAAAAGGTGTTTGGGTTATCTGGCAGCCAGGTCGTAATCGAAGAGTTTTTAACAGGGCCGGAAGTGTCGGTGCTGTGCTTTACCGACGGCCATACCATAAAGCCCATGGTATCCGCGATGGATCATAAGCGGGCGTTGGATTTTGACAAAGGGTTGAACACTGGCGGCATGGGTGCGATCGCTCCGAATCCGTATTATTCACAAGCGATTGCGGCGCGCTGTATGGATGAAATCTTTCTGCCAACCATAGAGGCCATGAACAGGGAAGGCCGTACCTTTCGAGGCTGCTTGTTTTTTGGCTTGATGCTGACAGATCATGGGCCTAAAGTCATTGAATATAACTGTCGCTTTGGCGACCCGGAGACGCAGGCGGTGCTACCGCTTTTGCAAAGCGACCTGCTGACCATTCTGCAGGCTACAACAAACGGTACGCTGCAAGAAACAGAAGTCCTTTTTTCCAACCAAGCCTCCTGTTGTGTGGTGCTGGCCAGCGGCGGATACCCCAAAGCCTATGAAACCGGCAAGGAAATCAAGGGTATTCAGGCAGCAGAAAAAGCTGGTGCCTATTGCTTTCACGCCGGCACCAAACGTATGGAGTATGGGAAAATAGTCACCTCAGGCGGCCGGGTTTTGAATATCACCGCTACAGCAGATACGCTTGCTGATGCGGTGCAAAAGGCATATCGTGCAGCAGCGCAGGTTTCTTTTGAAGACATGCATTTGCGTCATGATATAGGGGCGCAGGCATTAAACGCCAACAATTGTTAAAAGGGGGAAGCAGCATGCCTGTTTTTCGTTTATATGTTGAGAAAAAAGCGCCTTATGCTGTGGAGGCGGCTCATTTAAAAGAAGAGATCAACACCCTTCTGGGTATAAAAACCGCTGCTTCTCTGCGGATTTTTAACCGCTACGATGTGGAAGGCATTGATGAAAGCCTGTTTGAAACCTGCAAGCCCATTGTATTTTACGAGCCGCAGTTGGATATGCCTTATGAAACACTACCCATAACAGGTGAGATTGTGTTTGCTGTGGAATCGCTGCCTGGTCAGTTTGACCAGCGGGCAGATTCCTGCGCGGAATGCATACAATTGGTTTCTCAGGGCGAACGGCCTAGCGTACGGGCTGCCAAGGTATATATGCTGAGCGGTAACCTCAGCGAAATTGAAGTGCAGAAGATCAAAAAATACGTCATCAATCCAGTGGAAAGCCGGGAAGCTTCACTGGAAGTAAGGAGCACCCTGCAAACCACCTATCCGGAACCGGAAGATATTGAGGTCCTTCGAGGCTTTCGCAAGTTGGACAGAGATGCGGTGCGGGAGTTCGTATCTAAGTATGGTCTGGCCATGGATGAAGACGATTTGCTGTTCTGTCAGGATTATTTCGTTAGTGAAAGCCGCGACCCCAGCTTGACAGAAATCCGCATGATTGATACCTATTGGTCGGATCATTGCCGGCATACCACTTTCCTGACGGTTTTGGAAGAAGTAAAAATCGAAAAGGAACAGGTGGAAAAGGCTTTTCTTCGTTATTTGAAGCTGCGTGAAACGGTGCATGAGGGGAAGGAGAAATCCATTACCCTCATGGACATTGCCACCATCGGCGCAAAGTACTTAAAGCGCCAGGGTCGTTTACCTAATCTGGATATATCCGATGAAATCAACGCCTGCTCCATTGAAATCACCGTGGATGTGGATGGAAAGCCGGAACCTTGGCTGTTGATGTTCAAAAATGAAACCCACAATCATCCTACCGAAATCGAGCCCTTCGGCGGCGCGGCCACCTGCATTGGCGGCGCGATACGTGATCCGCTGTCGGGGCGTACCTATGTATACCAGGCCATGCGGGTGACAGGGGCGGCAGACCCTTTAAAGCCCATTGACCAAACGCTGCCCGGCAAGCTGCCCCAGCGCAAGCTGATTACCACCGCGGCTGCCGGATACAGCTCCTACGGCAATCAAATCGGCCTGGCCACCGGCTTTGTAGATGAGATCTACCATCCGGGCTATGTAGCCAAGCGCATGGAGATTGGCGCGGTTTTAGGTGCTGCCCCTAAGGAAAATGTGCGCAGAGAAACGCCTATGCCTGGCGATGCGGTGATATTGCTGGGCGGTCGTACCGGCCGTGACGGCTGCGGCGGTGCCACCGGCTCCTCCAAATCTCATAAGCTAACCAGCATTGAAACTTGCGGTGCAGAGGTGCAAAAGGGCAATGCTCCCACAGAGCGTAAGCTGCAAAGGTTATTCAGAAACCCTTCTGTCACCCGCATGATCAAGCGCTGCAATGATTTTGGCGCCGGTGGCGTATCGGTGGCCATTGGTGAACTGGCGGATGGATTGGATATTGATCTGGATGCCGTACCCAAAAAGTACGAGGGATTGAACGGCACTGAGCTTGCTATTTCCGAAAGCCAGGAGCGCATGGCTGTAGTGCTGGCTAAAGAAGACGTGCCTGCCTTTATGGAAGAAGCACGCAAAGAAAATATAGAAGCAACCTTTGTGGCGAAGGTGAAGGCAGACAAGCGCCTGACCATGACCTGGCGTGGTAAAACGTTGGTGGATTTATCAAGAGCATTCTTAAACTCCAATGGGGCCAGGAAACGCGCTGCCGCGCTGGTTGCAAAAGAAGAAAAGAAACCGTATGTTGTGCCTGGCGAAACCTTCAAACAGAAGCTTTCTGCACTGATGTCCGATTTGAATGTTTGCAGCAAAAAAGGCTTGGTGGAGCGGTTCGACTCCACCATTGGCGCGGCCACTGTGGTTATGCCCTTTGGTGGTAAGCACCAATTAACGCCGGTGCAGACCATGG
>JAEWSC010000027.1 GCA_023398575.1 Bacillota bacterium | reverse complement strand
GCCTTGGCCGCCGGCTTCTGTATTTTACGTATTATTCCTCATCCAGCAGGGCGGGGTCATCATCCTCAGAAACATCACCGGCAATGGCAGCAGCGGCGGCATTTTGCATTTCCTTGCGGATGGCGGCCTCTATTTCGCGGGCGATCTCTTGATTATCTTTTAGGTATTGCTTTGCGCTTTCGCGGCCTTGGCCAATTCGCTGGTCGTTGTAGCTGAACCAGGCACCGCTCTTATGAATGATATCCCTGGTCACCGCCATATCCAGCAGCGAACCTTCCTTACTGATTCCTTGTCCAAATACGATATCAAACTCGCATACCCTAAAAGGTGGTGCAACCTTGTTCTTAACAACCTTAACCTTGGTGCGGTTGCCCATCACTTCTGTACCAACCTTCAATTGCTCGCCTTTTCGCACGTCCAGGCGCACACTGGCATAGAACTTCAAAGCACGGCCACCGGGGGTGGTCTCCGGGTTGCCGTACATAACGCCAACCTTTTCGCGCAGCTGATTGATGAAAATGGCGATCGCATTGGTTTTGGAGATTACGCCGGCCAGTTTGCGCAGCGCTTGGCTCATGAGCCGTGCCTGCAGGCCCACAAAGCTGTCGCCCATTTCGCCGTCGATTTCAGCCTTGGGTACCAGCGCTGCCACAGAGTCGATAACTACGATGTCAATGGCCCCGGAGCGTACCAGCGCTTCGGCGATCTCCAATCCCTGCTCACCGGTATCCGGCTGAGAAATATAGAGTTCATCAATATTTACGCCCAGCTTCTTGGCATAGTTGGGGTCAAGTGCGTGCTCGGCGTCCACAAAAGCGGCAATACCGCCCAACCGCTGTGCTTCCGCTACGATATGCAGGGCAACGGTGGTTTTACCGGAAGATTCGGGTCCAAAGATTTCCACAATTCGACCGCGGGGGATGCCGCCTACGCCCAGGGCAAGATCCAAGTCTAGACAGCCTGTAGGGACGACGGCGATGCCGCCGCTACGGGCGGAATCACCCAGTTTCATGACGGTGCCTTTGCCATACTGCTTGTCCAGGGAACTTAATGCTGATTCCAGCGCGCGGAGCTTCTCTTCCTGCTGGGCGGAAACTGGAGATTTTTCCTTCTTCTCGGGTGCTTCTTTCTTAGCCATTGGTATGCCCGCCTTTCTTTGTCAATGCGTTTGTGGGGGAGTCTCAAGCGCCGCAAGGCGCAGGCTGTTGAGTGCGTGCAGCGTGGTCATGGTGCGAATGCGGCTTCTGTTGCCGATAAAGCGAAGTTTGATCGCGGAAACACTGTTTTTTGTAGCCAGGCCAATAAACACGGTGCCAACAGGGGCGTCGTCTGTGCCTCCGTCCGGTCCGGCAAAGCCTGTGGCTGATATGGCCAGGTCGCTGCCGGTCAGATTACGGGCAGCATCCGCCATGGCCAGGGCGCAAGCTTCGCTAACTGCACCATGGGTTTTTAGTATCTCCTGGGGCACCTTTAGCAAGCTCATTTTGATTTCATCCGTATAGGTAACAAATCCGCCCAGCACGGCCTTGGATGCGCCGGGTATGGCAGTTAGTGCTTCGCAGATTTTGCCGCCGGTCAGGCTTTCGGCAAAGGATACAGTCAGGTCTTTTTCCAAAAGAGCGGCCATGGTGCTTACCGCCAGAGAGCCCCGGTTATCCGGTTCTACTGAATAGACAACATCGCCAAGTCTCGCCTTAACTTCTTCCACTCGCGGCAGAAGCAGAGCCAGAGCCTCCTCCTGTGTAGCCGCCGCAGCGGTAGCGCGAAGCTGTACTTCACCCAAAGAACAATAAGGGGACAATGTGGGGTTGGACAGCTCCTCCAGGTCGGAGAGCCTTGCGTCCACATCGCTTTCACCCATACCAAAGATACGTATATATCGGCTTTCAAAGTGCATATGGCCATGGCCGTTCAGCCATGGGGCGACATGCAGGTCGAACAAGGGCTCCAGTTCAATTGGCGGGCCGGGCAGATGGAAAACCACCTTTCCATCGCCTGCTGGTACCATAGCCCCCGGCGCGGTACCGTTGGGATTGTATAAAACGGTGGAATCGGCGGTAAACATGGCCTGGGACAGATTGTTTTCCGCCATGGGCCGGTTCATTAAAGCAAACCGTGAACGCACCATTTCCTCCGCTTCCGGGCGGAGAACAAGAGGCTTTCCCAGCAGCTTTGCCAGGGACCGCTTTGTAATGTCATCCACTGTGGGCCCCAAGCCGCCGGAGGTGATGACCACATCTGCCCGGGATAGGGCTAACTGATAAGCCGCCTGAAGTCGCAAATCATTGTCGCCCACTGTGGTATGGTGGTAGCAACTGACACCAAGCTCACTTAAACGCCGGCTTAAAAATTGGGCATTGGTATTCACAATTTGGCCCATTAAAAGCTCCGTACCCACGCATAGGATTTCAGCAATCATTTGTGCGCCTCCTGAAAGGACAAAACAGACCGGTTTTTCAGAAAGTAATCTACACCGGACCATAAGGTGATAGCTACCATGGCAAAAGATAGGATGGTTGATACCGGGAGTTGGCCAAAGGGCCAGTTATCCACGATGGCAAATGAGATAGTAACCATTTGTGTTACGGTCTTGATCTTGCCAAGCTTGCCTGCGGCAATTACCTTTCCGCTAAGCGATGCCACCATGCGCAGGCCGTCCACCGAAAGCTCCCGAGCCAACACGACAATTGTCATCCAAGCCGGAATTTTACCCTGGGCACAGAGCATAATCAGGGCTGAGAGCACAAGCAGCTTGTCCGCCACCGGATCAATGAACTTGCCAAAGTTAGTGACCAGATTTCGTGATCTTGCAATATGCCCATCCAGAAAATCGGTGAAGGAGGCGATGAGGAAAACAGCCAGCGCCAGCCAGTTAAATACAGGCGTGCCAACATACATCAACCCCACGCATACGGGGATCAGCAGTACACGCACAAGGGACAGGCGGTTGGGCAGGTTCATGCTTTTTCTCCCATTAGGTCATAGGTCTTCGCCTTGATGATGCGTACATCACAGAAAGTGCCGGCTGAAAGCTGTGTGGGGGAGTTGAACAGTATTTCGCCGTCGATCTCTGGCGATTCCCATTGCGAGCGACCGGCATACAAGCCGTTTCCACGGTCGCCGGTGACAAGCACATTTGTTACCGTTCCGACTCTTAGCTTGTTGCGGGCCTGGGAAATACCGGCTTGCAGCTTCATCAGCTTGTCCAGGCGTTCTTCCTTTATTTCTGACGGCACCTGTTCTAACATATCGGCGGCAGGCGTTCCTTCCTCCGGGGAGAAGGCGAATGCTCCCAACCTGTCAAACTGCTGCTCTCCAACAAAGTCCATCAAGCGCTGGAAGTCATCTTCCGTTTCACCGGGGAACCCCACAATAATGGAGGTACGCAGGGCAAAGCCCCGCTCCCTGGCGGCGGAAAGCAGCATGCGAATTTTCTCCGGGCTGCCCCGGCGGCGCATACGCTGTAGAATTTCTGTGTCGATGTGCTGGACGGGCAGGTCAAGATATTTGCAAATATTGCTTGTACCCGCCATGGTATCCAGCAGCCTTATATCCGCCTGGTCGGGGTAGCAATACAGCACGCGCAGCCAGTCAACACCATCAATGGCGGCGGCTTTTTGCATGAGCTCCGGCAGTTGGGAGGTTTTAGCCCAATCGGTGCCGTAGCGGGTGGTATCCTGGGCCACCAGCACATGCTCTTTTACGCCTTGCGCGGCCAGAAATTTGATTTCATTGAGAATACTTTCCTCCGGCCTGGAACGGTAATGACCTCGGATTAAGGGAATGGCGCAGTACGTGCAGCGGTTGTCGCAGCCATCGCCAATGCGGATGTACGCAAAATAGGTAGGCGTGGTCAGCACGCGGTCGGTTTCCAAAAAAGAATCGCTGGGCGCGCAGTAAGCGCCGCGGCTTCCGTTTAGCGCGCCTTCGATTGCGGAAACGAGCCTGCCGTATTGGTTGACACCCAAAATCAGATCGATCTCGGGGATGTCGGCCAGCAAATCATTAGAGTATCGTTGGGCCAGGCAGCCGGTAACCACCAGCAGCCGGCAGGCACCAGTTTTTTTATACTCAGCCATCTCCAGTATGGTATCTATGGATTCTGTTTTGGCGGACTCGATAAAGCCGCAAGTATTGACGATGAGGATTTCGGCACTTTTTGCCTCGGGAATGATTTGATATCCGCTTTGACGGAGGATGCCAAGCATTTGCTCAGTATCCACCCGGTTTTTTGTACAGCCAAGGGAAACGACACCAACGGTAACGGGCATGAACATAACTCCTTTTAAGGTCGGAATGGGAATATCCTTTTGCATAACGTCATTATTGTACCATATCCACGGTGGAAAGTAAAAGAAAAACGGGGGTTTTGGTAAAGACACACTTTTAGATTGACCTATCTATCAGCGTTTCACTTATGCAGGCGGGATCAGGTGAAAAACCAATGATCTTTTAATGCTTTATGGACTGCTTTTCTCATTCGCTCTATTGACAATGCGGGATGTATGGCCTACCATTAATAAAAAGCGTTACGTTTCGGTTTTGGGAGAGTACGGCCATCGGCCGTATAAACACGTGTGAATGGAATGAGGAGGACAAGACGCATGAAGGATCGTTTTATTTCAAACCCATCAAAAAGCAATACCCGTGGCAGGCTTCCCAAGATTGGTATCCGGGCGGTCATCGATGGCCGCCGCGGCGGTGTGCGGGAAGGTTTGGAAGATCAAACCATGGCGCTGGCTAAGTCTGTAGCAACTTTTTTGACAAGCTCGCTTCGCCACCCCTGCGGTCTGCCGGTAGAATGCGTGCTTTCTGATACCACCATCGGCGGTGTGGCAGAGGCTGCGGATTGTGCTGACAAATTTACCCGAGAGGGTGTAGGCCTCACCATCAGCGTGACCCCTTGCTGGTGCTACGGCGCGGAAACCATTGATATGGACCCATTAATGCCCAAGGCTATCTATGGCTTTAACGGCACTGAGCGGCCCGGCGCGGTATACCTGGCCGCGGCTTTGGCCGGCCACAGCCAGAAGGGCTTGCCAGCTTTCGGTATCTATGGCCGGGATGTTTTAGAAGCCGGGGATACAGAAATGCCGGAGGATGTAAAAGAAAAGCTGCTTCGCTTCGCAAGAGCAGGCCTTGCGGCAGCGTATATGCGGGGCAAGAGTTATCTTGGCATGGGCGGTATGTCCATGGGCATTGCCGGCTCCATTGTGAGTGCGGAATTCTTGGAGAAATATTTGGGCATGCGCATGGAAGCCATCGACATGACGGAATTTGTGCGCCGCTGGGAAGAAAAGATTTACGACCCAGAGGAGTTTGAGCTGGCCAAAGTGTGGGTAAAGGAGTACGTGCGCATCGGCTACGACAAGAACTCAAAAGAAAAGCAGCACAGCCCTGAGAAAAAGCAGCAGGTGCTGGAACAAAGCATATTGATGACCATGATTGCCAGGGACTTGATGCAGGGCAACGAAAAACTAAAGGCAATAGGCTTCCACGAGGAAGCATGCGGCCACAACGCAATTGCTTCCGGCTTTCAAGGTCAGCGCCAGTGGACCGATCATTTCCCCAATGGCGATTTTATGGAGGCGATGCTCAACACCTCCTTTGATTGGAATGGCATTCGAGAACCGATGATCGTGGCTACGGAAAACGATCATCTGAACGGCATTGCCATGCTCTTTGGCAAGCTATTGACCGGCACAGCCCAGGGTTTTGCGGATGTGCGTACCTTCTGGAGCCCGGAGGCGATCAAGCGCGTTACCGGTTGGCAGCCAGAAGGCATGGCAGAGCACGGCCTGATTCACCTTATCAATTCTGGCTCTGTCACCTTGGAAGCCAGCGGCGCATGCAAAATCGATGGTCAGCCTGCCATTAAGCATTGGTGGGAGATCAAAAAAGAAGAAGCGGAGGCCACCATGGCGGCCACCCGGTTCTGTTATGCGGATTTGGGATACTTTAGGGGCGGCGGTTATTCTTCTCAGCTTCTTTCCGAAGGCGGCATGCCCATCACCCTGTGCCGCATCAACCTGGTGGATGGCTTGGGTCCTGTGCTGCAATTGGCAGAAGGCTGGACAGTTACTGTACCCCAGCATGTGTACGAGGCCATCAACCGCCGCACCGACCCCACTTGGCCCACCACCTTCTTTGCGCCAAGGCTTACCGGCGAAGGCGCATTTACAAGCGTTTATGAGGTCATGCGCCGCTGGGGCGCCAACCATGGCGCGTTCAGCTACGGTCACATCGGTGCGGACCTGATTACACTGTGCAGCATACTGCGCATTCCCGTTTGCATGCATAACATATCGAATGATATGGTGTACCGGCCCAGCATGTGGGATGCGTTTGGAACCCATGAACTGGAGGGCGCAGATTACCGCGCCTGTGAAAAGCTGGGGCCGCTGTACGGCAGGAAATGAGCATGAATTATACCATCGGCCTGGACTTTGGCACTTTATCCTGCCGCGGGATCATTGCAAATGTGGCGGATGGCGAGCAGATCGCCTCCGCCCAGTTTGTGTATCCTCACGGCATCATGGACTCTGCCTTGCCTGGCGGTATACCACTTGCTCCAGGCTGGGCGCTGCAGCATCCCAAGGATTATTTGGATGCGTTGGAGGCGGTCATTCCTGAGCTGCTTTTGACAAGCGGTATTCCAACCGAAAGTATTATCGGCATCGGGGTAGATTTCACTTCATGCACCATGCTGCCGGTTAAGGCGGATGGAATGCCGCTTTGTTTCCTGCCAGAATTTCAAAAAGAGCCCCATGCCTATGTGAAGCTGTGGAAGCACCACGCCGCACAAAACCAGGCGGATAGGATTACTGCCCTGGCCACGGAGAGGGGCGAATCCTTTTTAAATACATCCGGGGGAAAGGTCTCGGCGCAGAATCTTTTTCCAAAGCTTTTGCAGATAATAGAGGAAGCGCCTCATGTGGCACAGGCTATGGATGTGTTTATGGAAGCGGCAGACTGGATTGTGATGCAGCTTACCGGCACACTATCCCGCAGTGCCTGCTGTTTGGGCTACAAAGCGTTTTATGATGTAGAAGCCGGCTTTCCGGAATGGGCTTTTTTTGATGCCCTTTCGCCAGACTTTTCGAGCTTAATAAAGGCTAAGCTGCAAGGGCCGGTATGCCGCGTAGCTGAAAAAGCTGGTGAAATATCTCCTGCCGCCGCACTGCACCTGGGGCTGATGCCAGGCACAGTGGTCAGCACGCCCATGGTGGATGGCCACGCTTGTTTTCCGGCCTCCGGTATTCTTCGTCCCGGGAAGCTGTTGGGGATACTGGGTACCTCTGCCGCATATCTCATGCTGTCCGACACGGGTGAGCCCATCACCGGTCTATGCGGCATGGTGAAGGATGGGCTTGTTCCCGGTTTTTATGGCCTGGAGGCCGGGTTGAATTGCATGGGGGATCATTTTGAATGGGTGGTCAAAACCATGTGCCCGCCTGTCTATCATAATGAAGCAAAGTCAAAAAACATCAGCCTGCATGAACTGCTTACTGAAAAAGCGCAAAGAGAAAAGCCAGGGGAAAGCGGCCTCATCGCCCTGGACTGGTGGAATGGCAACCGTTCACTTTTAATGAACGCGGATTTAAGCGGGATGATCATTGGCATGACGCTGCACACCGCGCCGGAGGATATCTACCGTGCGTTATTGGAAGCCACGGCCTTTGCCACCCGCATGATCACAGAGCATCTGGATTCCAATGGTCAACCTATCTGTGAGTTTATTGTTACCGGTGGCATCAGCCGCAAAAACCCGCTGCTTATGCAAATCCTCAGCGATGTGCTGAATATGCCTGTTAAGGTGCTTGCCACAGAGCAGGGCTCGGCGCTGGGCAGCGCAATCTATGCGGCTGCAGCCGCCGATGTGAAGATCGGCGGATATGGGAGCCTGATGGAAGCGATGCAGCACATGCACAGCCGTGTGAAGGAGGAATTTCAGCCTATCAAAGCGAATACGCACATTTATGACAAGCTGTTTTTGGAGTATAATCTATTACACGATACCTTTGGCGTAAAGGACGGCTTGATGTCAAGACTCATGCATATCCGCCGGGATACGAAACGAAGTAAGGCTTAATAAGGGAGCAAGAACATGAAAAAAGTGGTTGCTATCGTCGGTGCGGGTATGATGGGGTCGGCCATCAGCGTGCCATTAAGAGACAATGGACACGAGGTGCGGATTGTCGGCACGCATTTGGACAGAGAAATAATTGACCATGCCAGGCAGAATGATTATCATATTAATATGAAGCGATCGCTGCCTAAAGGAATTACCTATTATCAGATAGAGGATTTGGATAAAGCCCTTTCGGGTGTAGATTTATTGGTTGGCGGCGTTTCCAGCTTTGGGGTAGAGTGGTTTGGCGAAACTGTGCTGCCTAGAATCCCTTCCTCGCTGCCGGTGCTTTCTGTGACCAAGGGACTTCAAAACATGCCCGATGGTAGGCTCGTTCCCTTTCCGCACCTGCTGGAGGAAAAAACGGGCGGACGCCTATCCCTAAACGCCATCGGTGGGCCTTGCACCAGTTACGAACTGGCGGACAGAAGGCAGACTTGCGTTACCTTTTGCGGCCGGGATATGAACATCCTCAGGCAATTGAAGGCGATGTTGGAAACGGAGTATTATCACATAAGTCTTTCTACCGATATCATGGGTGTGGAGTGCGCCGTTGCCATGAAGAATGCGTATGCCCTTGGCGTATCCTTGGCCATTGGCATGGTCGAAGCAAGGGACGGTATCGGCTGCACGGAGGCTTACAATCCCCAGGCGGCGATGTTTGGACAAAGCGTGAAGGAAATGGGTAAAATGCTGTCGCTTACCGGCGGCGGGCCGGAGAATATTACGTATGCTGCCGGTGATCTGTACGTTACCATCTTTGGTGGCCGCACGCGGGCGCTTGGCATCCGCCTGGGCCGGGGGATGCGTTTGAGCGATGCGCTCAAAGAGTTGAATGGCGTCACCCTGGAATCGGTGGTCATTGCCCGGCGAACCATTGAGGCCATGGCTGTGTGGGTGGAAAAGGGAATCGCAAAGCGAGAGGATTTTCCGCTTCTGCATCATATAGCCGGTCTTTTGAATGATGAAGAACCCAAGCCCCTTGATTGGACAGCCTTTGAAACGGAACGCTGCTAATGCGTATACGATAAACAAATGTGGAGGGATACCTGATGAACATTCCCCAAGTGAAGCTGGGCGTTGTGGCGGTAAGCCGGGATTGCTTTCCCATTGATCTTTCCAGGCGGCGCAGGAGCGCGCTGGTCGAAGCGGTCAAAAAAGCCGGCGGCGAGATCACGGAAATTCAGACCATCATTGAAAATGAAATCCATGCACTGCAAGCCCTCAAAGAGTTGAAGGACACTGGCTGCAATGCATTGCTTGTGTACCTGGGCAACTTCGGCCCGGAAGGCCCGGAGACGCTTCTGGCTCAAAAGTTTGAAGGGCCTGTTATGTTTGCCGCTGCTGCGGAGGAAAGTGTTGACATTCTGGCCTCCGACCGGGGCGATGCCTACTGCGGCATGCTTAATGCCAGCTACAACTTAGGGTTGCGAGGGGTAAAAGCCTATATTCCGGAATATCCCGTTGGCACCGCCCAGGAAGTGGCTGCCATGGCCGCGGAGTTTGTCCCAATCGCCCGTATGCTGATTGGTTTGAAAAACCTCAAAATTATCACCTTTGGTCCTCGGCCTTTTGACTTTCTGGCCTGTAACGCGCCGATCAAGGCTTTGTTTGACTTGGGTGTTAATATTCAGGAAAACAGTGAGCTTGACCTGTATGCCGCTTTCCACGCCCACAAGGAGGACAAGCGCATACCCGAAGTGATGGCGGATATGGCCATGGAACTGGGCGAAGGCAACAAAATGCCCGGCGTGCTGCCCCGCCTAGCCCAGTATGAGTTGACGCTGCTGGATTGGGTGGAGCAGAACAAGGGCGCCAGCGACTATGTGGTTATGGCCAACAAGTGCTGGCCCGCCTTTCAGACCCAGATGGGCTTTGTGCCCTGCTATGTCAACAGCCGCTTTGCCAGCCGGCTGATGCCCATCTCCTGCGAGGTGGATATCTACGGCGCGCTCTCTGAGTATCTGATTTCCTGCGCCACGGAGATTCCGCCCACACTGCTGGACATCAACAACACCGTGCCCCGTGACCTGTACGACAGTGAGATCAAGGGCAAGTTTGATTACAAGCTTTGCGATACCTTCATGGGCTTCCATTGCGGCAACACGCCCCTGTGCCACCTTTCCCGCGGTGAAATGAAATACCAATTGATTATGAAGCGGGCTCTGGAGCCTGACAGCGAGCCGGATATTACCAGAGGCACCCTGGAGGGCGACTTAAAACCCGGGCAGATCACCTTCTTCCGCCTGCAGAGCGCGGCGGATACATCCCTGCACGCCTATGTGGCCCATGGCGAAATCCTGCCTGTGGCTACCCGCAGCTTCGGCGGCATCGGCGTGTTCGCCATCCCGGAGATGGCCCGCTTCTACCGCCATGTGCTCATTGAAAAGCGCTATCCCCACCACGGCGCCGTGGCCTTTGCCAAGGTCGGCAAGGTGCTCTATGAAGCCCTCAAGCTGCTGGGTGTTGACGACATCGCCTTCAACCAGCCCAAGGGCATGCTCTACAAGACGGAGAACCCGTTTGCATAAAATAGAGGAATGGCTTGCGGGAAGGGGCGCTTTTCTATAAAAGCCAGCGGGGGCCGTGCTTCGGTGCCACAGGCGGCGCTTCGTCTATGGAGACTTCTCGTACCCATCCCTTTCATACTTCATAAACAGTAAGAAAAAACCGTTGTATCGCTTGAAAATCAAAGCGAGGCAACGGTTTTGCTTATATTATGGATAAAGCATTAATAGTAGGAAGAAAAGTGTAATTCTAGGCGTTTAATATGCAAAGAATGGAAAGCCGATCTGGAGGGAAAAGGGGGAGCGTGAAAAATGAAAAAGCACCTGCAGGCAATTACTTTTGTAATACTGTTGATAGCACTTGGGGCTGCCGGCTTGCCAGCACTGGCAGGAGACTTTCCGGTTGCGGTGATCAACACTTCTGATTCTACGCAATCCATTCACCTGCGCTCAGAGCCAAATAGTAACGCCAAATCCCTTGGGGAGTATTATAACGGCGTTATTGTGGTTGTGAAAAGTGCATCCGGCACCCTCTGGTACCAAGTGGATATTCATGGCAGAACAGGATATGTAGAACAAAAGCAACTGACTTCATGCGGTATGCAAAGCGGCTATGATAAGGCAGTAATCGATAGCGTAAAAAGTGCCAAGATAATGGCTGTGGTAAGTGGGCAAAAGGCAGTGGATGGACTCCATTTGCGAGACAGACCTTCCACAACTGCCAACTCCAGGGGAAAGTTTTATAATGGAACATCCGTGGAAATCGTCGGCACTGTTGAAAACGGAAGCTGGTATCATGTATATCTGCCCGAAACGGGTCTATACGGATTCATGCTGGCTAAATTTGTGCAGCCAACAGAATACCCAGAATCGCCGGATAGCTCGCAAGTGCCAACAGGTATATATGCGGTAGTCAACAATCCTTCTGCTTCTGACCGGCTGAATTTTCGGGCAAGCGCTTCACAAACGGCTAAATCATTAGGAAAATACTATAATGGTACAACGGTGGAGCTGCTGGATAGCGGTGCCACCTGGAGTAAGGTGTGTGTAGATGGTAAAACGGGATATATGCAAAGCAAATATTTATTGCTGGATAGCAGCTTAAAACCGTTGGTGAAACTGGATGTGGGCAGAAATGATATTAGCGGCCCGCCATATCCAACCCTACGCAGTGCACCGTCTGACCATGCTTCAGCTGCTTCGTTGCCTGACCCTAAACTCGGCGGATCGCTGACCATTCTCGCAAAAGCAGGCACATGGTATTATGTTGAAGTTCAAGGAGTTAAGGGATATTACCCAGCTAACAGGGTGTTACCTGGAGCGAAAAATCCCACCAAAGAGAACATAGCAATTGTTACTGGGCCAAACTGGAGTGACAGGCTGAATTTACGCTCTTCCACATCAAAAACTGCCTCTATACTGGGGAAGTATTTTGTTGGTACGCAAGTAGAAGTGTTGGACTACAACGTTACAGGTGTCAACGAAAGAGAAAATATGTGGTACCAAGTAAAGGTGAATGGCAAAAAGGGATATATGCAGGCCAAATATCTGCAAGACTTGCAAACAGGGGATCCATCCACCTGGTAAGTATGCAAAGCGAAAGTAATCGATAACTGTACAAAAAAGGAGCGGCTTTGCGCCACTAGCGCAATCGGGCCGCTCCTTTTTTTCAATTTTGTTTACTCTTACACCACCGGAATATTGGGCAGAGAGTTGAATCCGGGCTGCAAATCTTCATCGGTGGGAATATAATCTGTCATTCTTCCTTCATTATAAGCAGCATAGGCGGTCATATCAAAATAGCCTGTGCCGGTTAAGCCAAACAGGATCGTCTTTTTCTCCCCGGATTCCCGGCAGCGGATGGCCTCGTCCATTGCGGCGCGAATAGCGTGAGCTGATTCCGGCGCGGGCAGTATGGTTTCGTTTTTCGCGAAGAACACCGCGGCGTCAAACACCTTCGTCTGCTCCACCGCCCTGGCTTCATCTAAATAGCCATCATGATACAGCTTGGAAAGGATGGGCGCCATGCCGTGGTAGCGTAGTCCGCCGGCATGGTTGGGCGAGGGCATGAACCCGCTGCCCAGGGTGTACATCCTGGCTAGGGGTGTGATCTTGCCTGTATCACAAAAGTCGTAAGCGTACTTGCCACGGGTCATAGAGGGGCAAGAGGCCGGCTCTACCGCAATAAAGTAGGGATTGGCTTTGCCAAGTATCTTATCTTGCATATAAGGCGCCATCAGTCCGCCCATGTTGGAGCCGCCGCCGGCACACCCAATGATGATATCGGGATATTCACCCAGTAGTTCCATTGCCTTTTTCGCTTCCAGGCCGATAATGGATTGGTGCAGAAGCACCTGATTGAGCACCGAGCCCAGCACATAGCGGTATCCCTCACTGGTAACGGCCGTCTCAATAGCTTCGGAGATGGCGGTGCCCAGACTGCCATTGCTGTCTGGATTGCCAGCAAGCATAGCACGGCCCACATTGGTCGTGTCGCTGGGGCTGGCGATAACCTTGGCACCAAAGGTCTCCATAACATTTTTGCGGTAAGGCTTTTGCTGGTAGGAAACCTTGACCATATACACTGTCAGCGGCAGGCCGAAGTAGCTGGCTGCTTCCGCCATGGCTGTGCCCCACTGGCCGGCGCCGGTTTCGGTGGTCAGGCCCTTTAGCCCCTGCTGCTTGGCATAGTACACCTGCGCCAAGGCGGAGTTTAGTTTATGGCTGCCGGAGGTATTGTTGCCTTCATATTTGTAGTAAATTTTGGCAGGCGTGTTCAAGGCCTTCTCCAGGTTGTAGGCGCGAATGAGGGGAGATGGCCTGTAGATGCGGTAAATATCGAGCAGCTCGCCAGGAATGTCGATGTACCTGGTGGTGCTGTCCATTTCCTGCTTGGCCAATTCCTCACAAAAGACCGGATACAATTCTTCCGCTGTTATGGGCTGCAAAGTGCCGGGATTCAGATACGGATCAGGCTGGCTTTTCATATCCGCCCGCAGGTTGTACCACTGCTTGGGCATTTGCTCCTCGGTAAGGTACGTGCGATAGGGGATCTTTGTCATGGTACATTCTCCTTTGCGTTTTTATTTCTATATTGCCTACCGAGCCTTGCGGCTGTGGTTCCACACCAGAGCATTCTTTGTAAAGAAATATAAAAAAATGCTCTTGTCCCTACACGGGACAAGAGCATGAACTCCTGCGGTACCACCCAAATTGGCCAAAAGGCCCACTTTCTCCATATACGCATGATATATGCTTCCTTGGTAACGGGTGAAGATCCCGTCAGGTACTACTCGTTGCCTTTCGCCCTGCCCTCACAAGTCCATTCGGCACAACCTTCTTTGCCGCAATCCCACCACCTGCGGCTCTCTTGAAAAGACCATCCATGCGTACTCGTCTTGTTCAACGGTTTATATGCTATTGGGTGCATTATACGCGCGATACAAATCGCTGTCAAGCGGCAAATTGGTCTACTTTGACAAAAGTGCAAAATCAATACTTGGTGTCAAAGGGACCAAGGCGACCCGCCGGCCAGGCAGCGCCATCTAGCCTGATTATGTACCTGTGATGTAACCGGATGCATCGGAGGTCAACAATTTCCTCCGGCGTGCCGAGGCGCTGCATGGCAATACGCTCTTTTAGATAGGCCGAATGCTGGGGATGCTCCCAGGTAGGTACTGTCAGCGGTGTCAATATAATGTTGATGATGGAGCCGCTTTGCTGCTTAATCATTTGCTAGTCTACGCCCTGGCCTGCCTGTACATCACGATTCTAACCGGATGTCGCACAGCGCCACCTTGGCGCCGACCAGCGCTGCACCGATGCCGCCGACCACTCCTGTTACAATGGCCACCTTGCCGGTAAGGGGAAATAGCTTCTCCAGTTGACCTCCGATAGGAGGTATAAAGCGTACCTCCTCCTTCAAAGGGTCAGTCGATCACACCAGGCATACCGCCGCGCTTCATGGGCACGGGGCGCTGATATTTGCTATCTAGTTCCACACGGCTTTTTTTATCACTGCTCTTTTCAAATGCCGTCAAAATCTCCAGCACATGCAACGTCTGCTTGTAATCGGCCCTGGCAGCACGATTTCCCAATATGGCGTTGGCCATATCGGCCAGGCCAAGCGCGCGGCTGTTTTCTTTATAATCATACAGCAGCGGGACTTCCTTGACGGTCCTATCCTCGGGTGTAAACAGCGAGATAGGGCCGCCAAAGTAGTTGGGATCAGGCACAAACATTGTACCCCGTGTGCCGTATACTTCCAGCCTGGCTTGGGAGGGGTAATATGCGTCAAAGGTGGTAAAGATGGTGCCAACAGCTCCGTTATCAAATTCCATCATGCCGGTGACATAGGTGGGTACATCAACAGTCACAACCTGACCCCGCTTTGGCGCACTGGTTACAAGCCGTGTGGGATAAGTGGATTTGGTTACGCCGGTTACCGCCTTCACGCCGCCAACCAGGTTTACAAGCGCAGTCACATAATACGGACCCATGTCCATCATCGGCCCGCCGCCCCGTTTGTAGTAGAACTCGGGGTCGGGATGCCAGCTTTCGTGGCCGGGGCAGATCATAAACGCTGCCGCGCCCACCACATCACCAATGACACCGTCATCAATCAATCGGCGGCAGGTTTGTAGCCCTGCGCCAAGGAAGGTATCCGGCGCGCCGCCCAGGTAAAGGTTCTTCTCCTGCGCCAGTTTGACCAAGGCTTCGCCCTCTTCAAGGTCCGCACCCAGGGGCTTTTCGCTGTAGACATGCTTACCGGCTATAAGCGCGGCCTTTGTCACTTCAAAATGCTCGCTGGGCCGGGTCAGATTTAACACGATATCCACCTCGGGGTCAGCAAAGGCATCGTGCATTGTTTCATAAATCTTAGGCACATGGTATTCGGCCTGCGCCTTTTCAGCCCGTTCGCGTACAAGATCGCAAACGCCAATGAGTGTAAGCTCGTGAAAAGTTTCCGTAATATTCTTCAGGTAAATCCCGCTGATGGCGCCAACGCCGATCATTGCTACCTTGACTGCCATATGCTTATCCTCCTTACAGGCCTAGTACGTTGTGCAGATAGTCCCTGGAAACCATGGCGGCGTGGTAGTTGCACACCGGCGGGTTATCCAATTCTACGCAAAGTACACCATCATAGCCCCCATTTTTTAACGCATGTACGACGCCCTTAAAGTCCACACCGCCCATGCCCAAGGGCAAAAAGCGTGCCATTGGCCGGTCAGCAAAAGATCCGGCGGCATCAGGGTCTACATCCTTCAAGTGCATGTAGGCAATGCGGGGTACAAAGCGCTTTACAGCCTCCACAGCGTCCATATGAGCGATGGTAGTATGCGCTGTATCCAGGCACAGGCTGACATATTCGGGATTTGTCATGGAAAGGAACAGATCGATCTGCTCTTGGCTAAAGATGGTCGTTTGGGCATGCGGATGGAAGCAGGCTACCAAGCCGTTTTCTTTGCACAATTTGCCAATGCGGTCGGAAAGCTGGGCATAAGCAGCAATCTTCTCCCTGTCGGTTGGCCGCTCACTAGGCGCATCATGCCACATGGTCCCTTGTAGATTCATATAAGTGGCGCCCAGCTTTTTCATAAAATCAACGTAAAAAATCGCGCTTTCATAATCCTTTTCAGCATCATCGGAGTAGTGCAGGTACAAGTTGGCCATTTCCAGCTTATATTTATCCAGGAGGCCTTTGATGGCTGCGGCGTCGTTGTCAAAGTATTTGGCAATAAAAGCAAAGTTCTCCACAGCCTGATAGCCCAAGTGAGAAGCTTCTTTCAAAAATTGTTCAAACTCATACTGATAGTTGTCCTTGTGGTGTACAAGCCAGGTCCAGCCGGTATAGGCGATTTTCATAGCAATGCCCCGCTTTCCTTGTGTATTGCGTTTTATGCAAGTTGGTTTGAATATATCATAGCACAAGCATCATAATCGCGATAAGACAAAAACACATCAAGTCACTGACAAAAGTAGTACCTTTCATGATTTTATATGTCTGCGTTTTTTCTTGCTTTGAGTATGTCTGTTATGCTATGATACAGGCAAGCGAACAGGATTGCCGGAGGCATATGCGGGCAAATGAACAGCAACGCATTTTTTGAAATTAACAGGCAGGCACTGCGCGTATATTACGGGCAGAATTTGACCTTTTATCCACATTTTCATCCGAGCTTGGAGCTTTTTTATTGCTTGCAAGGTCAGTCAAAAGTTGTGGTTGAGGATAAGGAAACGGTGCTGCATCAAGGTGAAATGGCCATTGCCTGGCCAAACCATGTGCACAGCTATTCTGCCATAGGCGAAACGCGGCATATTATTGCCATCGTTGATCTGAATCAGGTACATGAGTATGCCGGCCTCATTTCTCACAGCGGCTGCCTGAACCCCTTTCTTGAAAGAGAAAACGTCCACCCGGATATTCTGCACTGTATGGAAACGCTGGCTCAAAATCCGAAGATTGGGGAGCAGCTTCGCAGGGCATATCTTGGTGTCATGATCGGCAGGCTCTTGGAAAAGCTGCCTTTGGGTGAGAAAAGGAGGCCTCTCGCCCATGATTCCTTGCGAGAGATGATCACCTATATTGACGCGCATATTGCTGAGCCTATTTCCCTGCAAACATTAGCTAAAGAACTATATCTAAACAAATATTACATATCCAAACTTTTTTCTCAGCGCATCGGCTGCAGCCTGCGCACCTACATCAATGCCTTGCGCATCGAGCGCGCCTGCGCCATGCTGACTGATCCGGATGCTGCCCTGCCCGATATTTTGGATGCCTGTGGATTTGAAAGCGAACGCACATTTTATCGTGCTTTTATGGCCCAACGAGGCATAACGCCTAAGGCGTTTAGGGAGCAGGCAATCAGTGAGAAACTTACCTGAAAAGCGGATGGAGACCACGAAAAAAGGAATCAGCCTGGCAAACTGCCGCTGATTCCTTTTGCTATTTCTTGGTAGACTTAACCGATATCAATGCCCGGATAATAGCATGTGGTGCGTATAAATCTGGCCCCGAAGCTTTTGGCCAGTGCACATTGGGCGGGGCTGCGCCGCAAAACAAGCGCCTCTATCTGCGTTACGCCTTCATCGCGTAGCATATGCAGCGCCCGGGTCAGAAGCGCCTTGCCAAGGCCTTGCCGCCGGTAGTTGGCCCGAACGTACAGTGCTGCCAGCGTAGCCCTGTCGCCGGTGCCGGACAAAAGCACCTCGCCAATGGGCTCCTCGCCGCGGTAGATGCCCAGCGCCAGGAAGTGCGGCTTTTGCATGCACTGCCCAAGGGTAATAAGGTCCAGCGGGGCGATGCGGCTTTGGTTCATACGGGCAAGCATGGCCTGCTGCTCAAACTCGTTGCGCAGCGAAATATTGGCAACCGTACAGCCCATAGGGATGGTATCAGATGTATCCGGTATCGGAAACCGAACCAAATCCTCAGCGTCATCGAGCAGAAACCCATTGCCTGTAAAAAACTCCATGCCCCGGGCATCTTCTACCGACAGTTGGGTATACAATCGGGTAGGCATGTGGGGAGTTTGCGACCGAAGCTGGCTGACGCGGGCGAGAAGTGCTCCAAAGAGCATATATTGGCAGGAGGGAGGAGCCTCCAGCTGTAAATAAAGATTCATAGGCCGATTGGGAAACATATCCGGTTGAAAAAACGGCATCACATAGCCTGTACCTTGCTGAATATCCATGTCATCCATTACGAAAAACACGTTTTCCGGCGAAAGGCCCTGATATGCCCCTAACGGATGATATACGCGCATGGCGTCCATCCTTTCCATTGTTGGGGTGTCGCGGC
>JAEWSC010000021.1 GCA_023398575.1 Bacillota bacterium | reverse complement strand
AAGGCGCCATCGTCTTTGCCATGGCCAACCCTGTGCCGGAAATCATGCCGGATCTGGCCCTGGAAGCCGGCGCGCAGGTAGTTGGCACAGGCCGCAGCGATTTTCCCAACCAAATCAACAACGTGCTGGCTTTCCCAGGTATTTTCCGCGGCGCATTGGACGCCCGTGCCAGTACCATTAATGAAGAAATGAAGATGGCCGCCTCCCATGCGTTAGCCGCGCTGGTTGCGGAGGATGAACTGCGGGAAGATTACATCCTGCCCAACCCTCTGGATAAACGCGTCAGCCGCGCCATAGCGGACGCCGTCATCCAAATCGCCAGGGAAACCGGCGTGGCAAGGAAGTGACGCGCTGGAAGGCGCTGCCCTCCAGACCACCCGCCAAAGGGATACATCCCTTTGGAATCCCATTTTCAAAGACAATAATTCGATTCATTACGGGAGAACGGCTATGATGAAGACAAAGCAGCAACAGGCCCTTGATAAGATAGCAGCTTTCGTTGGATTCCAGTGCCCAGCCTGCGGCCTGCCTCTATTGGTTGATGAATCCAGCCTGCGCTGTGGCAAAGGCCATACCTATGATGTTGCGCGCAAAGGATATGTGCACCTGCACCATAAAACCGTACAAAGCGAATATGACCGGCAGCTGTTTGAATCCAGGCGCGCCGTGTTTGAGGCTGGCTTTTACAATCCAGTCCTCGATGCTTTAACAAGTGGATTACAGCGGCCACTTTCCAAAACGGTATTAGATGCCGGCTGCGGCGAGGGCTTTTATACCCACTCTCTGGCCAACGCCAACCCAGACTGCCTTTTCATCGGCATTGACCTTTCGAAAGATGCCATCATCGCAGCCGCAGGAAGAAGTGCATCGGCATTGTATTGCGTTGGAGATCTGAGTCACCTTCCGTTTGCGGATGACACCTTCGATGTAATTTTGAATATTCTTTCTCCTGCCAGCTACATAAGCTTTGATCGCGTGCTGAAAAAAGGAGGCCGGCTGATGAAAATCATGCCTGGCCGTGAGTATTTGCAAGAAATTAGGGAAAGGCTGCCTGCTAGTAAAAGCGAATATGATGACACAAAGGTGCATGATTATCTCCAAGAGCATATGAACCTGATGTCGCTCGAGCGCATTCACTATTCAAAATCTTTGACAAAAGAACTGTATACTCATTTTTTGAATATGACTCCCTTGACACAAAGCCTTTCTAAAGATGAACGTAATGCCCTTGAATCACATATTCCGCCACAAATCACCATTGACTTGCAGCTGGCCGTCTGCACAAGCAAAATCAAGGTGTAAATGCATGATATACATAAAAGGGATGACCAAGCTTTCCTCATCCTCCGATGACCATTATCCCCTGTCCGCCCCCGTAATCCAAAGCCTTAATCATCTACCGCTTGACTGTCCTGTTACGTTGCTGGCAGGTGACAACGGCAGCGGAAAAACCACACTGATGGAAACAATGGCCCGCAAGCTGAATGCCATACGTATCGACGGAGATACAGCGGGTGCTTTGCCCAAGGTCACCTCTTTTGCCTCCGTTGATAAGGCACTGCGGGTCGAAGTCGCAAAGCGGCCAGGCCGGTGTTTTTATTTTCACGCCGAAGGGTTTGTGCGGTATCTGGATAGCCTTCACCGCATGCGTACAGACGCCCAGGATGATCTGATGGAAGTTGAGCAGGGTTATCAAGGCCGGTCAACATTGGCACGGGAACTCGCTTCCATGCCGCATCAACGCTCCCTGTATGAACTAAAGCGGTTGTACGCCCACGACATCACCCAGCGCTCCCATGGAGAAGGTCACCTGGATTTTTATGGCGCCCGGTTTCAAAAAGGCGGCCTATTTCTATTGGATGAGCCGGAAGGCGCACTATCCTTTTTCAATCAGTATGTGCTGCTAACCATGGTTTTAGACGCGGCAGCCAAGGACGCACAATTCATTATCTCTACGCATTCGCCCATTTTACTTGCTTGCCCCAATGCCCGAATCCTGCATATTAACGAAGGGGAAATCCGCGAGGCTGTTTATAGCGAACTGGAGAGCGTTCAATTTTTGAGAGATTTCTTGGGCGATCCACGTAGGTATACCGCTTCCCTGCTTTCCTCAAAAGATGATGGGGCTTGATGTGCACATATCCATCAAGTTCCATTTTCATCAATCAATCCCGAATTCGGAAGGTCTAGTTCTTGCTTATCGTTTGATTTGCAATTTTCTGCAATAATTTTATAATCTGGGCACTGATCAAAAAGAAGAAGTCAATATAAAAAGCATTCATCCAAACTGCTGCCGCAGCCATAAACGAAAAGCCACTTTTGTTTACGTTTGCCACATTACCCACAATAATGCTAATGGTGCTTCTTCATGTCTTCATTTATTTTAAGAACTTGAGGGTGCATCCACAATGCTCCAAATCCAATAGAAACAAAAAAAAGTGAACTAATTCGGAAATAAACACACTCTTCTTGAACATTGATATCCATTCTATTCGCCAGCTATGAAGAAGAAAAATTGATCTACCTGGCTTTTATATAGCCGGGTAATTGCGCTGCAGTCTTTTTTTCCATAAATCGTACTTTTTCTGCATCTAGGCTGACATCGATAGAAACGGATATATGGTTGATTCCAAAAAAATCGAACTCTATTCAGAAATTAACATATTCATATCTGTGAAACAGTGACATATAATTGCAACAACAAGACATGGAGATCATGTCCAAAATCGAATGGAGGTATTGCCTCATGAAAAAACTGGTGGCTCTGGTACTTTGCGTTTTGATGGTGGCCGGCTTGGCCGCAACGGCAGGTGCTGAAAAGACGCTGACCGTCGCTTTCTCTCAGATCGGTCAGGAATCCGACTGGCGCACAGCCAACACCGATGACCTGTGCAACGCCATCAAGGCCGAGGGCTGGAACCTGGTGTATGACGATGCCCAGCAGAAGCAAGAAAACCAGATCAAAGCACTGCGCAACTTCATCTCCCAGGGTGTTGACTACATCCTCTTCACCGGCGTTGTAACCACCGGTTGGGACGAGGTCCTCAAAGAAGTCAACGAGGCTGAAATCCCCCTGATCCTGGTCGACCGTATGCCTGACTGCGCTGACAAGATCGAGTATGCTGCCGCTTTCGGCGGTGACTTCACCGAAGAAGGCCGCAGGATGGGCTTCTGGGCCGGTAACTACTTAAAGAGCCTTGGCCGCGGCGAAGAACAGATCAACGCTGTCGTGCTGGAAGGCACCACCGGCGCCACTGCTGCTACCGAACGCACCAACGGCATCAACGAAGCACTTGTAAGCTTCCCCAATATCAAGGTTGTTGCTTCCCAGACCGGCAACTTCACCCGTGCCGAAGGCCAGACCGTTATGGAAAGCTTCCTGAAATCCCAGCCTGATATCGACCTTTTGTTCGCCGAGAACGACGACATGGCTCTAGGTGCCATCGCCGCCATCAAGGCTGCCGGCAAGGTACCGGGCAAGGATATCATCATCGTTGGTTGCGACGCCGTGAAGACCGCGTTTGAAGCCATCGTTGCCGGCGAAATGAATGCCACCATCGAGTGCACACCGCTCTACTCCAAGTTCGTTGTCTCCTGCATCAAAGACCTGGAAGCAGGCAAGACCTTCGAAAAAGGCGTGCTGCATCCTGAAGAATTCGTGTATGACCTGGCTGGCGGTATCGCCTACACCGCAGACGGCGCCAAGCTGTCCCAGAAGGCTGAAGACGATCTGGCCAACCGTAAGTACTAATTCTAGCAAAGGCCTTAGGTTTCAGGCCAAGACGGATGAGGGCCAACGCCCTCATCCGTCCTTCGCGTATAAAGACGTAAGCATTCCGGATTGAGGGGATGATGTTTTGCAAGACAAAATACTGGAAATGAAGGGCATTTCCATTGCGTTTCCGGGAGTCAAAGCGCTGGACAATGTGGACTTTTCCTTGAAAAAGGGCGAAGTACACGCGCTGCTGGGTGAAAATGGCGCAGGCAAGTCCACCTTGATCAAATGCCTGACTGGAGTCCACCACATGGATGCGGGCACCATAGCGCTGGATGGCCAAGCCATCAAGCCTTCCACTCCGCAAGCCGCCATAACCATGGGTATTTCTACGGTGTTCCAGGAAATCAACCTTTGTCCCAACCTTACGGTGGCAGAGAACATTTTCATCGGCCGTCAGCCGATGAAGCGGGGCCAAATCAACTGGAAGCTGATCAACCGCAAGGCAACGGAGCTTATGGAACGTATGGGCATGTCCATTGATGTGACGCGTCCGCTTTCCTATTACTCTATCGCGATCCAGCAAATGGCTTCCATCGCAAGGGCTGTGGACATAAAGGCCAAGGTGCTGATATTGGATGAGCCGACCTCCTCCCTGGACGAACATGAGGTGGAGCGGCTGTTCAACGTCATGCGTGACCTGAAAGCTGAGGGCCTGGGTATCATATTCATCACCCACTTTCTGGATCAGGTGTTTGAAATTACTGACCGGATTACAGTTCTTCGAAACGGTCACCTGGTGGGTGAGTATTTAACACAAGATATCACCAAGCTTGATCTTGTCACCAATATGATCGGTAAAGACATGAACGAGATTTTCAACCTGAAGCGTGCTGAGCAAAAACCAGGTGCGGCATCAGTGCTGGAGGCCGATCATATTGGCGTGCCCGGCAAGGTGGAAGATATATCACTGACGGTCAAAAAGGGTGAACTAAAAGGGTTTGCGGGACTCTTGGGTTCTGGGCGCACCGAAACGGCAGAGATGCTCTTTGGCGTAACACGCCCGCTGCGCGGCACGGTGAAGGTGAACGGTAAGACTTTATCACTCAAATCACCGCTGGATGCTATTTTAAACAAGGTGGCATTTTGTCCGGAAGACCGCAAGCGTGACGGGATTATTGGTGACTTGTCTATTCGCGAGAATATATACTTGGCAGTACAGGCAAAACGCGGCTTTTTAAAGCCCATGCCCCCAAAGGAGCAGCAGGCGCTGGCCGAAAATTATATACGCCTTCTTTCCATCGCGACACCCGATGCCGATAAAAAGGTTAGCGAACTCTCAGGCGGCAATCAGCAGAAGGTTATTCTGGCACGTTGGATGGCAACCGATCCTGATGTGCTGATTCTTGACGAACCAACCCGCGGCATTGATGTCGGCGCAAAGGCAGAAATTCAGCGCCTGATGCTTTCAATGTGTGAAAAGGATATGGCGGTGATTTTCATCAGTTCCGAGTTGGATGAAATCATACGCTGCTCTAACCGCATCATCGTCATGCGTGATGGCAAAAGGGCAGGAGAACTGGACGGCGAAGACTGTCAGCAATCGGATATACTCGCCATCATCGCCAACGAAACCGCGGAGGTGAGCGTATGAAGCGCAAATTAAGCTGGGAGGGCATCATCCGATCCAAAATATTTTGGGCGGTTATCGCAGAGGCGCTGATCCTGCTGGTCAGCTTGATCCTCCGGCCCGATTTTTTGAAAATTGAATACAATCAGGTGACAGGCATGCTCTATGGCGTCCCCATCGATATATTGAACCGTTCTGCGGAGATCGTAATCATCGGTATGGGTATGACACTGGTGATTGCTCTGGGCGGCACGGACCTTTCGGTTGGCGCGTTAGTCGCAGTTTCGGGTGCTATGGCTTTGAAGTTCCTGAGATGGGACGTATTATTATATCCTACACCGGGTGATTATACCATCATGCCATTTTTCCTGGTGATTCTGGTACCGCTTGCCGTGTGCACCCTTATGGGCGCGTTCAACGGCCTGCTCATATCCAAGCTTGGTATGCAGCCGATTATTGCCACACTGATTTTAATGGTTGCAGGCCGTGGCATCGCCCAGATCATCACCAATGGCAAGCAGTATACAACCATGTACACGCCCTTTCAGTTCATCGGCCAGGGCAAGCTTCTTTGGCTGCCCATGCCAATCATCATCACAGTCGTGGTTGTAGCCTGCGTCGCCCTGTTTACGCGCAAAACAGCCTTTGGCATGTTTGTGGAGTCTGTAGGTGTAAACCCCAGCGCAAGCCGCGTTTCCGGTTTGCGGTCCAACCGCATCATCATGATTGCCTACATTTTGACCGGCCTTTTGTCAGGCATAGCTGGGCTCATTTACTCCAGCCGCATTTCCTCCTGCGATTCCAACAATGCCGGCGTCAACAATGAGATGGAAGCGATTCTTGCGGTTGTCATCGGCGGCACCAGCATGTCGGGCGGAAAGTTCAGCTTGGCCGGCACGGTAGTCGGCGTGCTGATTATGCGCACCATCATCACGCTGGTGTACTTCTTTGGCATCGTGTCGGAAGCAATCCTGGCGTTTGAAGCTATGATCATCGCGGTGGTGATTGTGCTCCAGTCTGAGCCTGTGCGCAAAGCCATGTCCAAGCGCGGCCGTCACCGCAAGGAAACAACGGGAGGTGTGATCCGTGCTTAAAATGCAGGTTGACCGCCAAAAGCTTACAGCGCGGCTGTTCAATCCCAAATATGTCATGGTGTACGCTACCCTGGGCGTTTTTCTGATCATATACCTCTTTGGCGCGCTCATGTTTGGCGACAAGGGCTTTACTTCCATCCGCACGCTGATGCTGATGTTCATCGATAACGCTTACATCGGCATTTCCGCCGTGGGTATGACCATGGTATTAATCAGCGGCGGCATCGACCTGTCAGTAGCCTCCGTAGCATCCCTCACTGGCATGTTTATTGCCTATGGCACTTCGGTGATGGGGCTTTCTCCAGTTGCTTGTATTGCCTTTTCTTTGCTGGTTGGCACAGGTCTTGGCCTTTTAATGGGCGCTGCCATTCACTATCTGAATGTGCCAGCCTTCATTACCACTCTTACAGGCTCATTTCTGGCCCGTGGCATATGTTCGCTAATCAGCCGGGAATCCATCTCTATCAACAATGAGACAATTGATGCTCTGGCAGGCTGGAAGATATATCTGATGCAGTTTGCGGACGGCGAATGGGTTAAAATTAAACCAGTAGCCTACATCAACTTCAGCGTTCTGCTGCTAATTGCCATGGTCATTCTGGGCATGGTCGTTCTGCAATGGACACGCTTTGGCCGCAACGTGTATGCCATTGGCGGCAACGAACAGTCCGCCAAGTTGATGGGACTGCCGGTTGCACGAACCAAGATCATGGTCTATGGAATCAATGGCTTATGCTCCGCTCTGGCGGGTGTCGCTTATGTACTGTACGTAAAATCCGGCTGGAATCTGGCGCTGGCCGGCGGCGAGTTGGATGTGATTTCTTCTGCGGTCATCGGCGGCGTTCTATTAACCGGCGGCGTTGGATACATGGTAGGCACACTGTTTGGAGTGATGCTCAAATCCACCATTCCGGCGTTGATTACCTTCAGCGGAAACCTATCCTCATGGTGGGCTAAGATTGCCACAGGCGTACTGCTTCTTTTGTTCATCGTCATCCAGCGCATGGTGGTGACCTATTCTGCCCGCAAAAAGGCAAGATTGTAGAAAAGCGGTAATAACCTCACTCAAGATCGATCCGTTTTTCGTATTTCTTCTTTATTGAAGTATGGAAAGCCCCGATACTCAGCTTAGGGTATCGGGGCTTTGATTCAAATAATACTCCTATAGATGGAACATCAGTGTATATGCAAAGAGTACTCCCCTGGCAAAACAAACCGCGGCATCATGCTCTCATAGACAAGCGCGATACTCAACGGGTGATTTGCCTGTTATCCGCTTAAAATTTTTGGAAAAATGAGCAACATCGGAAAAGCCTACTTTGTCTGATACTTCATGCACCTTCAAAGCAGGATCACGCAATAGTTCTTTTGCTTTTTGAATGCGAAGCTGGTTTAGTAAATCAAAGAAGTTCTTGTTCATATGCCGGTTAATTAGTTTGGATAAATGCCATTGACTGACAAACACATGATCCGCCACCTGGGACAGGGTAATATGCTCAAAAAAATGCTGCTCCATATAGTTCATGGCCGCCTTCACCACAAAACTGCCAGCCGCTTCACTCTCCGGGTTTGCCACTTCCCCCTCTTCCAATAGTGGTGCGAGGCTATCCAACACCCCGGTCATATAGCAGATTGCTTCTTTCAACTCATCCATTTTGCTGGGTTTTAAAAGATACCGGCATATACCAAGAGAAATAGCCTGCCTGGCGTACTCAAAATCCCGGTAGGCAGTAAGCACTGCAATTTGCAGCCTTGGAAACTCACTTTTAAGCGCAGCAATCATGGAAAGACCGTCTCGGTTGGGCATACGGATATCGGTAAAGAGAATATCAGGCCTGAGCTTGCGTATAAGGGCTGTTCCCTCTACGCCGTCACTGGCCGTACCGGCAACGCGGCAGCCATACTCCTCCCAGGGAAGAACGCGCATTAATCCCTGCAGAATCATCTGTTCGTCATCTACCAAGACAACGGTATACATGCCCAATCCTCCTTGCCCTGCTCACCCTCATGCGCTTTTATCCATATTACTTGCCAAATGGATTCAATGCCATCACATCGCACCATACAGAAATTGCATCGGCACTTCCATCCACCAGCGCCGGCACTTTGGCAAACCACGCGCTTCGGGCCTCTGGGTTCATAGCATCCTGAATCGGCAAGAGCATTTTTTCTTCGTTTTCTAACATGATATAGGATGACCTTGCGAGCTCGCCGCCAAATGCGAATGCACCTAAACGCTTGCTGTTCTCCTCATTGGTGAGGTATGCCAATAAACTCACCGCCGCATCCCGCTTTTGAGGGTCTTCCCAAGCTTTGCGGCTCAAATAAAAGCCCATGGAAACACCGCCCAGAAAGGCCTTGGGATCGGCATCCTGCGTATAGACCGGAAACGGAAGAATGATGGTGGTATCCCAGTTTTCTTCAGGAATGCCATTGGCAAACCAGGAACCATCCACCTGCATGGCAGCCTTTTTTTCCTTGAACATCTGTCCGGTGACCTCATTGGTCGTCGCGCTGGCATCCTTTGCAAATGCACCCATGGTATACAGCCTTTTCAGCAGTGCCATGCCATATTTCCACGATTCAGGAACCTCATCATAGGTGGCAGGCCGCGCCATGTGTGCCTGCATACTGCCGCTGGCAATAATCGCAAACTCGACGATATAATGCGGCACGTCAGCAAAGCTCACAGATATGGGAACGATGCCCACCTGGTTGAATTTTTTTATGGCTGCTTCCAGCTTGGTAAAATCGGTAGGCAGCTCTAGATTATACTTCTGAAATAAATCGGTGTTTACAAACAATCCTTCCCAAAAAGGCCTGACGGGTATGGAATAGATCACGCCATCCTTCTCGGCGCTGGCAGGATTTTCTTTCAACTTCATATCTGGATATGCGGCGTTAATCTCGCTGATGGGTACCACTTTACGTAAGATCGGGGCAGAATCTGCCGTTTTCGCAAAGTAAAAGAACACATCCGCCTCGTTGCCGGCGGCAAAATCATTCAAAACGCCTGTTTTCCATGCTTCATCGGCCGTTGCGGTATTATCCTCCACCTTATTGCCGGTTTTCTCTTCCCATTCTTTGAGAATGGCCACATAATCCGAAGCAGCGGCGTCAGTTCCGCCAAAGGTGGAAACAGTCTTCAAAACAACACCATCTGCCAGCGTTCGAGGAGCAAAACTTACAAGGGTGAAGGCCAGTATAACGACCAGCAGTCTCTTCATGGTCAGGCTCCTTTTTTGCATATTATTGGCATTATATAATTATATCACTTCGAATTTCGTCTGTCATTGCCAGGGAATGTCGTTTATTGTCTGATTTTGGTCATGCTTTTCATATGACAATCGGGCAACGGAGGATATCATTTGCAGTTGATAGCACGCCACAAAAGTATGATACACTCCTTTTCATATCACTGCAATGGGAAGGTATACAAGTTGACTGAATCCTTCATTCAATATAAAATATCGACAAATGCGAGCAATAACAAAGGGCAAGAGAAAATTTGCATCAGGCATCGTTGCGGCACTCTTTGCATAATGGTCAATGCTAAAGCCAACAGAGTACTTCCTTTAGCTTATCCGGGGTCCGAGAATACCCCCTGCCATCTACTCAGTGGCAGGGGGTACGCATTTTAAACCATCATTCTGCATCCATTATGCATTGCTTTGAGAATCTGATGCATCCGCTGATTTTATCTGTTTATCCAAAGGAATGGTAATTGCGGCCACCGTATCCCCATGGTTATCCTCGCTTATACGCATAGATGCCCGGCCGCCATAAATCAAGCGAAGCCGCTGGCTTACATTGCGTATACCTACATGACCTGTTCCGCCGCCATCCTCCCGGATGAGCGATGCAATTTTGTCCCTGTCCTCCTGGCTTAGTCGGCGGCCGTTGTTTAAAACCTCTACATGCAGGTAAGAAGTGTCTGCAAAAACATTCAGGCGGATATGCCCGCCGCCGGCAGGAGCTATGCCATGTTCAATGGCGTTTTCCAACAGTGTCTGTATCACCATGCGCGGAAGGCTGCAGTGGTTCAGCGTGGGATTCACATCCTTGAAGATCGTCAGCTTGTCGCCAAAGCGCAACCGGACAAAATAGAAATATGCATCCGCGATGATTAGTTCCTGAGACAGAGGCACCATACGGTGGTCGCCTCTATCCAGACTGGCATTTAAAAGCACACTCAACGCTTCCACCATAGCAGCTATCGCCTCGTTTTCATCCATACGGGCCTGCCATGTGATCATCTCCAAAGCATTGTTTAGGAAATGAGGATTGATGCGGCTTTGCATGGCCTCAATACGGGCATCACGAAGGGCAATTTCTTCCTTAAAGGCGGTATCCACAAGATGCCGTATCTGTGTACTCATGGTAGAAAATGCAACGCCCAGCTCCCCCAATTCATCCTTGCCGTGCATGGGTACGGTAACCCCCAGTTCACCACCCGCCATGCGCTGGGAGGCTTTTGATAACAAAAAGATTGGCTTGGATATGCGCCTGTGCACAAACCACATGATAGCAATACCGATAGGCACGATGGCCAGAATCATTAGCATTAAAATCTGTCTGAACTGCGTCATCTGTGCATATACAGACTGTTTGGATACCAGCACCCTGGTATGAAAGGTGAAGTCCCGCTCGGCATGTGTCTGCACAAAGGATAGGTTCTCCTTTTGCTCCGACAGTCCCAGCAGTTCGTTTTCCCACACAGGTATATGCATGCCATAGCTTGTGAAGCTGCCCAACAAAATATCAAAACTGCTGCCCCACTTTTCTCCGGCGCTTTCCAGGGGAGCAAACAACTCCTGCCTATTCATGCCCAGCACCAACATGCCGAAGGGCTCCATGCGCAGGTTATACAGGTTACGGATCAGATACAAATTCCCATCAAAGCCGGTAAAGCTGCATTTCGTATCCAGAGCTATGCCTGCTTCGATAGCCTGCTGTTGGCAATTTTCTTGAAAATACAGCGCATCTTGATATCCCGAAGCGGTGTACATATAAGCATCAGGCTTATTTAGTGGAAAATAGGCCGCAAAGGTAAACAATGAGTCACGGCCATACTTGCGCTCCAGGTAATTACGGCTGACCCGATAAAAATCAAAATAGCTGAGCCGCTGCGTGTCAAGGCCAGCGTAGGCGCTGGTCAATTCCCCGTCGTAGGTGGCGTCCTTCGCCAATGCTATAACCCTTTGAATAATTTGAAGGGTTGTCATTTGCGCGTACTCTGCGCTGGAGGTTAAGGCCGTCTCCGTCTTCTCTTCCAAGGCGTCAAAAAAAGCACCGCCCATATATCCTCCCAGCGCCAACACAGGCAGCAGCCAGCACAACAGCACAATCGACAGTATGCGAAAGCGTAGGGATTTAATATAGGAGCGGAGCTTCTGGAGCACTTTTTATGCCTCCAAGTTTACTTCTACATACTCAAACCAAGGAAAGATGCAGCAGTCTGGCATATTGCTTCTGCACGGTCACGGTCGGGCATTTCACAAAAGACACGCAGCCTGGGCTCTGTGCCGCTAAAGCGGATGATGATCCATCCATCGGCAAAAACCGCTTTTACGCCGTCCATGTAGGATACGCTTTTGACTTCCTGCGAAAAGGCGGGCAATTTCTTTTCCTCCATCAGCAAAGAAAGAAGATGCTGCTTTTGCTCTGGCTCAAAGGGCCAGTCATATTCCGCCATATAAGCTTCGCCAAACTCCTGGTACATCCTTCTTGTCAGGGTACTCAGCTTTTCCCCGGTGACAGCCATCATTTCCACCAACAGCGTGGCAGCCTGTATGCCATCCTTGCCAAGAATATGGCCGCGAACGGTAAGCCCGCCGGAGGATTCCCCGCCAATGATGGCGTTGTACTTTTCCATAGCGGAGGATATGTGCTTAAAGCCTACTGGCACCTCGTAGCAGGTTTCACCAAAGGCAGCAGCTACCTTGTCTAAAAGATGGGTAGTGGCCAGATTACGTACTGCGGGGCCATGCCAGCGCTTATACTTGAGCAGATAGTAATACAACAGCACCAGAATTTCATTGGGGTGGATAAACCGTCCCGTATCGTCGATAATGCCAATACGGTCGGCGTCACCGTCGGTCGCGATACCAATGTCAGCCTTGCTTTCCAGCACGGCACCACGCAGCGCCCCCAGCGTTTCTACATTGGGGGCCGGAAGCCGGCCGCCAAACAGCGCGTCATGCCGCTCATGAATCACATCCACATCGCAGCGGGCGGTGAGCAGTATGGTTTGCAGCGATGTACGGCTGACACCGTACATCGGATCCAAAACGATACGCAGGTTGCGGGAGCGAATAGCATCCATGTTCACACCCCGGATGATAGCATCCAGATACTGGTTTTGAGGCGCGATTTCCTCTACCAGACCCAGACGTACTGCCTGGTCATAGGGCACAATGGATACATCCTGCGTTTTTACGGCATTTGCGCTTTCGCCAAGAGGCTCGGTTACCTCTTGCGAAGCATCCCGCCCGCCCCTTGTAAACAGCTTGATACCGTTATACAGGGCCGGGTTGTGGCTGGCGGTAACGGCCATGCCGTAATGCAACCCGTAATAGCGAACCGTGAACATGATCAGGGGGGTCGGCGCTTCCCTGGTAATGAAATAGGTGTGAATACCTTCCGCCGCCATCACTTCAGCTGCCCATTTTGCAGACTCGCGGGATAGAAAGCGCCTGTCAAAGCCGATGACAAAGCCGGGCAGCGCCGCATCCTCAGCCTTCATGCGTCTGGCAATGGCCAGCATCAGCCGCTGCACATTTTCTTTGGTAAAATCCTCACCGATAATAGCCCGCCAGCCGCCGGTTCCAAATGCGATCATTCCATCATCCCCCTGTCAGGCATTGCCCAGGATCACTTCCACCGTATGGCTGGTACCTACCTCAAAGACGGGAATATGGTCGGTTTCGTTACCGTCCACACGTATCCTTGCCACGCCTTTTTGTACATGGGTAGGATTTTTAACTGTGATCTCATAGACAGCGCCGCGGAAGACGCGGGTAGCCGTAAAGCCTTCCCACTCCGCAGGTATGCAGGGGTCGATTTCCAGATGATCCCATTGTGGCCTTATGCCCAGCATGTAGCGGGTAGAGGCGTAATAAGCCCACCCGGCACTGCCCGTCATCCACGGGTGCCGTGCCCGGCCATGGGCCGTATGCTCCTTGCCCATAATGAATTGGCAATAGGCGTAAGGTTCGCTTTGGCGAGTTTCGATCAAATCATTCTGCCGCACAGGCAAAAGTGCGTTATACAGCTTCATCGCCCTGTCGCCCCGGCCCAAAAGGCATTCCGCCACCCAGGCCCAGGGGTTGGGGTGGCTGAAGATAGCTCCATTTTCCTTAACACCGGCATACACCCGTGTTACAAAGCCGATGGAATCATCAGGGGTTTTAAAGCCAGGCGCGTTTAGCATCAGCCCATAGGGCGTAAACAGGTATTCCAGTACCGCATCCATGGCAGACTCGCCCTGTTCTTTTGTGACGGCACCGGAAATTACGGCCC
This sequence comes from Bacillota bacterium, assembly GCA_023398575.1. Classification (GTDB taxonomy): domain Bacteria; phylum Bacillota; class Clostridia; order Christensenellales; family Aristaeellaceae; genus JAEWAH01. The sequence goes on along the minus strand of JAEWSC010000021.1, from coordinate 66,597 downwards.
AGGTATTACTCTCCAGGTGCACCTTGCCTTCTTTGGAATCCTGTGTGCCGATAGGCGCGCCTTTGCCCGTGATGCCGCGGATAAACCACTTCCCATTCCATAGCACCTTGCGGCAATTGTCAGCCATCTCCTTTTCCATGGCGCGGTACAAACGCACATCCTCGCTGCGCTTTAAATAGGCCGCAGCCGAGAGGAAATGATTCAGCGCCCACAAATGCAAAAAGGCTACCATAGCACTTTCGCCGCCGCCCAGATTCAGGCAATCGTTCCAGTCGGCCCGTAATCCCTTAGCGATACCGTGGGCGCCCAACTGGCTGTAAGTAAAGTCGAGTATCTTTTTCATATGCTCATACACTGTATCCTGACCCCCATCGGCATAAGGGATCACCTGATGGAAGAAGTCTGTTTCCCCTGTCTCCCGCACATACTCGCAAATGGCGGGAATCAGCCATAGCGCATCATCGGCACATACGTCCTTTAGGCCATGGATCATTTGGCTCTTGTCGGGCGTGGGCACTACCGTGGGCGACTGGAAGGACTGTTTTTTGCCCGGCGTGAACCAAGCGGGATCAAACAAATGCAAGCCATAGCCTTCCCGCACCTGCCCCCGCAAAAGCTGGGTAATACGAAGCTTGCACATATCGGGATTGGAATGGGGCACGCACATAGCATCCTGTGCCGTATCCCGGTAGCCAAGACCGGTTCGGCCGCCCACCTCGATAAAAGAGGCAAAGCGGGAGAACATGACGTTTACTTCACTCTGGTACAGGTTCCACAGATTCAGGCTGGTGTTCATATCGGCATTGGGTGTATTCACCTTAAGACGCGATAGCTTTACCGACCAGAAATCCGCAAGTGCTTGAAAGGCTGAATCAACAGCGGAAAGGGTGTACTTTTCCCTCGCCTTCCTGGCCTCTTTTGCGTTGCCTTGACCCAGGATGAACAAAATACGTTTACTCTCCCCCGGGGCCAGCGCAAGCTTATTGTGCAGTGCGCCGCAGTGGTTGCCGGTCAATTCAAAGCTACCGGAAAGCTTGCCGTTTTCCACCCCGATGGGGTTGGTCTCCGTGCGGTAGGGGCCGATAAAGGCATCCCGCAAGCAATCGAAGCTGTCGGGGGTGAAGCTGGATGTAAAGTACTGCCAGCTTTCCTCTTCATAATGCAGCTCATATTCTACAGCGCCGTCTTCATACTTAGAGCCAGAAGCATACAGGCTCATCTGAAAGTTCTGGTTATCCATGTCAATATGATGGTATGAAAACTCCACATACCCGAAAACATCCAGGCTGCGCGGCTTGCTTGATGTGTTTGTCACGGTCACATCCCACAAAACCACCTGGTCATCTCTGGGTATGAAAATGGTCTGGCAGGCAGAGATGCCCTCATACTCGCACAGGTATTTGCTGTAGCTTAATCCATGGCGGCAGGCATATTTCGCCTGGTCCAGTGGAATACCGGTAGGCTGCCAGCTTACAGACCAGTATTTGCCCGTATCCGCATCACGCAGATACACGTAATGGCCTGGCCTATCCATCGGTACGCCGTTGGGCCGGAACCGAGTAATCCGGTGATATTGCGGTGAATCCAGCCAGACATATCCGCCGGCTGTATGGTTAAACACGCCGCCCATACGCTGGGTGCCCACATAATTGGTCCAGGAAACTGGCACATTGACCCGGTCAATCACATACTCTTTGGATGCATTATCAAAATATCCGTAGCGCATCATTACGCCTCCCCGCAATCTTTCAGTATTCATCATACCACATACATTCTTTAGATGACATGCAACCATATGGCATTTGTTGTCTTTCATTGCCCAAGCAGAAAAGCGGCAATCCCTTGGACATGCTTTTGCATAAAAGCGATGCCGCCCCAACGAAAAAGTGAGGCGGCATCAACATCATGCTAATAATTCTGGCGAACCGTCCATTGCAGCGCGTCCACATACAGCGGCATCAGATGATTTCGCCCCATCAAAGGGCTTAAACGAAGCGCATCTACCTTATCCCAATTTCCAATCTCATAGTTCAAAACGATATCCAGAATGCGCCGAACGTTATTATCACACCCGAGCAGAGCATCTTTGACTTCCGGAGTGATTGGCAGTTCCCTTACCGCTAGTTCCATTGTCGTATCCAGTAGGGTATCAATTGCGGAAAAAAGCCCTGCCAGAAAATAGTCATAGTACTTTCTGTCGCCTCCGGCCCGTATTGCCAACGTCTCCATAAACTTTGCACGTATCAGACAGTTGGTTATCAGTTCATGGTTTTCAGGATATTGTGCATTCTTCAAAAGCAGCAGATATATCCATTTTCTGATTTCATTGATACCCATACGAACCAGCGCCTGCTTGACCGTATATATACTGCCTTGGGTGCCAAAGAACACAGACCCGGCAAGCTTTAGCAGCTTGTAAGACAAGCCAACGTCTGTCTCGATGACTTCTGTAAGTGCTTGGAAGTCTGGATCAGGATGATTCAACTCTGTCATAATCCGCATTAATGTGGCGGGCAAACTGGCGATTTCTTTTCTTTTTTCCATGACCGGCCTACTGAAAAAATATCCCTGAAAAAAGCTATATCCCATTTCGACAGCATTTTGATACTCCTCCCGGGTCTCCACTTTTTCTGCCAGGAACTTGATCCGATGGCCATACAGTTTGATATAGTGCCGCTGTGTGCCAGCATCCACGTTGGGAAATTCCACCTTCACAATATCAGCAAGTTCCAAAAAGGGGAGATTCGCTTCGCAAAAGGCAAAATCATCTAAAGCAATGGTATACCCTTCACCTTTTAGCTTTGTCAGCGCTCGTATTACTTCCGGTTTCGCCTCAACACGCTCAAGCACTTCCACAACAATTGACTTTCTGGGCAAAACAAGCGGAATCTCCTTGACAATCATCTCTCCCGAAAAATTGATGAAAGCCCTGGTGCCGCCTGTCAGTTCGGAAAACGGCATCACCAAAAAGGCGTTATTGATCAAGTCTGCCGTAGCTTGGTTGTCATCAATACCTTCAAAAAAGTTATTCATGCTCCTGCGATACAAAAGCTCATACCCAGCAATATTCATTTTTTTGTCAAATATAGGCTGTCTGGCAATATAAACTTCCACGCAAGATCCTTCTTCCCAAGGCATCGGACAGTCAAGAACTGCCGGCCCTTTCAGGTATGTATTGTCCACAATTAACCCAAGGTAAGTTACCCCTCATTTATGGAACCGAATCATTTTATAAAAGCATATCAAATTGTTCTCTGTAATACCGCTATACAGCTGGCATGCGAATCCCCTTCACCACATAAACTGTAAACATGTTTTTTCAACCACCCGGTTAAGCGATTTTTCCGTCATTGCAGGGATTCATGGAAAAACGACGAATGATGATACGTTATGTATTTGCATAATTTATTCAATCGCGCATGCCGTAACTAAGTGTATTGAAAACACTTTTGCATAAGGAGGCTTCCCACATGCCCATTAACGCCAAGGATATCGCTCGAATGCTGGACCACAGCACCCTACAGCCCTTTTTGACGGAAGAAGACATTATAAAAGGATGCAAAACCGCTTTGAAGTATGGTACCGCATCCGTGTGTGCCAGGCCCGCTGACATGCCCTTGGTAGCAGCGCTGTTAAAAGGCAGCGATGTAAAGGTCTGCACCGTAATCGGTTTCCCGCACGGTGCCCAAAAAACAGAAACAAAGGTTTTTGAATCCAGGCAGGCACTTGCAGATGGATGCACCGAACTGGACATGGTCATTCATATTGGCAAACTTCTGTCTGGAGACGACGACTATGTGCTCAATGATATTGCTCAGGTGGTGCATACCGCACACGAAGCAGGTGCCATCGTCAAAGTGATTCTGGAAACCTGTTACCTAAACGACGAGCAAAAAATACGTGCCTGTAAGCTAAGCGTCCAGGCTGGGGCCGATTTTGTGAAAACCAGCACCGGTTATGGCACGAAGGGCTGCACCATCGACGACCTGAAACTGATGCACGCCAACGTACCTGAAAGCATTCGCGTGAAGGGTTCCGGCGGCATCCGCGATTTGGACACCGTGTTGGCGGCCAGGGCGGTTGGCGCATCCCGCTGCGGAGTCAGCGCAACGGAATCCATTATGGAAGAAGCGCTGCGCAGGGAAGCCGCCGGTACGCTTGTTGAAACAAACGTATTAAAGGAGATGGAAGGCGGATATTGACACTTCACATGAAGGGTATACCTGCTCGTCTTCGCTTTCGCAAATGTCCGTTCTTGGCGCCAGTCTGTTTTCAGGCCGGTGCCTTTTTCATGTTTGTGCAATGCGTGCGACGCCAGCCATTGATACGTACGGCATAACAATGATACAAGCATTATTACAGTGGACATCCACCCCTTGACAAATATACAACAATTTTGCTTCTCTGTCATACCACTTTATGAGGTATTTTGAGTAATTCGATAAAAAATGACATTTTTGTCATTAGCATAACAACTGCAGCCAACACTGTTTAAAATATACATATGTAAATGATGAATAATAATTTGATATTTCGCCGTTTGTTCACAATCCTTCCATGATTGCTTCATAATCAAAGTATATCCTTATATCATAACGGTGGCCGGTGAACGGCGAGCCGATGATATATATACTGGATCCGGTTTTAGACTTTTTACCAAATGCCACGCCTGCAAAGGCCCGCTGTTGGAGGGAACAGGGATGGGCCTTTGCAGGCGGAGGCGACAAAAACAAGCAGAAACTATGAGCCGCCAAAGAGGCGTTTTTTTATTGCTCGTTTACTTCAATCGATATATTGCCGATCCATTCACCCGTTCCCACTTCGTGACCTTTGAGGGAAAATATATCAGGAATTTTATCCAGCGCCAGGGAACCAATTTGCTCAAAATGAGTATCATCCAGCCTTTTTGTATAAGTATTGATGGTCGTTCCTGGCATGATCATTTTGTCGCTTTCATTGAAAAAATGAAACACAAAATAGGATTTGACACTCTTGAAATCTTTTGCAGAGATAAACTGTAATTCATAATGCAACGCTAGCGGCGTTAAGTAAAAGTCCAGCCGTTCAAGCTTAATATCTGTTCCCTGAAGTGCTTTACTTGCCACATCTGCCTGCTTAGTTTCCATTACTGTTGATACCGGCAATGTAAGAGGGGCGGAATAGGATATCAGCTTTGTTCTCTTCAGATTTTTAGGCGATACATCCTCCGCTTCAAAATGGAGTACTAAATCCAACGCCTTTTCATCTGTATGAACTTCGCTTCCCAGTACGAAGGAGATGCTGCCATCCGGCAATACTGTAAACGATGTGATTTTATTGTTTTTTCCATCCCGCTCAACCCATAAGGTTGCACTAATGAGCCGCTCTCCATCTTCATCTGCTGCATTCCGAAGTGAACGATTATCCTGCGATACAGGCGCATCCTCTGAAACCATCATCTCTGGTTCCTGAATTTCTCCTTCTAACGGATGGTAATTGGAGGAACGCATGATGTAAAAGTGTCTGCCCACCGTTTGGCTGATAGCCTTATAGGGGGAAAGATGCATGGGCAAAAAAATCACATCTTCATCGTTCTTCATGTGTACATTGGCATTTACGTACACAAATTTTCCATCGGCTATCGCTTCTTCCACAGTTACTTCAAAGTCTCCCGCCTGATATGTCTGCCTGATATCATTCTCGCCGATTGCTTTTTGAAGATTTGCAACAGGTGTTTTATGATACCACCCTGACACAAAGTTCAGTATCTTCCATTCGGTACTGGCCGCATACACCACGCCGGCCATCAAAATCAGTAAAATGGCCGCAATGACAATCATGCGAATACTGAATTTCTTCACTTTTTGATCCTCCTCCATATGGGAAAGGGCGGAGGCTACACAGCGCTTAAAGGAATCCGGCGCCTTTCCAAAGGCGTTTTGATAGTTTGCTTCCTTCATGCTTTGCACACCTCCTGCTTATCCCACGTCTCCTTCATCTTTTTTCTGGCTCTGTGCAGCCTGGATTTCACCGTGCCACTTGGCAGGAAAAGAATCCGTGCGATGTCTTTTACTTCGTACCCCTCGATGTAGAAAAGCACCGCGGGAAGGCGCAATGTATCTTCCAGCGTGAGAAACAGCTGATGCAAGGAAATGTCAGCATCCGCAGGCGCTTCCCTCTCCGGCAGTGTCTCCAGGAGCACTTCACGCTTTTTGCGGCGCAGCAAGGCATAGCATTCATTGACAAGAATGCGTATAACCCATGGCTGCATAGCATCCTCGCGGCGAAGCTTCTCCCGTTGCTGCCAAGCTTTTCTAATCGTTTCCTGCACCACGTCCTCCCTGTCGCATGCCAGCGGCAGTATGCTGTAAGAGATGCGGTACAGTGTCTCCTGCATGGCGACAATGCGCGAAGCAAAGTCTTCCGACGTCATCAAGGGCCTCCTATGTGTTTTTGACCGGTCATATGCAAGATGAAGGGAGGATGGTATAGGTTCACAAATGCACACAAAATTTACAAGTCATTTTGCAGGATAATCATCTACAGGGCATAGAAATTCCACTTCGCAATATTCGGCGCTCAACCAATCCTTTTCCACATGCTCCATAAACTGTCCATCCCAGCGTGCTCCCCGCTCAGAGAACCAGGCTGAAACCACCAAAGAGGCCATCAGCCGAACGCGCCGTGCCCCCTCCCGGTTTAGCGGATGCAGACCGATGTACTGAAATTTCGCCCATTGACCGGCAGAATACTGCCAGGTCACTGTTTCACTGCAAGGTGAATCGCTCTTGATTAAATACAGATGCGTAAATTGATTTCTTTGTGATACCCTGCAGGCAGCGGTGAATGCTTCCGCTTCCATCGCATGTACTCCATCGTATAAAGGCATACCGTCCATCAAATTATCGGCATAGTTATACCTACGCAAAATGCCGGTGATCTGAAAGGGCGGCCGGGCCATGAGCAGCGGCTTTCCCAGCATACCGCTGTGGGATACAGTGAAGCCGGAAAGTCTGGGTATATCCATGATGAGGACCGGATTTTCCTGCCGCCGAAAGCGGGCTGGCGTCATATGAAATGCCTCCTTAAAGGCTCTGATATACGACTGCTCATGCTCAAACCCGGCATCCAAGGCAATATCGATAATTCTTGCGCCACGCATAAGCTGTGGTATGCTTGCAGCCAACCGCCTTTGACGTACATAGTCCATGGGCGTCATACCGCATAGTCGCGCAAACAGACGGATCAGGGAAAAGCGGCTCAAACCGCTGACCTCCGTCAGTTCTTCCAGCGTAAGCGGCTGCTCCTTATGTTCTTCTATATAAACAAGCGTCTTTTCCAACATCTCCTGGGGTGTGGTCATGCTTTCTCCCGCAATTCTCGTTCATTTTTATCAAATTGAATCATGTATACTGTTTTCATTATAAATGCCAAGGAGGCTGTAAGCAATGGCAGCAACACCAAATTCTGTGCGCATTTCCTACAACGGAAGCATAAAACGGGATGGCCCACATCTGGTCCCCCATAGCATGGCCTTTCCTTCGGCCATGATGTCACTTCGCGTTCTGATGGGCAGCGAGCACCGCACCCATACTTTGTCTGCTCACGGGCGCACCTGGCGGTCCGACGAGGACTATTTTATGCATCTTGGCCTATCTGGCGAAGGCTTCCGCTTTTTGTTTGACACAGCCGAATACTTCCGCTTCGCAGAGCCAGACGGGGCCTACCCCCTAACAGACTGCCTGCAGTTTGAGGGCGTACCCGCAAAAGTGTACGCAGCCAAGCCAGCACAAGGGATTGAAAGCGTTTGGCGGGATGAAGCGCATCTTGTTGCGCTTGTCACAGATGCATTGAGAAAGGGGTATCCTGCCCTTATTCTGGGCCGCACAGGCAATGATTGGGTACTACTGGCCACAGGCTTCGAGCAGGGCGGTGAAACCTTGGTGGGCTGGATGTTCGTGCCTGGCGCAGACATGTCCAACAAGTCCTTCTCACCGGAGGATTGTCAATTTATCAAGGATTGGGCAAAAGGTGCCGATGCGGCGGTGATCATTACCGGTGCTCCAGAAACCATGTCTGACAAAGAAGCCATTATTCGCCGCGCGCTTGCGCGTGCAAAACGCGTTTTGCTTAACTCCTACGGTCATCCCCATGGCGATGGCTGCAACTTTTATGAAGCATGGTTCAAAACACTGGAAACTGATGCTTCTTTTCAGGCTCCTTTCACCTCTCGCCCCCATATTGACCCTGATATCTGGGATCTGGCGGAGCGCCGTGCATTTGCGGCAGGGTTTCTGGAACAGGCTGGAGAGATACTAAAGACAAAAACGTTTGATCCCGCCTGCGATGCCTTTCATCAAATGCATGATCTCATGTGGAAAATCAACAGCTTGTGTGAAGGAGAGGATGCCAGAAAGAAGCTCCTGGACGCTACTGTTCGCCGGGAGATTGTTTCCATACTAAAAACCTGCCGCGAGTTGGATCATAAGGTTGCCGGCATCATTGGTGAAGTGATTGGCGTATAACGAAAAACGGGAAGCAGTTACATGCACCTGCTTCCCACAATGTATAGCATTCATACAATCACGTTAAGCCATACAGCCCCGTTGGGTTCGTTTCCAACGCCTGCCGGTACAACGTAATCACAGGCTTGACCTCCATCAACATGCATTTGGCTCCACCAATCATGCTATCGGCTATGAGTCCTTTTTCATACGCCATCTTTTGTATCTTGTACCAAGGCTTGACGGATGACTCCCAAGCCTCTACAAACCACTCGTTTTGCGGATATATCGCCCAGGCTTCCTTCGGCGGCTGAAACCGATCCCGTATCACCTGCGGTAAAATATCCTCCACATAGTGCATGGCGGACAGGCGGTAAATATCCACACCTAAGAGCAGCGCATACCCGCCATGGTCAATGATATGGCCAAACCCCTTGGCGTGGATGGAGGCATCCTTGCCCCAGGCAGCTACGCGGAACATACCATCTCCAGTAATCACATCATGCCTTTGGCGAAAAGTATCCGCCACAAGCCCCATGGCCGTGCGTTTTTCTTCCGGTGGCAGGATTCGGATCTTTTTTACAAGTCCCATGGCCTTATCTTCTTCTGTCAGCGGTACATCTGGCGACAGGCAAAAGGCTGGCATCACGATAGCGCCTTCCCCTCCCACCGCCATCATCAGAGCATCAATCACCGTATCCGCACCGCCTGATACATGGCCAAAGGCACTTAAGGCACAATGTACTTCCAGCATCATACCTGGCTTTACGCCAAGAGCCCTCAAGTTGTTGAGAATTTCTAAACCACTTATTTCATTCATCTTTCGTGCTCCTCTTATTCAGACGATGAGGCATTATACCACATGCGCCTTATTGTAAAAAGGTTCTCACCAAAGAATACACTGCTTGGAGGTATCCTCATGGAAAGCCGTATCATCGAAAACATACCCCGCATCGCTCAGTTCATCGGCAATGAATCCTACTTGACACCTTTCATCGGCTCGCTATACGCTGCCCTTCACGGCATGAATCAAAAAAGGTTCTATGCTGAGCTTCTTGCCTTGTCCGGAGCCGGTAACCGGCTGGTCTGGCGGCCAGGTGAATGGTGCGGCAGCAATTGTGATATATTGGCCTGCGAGGAGCCACCTTTTGCACCGCATCTGCGTGTGCTGAAAGCCATTGGATACACGGCAAAAATCCGCCTCTTTAAAGAGATTGCGGGTGTAAAGGGGCCGTTTGATTCTTTGGATGTTGCAAAAGACGAAATCACCGCCTCCATTGAAAAAGGCATTCCCATCATCGCCATGGGCATCATCGGCCCACCGGAATGTTGTGTAGTGCACGGCTTTGAAAAGGGCGGGGAAGTACTGATTGGCTGGAACTACTTTCAGGATAGTGAGGGATTTGGTCCTGAAGCTCCCTTTAAAAAAGAAAACTGGCAAGACGGCTTGTTTGGATACCTCATTCTTGAAAAGGCAGAATCCTCTCCACCACAGCGCGAAAGCGCTCTTGCCGCATTCAACGCCATCGTTCATCACGCAATGCAAAAGGAAGTCCGGGGCGCAAAGGTAGGCTTCGCTGCCTGGGAGCAAATGCTAAAGCAGCTTGAGCAAGACGATTTCAGCAAGCTCAAGGGAATCACCTTGCCAGAGAAGTGGGATATGGACAGCGGCGACGTATGGAACGAAACAGCCCAAGGGCGCTTTTTCATCTACTGCGACGCGCTGTGCCAAATTCATGAGCGCGGCTTGGCCTTGCACTACTACCAATACCTGGCTGACCATTATCACGAATGGACGGAGCACCTTTCTCCTGCCATTGCGGCCTGGAAGGAATGCTCCGCCTACGGCGGCTTTTTGTGGAAGCATCTTACTATGGATCCTGCCGGCTTTGAAAAGTTCACCGATCCCGCCATACGTAAGATTCTGGCGGACGAAGGGAGAAGAAGCATGGCAAAAGATGTGGAAGCCATTGGGCACATTGAGGATTTGCTTTTGCAAGAGCAGAAAATGAAATAAGTAAAAGATCACGGAGAAGGGACCATAAAATCCCATCCTCGTGATCAGTTTCACCCATTTTCCCTTTCATATGGCAGAAACAGGTTGCTCACTTCTACTGTATACTCACCAGGCTTTTTAGTATCCAGCCGTAAGCGTCAGTTGTACCGATTCTCACGTAATACCAGTCGCCGCTTTGCTTTTGCACATTTACCTTGGTGCCCTTCCCCAAGTATGCCAGTATCGTGCCAGTATAGCTGGCGCTTGACCGAAAATTGGCATCAGCCCTCAGTTGTGCAGCCTTACCGGCCACAGGGGGCGGCGTGCTTCCCGGCCTATCTCCCGGCAGTGCCGACAGCATGGAGGCAAGCATATACCCTGATTTTCCGCCAATCTCCACATGCAGCCAGGTATCGTACACACCCCACACATTGACAGATGTACCTAATTTATATTGCCCCAACGCCTTGCTGCTCAAACTGGCCGTTTCCCGAAGGTTTACCTTGTCAGTGGTCAGGCGTACTGTAGGTATAGCGCTTTTCACGTGCTCAGCCGATGCGCCAAGGGCAAGATACTTTGTCATCATAAACCCTTCGGCACCACCAATGCGCACTTTCATCCAATCCCCATGCCGGCTTATTACCTGCGCCTTCACGCCGTTATAGTATTTGCCAAGGGATCGGGCGTTTGGGTCGTTGCTTATGCGCAGATGAAGCCGGTCGATGGCATTAGGGTTGTTAATTGCGGCAACCTGAGGAGTTTCCAATTTGTTTGCAGCCGGTACAAAACCGGATCGGTAGCTTTCACCATTGCGCATAATAAGAATATGCCACCATTTTTCTGTAAACCCCATCAGGCGAATGTCTTCATTCATACCGAAGGTTTCGTAAGCGGCGTTTGAGCTTGGCGAATGATACATTCTCCATGTAGAAGAAGTGGATGCATATTCCGGCATGGCAGATTTCACCTTATCAGCAGCCCCATCAAACGTAGATGTCAAATATTTCTCCAGCATATATCCCACATACGCTTCATAATCCGGTCCCGTTGGATAGCCTACAACAACCTTTACCCACTCATCTGTTCTATACTCAATAATCTTAACAGGCGTACCATTGTAATACTTGCCGAGGGATTGAGATGTCATGCTAGGCTCCGCTCTCAGATGCAGCCTGTCTTGCGGATTGGGGTTGTTCACCACAGCCCCGTCATTCATAGCCAAGCCAAACACCGGAATGCATGCGATTACAGCCACCAAGAGCAAAAGAATAAACCCTTTCTTCATATCTAGCCCCTCCCAACCTTTTCTGACCATACAACGGTGCTGGTTGGCGCATTTTTTCCTACTTTGGGATAATTTACAATTCAGTCAAGTGCATCCTATCCATAAGAAACCAGATGCTGATAATCAAATGCTGGATGCCACCAATGGAATGATAATCGGCATTTTGCCTTCATTAAGGTATACCCCGGGCACACAGAAGCGTACACCCTGGGCTTAATTTCCATACATGCCCCAATGATCCGGCAACCCCTCTTTTCCTTCTCAAACAAACAAACAAACCGGCTTGCATAAAGGCAAACCGGTTCGTCTGTACATGTTATTAATAAAAATCAGCGGTCATCCTGCGCGATAACGATCAAGTAATCAGCCTCGCCAAATTGAACCAAATCGGATTTTTTCGGGTTTGTTTTTATTTGAATTCCTTCGCCTGATACCTTTTTGTATCCTATCGCAATCTCATTCCGTTTTCTTGCGATTTCTGTAATCGTGTAGAAGTTGGTTACCATACCTGGTTGTACATAGCGCGAGGCTTTCTTCATATACAGCTCAGATCCATCCGCATCCAGCATATCTTCAAATAGCAGGGAAAGCTTCCTGTTTTGGGAAACCTGCGCGATGATAAGATTCGTAATGGTACTGCCAACAACAAAATCATTTACATTGGCTACAGTTGCCAGCTTTTGATTATCCACGGAACGCATTTCACTTGTAAGATTAAATTGGGAGCCAGATTTCCTTTCAATATCACGCAATTGAATCAAAAGCATCAGTGTCTTGGCATCAGCCTCATCATTTTCACACTGCAAGTCGCTCAAAAGCAGAATGTTTTCCGCTCCATCTATCAAAAGAGATTCCAGCACGCTTCGTTGAAAAATATCACATTCTATTGGGTTCAACTGAATATTGATATAAGAATCCGCAAACAACGGCTGAGGCAATGTTACATCCGCCACGGTAATCGTCGTTCCCCGCTCAGCATAATGATCCAGCTCTGTCAAAATATCGGGCAGGTATTGATTGCAGCCCAGCACTAGCAGACGATTTCTTTCATCCTCCGGCTTATTTGCGGCAGACACCGATGACAAGTTCAATTCGGGCACAGACTTGCTCGGTTTTGATGCATTGTCATCCTCAGCCAAATGAATTACCAGGTCACAAGAAGTAAGCACAAGATCCATAGGCGGGTTAAGCATTACCTTGTCCTCATGCTGAACACCAACAACTGTGGAACGTTCAAACAAATTCAGCGTATCGCCAAACGTTCTTCCTGCAAGCTCTGGAAAACTCTCAAAATAAAATTCATCACCCGAAAAATCGAAGAATTCAGTCAGCACCAATGAAAGCCCCGGCTGACGGCAGGTGTGGGCAATGATTCTGGACAATGCATCTTGAAAGAACAGCACTTCCGCCAGACCTTCACCCGCGATTCTTGCCACATCCAAGTTTTCCTTATGATGGATCATTGCGGTAATATGCGGCCCGCCTTCAAATGCATTGTGTGTTTTTAAGTAACTCACCGCTGCTAAAATGGTTTTTATGACATCAAAGTCCTGCTGCTGATTGACAATAATTGATCTGCTGGTTTCCAGTGAGGCACGCTCCAGCAAAAACTCCTCAGTGAGTTTACCAGATTTAACAATGATCTCTGTCGTTTTGCAGTCTTTTATATGTCCCTTGATGAGCTCCTCCATTGTTTCTTTTTCTTGCTCGCCCATCACTACAATGCAGTTTCTTTTTTGATTTGCGCCAGCTTCGATTAACTCAGCCAAAATAGTATAAACGCCATCGCTAAATCCCATAATCACTACATGTCCCGTCTCAACGACTTTTGAAGCACCCTTGCGCAAATCATAAAGCTTTTGCTCAAACCCGGCGCTAATAATACCAATCAATATGCTTGTCACAAAAATGCCGCATACCGTTACGACGGACATTACGATAAGGTATCCGATATTGCCTGTATCATCGCCGGCGAGTGTACCGGCATCCAAAGCATGCATCATACTTTGCCAAATGGTTACGCCAGCAGATGCATCGCCATGCAGTAGAGCACCCAAAACACCTGCAAATACAACCACTGCCGCAGTAATGGTAAACAATAGCGCCACCAGCGCAATGGTTCCTTTAGCCATTGCCTTATCAAACAAATAACTTAGCCTCGCACGAATTCCTGGTCTTTTACTTTGCATATCTACCACTCCCAGATTCATTTTTCTTTTGTATTTGGCTCATTTAAAAGCTTGTATATAATGGATTACCAGCATCTAGTTCATTGTAACTTATTGCCGCCAAGAATTCCAGCCAAAAGACTTCTGTCTTCATCATGAACAAAATGTCTACCATTACGAACAAACCCGCTGCCATCACATCATGCAGCGGGTATAAATATCACAACCTTACCCTTTCTTCAAATTGCATTGCTATTTCAATCACTTGCCATTGCCAGTCTTTCTTCCTCGGTGGCTTTGTGCATTATTGTTGCGTTCTCAGATAAGCCTACAGTATACAGGTTGCATCCTTTCCCTGTGCAAGCATAGGAAATCGGAAACAGTTCAATCGTTGTAGCCGCGCCGAACCGGCCGTCGGGAGACAGGGCGATTATACTCATCCCACCATCTTTATCTCCCAATTCCCGCATCCGTCTGTATAAATGATGCAGTGACTCATCGCAGGCTTCCTGGGGAGAAGCGCCTCTGCGCATTAAGGAAACGGCGTCATAGGACAGGCAGCCGCGCATGATATCCTCGCCCATCCCTGTAGCTGCTGCCCCGCCATAACGGGCATCGCAATAAAAGCCGGAACCGATGATCGCCGTATCCCCCACACGTCCCGGCTCCTTCATAAAAAGCCCGGAGGTAGAGGTGCCTACGCAAAGCCGGCCGCTATCATCCAGTGCGATTACGCACACGGTATCATGGCCGCGATAGGCTTCCAACGTTTTATTTTGTTCGGCAACCGCCTCACGCCAACGCTTTTTCGCGTTTTCTGTGCGCATGTCGCAAAGGGGTAAGCCTTCTGATAACGCAAATTCCAATACGCCATTGCCGGCAAGCAAGCAATTTTGCTTTCGCGTGGACAGCCGCATGGCGGCACGGATAGGATTCTTGATGCCTTCTGCGCCAATTACGCAGCCATATTGCAGCGTCTGCCCATCCATAAACGCCGCATCCAGCGTGACCCGGCCATCCCTGCCCGGCAAACCGCCATACCCCACTGATACAAAGCGTGGATCATCCTCTACCGCCATCACGGCCCGTGCAACCGCTTCGCCGGCATGACCGCCTTGATCCAAATAGTTAAACGCATTCGTCACACCATCATAACTCATCTTCCATGTTCCAACGATCGCGTGCATACGGTCTCCCTCTTTAACTGCAGTGTTTTCTAGTCACCAACCAGTGTATCCAGCGCGTGGCGTATGGCTTCGATGGAAGCGCCCAGCATGCAAGACTGTTCATAATCCTCACCAATGGAAATGCGCGGGTCCTGAAACAAGCCAGCCAGCGCCTCCTTCAGCTTTTGCACAATAGAACCGCCCAATATAATGCGCTGAGGATCATAGAAGCTTTCGATCATCGAAAGCGCCAGACGCAGGTATTGCATGATATCGCCCACCAATATCCGCGCGAAGCCGGCATTCTGCCGATAGGCGATCATCAGATCCTCCAGCGAGCGGACTGATGGGGAGGCTGTCTGCGCATTTTTGATGATCTCATCCTCCACCAGATGCTTTTGCAGCACATCCTCAGGCAACAAACCCGGCACCAAATTCAAATGTTCGATTTCACCAGCCATGTTTCTATGACCGCGGATCAGTTTCCCATTGCTCATCACAGCCACACCAACGCCGGTGCCCACCATCAAATAGGCCGAATCCTCCTGGCGTGATAGGTTCATGCGCACACGTTCACCGATCATACAGGCCTTGGCATCATTTTCAATCCAAACCGGAAGGTCAAATGCCATTTCAAACGATGTGCGCAAATCAACATCCGTCCACTCCATCTGGTCAGACTTCAAAACGATTCCCCGCGCACTGTCTACTACGCCGGGCATGCTGACACCAACAATCCGTAAACGTGCCCAGTCAGAAATCAGTTGCCGGTCTATCTCCTCGTACAATCCTTTGGCATAGGCCGCAAATACTTCCGGTGAACGGAGCACCGTTTTCTCAAGCGGTGCAAATGATCTGTATAGGCATTTCTGATGCATGTCCGTTATACTCAAGGAAACCTTGTCCCGTTCCAGGCAAATACCCAGCGCATATAGACCATCACTGCATATGTGTAGAATCCGGGCCTTGCGGCCCCGGCTTAATTGATCTACCGTACCTTCTTCATACACCAGGCCCAACTTTATCAATGTATTCACAATACGCGTAATGCTGGCCGGGCTTAACTCCGTCATATCTGACAGTTGTGTGCGGGATATGCTTGGGGCCCCGGCAATCAAATCCAGCACCATCAGTGTATTCCGCTTTTTCACATACAATTGATTTTGCATCCATGCCACAAGCACACCCCCCCTTTATATTTATTATTCTCCGTTGATCATAACAAACAGGACTTTAAAAAGCAATATAAATTTCATCGCAAAAATAATACAACACAAAAATTGAACAACTCTAGGAATAAAAGTTCATTTTTCCCAACGCCCATTGCTTTTTCCTGCCGAAAACCGGATCAAATTCAAAGTCTCAATAAAAACCTTGCATATTTTATTTCATCGTGATAGAATTGTTTCGCAATGGCGCACTTGAGAGTAATGGAATAAATGTAGGTAACATAGCGTAACAATGCGCAATGATGCGCAAGGTTCTCTTCTTTTGCCCCTTGCCGGAATAAAGGAAGAGAATGGGCTGGTCTGGGCTTTGGATATCACGCGCTTGCGCGGTTGAATATCAAAACTATCAAGGAGGACGTTTCCATGAAGAAACTGGTTGTGGTTCTGGTAGCCGTTCTTATGGCGGTTCTGCCCATGCTTGCATGCGCGGAAGGGGTCACGCTCACCATGGGTTCCTGGCGTAACACCGATGCCGCCATGGTTGAAGCGCTGCTTGCCAAGTACAAGGAAATTTCCGGCGTATCCATTACGTTTGAGCCCACGCAGTCCTCTCAGTACAACTCTGTGCTCCGCTTGCAGCTGGATTCCGGCGTAGGCCCCGACCTGTACTATTCCCGTTCCTACGCTACGGGTGAGGAACTCTACACCGCAGGTTTCTCCATGGATGCTACAGATGTCCCGGGCGTCAAAGAGAATTTTGCCGCCACCAGCCTTGAACCCTGGACCGCTGCTGATGGCAAGGTCTTCGCTGTGCCTTTTGCCGCCGTATCCCAGCCCATCTATTATAATAAGAAGATTTTTGCTGACAACGGCATCACTGAGCTGCCCAAGACATGGGAAGAATTCATCACCATGTGCCAGAAGCTCAAGGACAACGGCGTGACGGTTTTCGCCAATGGCATCGCCTCCAACTGGGACATTCTGGAGTGCGTATTCCTGGGCATGATCCCCAACTACATCACTGCCGAAGGCCGCGTTGCGTATGAAAAGGGCGAAAAGAAGTTCAACGATCCCGAATTTGTTGAAATTCTTGAAGACTTCGCCCAACTGGTCCCCTTCCTGCCCGAAGGCTTTGAATCCATTGACAACGACAACGCCAACATTTTCTTCGGCATGGGCAACTCCGCCATGCTGATCGATGGTTCTTGGAGCTGCGGCCCCCTGAACAGCGACTATGAAATCGACTGGGGCACCATGTCCATCCCGGCCCCCGAAGGCAAGACCCCCGGCGTGTGCTTCCCCCCCGATATGGGCATCGCCGGCAATAACGCCACCAAGCATCCCGAAGAAGTAAAAGCTTTCCTGGCCTGGATCGCCACGCCCGAAGGCGCACAGATTACAGCTGACTATCTGCCCGCCGGTTTCTTCCCCATGATCAATGCCCCCATCACCTTCCAGAACGAGCGCGTGACCGAGATTCTTTCCCTCAACCAGGGCAAGACGCTGGATGCCCGCTTTGTCTGGCCTAAGCTGATGGATTACTACACCCCCATGGTGGAACAGCTCAACGCCATCTGCCGCGGTGAAGCAACCCCCCAGGCCGCCGCTGATGCACTTGCCGCCTTCGTCGTTACGAAGAAATAATGCAGGCGCTGTTGTATATTACTCGCGCCGTATGATGGATACCGGTTATTATGCGTAGGGGCAAGGCCTTCCCCCTGTCCGCCCATACACGATCACCACTCGTGAAGGCGGGCAGGGCCGGCTTGGCCCCTACGGTTCCTATGCGGACAATCCTTCACGCTAATCCATCCGAATCGATTGGAGGAAAACCTTATGATTGCCAAGCCACGTTTATCGGCACACCGGGGCGGCGGCAGCATCAATCCCAGTGGTTGGTACTGGATGCGGTACGTTCTGCCGGCATTGCTGGTCTACGGTATTTTTATGGCCTACCCGCTGGTAGATTCTGTTCGCCTGTCGCTTTATGCAGGCACTACCGGCACGCGGCAATTTGTGGGCTTGGCCAACTATGTACGGCTGTTTACCGATTCGGTGGTATCCGTACGATTTTGGACCGCATTTAAAAACACCTGGGTGTTTTTCGCCTACCACATGCTTTTACAAAACATACTTGGTATCTTTTTTGCCGCCATCTTAACCAGCCGTACCATGCGAGGCCGGCAATTTTATCAGACAATTATCTTTGTTCCCTGCACCATCGCAGTGCTGGTCACAGGCTACCTGTTTAAGCTGATGCTCAACCCCATCTGGGCGGGCACCACGCTCAAATCGATGGGCCTGGGCTTTCTTGTCCGCTCGTGGCTGGGCGATACTTCCTCCGCGCTGTCCGTCGTGTCGCTGGTATCGGTATGGCAGTGGGTCGGCATACCGACCATGATGTTTGTAGCCGGCTTCCAAGGTATTTCAGAAGATTTAATCGAGGCTGCCTCGATTGAAGGTGCCAACTCCTGGCAACAGTTTATGCGCATCAAGCTGCCGCTCATATTACCGGTCATCGGCATGATTGCCATATTGACCTTTGTGTCGAACTTTAATGCTTTTGACGTGATCTACTCCATGGAAACTGCAGACGGCGCGCCAAGTTATGCGACAGATTTGATCGGCACGCTGTTCTACCGCTACGGTATCGCCGGACAGCATCCGGTGGGCATCCCTGAGCCGGGCGTAGGCGCCGCCATATCCACAACCGTATTTTTTATGCTGCTTATCGGCGTCATACCGACGCTGAAAGTCACGCAGGGAAAGGAATAATGGCATGAAGAAAAACGCGAAAACCAAATCCATGCGCATTGCCAACATGCATATTCCTTCGCATATCGTATTGAGCCTCTGGTCTCTAATTGTGATCTTTCCCGTGTGGATTCTGCTAATCAACACGCTGAAAAATAAGAAGAGCATATACGGCAACCCCTTTGGCATACCGGATGCATGGACCTTGGAAAACTATCGTTCCGTAATCTCCGACAGCAACTTTTTCAATTATTTCCGCAACAGCTTCCTTGTGGTTGTCATTTCCCTGACACTGATTTTGCTCCTTGGCTCCCTCTGTGCCTATGCACTGGCTCACTGGCGTACAAAGATATCAGGCATTGTTTACTTTGCCATCATCATCGGTATGATGCTGCCCATCAAAATCGCCACCATCCGCCTGCTGGAAATGATGAAGGTTTTCGGCCTTTTAAACTCACTTTGGAGCCTGTTCCCCGTGTATATCGCCATGGGTTTGCCGACAGCGGTATTCATACTGACGGGCTTCATTCGCAGCCTGCCAGGCGAATTGTACGAGGCTGGATATATGGACGGTGCCGGTCGTTTTAAAATCTATTGGTCTATCGTGCTGCCCTTGGTCCGCCCCGCACTTGCCACCGTGGCCATTTACAACCTGGTGCCGATTTGGAACGATTTGTGGTTTCCCCTGATTTTTATCAATCTGGAAAGCCAGAAAACCGTACTGCTGGCGGTGACCAAACTGCAAGGGCAGTACACCACCGACTGGCCTAAGTTACTGGCTATCCTCTCCCTTTCAGCGCTGCCGGTAATTCTGTTATACTTAAGTATGTCCAAGCAGTTTATCAAGGGTCTCACAGCCGGCGCTGTCAAAGGGTAATCATCTCATTTTTACAGGGGCGGAGGCGTAACGCACCGCCTCTATGCATGTGTTTACAGAAAGGAATCATTACCATGCGTCCATTTTTGCTGGAAATCTGCTGCGGCTCCGTAGAAGATGCGGTTCGTGCTTTTCAAGGCGGCGCAGATCGGATTGAACTCAACTCCTGCCTGTTCCACGGCGGGCTGACCCCTTCTATTGGGGAGCTGATTGTAGCCAAGGAAATTGTTACTATTCCCATCATCGCCATGGTCCGTCCCCGGCAAGGCGGTTTTTGTTATACAGATGCCGAATTCCGCACAGCCATGAAGGATGCGGAATGCCTTTTAGAACACGGGGCGGATGGGTTGGTGTTCGGCTTTTTGAAGGCGGATGGTACATTGGACAAAGATCGCTGCAAAACGCTTCTTTCCCTGATGGACGCAGCAAAAGCTCGCGTCTTTCACAGGGCGATTGATGTGACGCCAGATTGGAAAAAGACACTGGATGGCCTGATTGAACTCGGCTTTCAACGCGTTTTGACCAGCGGTCAGGAACCCAGCGCATTATACGGCGCCCAGACCATTGCCGAAATGGTGCAATACGTTCAAGGTGCTATTGAAATTCTGCCCGGTGCCGGCATTAACCTAAAAAATGCCGACCAGATTTTATCTGTCACCGGCTGTACCCAGATTCATCTCACACGGTTTATGTCCCTCGCTGACCCTTCCACACAAAACAACCGGGGCATCTTCTTTGGCGGTGCGCTGTATCCGCCAGAGGATCGTTATGATGTAATCGACAGCGGATACGTGCAACAGCTGCGGGCGTTAGCACCTTCCCTTAACGACATCGAATAGACCGCCACTGATGGACAAAGACATGCAAATCGGTTATACTTTTGAAAAAAGAGTTGGAGAAAACACCATGGCACAACAGAAAGAGCGGGCTGGCGATGCCAACCAGATCACCCGGGAATATTTTGATTCACTGCTGATTGAAATGCGGCATCTGGATGGCGTACTCCCTTCCACAAGCTTTTCACTGTATGGGGAGACATTTGATACCCCAATTATGACAGCTGCGCTTTCGCACCTGAACAATTGCCGTCCCAATGGCGGAGTGGAGATGGCCAAGGGCGTTTTCCAAGCCAAATCTGTCATGTGGACCGGCATGGGCGAAGAGGATGAGCTGGAAGCCATGATTGAAACAGGCGCGCGCACCATCAAGATTATCAAGCCGCATCAAGACAACAAGGTTATTTTCAGAAAACTTGAACATGCCCAGTCTCATGGCGCTTTCGCCGCTGGTATGGACATCGACCACGCGTTTAACGGCAAGGGTGACTATGATAACGTTCTGGGACTGCCCATGGTCCCTAAAACGCTGAATGAAATCAAAGCCTTTGTCAAGGCTACCAATCTTCCCTTTATTATCAAAGGCGTCTTGAGCGTACAGGATGCCCTCAAATGCCTGGATGCCGGCGTAAAGGGCATTGTAGTTTCCCACCATCATGGTATATTGAATTATGCCGTCCCGCCGCTGATGGTTCTGCCCAAAATCAAGCAGGCGATTGGCAGCAGCATGTCTATCTTTGTGGACTGCGGGGTCGAAAGCGGCATTGATGCCTTCAAGGCGTTGGCCCTTGGCGCTACGGCAGTATGTGTAGGCCGTGCGCTGATGGGGCCGCTTCAGGACGAAGGCGCGGAAGGTGTACGAAAAAAGATTGAAGATATGACCAAGGAGTTAAAGGGCGCTATGGCGCGCACATCCACGGCAGCAGTCAACAGCATTGATCCTAGCCTGATCTGGTCAAGATAGCAATGTAGTTCATTACACAAGTAAGAACCCCTCTCTTCCACCGGCATAAGCCTAGCGGAAGAGAGGGGTTTTCTATAAGCATCTACTCCAAAATCAACTGCATCTCGTCTGATGAGAACGCGGCTTCGATTACAAACACATCTCCTTGCCGCTGGCACTTGGCAATGCCCGCTTGCGCAGTTACATGTCCAATGGCTTCAGGGGCATATACCGTGTAGCGGCAGACAAGCCCAGCAAACCCTTGCAGCTTAAGCTTGATGCCTTTTCCCAGAGGCTTTGCCTCTTTTACACTAACCACGTCCATGGTTATATGGCGGTCAGAACCGACGAGGCAGGGCGTTCCATCAGTAATATCAAACAAACCAAATACAGTGGTGTCGCCCAATTCCAAAGCTGGTAATTCTAGAGCGCCTTCACAGATGATATTGCCTGTCTGCTTCCAGAAATCAAAGGCGTAATAGGTACGGTCTGTTGGCAGCGAAAGAGCAGCAGCAGATAGCTTCATGGCAGGCAGCGGTGTTACCGCGCAGCGCTGCATTACGCACCACGTGTGGTCATCCCTTTCAAAATGGGTGCACCACAAAGAGGAAAAAGGCGCATCCTCTTTGTCGCCAAAGTGGCCGATCTCATAACTTCCCTGAGTAAGCTCAACACCTTTGCGTATGCTGACGCATGCCGGCGTATCATAACTGACTGGTCCGGTTTCCGCTGTGCGGACAACAGTGCCAGGCAATGTTTTTTGAATCAGCTCCAGCCGCTGTTCATCATAGGACTCCGGCTTATCAGAAATCATGTACAGCCCGCCAGTAAGCGTAACCAGAGATAGCATCATTCGCACCCAGTTCAATTCGCCCCGTACACATACATGGTCCGGATCAACGGTAAATAAAATCCGCTGTGTAAAGAACCAGCGCGCCGTCTCCCGAAGCTGCATGCTGTAGGCATGCCAGTTTTCATTGGCATCGGTAGCCACACGCATAGCGTCGCATACGCCGATGGACTGGGTGAGCACACCCCAACAGGATAAATAATAGGCATCCTCGCCTATTCCCTTTCGAGCTGCCCGCATGTATGCCTGCATCCGCTCCTGGGCTTCCTCATCGCTTAATAGCCCTAGGCGCACCGCCTCCTGCAGCCCATCGAAAATCAAATGGCGGATAGAATCAGACTTAAAGTAATCATACCCCGCTTCGCGAAGAGCCTGATAATACGATGTGATTTCCTCTTCCAGCATCTTGGGTGTGCAGTCAATAACATACTGAATCCAGTCGCCATAGAGGAGTTCGCCATTTTCATGACGCAGCATGTAGGCAAGCGTATCGCTTGCTTCCCGGTTGGTCAGCGTGGCATTGGTCCAAATGCCGGCGCGAAAGCCTTTTCCACGCATGGCATCCACAATCCCCTTGTGGCCCTCAGGGAATTTTTCATTGGTCACAAGCCAGCTTTCACCAATGGTTTTTCCTGCCGCAGGCGGAACCAGGGGATTTTGATAGCCATCGTCGAGTTGCAAGGTATCCAGGCCGTATCTTTTCAGCGGCGCTAACACTTCGGCCGCTTTTGTTACATGTTCCTGTGTAACCTTGTCATGGTACGCCTCCCAGGAGCACCAGCCAGATACGGCCTCTTCTTTTGGCCGCCGATTCCATGGCTGATGGTTTTCGTACCCCAGGTGCATGCCATAATAGCGGGGCTTTAGCAAAAAAACAAAGGGCTTGGTGGATAGCTTGACCGCAAAGCTGGCCTTATAAGTGCCGCTATCTTCTTTTACAGCCTTGTCTTGCCATGCAAAATCATACCCATGCCAGGAAATCAAGTAGTCCCACACGAGGGAGTACAATCCATTAACCCCATGGATCAGTGGATGTCCCCATTGCCCCAGAATCGCTTGACCGTCCGCCGCCCTCTCAGGCCTCAGAACAGCCATTTCATGAGGAAAGGATATGGTGACGGTAATCTCCGTCTCCCTGTCGGCAGCGATCACAAACTGCTGAATAAAAGGCCGTGACTGGAAATCACCATCGGAATGAAACCTGAGAAACGGCCTGCAATCTTCCTGAAACTGCATCTGGATGATATCAAATCCATTGTATGTCAAAGCAAAACGCATGGTATCTGGGTCTCCGGACAACCTGGCATGACAGATGGGGGGTACCTTCAAAGTAGGGTAGTCACGTTTTTTCAGCATACTTACAAGGCTGGGCATCGTCATGGCAGCAGACTCCTTTACTGTAGCTGTCGGGGACACCTTGCCGAGGTTCTTATTCATTTCCCTGAATCTCCTTAGCCCTTTACGGCGCCTAATGTAATGCCGCCAACAAAATACCGTTGGAAGAAAGGATAGATAAATAGGATGGGCACAACTACAATAACCGTGGTCGCAGCGCGCACCGTCTGTGGTTGGATCGTGCGCATACTGGCGTACAGCTGCTGCTGATTTTTGATTTCTGCCAGCGCCGTCGCCTGGTTTAGTAACCGGTAAAGAATGATTTGAAGATTGTCCCATGCGTGATTTTTGGAATAGAGAGACACATCAAACCAACTGTTCCACTGGGATACGCCAATATAGATGGCAATGCAGGCCAGCATGGGCATTGCAAGCGGCACAGCAATTTTATAAAAGGTTTTCAGCTCGCTGGCGCCATCAATGCGTGCCGACTCAAACACCGAATCCGGTATGCCTTGGATATAGCTTGCGGCCAGCAGCATATAGTAACAAGAAAACAGGTTGGGAATGATATATACCGAAAAGGTATTCTGGAAACCCAAACGCATCATAAGCAGATACGTTGGAATCAGACCGCCGCTAAAATACATGGTAACGATGAACAGTACGCGCATGAACTTGCGGCCGGCAAAATTTCGGCAAGAAACAATGTAGCCCAAAAGGGCATTGCAAATAACACCAAGACCTGTCCCTACCACAACCCTGAGCACAGACACCCAGGCGCCATGCAATAGATCTTTGTTCTTAAAGACATATTCAAAGTTATTCAGTGAAAATTTGCGTGGCCAGAAGTAGAGCTTTCCTAAAACGGCGTCGCTGCCCTCGTTAAACGCAAACACCAGCACGTTCCAGAAGGGGTATACCATAATGAACATCAACAAAGCGATCAAAAAGCCGTTGACCAAATCAAAGGTCCGCCCGGCCGGGGTCTGTTTGATATAGAATGCTTTTCTCATTGCAGCTTCCCCTCCCTAAAACAGCGCCACATCGCTTACCTTGCGGGAGATGGCGTTGGTAATGAGCACCAGGGCAAAACCAATGACAGACTTCATCAACGTGACCGCCGTAGCCATGGAATAAAAACCCTCCTGCACACCGTAGCGGTAGGTATAGGTATCCACTACATCCCAGTATTTCTGGGTAAGTGGTGTGCCGATAATTAAGTGCTGGTCAAAGCCCGCGTTGAGAATGCCGCCAATGCCCATAATCCACAAAAGCACAATGGTTGGCAATATGGAAGGCAGCGTAATATGCCGTGCCATACCCAGCCGGCCAAGACCATCAATCGCGCCGGCCTGATACAATTCCTCATCCACGCCGGACATGGCACTCAGATAAATAATTGCCGACCAGCCAAGGCCTTTCCAGATATTAATCAGCGTGATAATGCCCCAATACCACTCGCCCTTGTTCAAAAAGTTGGTAGGCTTTTGCAATACGCCAAGGCTGATTAGAAGATCGCTGACAACACCATCAGAGTTGAGCAATGCCTTGAACATGGTGCCAGCCACCACCCAACTGATAAAGTGGGGCAAATAACTGGCGGTTTGTATCAGCTTTTTGCTGCGTATATGCCCTACTTCATTCAGTGAAAAGGCAAAGAGGATTGGCGCCACAAAGCCCACCGTTATGCCCAGTATGCTCATGGTTAGGGTATTGCGAAGTAATTGGCCGAACACAGGGTTTTGAATAAACTGTACAAAGTACTTGAGTCCTACCCAATCGCACTGCCAAACCTCACGGCCGGGAACATAATTGACAAAGGCCATAGTCAGACCGTACATGGGATAATAGCAAAAAAGAAAAACCCAGGCGATGATGGGCACGCACAAAAGCCATAATTCCCATTGGCTTTTGAAGCTGCGTAAAAGCACTCTGTGCTTGCCGGGCCTTTTAATACGATTCGCCGCCAGCATACGCCCGATCACTCCTTGCCGCATTTATTCAGGACACAAAGCAAGGGGAACGTACCACCCTGCTTCGAAAAACATTTACCTTGAGCAAAGATTCCATTTCGGCCTTTTAAAAAGGGGGAAGAGAATTCCCCTCCCCCTCTTTTTCAAAGGCATTAAAAGATATGATTAAGAAAGAATGAGGCTTACTTACCCATCAGCGCCAAATTCGACTGATAGTTGGCCTGCCACTCGCTGGTCATCAATTCCACATTGGCAGCGGTGAGCGCATCCTGCAGTGCAACCCATGCCGCCTCAAAGGTATCGTCATCCTCCGCCATGCAGACCAGCGGGAAGTATTGCTTCCAGGCATCCTTCACAGCCGCTTCCGCCATGGTCAGTTCTTCCGACTTGCTGCCCATTGCCAGCAGTGCAGTAGCATCCACAATGGTGTCCTTCATGTTCTCAAACATGATCTGCTTCCACTTGTTCTCGCTGTACCACATTTGGTTGGGCCATAGGCAGCTTACGCCATCGGCCCAGCGGCCCTGATAGGTAACCCAGCTCATGAGACCGGTATTGGCGCCGAAAACGCCTTCCTCATTGTAGTCCCAGGTCTCGGATAGGAGCTGCTGCTTGGAGATATCGTCAAACTTCCACTCCGAGGGGCTTGTTACATCCCAAATGGAGATGGTCTTGGCGGGGTCTTTGTAGGACTGAACCTGACCAGGAATGCCCCAGTTGCACAGCGCGGAGCCTGCGTCTGTCTGCGTGAAGTCAATAAACTTCATCACCGCTTCCGGATTCTTGCATTTGTCAGTAATGATGGTCCAGGAAGAACCAAGGTTATTTTTCGCAGTGACGGAAGCTTGTTCTACAGCAGGGTCTTTGAATCCGATCTGGATAAACCGCTTATTCTCTGTCCAGGTGGGATCGGTCAAGGACCAGATTTCGTGGCCTGCGTTGTAACCGATCCACCAACCGCCGATCATACCCACCACGCGCTCCTGGCTAATCTTGGTACGGGCATCATCCCATGCGTTGGTGAAGGCATCGGGGTCCATGGTGCCGGAACGCCAGAACTTGTTGACGAATTGGGCCATGCGTTTGCCTTCCTCGGTAAAGGCCCAGTGGCTCAAGGTGTTGTCTTCGTTCACCTTCCAGCCCTGCTTCAGGCCGAAATAGCCGCCCAGATAATACTCCGGGTTGCCATGGTTGTACATGGTCATAGAATAACGTGTCTCGCCGGCGGGAGTGGTGGGGAATTTCTCCAGTACAGCCATGATCGCATTGTAGTAATCGTCTGGTGTTTCGATTTTCGGGCTGCCGATGGCCAGCCACTCATCATAGCGCAGGTGAGCGCTGTAATCCGGCAGGTCCATCAGGTTGCCAAAGGAGCTGGGCAAATAATAGAATTTGCCCTCCTTGTTGGCATACATGGGCAGGTAATCACCCAATCTGGCTTTCAAATTGGCGGAATTCTCAATATAGGATGTGAGTTCTACAGCACGGCCCTGGTCCACAAACTTCTGGCGGGCTGCCGTGGTAAGCCCTTTGATCACATCGGGATATTCACCGGAAGCCAACATAAGGTTTACCGCTTCTTCCGCATCCCCATCGGTGGTTTGGTAATTGAGTTCGATGTTGAAGTTCTTGAGCAGGTAATCCTTCATGTTGGCAATACCCTGCTTTTGCTCCTCCAGCTCCGTCCAGTTATCGCTGGCAATAAACACGGTAACCTTCAGTGTTTCCGCAGGCACTTCCCAACCAAGCTTGTTGGTTTCGGCCAGTGCGCCGCCTGCCAAGGACATGAGCATCGCCACGACCAAGAGCAACCCCAATACCTTTTTCATAGTCCGCCTCCTCAATGGTTTGAGACCGTATATTTGTACAAATGCACAAAAAATTATGCAATTCATACACATCCGGCACTCATTGTATACCCATCATATACAATAGAGCCGTCTCCGTAAATGGATAGATGATAGAGGAACATGGAGAAATGTTAGGTTTTTTCGCTATTTCATAGATATGTCCCGTTTGGTATACTGATTAAGCTGATTTAGTGATGTCCGGCTGCCTGGTCACCGCCGTCATTCATACTCTCCCTTTGTTCCAAAGAGGCACGGTATTCATGGGGAGATACGCCATACCTTAACTTAAACAGCTTGGAATAATACAAGGGATCGTTGAACCCGCTTTCCAGCGCCGATTGCTTGACCGTATAGTTGGTACGCTGCAGGCAAAGGATACTCTGCTGCAAGCGGTACTCCATCAGATATTCCTTGATGGACATCCCCGTATGTTCTTTATAGAGCGTTGTCAGATAGCTTCGGTTCAGGCCCATGCGGGCCGCCATTTCTTCTACACTCAATCGCTCACGGTAGGAGGTTTCAATAATAGAAGTGACAATGCGTACATATTCGTTGCCCAGCGGGTTGTATTTTCGCCGGGAGCTGTCCATTCTTTCCTTTGTTTCTGTAGGATGAGAAATCAAGTGATGCAGTGCCTGCTGCAATACACCGCCGAAATACAATGCATTTTCATCCCGCATTCCAAGATCAATTCCCTGCTGTAACAGGGCAAACAATTTATCTTCATCCACGATGGCGCGCACAATCAACTCTTCTGTAAAGCCGGCGGCTTTCATCATTTCATCGCTCCAGCCGCCTTCAAACCCCAGCCAATAATACTCCCACGGGTCACTTTTATCCGATTCATAATACGCGATCTGATGGGGAAAAAACGCAAAGCATTCCCCTGGCCCCACATGATACTCCATATCGCTGGCCAAAACGCGGCCTGTGCCCTTTGCGACAAAATGAATCAGGCAATGATCCCGTACCATAGGGCCATAGCCGTATCCGCCTGTCGTATTGTGCCAGCCGAACTGTATAAGACAAAGCGGTGCGTCGCCGCCCTGATGCGTGAAATGGATATAGCGTTCATTTGGCTTTTGTGCGGTCTCCGCCGCCCGAAAAAATGGATATGGCATTAAGCTCCCCCTTCATCCGGTGGGATAAAAAGAGCGTAGCACGTTAAGGCAAGGGTGTCAACGCTTCCTGTTTATGCAATTTCATGACTGCCCATTGCAACTTTTGCCAGTTGCATCTATAATGATGTCGCCAAGAGCATCTCCATCTTTTTCACAACGCCTCTTCGCGCTTATTATACGAAGGGGGTTTTGTTATGCATTCAGGCGTACAGTTTCATTCCAGCAATCCTATACTCAACACCCGATTTGACTGGGCACGCAAGCAGGCAATGGCATACGTACACGACAATTCTATTATCGGCCCCGTGTATGAAGCGGCACTGCCCGGCCGTGAGGCTTTTTGCATGCGTGATGTCGCCCATCATGCTGCCGGCGCCCACGCCCTATCGTTGGATTCCCACAATTTTAACATGCTGCGTAGGTTCTCCCTTGGCATCAGCGAAAGCCGCAGCTACTGTACTTATTGGGAGATTATGTTCGATGGGACGCCATGCCCTGTAGATTATACCGACGATACGGATTTCTGGTATAACCTGCCAGCGAATTTTGACGTAATGGATGCCTGCCTGCGCATGTTTCATTGGACTGGGGATATGCGCTATTTAAACAGTGAGGAATTTCGAAACTTTTACCGCATGTCGGTGGAAAACTATATTCATCATTGGGATAAAGACCATGACGGCGTCATCGAACGCCAGCCAGGCACCGGCCGGCGCGGGCTCGCCTCCTATGATGAAAGCCCTCGGCAGGAGGGCTACAAGGTCGCCGCAGACTTATTGGCGGCGCAGTATAGGGGCCTTTTAACCTATGCGGACATTTTGCACATCGCCGGAGAGCACGTATTAGCGAAGGAGTATGAGCTGAAGGCGAAAAAGCTGCAGGATTGGTTTGAATCCGCCTGGTGGTCAGATAGGGAGCAGGCCTATGCCGCGGTATGGTTCGGTGAAAACAGGTTTGGCTTTGAGTACATGGGCACCGTTGCCGGCATGCCATTATACTTCAACTTAATCCGCGATCCTGGCAGGCGCATGAAGCAGCTGGCCTATATCTTGAAAAGTGCAGCTGATTGCGTGGAGGAGCACAGCTACCACGCGGAAATTTTCTGGCAAAACGGTATGGATGATAAGGGCCTTGAAGCCTTTATGGCCATGACGCACCCTGATCTGAAACGCAAAGAGTATCCTGAGGTCTCCTATTCTGCCATCGGTGCCATTATCACTGGGCTAATGGGCATCCGCCCCAACGCCTCAAAAGGCACCTTACAAACCCGCAGTGCAGTTAGTGATGGTGAGTTCGCCCAGGTGAATCATCTGCCCTTATGGGGCGGCGAAATCTCCCTGCTGCACGAGGGGCAATGGAAATCGACCCTGCAAAATCACACCGCCCGCCCCATCCTGTGGCTGCCTGATGGGAAAGGTATGCCCATCGCTGTCGCCGCAGGAGAAACAAAGGAATATAAGTGCAGCATTCAGGAGGAAAATACAAAGTGACAGAAATATACCTTGCTGAACACGGCATACTGCCAGACTCTGCAGTTTGCGGTCAGATCAATAGCCTGCTTGCCCAAAACAAGCAAGATGCCATTTTTCACTTTGCGCCCGGCATCTATCACCTAAAAGCGCAGGATGCCGCCTTATTCTCCGCCTCCCTGTCCAACTCTGACCAGCAAACCCTTTTGAAAGCCGGGTTGTTGATTGAGGGCATGCAGAACGTGCGGCTGATGGGCCATGGAGCAACGCTCATATGCCATGGCAAGTTATGTCCGCTGGCTTTGCTCCACGCCAGCAATATTCATATTGACGGCTTGACCATTGACTATTCCCCAACCCATAACGCTGAGGGCATTATACTCGCAGCAACGCCCACTTGGGTGGATGTTGCCATAGATTCATCTATGTATCCCTATAAGGTGCAGAATGAACGCCTATTTTTCTTCAACGGGGACGAATATACGCCCTACTTTGGTGCCATTGAGTTTGACGCGCAAAGCCGGCGGACGGCGTTCCAAACCGGCGATAAGTTCCGCTCCAAACGCCAGGAGGAAATTTCCAGCGAGGTTGTCCGCTTCCATGGCACATTTGACCCTTTACCCACTGTGGGGAATATTGTCACGCTGCGCCACAGCCCACGCATTCACCCCGGCGTTCTCGTACACCACAGTGAGGATATATCGCTTCATCAGTTAACGCTGCACAACACCTGCGGTCTGGGAATACTGTCGCAGTTCAGCCGCAACCTGAACTATTCTCAAGTCATCATGCGGCCAAGTGATGCCGCTGGCCGCCGCATCGTATCCTGCCATGACGACGGGCTGCATTTTTCCAACAATTCAGGCAGTATCAGGGTGGATAGCTGCTATTTTCATGGCCTGATGGACGACCCCATCAATGTGCATGGAACGGCCCTTCGTATCCGAGAAATCACCGGCCCCAGGTCACTCAACGCGGAATTTGCGCACGAACAGTCCGCCGGTTTTCCCTTATGGGCAAAAGCCGGTGACGAAATTTCTCTGATAGAGCATATGTCCTTGGCGTCCTTAGGCAAGGCCTCTATCGAGAGCTACAAACTGGTAAAGGACAATGTTTGCAGCATCACCTTTTTAAGTGACCTGCCGGCTGAGCTTATGCCTGGCGACGCGCTGGAGAACCTGACTAATACGCCTTGTGTATCCATCACGAACAGCTATTTTGGCTCTTGCAGGGCCAGGGGCATCCTTGTTTCCACACCCAAGCCTGTCATCATTGAGAATAACGTGTTTGAATCCTCCGGCTGTGCCATTCTGATACCGGGAGATGCCAATTATTGGTTTGAGTCAGGCGCATGTAAAGACGTGCTGATTCGCCGTAACCATTTTACAGATGGCTGCCTTACCTCCATGTATCAGTTTTGCGAAGGAATCATCAGCATCTGTCCCGAAATACCAAAGCCTGAAATAGAGAAGCCATTTCACCAAAACATTCGAATTGCAGAAAATACTTTTCACACTTTCCAAGCGCCGGTGCTGTATGCCTTTAGTGTAAATGGGCTTGAATTCACAAGCAATACAATCATAAGAAGCCAGGCCTACGCTCCCTGGCATCCCCGCCGGGCGATGGCGGCAGTCAAGGCCTGCAGCGGCGTTCATATAGCCGGTAATAGGTTTGTGGGAGATGTTTGCTCGCAAGAGATTGTAATCGAGGAGTAACTACCCTTCTCCCTTTTGCAGCCAATCCCTTATCAATTGTATCGCATGCTTTTCCACCCTGGATACATAGGACCTGGAAATATTCAGGTATCTGGCGATTTCATGCTGGTGGTGGGCACGGCCATCCAATATGCCGTAGCGCAGTTCCAGCACGATCCGCTCCCGCTTGGGCAGGCGCTTTAGCAGGCAGCGCACACGGCCCATAGTAACCCGCTTGTGCACTTCCTCTTCCACCACATCGCCGGGGGTGCCCAGAATATCCATAAAGGAGATATCGTTGCCTTCCCCATCGGTACCGATAGGCTCACTTAAGGATACGTCTCCCCGGCGCTTTTTGGCAGCTCGCAGCGCCATCAAAATTTCATTTTCCACACACCTTGCGGCATAGGTGGCCAGCGCAGTACCGCTGCCCTGCTTATAGGTTTCGATGGCTTTGATCAGGCCCATGGCCCCAATGTGCACCAGGTCCTCCTGAGTGCAGCCGGGAACGGTATACTTGCGGGCCACATGGACCACCAGGCGCAGGTTGTGCTCAATCAGCTTCTTGCGGGCGGAATCGTCCCCCGATTGCATAGCACTTAAGCATTCCGCTTCCTGCTCTCTGGTTAAAGGCTTGGGAAAGCTGGAGCGGCCCGCAATAAACCCAAGGAGAAACAAGCATTCCTTTACGATAAAGAAAAGCAGCGCATCGATCATGGAACAAATCCTCCTTATGGGTCATTCTATGCCCGTAAGGAGGATTTGGTTCCAGTTGCCGGATATATGAATTTTTTCGTTTCGATATGCAGTATGGTTCTACTATCAAAGGCAGCTTTGCACGATGGTGGAATCATCTATTTTCCAATTGCATCTTGCGCTGCATGGTTTCGTACCGGCCCACGGATGATATCTCCCTCCGAAACAGAAAAGGGAAATGTCATCTTAAGCAGCGTTCCCGCTACGCCATGGGTTTGAACCTGTTCTCCGGTATGTGCAACCACAATTGAATCCGGCACATACGTATGGCTGCCCGCAGGCGTCAGTACTTCCAACTTGTCCCCCACATAAAAGCGATTCTTTATTTCTACCGTAGCAGCATCAAAAGCCATCGCTGCAGTCAGCACCCGCGCCACATACTCCATAGACTGGGTAAAGCCGCCTGTACCGCCGCACACCTTGGGTGCGCCCAAGAAAAAGCCTGTGCTTGCAGGGCGATGGCTGGCTTTATTTAGTTCCGCTTCCAATGCCGGCAGCAAGGATAGAAAAGCATCCTCTCCCTTTCCTAACGCATCCAGTCCACGCCGGTAGGCTGAAACCACGGTCGCTACGTAGTATTCCGTTTTCATACGGCCTTCGATTTTCAACGAGGATATACCTGCGGCTTTCAATTGCGGAAGAAGCGCCAAGGCGTTGATATCCTGCGCGGAAAAGATATATGTCCCGTTTTCATCCTCATACACAGGAAAGTACTCACCTGGCCGCTTTTCCTCCACCACATGGTAGCGCCAGCGGCAGGGCTGGGCGCAGGCGCCCTGATTGGCACCGCGACCTGTCATATAATTGCTCAGAAGGCATCTGCCCGAGTAGCTCATGCATGCCGCGCCATGAACAAAGGTTTCAAGCTGCAAATCGACCGGTACATTCTGCCGAAGTATATGCATTTGCTCCAGCGTCATTTCCCGGGCCAATATTACCCGCTCTGCTCCAAGACTATGATAAAAAGCTGCCGCACGGCTGTTTAGCGTATTGGCCTGGGTACTGATATGCAAAGGCAATTGAGGTATCTTTTCTCTGAGCATCAATACAGCGCCTATGTCGCTGACAATAGCGGCATCCACCCCAGCGTCAAACGCAAAGCGGGCTGCTTGAAACAACCCGTCAAAGTCCTCATCAAAAGGAAATATATTGAGTGTCAGATAAAACTTTTTTCCCGCGTTGCGGCACATTTTCACCGCTTGCGGCAATGATTCTTCAGTAAAGTTGCCTGCAAAAGCACGCAAACCAAATCTTTGCATGCCACCATACACGGCATCAGCACCGAAATGAATGGCTGCTTTCAGTTGCGGCATACCGCCTGCCGGGGCCAATAGCTCCGGCAGGCCATTTCTTTGGCAAGTTGTCACGGTTACAGACCTCTGCTCTCGTCATAAGCTTTCCACAATGGCGCATAAACTGCAACTGCCTGGTTATGCTCCTCCAACGTCTTGGAGAAATGCAGTTCGCCGGTGTTAGGATCTTTGCTACAGAAATACAGGTATTTATCCGCAATAAAGGTTTCATCAGGATACAGCGCCGCCTCTATGGATGCTGGCGACGGATTGCATACCGGCCCCAGCGGAAGCCCGGAATACTTGTACGTATTATAGGGCGAATTGACATTCAGGTCATCATTGGTCAGCGACATACGCCGGACGCCTGTAATATAGTGAATGGTTACGTCACTGCCCAATTTCATGTTATCCTTCAAGCGGTTGTGGAACACAGCAGAGACCCTGGAAAAATCAGGTGACTTTGCTTCCTTTTCGATCAGCGAAGCCAGCGTAATCACCTGGTCCATGGTCATGTTCAGCTGTTCTGCCCGCTCATGGAAGGAGGCTGGGTAGGCAACCTCTGTCTGCGAAAGTAATTTGCGAATGATATCCGCACTGGTGGCGTCGGTATACACCTCATAGGTATTGGGCGATAAATATCCTTCCAGTGCATATTTGCGCTGGTTGGCCTTAGGTGTTGCCAGCACGTCGTTGATGTAATAGTAATCGCTGAAATTTTCCCCTGTGCGGCAAAGAGAAAGGAACTCATCCTTATTCTTGATAACGCCATCGGTGAACAGCTTATTCGCTACATCCTCAATGGTCCAGCCAGGAATAACCGTGATTGTGAAGGTGATGGGCTTGCCATCGCCGGTGGTAAGTTGATTGGCAATCTCATCAATGGTCATAGCCCGGGTCAACTGGTATTCCCCTGCTTGTATTTTTTGTCCAAGACCAATAAAATCGCAGTAGTACTTAAATACGGTCTTGTTTCGAACCAGGTTCTGCTCTTCCAGGTTGGTGGCCACGCGGGTCAAGCTGTTACCGTTTTCGACTTTGAAGGTAATGGGAGCGGCATTATTTACATCCACTGGCGCCAGAAAGCCGTCGTATACCCAGTTCCAGCCCTTCATGGTGATGCCCACCACCACAATCAAAGAGCCAAGTATAATAAGCAGCGGGCGAAGCATGTGCCATAAGCCGCTGTACCAATACATGCCGTATTCCCGCTCATCCCGAAGCGACTGATGGGTATAGTCCTTTTTCGGCTTGCGGTATTTCACGTTCGCGCCTCCTTGTATCTGCCTTAATCCAGACCGGGAAGTTGAAATTCCAGCCCGGATGCATCCGTCAGTATTTTGAAAACATCACCAATCAACTGTTGCAGCCGCATTTCCGCCAGCAGATAGGCGGCCACCTCCTGATTGGCAAAGAGCAATGCCGTCAGTTGGGAGAAACGCTGCACCTCATCCTCTTGACCGCCGGACTGTGCCATAGCGGCCATTTGAAGCCGTGTCTGCATCTTTTTGTATTCCATCAAAAGCGTTTTGTTTGTATCATCCGCAAAAACGGAATCCTTCAGCCTGGTATAGGTCTGATACTCTTCGCTTTCCCGAATCTCCTTGGCCAGTTCGTGGGCTGTGGCATACTGCATGGATTCTTCCTCCTTGATAAAACGGACATACAACGAAAAAGACTGCACCAATAAAAAGTTCCCGCATGCTATGGGAAAACCCTTCCCAAGTAACTGGGCAAGGGCCTCCCCAGCAGCGGGAAGCAAAACGAATGGGTGTCAAATCTCCACAATGATCGGCAATACCATAGGATTCCGCTTGATCCTTTCGTAGATGAAGCGGTGCAATTCATCCTTGATACGGTTCTTCATAGGCAGCCAGTCACTGCCGTCAATCTTGCCATATGACAGGATTACGCTGCGGACCAAGTCACGTGTGGATTCAATGATATCTTCATTTTCGCGCACATACACAAAGCCACGGCTGATGACATCCGGCCCGGAAACAAGCGCGCCGCGATCCCGGTCAATGGCCATGACAATGATAATCAAGCCATCCTGCGACAGATGCTTGCGGTCGCGAAGTACCACATTGCCCACATCGCCGATACCAAGGCCATCCACCAGCACGCCACCGGTTGGCACCGTATCGGTAATGGCCAAAGAGGTATCATTCATCTCAATGACCTGACCCATTTCCGGTATCACAATGTTTTTGCGGTTCATGCCAAGGGATTCCGCCAGTTCCGCGTGCTGCCACAGCATGCGGTATTCACCGTGAATGGGGATAAAATACTGGGGCTTTACCAGCACATGCAAAAGCTTCAATTCCTCCTGGCAGGCATGTCCGGAAACATGCACATCTTCCAGTTTGGAATAGATGACTTCCGCGCCGCAGCGGTATAATTGGTTAATGACTCTGGACACGCTCTTCTCGTTGCCGGGAATGGGTGTCGCGGAGAGGATGACCATATCGGAAGGCCTGATCTGCAGCTTGCGATGCTCATTAAAGGCCATACGGGTCAAGCCGCTCATAGCTTCGCCTTGGCTGCCTGTAGTGATTACAAGCAACTGATCGTCGGGATAGGCGTCGATGTCATCCATCTCCACCAAATACCCTTCCGGTATAGACAGCTCCCCAATCTGTGATGCTACGCGGGATACCGTAATCATACTCCGACCGATAAAACATACCTTCCGACCAAAGCGCACGGCATTGTCGATCATCATCTGAATGCGGTGAATATTGCTGGCGAACATGGCCACGATGATGCGACCTTGGGCTTTTTCAAACAACTTGAAAAACGTTTCCCCAACCTTGCGCTCGGACATCGTATAGCCAGGGCGCTCTACGTTGGTAGATTCGCATAGAAACGCCAATACTCCCCTGTCGCCGATTTCAGCGAAGGAAGACAAATCGGTAACCTCTCCGTCGATGGGGGTAAAGTCAATCTTGAAGTCGCCAGAGACTACCACCGTGCCTGCCGGGCAGGTAATTGCAAGCGCTGTCGCTCCGGCAATAGAATGGCTTACCTTGATAAATCGTACAGAAAATTTACCAAGCTTTATCTCATCCCTGGGCTGAACCACATTCAGTGGTATGCCTGGCACCCTATGCTCCTTTAGCTTCATGTCCACCAGCGCCAGGGTGAGCCGGGTACCGTACAAAGGCGCGGGAACTTGCTTGAGTACGTAAGGTACCGCACCAATATGGTCTTCATGACCATGGGTGAATACAAACCCCCGTACATTTTCTTTTTTGCTTACCAGATAGCTGACATCGGGGATCACAAGATCAATGCCAAGCATATCCTCCTTGGGAAACATCGAACCGCAGTCAACAACAATGATATCGTCCTCATACTCATAAGCGGTGATGTTCTTTCCAATGCCATCCACGCCGCCCAAGGGTATGATAC
The DNA here is from genome assembly GCA_023398575.1 of Bacillota bacterium. Lineage (GTDB taxonomy): Bacteria > Bacillota > Clostridia > Christensenellales > Aristaeellaceae > JAEWAH01. Next base: position 29,163 of record JAEWSC010000021.1, on the reverse strand, counting down.
GAAGTTTGCCCTTTGATGCCACGAGAAACCTCCTTTCTTGGTTTCCAAAAATTCCTAATCATTCAAAATCAGACTTGGGAAAAAGTACGCAAAAACGCATCGCCGGCAACACTGCACGGCGGCCATTTTCAACCGGACTCCTATTTACCGTTTTCCTATGTTTTATTTAACGAAGATGTTCCAAATCTTTTTGCAAGATTTGCGAACGCTTCGTATCATCCGCACATATCGGTTGTCCAGACAGGCAACCAACGGTTCCCATGCATTCAACTTATTATATCACAATTTGCGATTTCATACCATAGAAAATCCACCGAAATGGACGCTGCATCCAGCGAATTTTCGATGGATTTTTTGGATGAATCGCAAAATAATCCTTCATTTTTACGGCTTGTCCCCATGCTTCGCTCGTTAAAGATCCTTTCTGTTATATTCCCGTAAGATTTATGCTTGTTTTTTTACAACAGTCACAAGTCTTGGCGACCACTGCGCGTTGCCGCGCAGGCGCCCATCCACCAATCTGAGGGTGAAAAAACTAAGCGCAAGGCCTATTGCAGAACCTACGATAGCCGGAATGTCACCGCCGAAGGAACCGCCAATAAAAAGACCCAGCAGCAAACCCAAAAGCGGTATGGCATAAGCTAGTAAGGATGCCTTGGCCACCTGCCCGTCCGGCATGCTTACGGTAACGCTATCACCAATCTGCGCATCACCAGCCACCTGGATAGTGGACTGATGCTTATGCCCATCACAGGCATGGCATTCCCCACAGGCCTCGGGCCGTTCAAAACGAATGGTCAACTGACCATTTTTCACTTCAACGACTTCTCCTGTTTTTTCCATGTGCATACCTTCTTCCTGGCATGCCGTCCAAATCAGCATGCCCGAAATTATCATATCACATACATCTGTTTCGTGCAATGTCAGCGGTTTTCTATGTGCATAAGTGCAATTTGACAGTAATCAGCTCGATTTATTCAGATGCACTATGCTGTACAGAGAGGGTATAATATCAAGAAAATGTCTGATACATTTTCTGGAATTATATCATTTCCCCCGCCATGATACGGATATTCTCCGCCGCCTCGCCGCTGTGGGCGGACGCAACATTCAAAATCATTGCCGCCTCCGTTTGCGTCAATTCCTTTTTCTCCACCAGTATGGTAACGGCTCCCCGCTGCACCACAGCCACGCACGGCGCAAGCCCTGCGCCGGTCAGCGCACCCTCAATGGCCAGCTCGCTTTCCCTGCATTGAATGAGCTCCAGCAATTCCCCATGTGCCTGGTCCCTTGCAGTCTGATCCAACTTTTCATTTAAGGCCAGTGCGTTAAGCGCGGCCATGTCTTCCTTTCTTACCGCCTCACGCTTTTCTTGATATTCTTTCAGCGGGGTCTTAGAACCGGTCACAGTTGTCGCAGTGTTTCCCCCATTCGTGCGTGTAATGGGCAGCGATACCGTTTGCGCACCTTGCAGCTGATATTGATTCCACAAGTAAGAACCTGCCAGGGTCAGTAAAATCACACTCAGGAAAATCAGATTTCTGTGTTTTTTCAAAAATGCCAACATGATCGTCACTCCTTTACTTTTGCTGTTTTGTTCCCATGGGATACACCTGAACCGATTTTTGATCAAGCCCTAACAGCGTTTCTACCGCCCGCATCAGCATTAACCGCACCTCTATCTTATCCGCGCCTTCCGCCACCACAACAGCCCCAACCGGCACTGCATTTTCAGCTGTATCGCCCCACAAATTTTGCTTCTGCTGCCCATAATAGATTGAAATCTCCACTTTTCCGCACCCATCCATGGCAGAAAGCACCTGTGCGATACGATTTTCCACAGCATTCTGGCCGCCTGTCAAGTCAAGATCTGTCAATAGCAGCGCACCGGATAGCGCCAGCAGCAACACCAGCACCAGCCATTGGCCATGCTTTTTTTCCTTCCATTTTTCCCACAATACCTTCAGGCTTGTCATGGCAAGATCCCCCCAGCTTCCACATGTATCAAGTCCACCGGCAGCGAAAGCCCCTTGGCCACCTGCTCCTTGAGGGGCTGGTATTCCTCCTGGTCCATGCCGGTACCGGCAAAGGCGGGCAGGGCGGCTGTGGCAGGTGTAAGCCAAAGCGCGGCGATATCGCCCTTGTGCGTGAGCTCCGCACGAACCGCAATGCCCGCATATCCAGCCTTTTGCGCCGCACGGTTTGCCGCATCCTCTATCTGCCGCCCGAGGCTATGCAGCACCGTATCCCGGTAGCTGCCGCTGTCAGGCAGCATAGCCAACTCCGACTGTTGTTGAAAGCGTGCAATGCCGGCAATATCGGGCAGCGGCATTTTGATAATCTCCAGCATTGAGGTTAAAATGGTTAACATCATCAAAAGCCCCATCACCATCCGGCCGGCCTTCTTCAGGCCTCCATCGGGCAACAAATGCTCCGCCAGGGTAGTGAGCACACCCAACACCGCCATCTGCCGCAAGAAACCATTCATTGTATTCCCCCTACCTCAGCATCACCGTCAGGTTTCCCACCACCAGCATCTGCGCAATCAACAGCAGGAACATGGCGCTGATGGAAAGCTGGATAATAAACAAAAGCATCAGCACATTGGAAAAGTCGTACAAGCAATCTACAATGCTGGTTTCGGCCATAGGCTGCAAAACAGCAGCACACACCCGATATATGAGCACCGCACACAGCGACTGGATCATCGGTGTCAGGCAGATGCCTACCAGAACCATCAGACCTGTCGTGCCAAGCGCGTTTTAAATCAAAAGCGAGCAGCCCACCAGCGTGTCCACCGTATCGGCAAACATACCGCCCACGATGGGAACAAAGTTGTCGATGGCATACTTGGCCGTGCGGATGGACACACCATCTACCGCCGCCGTACCCAACCCCTGTACCATGGTCACGCCGATAAAAACGGTAAAGGATATGCCCAGCGTCCAATTGGCCATTTGCTTAAAGAGCGAAGCCAGATGGCTGACATGCAGCTTTTCACTAACATGATCCAGTATAATCAGCACCGCGGCGCCTACGGCAAAGGGCATGGTAACATGCCTGACCAGGGAGGTCATCGTACCGCTGGCCGCCACCACCGCCGGCTGGAAAAACGCTGCGCTGGCCGTGCCGCCTACCGCCGCCAGCAGCGTTAAAAGCAGCGGGAAGAGGTTCTGCATTGCGCCGGATAATAGGTCGATGGTCTTTTGAGCCAATGCAATATGCTCTGTCAGGTCCTGCACCATAAAAACCGCCACCAGCAAAAAGCATACGTAGCGGCTGATTTCCGCCACTGTATCCTTTGCAAAACCACCCCGCATATGCAAAAGGATGCCGCACAGAACCGCCGGCACCAGCACCCTGGTAATGCGCCATAGGCTGCCTGTTAAAGCAGACAGCAGGCTTTTCCCCAGCGAGTCCAGCAGTGTTGAAAAATCCCACACCGCATCGCCCCTGGCCAGCTTCATCACCGTATCCCGGATATCGATATGCTCGGTGGTAATGCTGTCGATTGCCCGCTGGAACTCGGCCAGAGATAGGGTGTCCAGCACGCTATTTAGGCTCTCCTCCATGGTTTGGGCTTGGGCTGGCGGCCCCATCAGCAAAAATGCTATGAGCAGCCATATCAGCCGTCTCACGGCACCACCTCCAGTACCAGGTCCACCAGCGCCACGATAATGGGGGATGCCATAGCAAGGACCAGCACCTTGCCACCCATCTCCACTTTGGCGGCCAGGCTGTCCTCACCGGCATCCCTGCAGGTTTGAGCGGCAAACTCTGATACGTAGGCGATCCCAACCACCTTTAACAGCACCTTCAGGTAGTCCTCTGCCAGGCCCGCCTTTTGTACAAGCTGATTCATCACCGCAACCACGGCCTGCAAGCGGCTTATTGCCAGAAAGAATACCAAAGCGCCGGCCGCCATTGCCAGTAGAGACGCAAGCTCCGGCCGTGACCCCCGAATCACCATGGCCAGAAGCGCCGCCGCCACGCCCAGGCCGGCGATCTGCAGGATTTCCATAGGCCCACGCTCCAACGCTTCAGTCAGTATTGTTAATGCTTTCAGTACAGCTGAAAAATGCTTTTGACGCTGGAAAACAGTTCCGCCACCAGATTTACCACCATCAACAGCACGATCACCAACCCTGCCACGGTAGTAAGCATTGCCATATCCTCCCGGCCTGTGCGGGTCAGTATTTGGCTGATGACCGATACCATAATCCCAATACCCGCTATCTTGAAAAGCAGTTCAACCTGCATGATGATCTGCCCTTTCTATCCATTTTTTGTTACAGCAGGATAAGCAGCAATGCCGCGCCTCCTGCCAGTCCAAGGCTTCTGTACAGCTTGGTGTCCCGCTTTGTTTTCTCATCAGCCTCCGCCTGCAAGGCCTTTAACTGTGCGGTGGCTTGGGCAATAGCTGTCCTGCGTTTCTCCAGCACACCGGTGCCGAGCGCCGCGAAGCAGGCTGAAAGTACCTTGTCCTCCGCCGATTCCCCCTGTTTTCCAGACGCTTGCCATGCCTGTGCCGCAGTAAACCGTGGGTTATCCTTCAGTGCGATGGAAAACGCATTCAGCCGCCGGATTACCTCACCGTCCCCCTCCAGCAGCGCCACCTCCCGCAGGGGGATACCTTCATGTACGAGCTTTAAATCCATCATTTCCAAAGCACGCTGCCATTGCCCCAGCAGATCAGTTCTTGCTTTCAGCCTATGAGCTGCATCATACCCCAGCAGCGTGCAGGCTCCCGCTGCCAAAACAGCGCAAATCAGGCGCATCATACCGCTTGAAGACAGGCGTCATGGTATGCGGTAATCCGCCCCGGGACATTCCTATCCAGCAGCACATACAAATCAAATACCTTTTCCCGCATCAGTGTGTTCAACGCCGGCCTTTCCAGCGCCTGATGAAGGCTCTGCCCGTGCACGCTTGTTAATACAGGTACACCGCAGCGCACAGCCTCCAGCACAGCCAGCGCATCCTCCTCTCCACCCAACTCATCTGTAACAAGGCATCCAGGTGCCATAGACCGCAATAACCACTGCATCCCCACGGATTTGGGACAGCCGTCCAACACATCGGTATTTCTGCCTACCTTTAGCTGCGGAACACCATGAACGCAGGCAGCCAGTTCTCCACGCTCATCAATCATGCAGGCAGTCACAGGATCTCGGCTAGCATCGCCATCAGACAATTGGCGGCACATATCCCGCAAAAGTGTCGTTTTCCCGGCACCTGGTGCACCAACCACCAATGTACTGACCAACAGACCATCCTTGAAAAGCCGCTTCATCACCTCGTCCGCCGATCCGGGATACTCCCCCGCAATGCGTATGCACAATGAGGCAATATCACGAAGGGCCCGCACCTGGGTTCCTTGGGTCAGCACCCTGCCGCAAAGGCCCATGCGGTGCCCGCCCTTGAGCGTCACAAACCCCTGGCGCATTTCTTCTGCCCTTGCATACAGCGCATGCTCGCACAGCGCCTCTGCCATCTCTGTCACCTGTTCCCCATTGGGTATAAAACCGACCCGTTCCATGCCCCTTTCCGTCTTCAGGCTCACTGTCTGATCTGCCCTTATGCGTAGTTCCCTTAGCGGTCCCGCGGCTTCCAGCGCGCGGGCCAGCTTCTCCGGCAAGCAAGCGCCCAGATAGGCCGCCGCTTCCTTCCAGTCCATGGTCATCCCTCCGCCAATCCCTATGTTTTTTCCGTGGAGGTTATACCTTTTTCACTCAAACAAAATAATCCCAAGGGCGTCGTACAACTCGCCGTCTACACGGTCTGCCTTTGGCAGGCCAAATGCCTCCCTGGCTTTCAACACGGCATGGCTGGTGGCCCCGCCATATACACCGTCGGGGTTGCCGTTCAAAAAGCCCAGGTTGTATAGGCGCCGCTGAACTTCCCGTACGTGACTGGACCGCTCGCCCGGAACGAGCACAGGCCGATAGCTGTCCAGCGGGCCGTAGGGTCCGCCCTCGATAACCACCTTTGTGCCGTCAGGTACCAACCGGTACAGTTCCTCCGCCGCCTTGACAAACATGCGGATGCAGCCATGAGAGGCATTGGTTCCGATAGAGCCCGGCTTGTTGGTACCATGAATGCCAAACTGACCCCATGGCACATTCAAGCCAAGGAACCGGGTGCCAAAGCCAGACATTTTGCTGGAAAAGCGGCTGGTGATCCGAAAGACGCCTATGGGCGTAGGATTGTCTGCCGTTCCTGATGCAATGGCGTACGTCTTCACTACCTTTGTCCCTTCGTACAATGTCAGTGCTTTCCTAACGATATCAATGTGGATCCATTTCTCCGCGGGAGCCGCCTTTGCGGGTCCGGTTTGAACCATCGGGCCGGTGCCGGGAAGCAACAGCGCAAAGACCAGCGCCAGCACCAGGCAGAATAGGGCTGCAAGGCGCATGCCGATGCCTCCTTTAGCCGGGAATGCCCCATTCTATGCACAAAAACCCGCGGCTATAACCGAACAACAGGTGATAGAGCAAGTCAGATTGTGTCTGTTATTGCAAAGCAAAAAAGCGGGACGCTTATTCCCGCTTACAGCGTGTCGACAAAGTGGCGCTGCCACTTTGTCGAGTTTTTCCCTCGCCACGCTGCACTAAGGCTGCGCCTTTATGCGGCCGCTTGCTCGGGCAAGGAAGGAATTTCTCCGAAATTCCTGCGCAAATCACCGCACATGTCGCTGATTTGCGATCTTACATTGGAGGACCTCGGCCCTCCAATACCTCCCCGGAGGTTTTTTGACATTCTGATAGCGGTACGCTTATTCCCGCTTAGTTACACAACATATTTCGTTCAATCCATCAATTCCACCAGCACAGCATTTTGAACATCTATGCCCTTACGCGTAAGCCGCAGGTTGCCATCTTCGTAATCCAGCAAGCCCTTTTTTATCAGTGGCTTGATCTTGCCGCCAAAGGCCTCCTCCATGGTACGGCCATGGCGGTGAAAGAAATCAGCTGATAAAACACCCTTGACTACACGCAGCCCCAGCATAAGCGTTTCAAACTCCGCTTCCTTTGGTGAGATCACACGGAATTCTTCATTGAGGTGCTTTGGGTTATAAACTGTTCTTAAATAGTCCTCCAGTCCACTTACGTTTCCAAAACGTACATATGCACCTTCATTACCACTACAAGGCATGCAGCTATGAGCTGCCGCACCAAAGCCCAAATAATATGCTCCCTGCCAGTAGCCAAGATTATGACGGCATTCCCGGCCGGGTAACGCAAAATTGGATACCTCATACTGCACAAACCCGGCCTGTGAAGCCATTGTCAGCGCATCCTCATACATACACCGTTCCAAATCATCTGCCGGCATGTCAAGTTTTCCTGACAAAACCAAACCATGCAGCGATGTGCCCTCTTCCAGAATCAGGCCGTACATGGATAGATGCTCAGGGCATAGGCGTATTGCTTCCGCCATCGTTTCCTGCCAATCTTCCCTTGTTTGCTCTGGCAGCCCAAACATTAAATCCAGATTCAGGTTTGCAAATCCCGCTGTTCGTATCATATGGACGGACAATTCTACTTCTGCCCAACGGTGGATGCGGCCCAGCATCTTCAAATGATGGTCTTGCCTGGCTTGAACGCCAAGAGATAGACGGTTAACGCCTATATTTTTTAGCATGCACAGAAAATCCGTGGTCAGCGTACCCGGATTTGCCTCGCAGGTTACCTCCGCCTCTGGCATCAGGGGAAATGCCTGAAATAGATTTAAAAGCAAGCTCTCCATTAAATGAGGCGGCATCAGCGAGGGTGTGCCGCCTCCAATATAGACAGTTGTTACAGGCAAGGGGCCATATTGATTGCGTTTTTCCGCAATTTCACGATTAACAGCCTCACAGTAGGCAGCCATGAAGCTTTCATGTCCTGAACAGGATGAAAAGTCGCAATAGGCGCACTTGCTTTTGCAAAATGGTATGTGCAAATAAATCTCCATAAACCCTGCGCCTTCTTTCCCGATTTTGCTTTATTGTACCATGCAGGGTAAGAGAATGCAAAAACACGTGCATTTTCCATAAATATCATGTATGATACATATATAGATTAAATCTTGGTTCTTTTGCCTGATATTGAGAATCGGCATCAACCTAAGCTTTCCTACCACAGGTGTTTCCCGAAAATATTATGACATGGCGGATGTTTAGCAAATGAAAAAGGAAGACAACGACCTTACTAAGACTGCCGGATTTATCTATCTTTCATCCGACAGGATGGTGATACGGGATCATCAAATGGATGACCTTGAGAGCCACCACACCCTATTATCAGATGCCGAGGCCATGCACTACCTTCAGGATATACAAACGAATACATTGGCAGAGTCTGAAGCAAATTTGGCTTTTTCTATGCGTGAAATTGGTCATACAGACCGCACCCATGTGTTCCTGCGCATGGAGGAGAAGGATACCGGCCTGCATATCGGCGAAATAGGCTATACCGTGTCCGCCTTCACACCTATGGGCAAATTGGCTGATCTTGGTTATTTCACTTATACCCATTGCTGGAACATGGGATATACTTCAGAAGCCGTTAGAGCGCTGCTTCACTTTGCTTTTATGCAAGATGGTGTATACCGCATGTCGGCAGGCTGCTTAAAGGAAAACATTGGCTCAGAGCGCGTCATGCAAAAATGCGGCTTTATCAAGGAAGCCGAGTTCAAGCAATATACTTGGCATGACGGCAGACTCAAAGACCGGGCAGTTTACCGGCTGCTTCGGGAGGAATGGCTGGCCGCCAATCATCAAAATACTCAAAGATGAAATGGAGAGAAAAAAATGAGCTGTTTGATTTGTGAACGTATTGATATGATCCGTCAGGGCGTTAACCCCTACTTTGTGGCCGAGCTGGAAACAGGTTATGTCGTACTGGGCGATCATCAGCACTTTCACGGCTATACACTATTCTTATGCAAAGTACATGCCAGCGAGCTTTTTCACCTGCCAAATGATTTCCGTCAAAAGCATATGGATGAAATGGTACTGGTGGCGAAGGCCGTCTACGAAGCCTTTGCACCAGAGAAATTGAACTACGAACTGCTAGGTAATGGCGACAGCCACATACACTGGCACCTTTTCCCCAGAAATACCGGCGATACGCCCAAAAAGGGCCCTGTTTGGCAGCTGCCCCTGGAAGTGCTGTATGATGCTTCCAAGAAGCCCAATCCCGACGCGCTGGAAAGCATGGTTGCGCTTTTGTCAAGCCACATCAAGCGGCTGCAAGCCAAGACCATAGACACAAAACTGAAAAGGGAGTGAACATCATGGCAAAACTGATACAGCTGGAAATCAAGGAACTGGGTGAGTGGTGTGTTGCAGGTAAGCCTATTCAATCGCAATTGGGCATGGTAAACCCCATTCCGGCCTTTTGGGATACCTGCTTTGCCGACGGCACCTTTGCAAAGCTGGAAGCGCTGGGCGAGCAGGTCCTTTGCCCTGATTATGTCGGCTTCATGACCGACTTTAAGAGTGGGGACGGAAAGTTTACATACATTGTTGGCATGATGATGAAGTCTGGCTTTACCTTGCCGCAGGAAGGCTATGATGGCTTTATGGTAAAGGCGGTTTCGGCTTCCACGGCCGCTATCGGCTATATACAGGGCAGTTCCACCCCGGATGTTTGTATGAACGCACACGAACTTACATGCTCTGCCTTTGAAGAAAAAGGGTATACCTTTGAAGGCGGAGATTGGTGCATGGAGCTTTACAACTGCCCACGCTTCACTGCGCCGGATGAAAATGGACAGATCATATTGGATTATTATGTGCCTTGCCACAGTAAAGAGACAAGCTCAAAGTCTGAACTAATAGAAACCGTTATGACGCAAGCCAAAGGGATAAAAATAAAGATGAAATTCTCCCGCATCATCGGCAAGACGGTGCTCATTGGCATCACCCACGTAAATGCGCTAGATGAAGCCGTTCTTAAGACGCAACTTTACGGCGTGATCACTGAAGCCAACCCGGATGAAGGCATTTACGTATCTATCGTGGGTCAAGAGGAGTGTTTCACCTTACCCCCAGACCTCAGTGCGTTGCGTCCAGCCGCCAAGGGTGAATACAAACTCCACGCCACCGGCGAGGTTGTCCTTGATCCCGATTACATATCCACTTGGACCGTTCACGCGCAGGAATAACCGCTCTTCACATTTCATCTGATTCCGGAGGATAACCCATGCATCAGGAAAAGATATTGATCGCCAACCTGGAAACCTATGAGGGCACCCATGTGAAAATGCATGAGCCCTATGAATACTTTAAGCACCTGGTCATGGGCGGCCGGGACAATGCCTGTCAGGTATCCTTTTATGAGCTTCCGCCCAAGAAATCCAACTATCCCTATCACTACCACACCAATGTCACGGAGGTGTTTTACATAATCCGGGGCACAGGTGTATTGAAAACCCCGGATGGCGAGCGGTATGTACGCACCGGGGATGTCGTTGTCTGCCCTCCTTATGAAAAAGGTGCGCACAAAATCACCAACGCCTCTGAAACAGAAACGCTGATCTATCTGGACGTGGATACTGCCAGCGATACAGACATTGCTGTCTACCCCGATTCCGGCAAGGTGGGCGTGCTGGCCCATGGCCATTATACCGCGTTCTTTAAGAAAGAGGATGAAATGGGGTACTATGACGGAGAATAAGCTCACAGTCTATCGCACACATATCATCAAAAAAAAGGCGCACATCCAGCGCCCCAGACCATCAAAAAACCTATAGGAGGGATGGGAGGGCCGAAGCCCTCCCATTTTAGATCGCAAATCGGCGACATGTGCGGCGATTTGCGCAGAATTTCGAAGAAATTCTTACCTTGCCCGAGCAAACGGCCGCACAAAGGCGAAGCCGTAGTGCAGTGTAGCGAGGGAAAAAACTCAAAAAAGTGGCATGCCACTTTTTTGACACGCTGAGGCGCACATCCGGCGCCTTTTTTTGATGCCCAATATACCGCCCAAGTGAAATCAATTAACCTCGGATACATTGCGGAAAACAAAAAACATTGCAGGGATCATACTTTTTGTTTACATATTGTAGGCATTGTGCATTTCCGCCATAATAGGCATCCATATAATCAGGGAGCTCACCATAGGGAAAGTTTACAAAAGAGCCGCAAGTGATACCATACAGATAACGAAACTTATCCGCCACCCAAGCCGTATTGACATCGGCATACATCGGATCATTCCAGACCGATTGTATACCCGCAATATATAGCGCGTCCCTGTAAAAAAAGGCGGTGTCATAGGGGTTAAGCGCCGTGATGCGTCCACCCATGGCGTATAGTGTAAGCGCAGTCAGCAGTGACCCCTCGGGGACATCCCGTATCATACCCGCTAAATTTGAAATCTCCTTCTCATCAAATGGCCGCAGTACAAAGCGGCCGGTAGACTTGAACATTTCGTAAGGCGGATATCCTTCCGTTACCGCTTCCATCGCCTCATGAAGTGTTCCCTGCAGGTATTCATAATGCCCGCCTGTTACTTGTTCAAGCGGTCGTGTGGCCTCTATTGCCTCGTCCCGGCATCCATAAAATAAACCGAAGCCATAAATTTCAAAGCCTGCATCACGGATATGCAGGAGGCTTGCTACAATCGTCAAGCGAGCGTCTGCCATCTTCAGCCATTTTTGCCATGCGCCTAAAAAATCAGCCATCTTTTGCTGGCTTGCATTTGAATAAAAGAATTCTACGGTTGTTACTACATCCACCTTTTGCGGCAGTTGAAAGGTCATTGTCACGATGATGCCAAAATTACCGCCGCCGGCGCCGCGCAGTGCCCAAAACAAGTCTGGATGGCAGGCATGATTGACCGTCATCAAGCCGCCCTGCGCATTTACAATTTCAGCCTCAATAAGCCAATCACAGCCCATGCCCAGAAGCCGCGCAGACAGCCCCCAGCCTGCCCCCAGGGTGTACCCGGCTACACCTACCGTAGGGCAGCTTCCGCCGGGAAACGGGTAGCCTAGTGGAGCCAAAAGGTCATACAGCGACTGGAACTGCACACCCGCCTCAATCGTAAGAAGGCCATTGCGAAGCTTTATGCCATTCATGCGGCTGATATCAATCACAAGTGCTGCATCCCCCGTGGAATAGCCCTCAAAGCTGTGTCCTCCGCAGCGCACACGGATAGGCACTTGATGACACCTTGCCCATTTAACCGCGCTTTGCACATCCTGCTTATGCTGACAATATACAATGGCCAGCGGAAACTTTTCTATAGCCCTGTTCCATTCCTGCCTGGCCTGTTCATACACTGGGTTGCCCGGCGTTACAACCTCGCCGGTCAGTCCGCTAAAAAGGTCCATCCAGCATGACCGCCTTTTGTAAAGTGAGGAGGATACCTATCATCCTCCCCTTTTCACCCTATGCGGTCGCATCATTTCCGTACGGTGCAATAACAGCAAATCTAACGCTGCATTGGTTTAGATTTCTCAAAATGCATTTTAGTGCACCTGCCCGGATGAAACGGATATGCGCCGGCTGGCCCGTGCGGCCACAGCGGCGTCATGGGTAATTAACACCACGGTGTGCCCTTTTTGATGCAGTCCTTCCAACAGGGCAAGCACCTCCCTGGTCGATTGCTCATCCAGACTTCCTGTAGGCTCATCGGCTAAGAGCACCTTGGGGTTATGAATCAGCGCCCTGGCGATGGCTACCCGCTGCTGCTGCCCGCCGGACAGTTGGGAAGGCTTGTGCCCCATGCGCTGGGTAAGGCCTACAAGCTTAAGTGCTTGTGCAGCCCGTTCTTCCCTCTCCTTTGCAGGTATCCCTTTAATCATCAGCGGCACCGCCACATTTTCCAGTGCCGTCAATCGTGGCAAAAGGTGAAACCCCTGAAACACAAAGCCGATCTTTCCGCTGCGTATGCCGGCTAAGTCCTTGGCGGAAAGGCCGGATACATTCAAGCCATCCAACAAATATTCACCGGAAGACGGGGTATCCAGGCATCCAATAATGTTCATCAGCGTTGATTTTCCCGAGCCGCTGGGGCCGACAATGGCCGCATATTCCTGGGGATGGATGTGCAGCGACACATCACTGAGTGCCGCAACGTTTAGCCCGCCAAAGGGATACGTTTTGGTGATATGGTTTAATTGAATCACACAGCCGCCTCCAAACAAAAATACCCTCAAACACATCTAGTTTGAGGGCACGATCAAAAATCTATGCTAAGGAATAGGCGGTCAGATTCTTGTAAAGTAGTCGATCAGGTTTTGTCCGGCAATCCCCTCAATCACCGCTTCACTGTAGCCGCGGCGGCGCATACCGGAAACCAGATTAGGCAAATCGCCGGGATGGCGCAACCCGTCGGGATACACATCGATGCCGTCAAAGTCGGAGCCGTAACCTACAATTTTTTCTCCGCCCATCTGGCAAATATAATCAATGTGGTCCAGCACCGTTTCATAGGTTGATCCGCTTTCCGCCAGAAATTCACCATAGAAGTTGATACCGATATAGCCACCCTCGCGGATGAGCAGGCGCAGCTGATCGTCCGTCAAATTGCGGAAATGTGGGCGGAGCTTGCTTACGCAGCTGTGAGAGGCCATAGGCGGAATATTCGTTTTTTGAAAAATGTCATAAAAGCCCCGCTCGTTCAGGTGCGAAACGTCTACGGATATTTTCAGCCGCTGCATTTCCTTGACAATGTCAAGTCCATATGGCGTCAAGCCTTCCTGGCTGCCGCCCTTGGCGGGATGACCCAGGTCGTTATCATGATTCCAGGTGATGCCGGCGATGCGCACACCCTTTTTGCGGAACTGTGCCACCGTCTCAATGCCACCCTGGAAGACCTCACCGCCCTCCACAGACAGTAAAATCGCGGTCTCACCTTCCTTGGCGTCGGCGGGATCATCGATTTGCTTAAAACCCTGCGCTTTTAAAGCCTCCAGCCCCTCAAGCTCCGCTGCCACAATACCTTTATAATCACCAGCATTGCCTTGCGGGCCTGTCCACAGTGCCATGACCTGAATCGTTACACCGCCGCGGCGTGCCCGCTCCAAAGTGATATCCGGAGAAATATTTTTTTTATAGCCAACCTCATACAGCGTGTCCGAGTGCGTATCACATACATGCATCGTAAGTACCCTCCAAATTTATTGCCATTCTATCCCCGCGAAATTGTAACCTGGCGTCAAGTCATACAACACCCTAACCACCTGTGGCAGCGCCTTTAAAATACGCATGGAAACCCGTTCCAGCAGGTCAGACGGCAGTCTGGCTGCCATAGCGGTGGAGCTTTCGCTGGCGTGGACAGCACGAAGGCAGATGGCAATGCCGTTCATCCCGTGCTCCCCCAAATCGCTAAGTACCGCAAAATGCTTCCAAAGACGTTTCCCCTGCCCGCTGGCGGCAATCTCCTCCAAGAAAATGGCATCTGCTTCCCGCAAAATGGTCAGCCGTTGGGCAGTGACATCACCCATAATGCGAAGAGCCAGACCTGCACCCGGGAAAGGCTGGCGGGTATAGATTTCCGGCGGCATGCCCAGTTCTTCGCCTACACGACGGATTTCATCCTTAAAAAGCTCTTTGACCGGCTCTACCAGCACCGCCTGCCGGTAGCGGTCATTCATGCTCATACGGCTATCGGCACCCATACCATCCGGCGAATCTGAGTAATTGGTTCCTTGCAATATCACGGCAGCGTCGGGGTTCTTGCCGGCTTCTGCGGTCAATATATCCTGTAGCAGCCTTGATATGACCCGCTTTTTCCGCTGAGGCTCTACAATGCCTGAAAGCTCCCGCAAAAAGCGGTCTGCAGCGTCCACCTTTTCAACCTTCAGCCCAAGCACATCCCGGTAGAAAGCCAGCACATATTCGCTCTCCCCTTTGCGCATAAGCCCTGTGTCCACAAACACACATTTCATGCGCGCGCCAACAGCCTTATGGCCCAGCATTGCACATACGCCGCTATCCACGCCGCCGGAAATAGCACAAATTACACCACCTTCACCCGCCACCCGGCGGACTTCGTCCACCGCACGGGCAATAAAGGCGCTGCTATCCCACCAGGCTGTACACCCGCATACCTTTAAAGCAAAATTCGCGAGAATCTGTATACCATCCGGGTCGTTCTGTTCTACCTGAAATTGAAGCCCATAAAGCTTCTTTTCTTGCTGTACAAAGCCGATGACCGCATCACTAGACCAGGCGGCAGGCGAAAGCCCCTCCGAGAGCTCAAGCGGCCGGACAAAGGTCATCATCCGCTCCCCCTCCGGCACTTCTTCAAATAAGGGGAGCTCAGCCTGATAGGTAACCGTCGCGGCAGTCTGTTCCAGAAAGCTGTCGGCAGCCTGGCCGCCAAGAGCAGCGCAAACAGCAGCCGCAGCATCGCCCAGTGCCAAAAGGGGCAGCCCCAAATCTAACAATTCCGCATGAAATCCAGGGAGGCTAAGCGAACCCTGTGACCCGCCGGCTAAAATAATGCCTAGCGGCTCTTGTTCTTTTACGGCATCCGGCGCGATATCCGCGGGAACAATTTTGCAAAACACCCGCTCTGCCCGAAGCTTTCGTGCAACAGAACGCCCATTCGCCCCGTCGAAGCTTAAGATCAGCACCATATCGCGCACTTTCGCACCTCCCGGTATCATTACCTGCGTCCCTGCCTTCAGTATGAACATTACCATTCGACGTCTGCGTGCCAAATCCTGCATACTGCACAGCACAAGCATCAATGATACCCTGTCCATGCACATGAAAAATCATTCACCTCATACAGCATATCAAGGGGACATGCGAACCATGTCAGCAAAATGTATGGGCATGTCTCAAAGCACCAAAACGCAAAAAAGTGGCGTAACCACTTTTTGCACCACGCTGAAGCGTTTAGCAGATCATATATCTTACTTCATTTTCCCATAGAGCTGACCAATACAGGTTACTAGGCCGATGTAGTCTCCTCATGTCATGGCAGCTTTGGCATGATATTTGCCTCTGGGAACGATAAAAGGGGATTGCGATATTGGATCGGATATGACCATGCAATCCAGTTCAAATACATCCTTGATCAACTGACTGGTAATCACTTCAACGGGTGTACCTTCAGCAATCAATTTCCCATTGCGAAGCGCGAAAATATGATCGGCATACCGTGCCGAAAGATTGATATCGTGCAGCACCATGACAATCGTGCTGCCGCTCTTGCGGTTCAGATCAGTCAGCAAATCGAGTATTTCTACCTGATAAGCGATATCGAGGTAAGTGGTCGGCTCATCTAACAAAAGGATATCTGTTTCTTGTGCCAGCGCCATTGCAATCCATACCCTCTGCCGCTGGCCGCCGGACAGCTCATCCACGCTGCGGTTTGCAAGCTCCGCTATCCCCATGGTGACAAGCGCTTCCTCCACCGCCTCGTAATCCTTTTTCCCCATTCCCTTTAGAAACGTTTGGTGCGGAAATCGGCCACGGGAAACAAGATCGGAAACAGTTATGCCCTCAGGTACAACAGGGGTTTGGGGGAGCAGCCCCAGCGTGCGCGCAAGCTGTTTGGAGGGCAGGGTGTGGATTTGCTTCCCGTCCAATAATGCGCTTCCAGACATAGGCTTTAACAAACGCGCAAAGGTTTTGAGCAGCGTAGATTTTCCGCACGCATTCGCACCAATAATGACACTGATTTTCCCCTTGGGTATGGTCATGCTTACGCCGTCTACAATCACTTTGTGATCGTAACCCGCAGTGATCCCTCTGGCCGAAAATGAACCAAAGCCCATCACGCCGCACCTCCTTTTCTGTTGACGCGGATCAGTAAAAAAATGAGATAAGGTGCTCCCAAAATGCCGGTGATAACACCTACTGGATAACGCGCAGCAAAAGCAAACTGGCCGATAAGGTCCGCGCCTAGCACCAACAGCGCGCCGGTAAGCCCTGCCGGCACCGCCGAAACAGCGCCTGCTCCAGCCAGCTTTCTGGCGATTGGCCCTGCCAGAAAGGCAACAAAAGCAATAGGTCCTGTGGCAGCGGTTGCAAAAGAAATCAAAAGTACAGCAAACATAATAAGCAGCACACGTGTAATATTTGCCCTAAGCCCCAGTGTGGTTGCGGTATCCTCTCCCAGCTCAAGTATCCCAAGATGCCGCGTAAACAATACAATACCAAAACCACACACACAAACTGCTACAAGCAGAGTAGGTACATCCTGCATCTGTGCTCCGTTCAGACTGCCACGCATCCAGCGCATGGCACTGGGCACATCATATTCCGAGCCCTTGAGCAGCATATAAGAAACAACCGCACCAAGCATTGCCTGCATGCCGATGCCTATTAAAATCAGCCTGCCCCCCGAAAACCGTCCGCCCTGGGACAGCGCATAGACCAGCAGTGCCACTACAAGGCCTGCGATAAGGGCCGCAAAAGACACAATGCCTCCGCTCAAGTGCAGCATGAGGATGCAAAACACAGCGGCTGCACTGGAGCCTGCGGCGATGCCGATAATATCCGGACTAGCCAGCGGATTTTTGAGCATTGTTTGAAAGGTATTCCCAGACATGCCAAAGGCAATACCCGCCAAAAGCCCAACTAACATTCTTGGCAGACGTATGGCTAAAACAGCATACGTGGCGCCCTGTATCTTTTCCCCTTGCAAAACCTTAAACACCGTAGACAGTGTGTAATCCGTATTTCCCTTGACAAGCATTAATGTACACAAACCCAAAACCAGAAAGAATAGCAGACTGGAAACGGTATATCGCCGGATGCGCCTTTTTTTGTACCCAGCGTAGATGGCCTTTAAATACATTTGTGTCATAATGCCCGCGCCTTCACTTTCCTAGCGATGATAACGAGGATCGGCGCGCCAAGAAACGCGGTTACAATACCGACCTCCAACTCGCCGGGGCTTCCCAAAAGCCGTCCGATCACATCTGCCAGCATTAAGAGCCCCGCACCGCCTATGGCTGTCATGGGGATCGTAAAGCGCATATCCGAACCAAACAATAGCCGCATGACATGGGGTATCATCAGCCCGATAAAACCTATCGGTCCTGCCAGGGCGGTGATTGCGCCGCAAAGCAGCACGCCGATGGCTGCTCCAAACATCCGGACAGGTGCTGTGCGAACGCCTAGCCCTACCGCTACATCATCGCCCAATGCCAGCGCATTCAGCGACGGTGCAAGCAACAATCCAGCAATCAGGCCAACCGCAAGGAAAGGCAGCGCCGCAAGAATATACTCCCAAGACGCGCCGCTGACACTGCCAATTTGCCAGAACCTGAAGGCGTTCATGACATTGGTACGCGGGAGAACAAGTGCGCTGACCAGCGAGGAAAGCGCGGCGCTTGTTGCTGCACCGGCCAGCGCTAGCTTGATGGGCGACGCACCGCCGGCACCCAGGGATGCAATGCCATACACGAATATGGCTGTAAGCGAAGCGCCGGCCAGCGCAAAGAGAATATAGTCGCTGGCGGATCCAATTTGAAAAAACGCAATGCCCGCCACCACAAATAGCGATGCGCCAGTATTTACACCCAGTATGCTGGGATCGGCAATAGGATTGCGGGTGATGGCCTGCATCATCATGCCGGAGACCCCCAACGAGGCTCCGGCAATGATGCAGAAAATGGTTCTTGGTATCCTTTCCCTCACCACCAGCGCGGTAAACGATGTGCCTTTGCTATCTATAAGTGCCTGAATCACCTCATAAAGGTCTACAGGCTTGGAACCCAGCGCAAGGGACAGCAAAAAACAAACCCCAAGCCCGCACAGGCTGAAAAGAATCAATAGAGATTTTCTTGCCGGATTCATTGTACCTTCCCGGCAGCTTGTGCAATCAGCGCAAGGTATTCATCAATGGTGGCCGGTATAGAGAGCGCACTGGGCGTGCAGGAGGCGGACAGGTACGAACCATCCCGAATCACAACAACGGCGCCATTCTTCACCGCGGGAATGGTGCCTGCCAGCGGATCAGCCTGAAGGGCTGACAGCAGGGTTTCATCCCCATAGGAAATAATGATGTCCAAATCTGTCAGCTTGTCAAAGTTTTCCGCGCTGATCTGAACAGCAAAGCTTTGATTGTCGGCACTCAACTGCATCACGCTATCGGGAAAGCTCATGCCAAGGTCGGTCAGATAAGCCGCGCGGGGATCGGCGGGCATGTAGATATAGGCATTGCCAAGATCAGTGGGAGAGAACCAGAAAAACGCGGCCTTCTTGCCCTTGATTTCCGGATACGCCGCAGCTTTGTCTTCAATCAGCTGCTCCAGACTCATTACGAGCTCCTCGCCTTCCGCCTTCAAGCCCATGCCAGCAGCATCCAGGATGATTTGATCCCGCCATCCGGTCTGCCAGGCCAATGTGGGATAAGCCACCACAGGCGCAATTTCACTCAGCCGATCATATTCCTCCTGCGTTATGCCAGAGTAGGCCGCCAGGATCACATCGGGCTGCGCATCGTTGATCGCTTCATAATCCAAACCGTCCGTATCATCAAATACGACCGGAGCTTCTACCCCCAAAGCCGCAAAGCCGCTGGCTGTCCAAGGCAGCAGGTTTTCATCAGGGCCTACACCATAGTTTGCCTTCGAAACGCCGACAGGCACTACACCCAAGGCCAATGGCACATCCTGATTGCCCCAGGAAATCGTTGCAATGCGCTCTGGCGCCTTTTCAATGACCGTTTCGCCATACGCGTGGGGGATGGTGATAGGATACTGTACCGCTGTTTCACCTTCCGAAAGTGCGGCGATATTGACCCCGACAATGACGACCATAACAGCAAGGAAAACCAAGCCTAAAAACCGGTTTGATTTGATGAGGTGCATGTTGCTTTCTCCTTTTTCTCTCTAATTAGTCAATGCTAATTATGTTAGCCATGACTAACTTTTGACATGATAACATCCAACCTTCAGGCTGTCAATACTTTTCCACCTCCCAAACTAATAATTTTGGCAAAATCTTTGCTTAAGATTGTGAAAAAAAGAACTGGATTCACCATCATAAACGTGATATAATCGATATTGATATGGTTATCCACATGGATAGCCAATCTATACTAAGAACTTATTATTTCAACCGGGAGCGATGGTTTTTTATGAAGAAAATTGGCGTACTTACCAGCGGCGGGGACAGCCCGGGAATGAATGCCGCTGTTGTGTCTGTCGCCCGCAGCGCTGCCATGTACGGCATTAAGCTGATTGGCGTCAAGCGGGGCTATAACGGCTTGCTGCGCAAGAGTGACAACGTAGATGACGACCTGATGGAACTGCAGCTGGATACCGTTTTGGATATTGCCGATCTGCCCGGCACCTATTTGCGTACCGCGCGCTGCAAAGAGTTTCTTGACCCAGAGGTCAGAGCAAGGGCCGCTCAATTTATTAAAGAGCAGGATATTGGCGGCCTTGTGGTGATCGGCGGCGATGGCAGCTTCCAAGGTGCCATGCGGCTTTGTGAACTAGGTGTGCCTTGCATTGGCATTCCTGGTACCATTGACAACGATCTGCCCTATACCGAAATGACGCTGGGCTTTGATACCGCCGTCAATGTATGTATCGATGCTGTCCGATCGATCCGCGCCACCTCCCGCAGCCATGACAGACCTGCTGTAGTGGAAGTCATGGGGCGGCATTGCGGTGATATCGCCCTGAATACCGCCGTTTCCACCGGCGCTGAAATTGTTGTGGTACCTGAAGTCACCTGGAGCGTTGATTCAGTTGCCCGCCGGCTGAACCAGTTGATTATGGGCGGTAACACACGCGCAACCATTATCGTGGCAGAGGGCTGTTGGGAGTCTATGAAGCCCTTTGATTTCTGCTCCTTCCTCAATGCCAATGGCAAGAAATGCTTTGAAGGCGAACCCATGAGCGCCGTGCGCTTCGCCTCCGTTATGAAGCGTAAATGCGGCATGGTAGAAGCCAGGGCCACCGTATTGGGTTATACCCAGCGCGGCGCCAGCCCCACCTTCCGTGACAGCGCGTTTGGCTTTGAAGCCGGCAACATGGCTGTACAGCTTTTGCGCGATGGCATCAGCAACCAAGTGATTGGCATTAAGCAGGGCAAGGTATTCCATATGCCCATTGAACGCGCGCTCAAGTGTACCCGCCGGTTCAACAAAAAGCTGTATTCTCTGGTGAATCAGCTGTAATTTGTCGTAACATAACAACAGCGCCTGCACGCTCGATGCAGGCGCTGTTGCTTTATATCGGTTGTCAATTCGCAAACGCTTCAATCCCTCTCAGCAACTCCAGTTCCCTGACATCTCTGGCCGTGGTATACATTTTCCTTGTCAGTACGGCACCAGAGCGGTAGAACAAGCAAATAAAGGGAACATCATCAATAAACTTTTGCTGAATGGCTGAAAGCGCCTGAGCAAACTCATTGGGATCAATCTTGGTGCGGAGTGTCTTAAAAAGGCTGTCCATATCCTCATTGCGGTACCGGCTAAAATTGCCGACGCTTGTGTTGCCGCTCATAAGCATAAAGCCGGGATCAGGCACCAAGTCCATTTGGTACGACGCCAGCGCCATGTCACATTTTCCGTTTAGAAGGCGGCTGGCTACATCCTCAAAGGTGGTGGTATTGACGTTAACATAAATGCCAATTTTCCCAAGCATATCGGCGATCATATTCGCCGTCTCGACGCGGACATTATTGTCGCTATCTTCATATACATACAGCTGCAAATTCAGGTTGCGGGGTTTTCCATCTAAAACGGTATTACGCATTCCATCACCGTCCGGATCCCGCCACCCCGCTTCCTCCAGCAGTGCTTTTGCTTTCTCCAAATCCACCTTGTGGGCAGCAGGCACATCATGATACAGCCAATTTCCGGCAGGCAGCGGCGTATCGGTTCTGGATACCAAGTTCATATATACAGAGGCTGCAATCTGATCGATGTCCAACGCATAGCGTATCGCCTGGCGAACCCTGATGTCCTTTAGTTCAAAAGCAGTATTATTGAGCAGCAGTGTTTCCAATTGGCGGGAGCGGTAGTCCAAGCGCAAAGACGACGTTCCGCTTTTATATTGGGCAGCAGAAATAGAACGGGTAAACACCGCATCTACACGGGCATATTCGTAACTATCTATTATGTCTTTATTGGATGTGTGGAAGATCGCCGAAATGATTTTGACTTTGGGTGGTTGATGCCACCACAGGTCGTTGGCAGTCAGAGCCATAAAATCCCGCGGTTGAAAGCTAATGGTATAGGGCCCTGTTCCAGGGGGATTGGGCTGCTCAATATAATCGGCAGGAAGAATAGGAAACGTCAGCGCATACAATAGTCCATAATAGGAACGCGATGCTTTGATCACCACGGTCTGATCATCCTTCGCGCTGACGCTGTCAATAAAATAGCGCAAATTCCCGAAATAGCCTTTGTAATCGGCGGTTTCATCGTTTGCCTTATTCAGTATGTATTGTATGGTAGCCACCACATCATTGGCAGTCAACGGCGCACCGTTGGAAAACACAACGTTCGGCCGCAGATAAAACGTCCAAGTCTTGCCGCTTCCCGTCGGCGCATCCCACCGCTCAGCCAGCAAACCCCTTGGCTTATAGTCATCATCAATGGTGATGAGGCTTTCATAGGCCATGGCATACAACGATGTCAAATCACGCTCCACTGGCTCCAACGGATAGATTGCCTCTGTTTTTGTCGATATAACACCAATGGTCAGTTCGTCGCTGGCGTTGGAAGCCAAAGCGCTCAAGGGTGTAAGCAGCGTCAGGCATAGAAAAACACCTAACGCTTTATGAAGCAGGCTCCTCTTTGGTAAAGTACAATCGTTCGTAAATCGCATAGGCCGAAACCACCCTTTGTGCATATTCCTTGGTGGGACCATCCACCATGTCATTGATGTGAATTGAGCGCCCATCCTGCGAGTATTCGGGGTTTTGCAGCCAACCGGCCACTGTGTTCTGACCCGCATGGTACGCACTGGCTACAAGAATAGGGTCACCGGAAAACAGCTGAGACAGGTAACCTATATACCAGCTTCCATACCGAATATTGAGCAACGGGTCGTACAAGAGATCAGCGGTGAAGCTTTTGTCCTCATTCAGTTTGCCGGCAATCCAAGCACCGGTGTCAGGCATAACCTGCATCAGTCCCCTGGCGCCAACAGAACTCTGCGCATCAGAACGGTAAGAGCTTTCGCAAAGTATAATCGCCGCCAGAAAAGCCGGGTTCACATTGTTCTGCTGCGCCACCTGCCCTATGGGTTGAAGATACTGCTCAGGCAGGGGGTGCTTTGCCAAAAGCTGCTGATGGGCTGTCTGCCTGGCCTTCTCCTGAGTATACAGGTAGGTTTCCATCAGCGCTTTAGCCAGAACCAGGCCAATTAGCGCAACCAGCAGCAGTATCAGAACAACCTTCAGCCAACGATCCATCCGCATCGGACGGCGGGAAGCCCTGCCTCCTACGGTGGATGAAACCATGTGGGTATCAGTCAATCTTCTTTCCTCCAACCTTGTCAAGCGCCGCAAACCAAAGGGTAATCGCCTTTTGAGCCGTTTCCGCCGGCGTACCGCCCGTGTGGATTACATAATCCGCTTTACGGCATTTTTCCATTGGATCCATCTGGCTGTTTAAGCGCTGCAATGCTTGTTCCTGGTTCAATTTATCCCGCCCGCGAAGCCGCTTCATCTGCTCCTCTTGCGGCACATATACACACCAAACCTCATCTGCTATGGATTCCATACCACTTTCATACAAAAGGGGGATATCCACCACAGCGACGGGATGGCTTTGGGCAATAGTCTCCAGCTCTTTTTGAATACAATGCAAAACCATGGGATGGATTATCGCTTCCAACTGGCGGCGGGCCGGCTCATTTGAAAAAACGATAGCCGCCATCGCCTTGCGGTCAAGCACTCCATCTTCCTGAAAAACGTCACCGCCGAAAGCTTCACGTATCAAAGGGAGTGCCTGGCCACCTGGGGCGGTCAAGGATCTGGATATCTGGTCCGCATCAATGACCGGTGCGCCTTGCCTTGCCAGCGCGGCAAGCAGTGTGGTTTTTCCGCTGGCGATGCCCCCGGTCAGGGCAATAACATACATGGTTTGTCCCCCTCGCTAAATGATGTATGCGCTTGTACACACGCATATACCTATGGAGGATATGGATAAAACGAATGAAATTTCATTTTTCATGCCTTGCATCTCTGATAACGATTGTTACAACTAAATGCAAAAAAAGAAATTAAGGAAATTTTACCCCTTTGGGGTATATGTAAGGGCAATTCTCTTCAGCTACTTTGTATCATACCAGCTGGGGCCTTGGTTCACCTCAGCAATCAGCGGCACCTTCAGTTTGACCACCTGCTCCATGCATTCTTTGAGCAGTTTAGCCGCATGCATAGCTTCTTCCGGCGGGCTTTCAATCAGCAGCTCATCGTGCACCTGCAGCGTCAGATGAGCCTGAAGCTTTTCCTTTTGCAAAACATCATACACCCTGACCATGGCCAGCTTAATGATATCTGCCGCTGTGCCTTGCACAGGCGCGTTCATGGCCACCCGCTCTCCAAAGTTACGGGTGTTGGCAATGGGGCTTTTCAGTTCGGGCAGGTTTCTGCGGCGGTGCAGCAGAGTTTCGGCATACCCCTTTTCTTTTCCCCTTTTCACTGCATCCTCCATGAACTCCTTCACACCGGGGTAGCGTTCAAAATACCGGCGCATGAATTCCGCCGCTTCCTTGCGAGTGACGCCAGTGTTCCTGGCCAGCCCAAATTCGCTGATGCCATACACCAAACCAAAGTTTACCGCCTTGGCACTGGAACGCATTTGAGACGTTACCTCATTCATGGGTACGCCAAAAACCTCCGAAGCTGTGCGGGTATGAATATCCTGCCCCAATTGGAAAGCCTCGACCATGTTCCTATCGCCGCTTAGATGGGCCAGCACGCGAAGCTCGATCTGTGAATAGTCGGCGTCCAGCAGCACCCAGCCAGGCTTGGGCACAAAGGCCCGGCGAATTTCCCGGCCAAGGGCCGAGCGAACCGGAATGTTTTGAAGATTGGGATCATTGCTGGAGATGCGGCCTGTGGCGGTGCCCACCTGGTCAAAGGTGGTATGCACACGAGAATCCTGCCCCATCAACCGCAATAGCCCTTCAATATATGTTCCATTCAATTTCACAATTTGACGGTAATTGAGCAGGGGGGTAATGGCGGGGTGCAGGTCCACAAGCCCTTCCAAAATATCCGCGCTGGTAGAATAGCCCTTTGTGCTTTTTTTACCAGCCGGCAGCTTCAAGGTTTCAAATAGTACATTACTCAATTGCTGCGGGCTGTTGAGGTTAAAGCCGCGAACGCCAGTGAGCTCGTATACCTGTTCCTTAAGGGATTCGATCTGGGCAGTAAAATCCGCACCCAATCGGACCAACGTTTCCCTGTCCACCACAAAACCGGCACGTTCCATAGAGAAAAGCACCTTGCAAAGAGGAAGCTCCATATCCAGCATTAAGGCCAGGCCTTCGTTTTGCGTAAGCGTCTCCTGCTGCGTTTTATACAAAGGCAGCAGTTGGGAAGCATCTTCCTCCGCGCCGGGGGTAAAGTTATGCAGTGCATAGCTGCGCTCCTGGGGGTTAACCAGGTATGCGCCGATCATGGTATCCCACATTACCTTCTGCGGCAGTGGAGCGGATATATCCGCCAGTTTATGCATAAGGCCTTTCAAATCATGAACGACAAGGTCCTGATCTGTATAAAGCGGCGAAAGCGCCAGCAGCACATCACCACGGCTGAGGCCCGGGTTCAGCAAATCTCCCTGCAGCGTCACACGATACCTGCGGCTATTTGCCGCCAGGGTCAGGCTATCACCCAAATACAAAGCCACAGGCCCAGGGTCCTTCACAAGACGCGATACCAGTTCCTGTATCTGCGCTAGACTGCCTATTTCTTCCCAGGGGGCAAAAGAGCTCTGAACCGGAACCTGGGCTTGCGCAGCCCCTTCGCCTTCCCCCGAAAGAGACAATAGCCTGCGGGATAAGCTGTTCAATTCGTATTTCTGAAAGAGTGCCACGCCTTCGCCCATACGGCTTAAGCGGCAGTCGGAAAAGTTCACATCAATTGGCGCGTTGGGACGAATGGTTGCAAGGTCCTTGGAAAAGCGTGCGAGCTCCGCGTTGTCGCGCACCTTTTCCCCCAGCTTCCCGGGGATGGTTGCCGCATTCTCCAGTACCTTTTCCAGCGTGCCAAACTGGCCGAGCAGCTTCACCGCGGTCTTTTCCCCCACACCGGGAATGCCGGGAATATTATCGCTGGAATCCCCCATCAAACCCTTCCAGTCGGTGACTTGTTCTGGGGTAATCCCGTATTCTTCTTTCACGGTGACTGGCGTAAAGAGCATCGTCTCCGAAAAGCCCTTTCGAGGAAAGAGTAGATTAATATTGTTGTCTACCAGCTGTAGCGCATCCCGATCGCCAGTCAAAAGCAGCGCATGATAGCCTTCCGCATCCGCTTTTTGAGCAATGGTGCCAATGAGATCGTCGGCCTCATACCCCTCCAGGCTGTATACGCCAATATGCAGCGCGGCAAGTAATTCCTTGATCAGCGCAAACTGTGGCCGAAGCTCCGCCGGTGTTTCGGGTCGGCCGGCTTTGTAATCGGCATACACCGTATGGCGGAAAGTAGGTCCGTGCTCGTCAAAAGCCACAGCGCAAAAGCGGGGCTTTTCCTCCTGCATAACCTTGAACAGCATACCGAAAAAACCCTGCACAGCGTTTACGTATGCACCAGAGGATGTATTTAAAAGCGGCAGCGCGTGAAAGGCCCTGAATATCAAGCTGTTGCCGTCCACGACCAGAAATGTTTCCTTCATATGCCCCTCCATGCGGCAGTTATGCCTGCCATATTATTCTACCATAAAACAGCAAAGCTTACAAAGGCGGAGGCACACACTGCGTACATACATCAAAGCAGGAGGATTCTCCCTTGATCTGTTAACCCTTCGGGCTCAGCGGCTCGATAGGCTGCAGCGGCTTGCTGTCTATAATACTTTCGACCTCTTCATACCCAAAGAGGTACTCATAGTTATACCGTGCCGGAAGTGCAAATACATACCGGCTGTTCCTGCCAAGCTCTGTTGGCCCGACAGGCGCCGCACCAATATGGAAGGTTTCCTTTCCAAGCGCTTCCCACTGCGTCCTAGTAAACACCATAATAGGTATATCCTGCCGCGGTGTCTCTGCCGACCACTGGGGATGGCGTATCACGATTTCAGGCCCCGACTCCACCATCTTCCCCGCCATATCACCAGAAACAGCCACACCTTCCCAAGTGCTTTCCTCAGCAGTGTAGCCTTGCCATGTTTGGGGCAGCAAAAACACAAAGCCGTATTGTGTATTGTACATTGTTACTTGGCCAGCGTTTTGCGGGTCGAAGGAGCGTGCCGGCTCAGCGGCCAGCGATGTGGTAGCCGGCTGTCCCGGCGTTGGCGTGGGCATATTTGCACCACTTTCAGCGGCACAACCTGTTAATAAGATTGCGACCATCAAAATAGATGTGCACATTACGGTGAACTTCATGCTATCATCCCCTGGTTTGCTTTACCTATATCGTGCCTGCAGCGATAAAATCTATGCTTCATGGAGCAGTATCAATCTTGCCACTCATCTTGAAGCATGGCATACTCATACGTATCCTTCCAGATGGGTTGGCCGTTTTCATCCCTCCAGAAAAAAACATTCTGCTTCAGGTGGCCCTCCCGGCGCAGGCCGAGCCGCTCTAATAGTCGCCAGGATTTTTCATTTTGCGGGTTACACCGCGCTATCACGCGCCTGAAACCAAGCACCGAGAATGCGTTATGCAGCACTTCCCTTGCGCTCTCAAATGCATAGCCCTTGCCCTGATATGCGCTGTTAAATACAAAGCCCAATTCCCAGGCATCGTATTCCCGCCTGTCAAAATAGATATTGCCAATCAGTTTGCCGCTTTCCTTCAGGCATACGGCAATAAACGCATCGTCATGTGAGCGTCGCTCCGCCTCCCGATGGCACTCATCAAGCGTCAGCGGCTGGTATGGCTCAAATTTCACAACCTCGGGATCAGAAAGATATTCATACAAATCATTTCCATCGGATGCGGAAAATGGCCTAAGAATCAAGCGTAATGTTGTTAACATACTGTCTCCTCACTTGGGATAAAGTGGCTTTTCCACATCAAATTATACCACAACAAAGGCTGTTTCGCGCATGTTCTACAGCCGTTGCGGAAAGAATGGAGGTGACCAATTTTGAAGGAGCGATGTGCGTGAACCCATTCACCCTAAAACCCATGAACATCAATGACGGCTTCATGGACTGGAAGCAGTTGTACCCCAAATCCTATGACAAGGAAGAGATTGATCCTTATACCAGAGTCCGCGTAATTTTGATGAACGGCACAGAGTTTGAAAGTGTGAAATTCTCTCATCAATTTGCCCGGCATGAGGGCTGCAACGACCTGCGCAGGGAATTGGCTGTGATCCGCCGCCAGGAACAGCAGCAGCAAAAGAAAATTGCCAATTTAAAGCCGTTGAATGAAAACGCGCTGGAGCATACCATCGGCTATGAGCAGGTGGCCGTCGATTTGACAGCCATTCTGGCCCAGTGCGAAAAAGATGCCTCGGTCAAGTCTGCACTTGATTTTGCGTTGCTTGAGGATTTTGACCATTTATATCGCTATGCCGATCTATTGGAAATGGAACAGGGCGTAAAGGCCGAACGACTGGTAGGCCACTATACCGAGATTATGCCTGGGCGCCCCACCATATCTGAACACCGTTTCCCCTTTGATGCGCTTTGCAAACCGGTGAATTACAAAACCGCCGACATTTCCACCAAGCTGCACATCGGCATCATCACAGCGGCCGAACAGCAGACCATGAACTACTATATGAACACAGGCGCGTTTTATGGTTCGGACCTTGGCCGCCGCCTATACCAGGAGATCGGGCTGATCGAAGAGCAGCATGTAACGCAGTACGAGAGCCTGATGGATGTCAGCTGTACCTGGCTGGAAAACTGGGTTATGCATGAGTACACCGAGGCTTACCTGTACTGGTCCATGATGCAGGATGAAACGGAACCTAATATCAAGAAAATCTGGGAACAGTTCTTCGACATGGAAGTGTCCCACCTGCACAAGGCAGCCCAGATGCTGGCCCAAAGAGAAAACAAGCAATGGCAGCAAGTGGTGGGCAATGGTGATTTTCCACCGGCACTAAAGTTTAAATCCAA